>NZ_LUAW01000020.1 GCF_001605895.1 Acinetobacter pragensis
GCAGGAACGTGCCGGCGGCGGCACAGCCGAATTCATTATTGATGACTGGGAGCGCCCAGAAGGCGGCGGCGGACGTTCACGCGTGCTGCAGAACGGCACCGTGATTGAAAAAGGCGGGGWTMGGGCACCTAAAAAATTTAAAGTGAAGAGTTAATATAACTTTTCTCAATATTTACATTTGCTAAAACAGCCGAGGATTACATGAAGGCTCTTGTTGCTGTAAAACGTGTGGTTGATGCCAACGTTAAAGTCCGTGTTAAACCGGACAACAGTGGTGTTGACTTAACGAACGTTAAAATGTCAATCAACCCATTCTGTGAAATCGCAGTGGAAGAAGCGGTTCGCTTAAAAGAAAAAGGAACTGTTTCAGAAATCATTGTTGTTTCTATTGGCGCTAAAGAAGCTCAAGAACAAATCCGTTCTTCAATGGCGCTTGGCGCAGACCGCGGCATTCTGGTTGAAGCGGATGACAGCCAATTGGGCGCGCTGGAAATCGCTAAAATTTTAAAAGGCGTGGTTGAAGCTGAACAGCCTCAATTGATCCTTCTGGGCAAGCAAGCGATTGATGACGACTCGAACCAAGTCGGTCAAATGCTTGGCGCCCTTCTTGGCGCAGGCCAAGGCACTTTCGCGTCAGAAGTGAAAGTAGACGGCGACAAAGTGCAAGTGACTCGTGAAATTGACGGCGGCCTGCAAACTGTAGAGCTTGCGCTTCCAGCCATCATCACTACGGACTTGCGTTTGAACGAGCCACGCTATGCGGCGCTTCCAAACATCATGAAAGCGCGTAAAAAACCGCTGGATGTTAAGTCACCGGCTGATTTYGGCGTAACCCCTGCAACAAAGCTTAAAACAGTTAAAGTTGAAGCGCCTGCAGAACGTAAAGCTGGCGTACAAGTGAAATCAGTAGATGAGCTTGTAGAAAAATTGAAAAACGAAGCGAAAGTGATCTAATACAGAAGGATAAAAATCATGAGTATTTTAGTTATCGCTGAGCACGACAACAAAGCGCTGAATGGCGCGACATTAAACGTTGTTGCTGCAGCGCAAAAAATCGGTGGTGATATCACTGTATTGGTTGCTGGTTCAGGCGCGCAAGCGGTTGCTGACCAAGCGGCTAAAGTTGCTGGCGTAAGCAAAGTACTGCTTGCTGCCGACGCTGCCTACGCAAACCAATTGGCTGAAAACGTAGCTAAATTAGTTGCTTCTATCGGTTCTGGCTATTCGCACATCCTTGCTGCGTCTACAACCACCGGTAAAAACATTCTGCCACGCGCAGCTGCGCTTCTTGATGTCAGCATGATCACAGACATCATTGCAGTTGATGGCCCTAAAACATTCAAGCGTCCAATCTATGCAGGCAATGCAATTGCAACTGTAGAATCTGCTGAATCAGTTGTCGTTGCAACTGTACGCGGTACAGCATTTGATCCAGTTGCAAGCGAGGGCGGTTCTGCTGCGGTTGAAGCGCTTGCTTCTACTGGCGATGCTGGTATTTCTAAGTTCATTCACGAAGAAATCGTAAAATCTGAACGTCCAGAATTAACAGCTGCGCGCATTGTTGTATCAGGCGGCCGCGGTGTTGGTTCAGGCGAGAACTACCACACTGTACTTGACCCATTGGCGGACAAACTGGGCGCTGCTCAAGGCGCGTCACGCGCTGCAGTGGATGCAGGCTTTGTACCGAACGACATGCAAGTCGGTCAAACAGGTAAAATTGTTGCGCCTGATTTGTACATCGCTGTGGGTATTTCAGGTGCGATTCAGCACTTGGCGGGTATGAAAGAATCTAAAGTGATCGTTGCGATCAACAAAGATGAAGAAGCGCCAATTAATGCAGTTGCGGACTACTGGTTGGTCGGTGACTTGAATACTGTGGTTCCAGAGTTAGTATCTAAAATCTAATTTCTGAAACTTGAGTTTCAAGAGCCCTTGCGCGGAATATCTGCGTAAGGGCTTTTTTATGCTAAGAATAAATAAAATATTAATCATAAAAGATGCTTGGTATGCCTTACAGTTTTAAAAATCATTATTTAATGTTTGCGCACTATAACCGGTGGGTGAATGCAAAATTATATGCCGCCGTAGAGGATTTGAGCCCTGAACAGCAGCATCGAGACTGCGGCACTTATTTTAAAAGCATTATTCGCATGATTAACCATTTGTATGTGGGTGATGTGCTTTGGCTGGATCGAATTTGCGGTTCTAAGCCGTCTAGCTATGCGTTGGATGATGTGCTTTATCCAAATGCGGCAGAGTGCATTCAGGCGCGTACAGCGTTGGATTTGCGCTTGCTGGAATATATCCAGTCCTTAGAGGATTGCGCATTCACGCAGGACATTCAATATATTCGGCGTGATCAGGTCTATTGTGAGCCTTTAACTGAAATATTAGCGCACGTGTTCAATCACCAAAGCCATCACCGTGGGCAGCTGCATGGCATGATTTATCAGCTGACCGGGATTTCTCTTGAGCTGGATCTGATTTTTTTCCAAAGAGCGCATGCAGATTTATATCGAATCGACCATCTTTAAGCGCGGATATAGTCGTGGCTGGAGAAGAAAAGATGGATTGCGGGCGTTCAATTGTTAAGTATTTTTTCTAGCGTTTGGACAGAAAAAAGCCAATCTGCCGGCAGATTATAATTGAAGCCGTTTTAGCGTGAATTTTAAGCGATGCAAACCCTTAAAATAAGGCGATTAACTTGCCTGATAACGCACAAAAATAAGAGTGTTTATGCTATAATTTACGGCTGTATTTTACATTTTGACTCATGCTTTTTGAGTGGAATTTTAGCAAGATTTACGACATATAAATATGAGCAGAATGAGCTTGTATAATAAGGAGTATGCATGAGCGTATCGGAAATTAGACCGATTGCCATTGAGGATGAACTGAAGAGCTCATATCTCGATTATGCGATGAGCGTGATTGTATCGCGTGCATTGCCAGATGTACGAGATGGTCTCAAGCCGGTTCACCGTCGTGTGCTTTTTGCAATGCACGAATTGGGCAATGACTACAACAAAGCTTACAAAAAGTCTGCCCGTGTAGTCGGTGACGTGATCGGTAAATATCACCCGCATGGTGATTCAGCTGTATACGAAACTATTGTCCGTATGGCTCAAGATTTCAGCTTGCGTTACCAATTGGTTGACGGTCAGGGTAACTTCGGTTCGGTGGACGGGGACAGCGCGGCTGCAATGCGTTATACCGAAGTCCGGATGCGTAAGTTAACTCATGAGCTTTTAGCTGATCTAGAAAAAGACACTGTTGAGTGGGAAGATAACTACGACGGCTCTGAACGTATTCCGCAAGTCATGCCAACGCGCGTGCCAAACTTGCTGATTAACGGTGTAACGGGTATTGCTGTCGGTATGGCGACCAATATGGCGCCGCACAATATGACCGAAGTTGTCAATGCGTGTCTGGCGTATGCAAATAATCCGAATATCAGCATTGAAGGCTTGATGGAGCATATCTCTGGTCCTGATTTCCCGACAGGCGGTATTATTTATGGCAAATCAGGCATTGTGGACGCTTACCGCACCGGTAAAGGTCGTTTGCATATCCGCGGTAAATACCATTTTGAAGAAGACCAGAAGTCTGGCCGCACAACCATTGTATTTACTGAAATTCCATATCAAGTCAATAAAGCAAAAACCATTGAGCGTATTGCTGAATTGGTGAAAGAGAAAAAACTGGAAGGGATTTCAGAGCTGCGTGATGAATCAGACAAAGACGGTATGCGTATCGCCATTGATCTGAAGCGCGGTGAAAATGCTGAAGTTATTGTGAACAACCTGTTCCAAAACACTCAGCTGGAAAATTCCTTCAGCATCAACATGGTGTGTCTGGACAATGGACAGCCGAAGTTGATGAACCTGAAAGATATCATCGCTGCGTTTATCCGCCACCGTCAAGAAGTGGTTACGCGCCGGACTATGTTCGAATTGCGCAAAGCGCGTGAACGCGGTCATATTTTGGAAGGCTTAACTGTTGCATTGGCGAACATCGATGCGATCATTGAAACCATCAAAACATCTGCGAACCCTGCTGAAGCGCGTGAGCGTTTGCAAGCTGGCGAATGGGCAGGCGGCGGTGTTGTTGCGCTGCTGGAAAAAGCCGGTGCAGTTTCTGTCCGTCCGGATGAAATTGAAGGTGAAGATCCATCACGTCCATTTGGTTTGACCGGCGAAGTCTACCGCCTGTCACCGACACAAGTCGGCGCAATCCTAGAGCTGCGCTTACATCGCTTAACGGGCCTTGAACAAGATAAGCTGCAAGCTGAATACTCAGAAATTTTGGCGCAAATTGCTGAATATACTGCAATCTTAAATGACTTCAATTTATTGATGAATGTAATTCGTGAAGAGCTTGCGCTTATTCTTCAGCAGTATGGCGATGCGCGTAAAACATCTATTGTTGAGTCCCGTATCGACTTCTCCCGCGAAGATTTGATCCCTGAAGAGCAAATGGTGCTGACGGTTTCAAAAACTGGCTATGCGAAAACACAGCCATTATCCGACTATGCTGCGCAGCGCCGCGGCGGCCGCGGTAAGTCTGCAACATCAATGAAAGAAGATGATTACATTCAGCATCTGATTGTGACATCAAACCATGCGACTGTGCTGTGCTTCACCAATGTCGGCAAGGTTTACCGCCTGAAAGTGTATGAAGTGCCGCAAGCCTCTCGCGGTGCGAAAGGCCGTCCGATGGTCAACTTGCTGCCATTGGATGAAAACGAAACAATTACAGCAATTCTGCCTGTGATTGACGCGCCGAAGAAATTCAAAGAGCGTCTGGCAGACTTTAAAGCCTTCGTAAAAGCCAATGCGGCGCAGATTCAAAACAATGAAGTGATCAACAGTCACTACGTTGAGCTTGAAGCCGCATTGACTGAGCTGGAAGACGGTGCAGATGATATTTCTGATGCATTGCGGATTCAGTTGAAACAGATTGGCCTAGAGCTTTCAGCAACAGATCTTGATGATGACATCATCAATGATTTCGCGCAGCAAGCAGAAGCAGTCCGCAAAAACTTCTATGTGTTTATGGCGACTGAATACGGTACGATTAAACGTGTAGAGTTGGAACAGTTCTCCAATGTCCGTTCAAATGGCTTGCGCGCGATTGAATTGAACGGTGATGATACGCTGATTGGTGTTGCGATCACTGACGGCGAGCAGCAGATTATGCTGTTCTCGAACGAAGGCAAAGCCATCCGTTTTGCAGAAACTGACGTACGCTCAATGGGCCGTTCTGCCAAAGGCGTACGCGGTATGCGCGTCACGATCGGTGCAGCTGCGCAGGCAGAAGATGCAGAAGACGCTGACGTTGATTCGGATGACGAAGACGGTTCAGATTCAGCGCTGATCAGCCGTATCGTGTCACTTGTGGTTGTACCGGAAACAGGTGAAGTGCTTTGCGCGTCTGAAAACGGTTATGGTAAACGTACACCGGTGGATGACTTCCCGACCAAGAAACGCGGCGGTAAAGGTGTGATTGCTATCAAGACCTCAGAGCGTAACGGTCAATTGGTGGGTGCAGTTGCCATCGATGAAACCAAAGAGCTGATGCTGATTTCTGATGGCGGTACATTGGTGCGTACCCGCGCATCTGAAGTTGCGCAGACAGGCCGTAATGCGCAAGGCGTGCGCCTGATCCGTTTAGGCAATGAAGAATTGCTTGTGGGAGTGGTTTCAATTGAAGCCGTTGAAGAAGATGATGAGCTGCTGGATGATGCATCTTTAGCGGCATCAGCAGAAGCGCCTTCAAATGATGAAATCATTGACGAAAGTACAGAAAATGAATCTGATTTAAACGATCCTCAAGAAGACTGAGTTTAAATCAATGAAAAAGGGCGCTTCGGCGTCCTTTTTTCTACGTCAGGAACCTATTAGGCGGATAAACATGATGATGAAATTTAAATATGCTGTTTTGGCATCAGTATTGGCCTTGAGCGGCTGCGACAAGCTTGGACAGCAGGCAATGAATGCGATTCCTGACCCGAGCGCGCAGCAGGCGCAGGCAGCGCAATCGGCTTATGATGACCTGCGCGCGCAAAATTTTGAGCTGCTGATGACACGGCTAGAACCGGAACTTCAGGCGCGTTTCAGCGCCAATGAAAAAGAAATGCATAAATTTGCGCGGGGGCTGCCAAAAGAAAATTATAAAACCAAAAAAATTGTTGCGAAGAATGCAGTGAAGGCCACTGGTCAGCCCAGCAAGTATACGGTGACTTATGAATATGGCTACGATAAAAATTTAGTGCAATATGATGTCAGCTTTGATAAAGCAGGCGGCAGCGCTAAAATTCGTGATTTAAGCGTGTCGGTATTCGGTGAGAAAATTTAAATAAAATTCTGACTGCACAAAAAAGGACGCCGAAGCGTCCTTATTTTTACAGCTGAATTACAGGGTATTATTCAGTTGCGCGTTATAGTTTTTTTGCTTTTCTGTGTCGAACTGGCCTTCCCATTTACTGATCACCAGTACAGCTAAAGCATTGCCGATGACATTCAGTACAGTGCGCGCCATATCTAAAATACGGTCAATACCGGCAATGAATGCAAGGCCTTCCAGCGGAATGCCGACACTGCCTAAAGTTGCAAGCAAAACAACGAAAGACACGCCAGGCACGCCGGCAATACCTTTCGATGTAATCATCAGCGTTAAGACCAGAATCACTTGCTGACCTAAGCTCAAATCAATGCCGTACAGCTGTGCAATGAAAATTGCTGCGATACTTTGATATAGTGTTGATCCATCCAAATTGAATGAATAGCCGATTGGAATCACGAAGCTGGTAATCGGCTTTGGCGCGCCATAAGCTTCCATTTTTTCCATAATGCGCGGCAGCACAGTCTCTGAGCTGGCAGTTGAATATGACAAGATCAATTCATCTTTCAATATTTTAACAATTGCCCAAATGCTGAATCCGCAGATTTTGGCGACTAATCCCAATACCACAAAAATGAAGAATAAAATTGCGCCATAGACCAATACCGCCAATTTCACTAAGGGCAGCAGTGAGCTGAAACCAAAGTTTGCAACCGTTGCCGCGATTAAGCCGAATACACCTAAAGGCGCAAACATCATAATCATGTGGGTCACTTTGAACATGGTTTCAGATACGGCATGCAGTACTGTGAGCAGCGGCTGTTTGGTATCTTGGGGTAATGAGCCTAAGCCTATTCCAAACAAGACCGAGAAGAAAATAATCGGCAGCATTTGCCCGCTGGTCAATGCGGCAAAAAAGTTGGATGGAATTAAAGACAGGATCGTTTGTATTAGGCCGTGCGAATGCTCGCTGACTTCATGCGTCGTTTCCTGATATTTGGAAATATCGACTTGAGTCAGGGTAGACATATCAATTCCAGCGCCGGGCTGGAACACATTGGCGGCGACTAGGCCCACAATAATGGCGATTGTGGTAATGATTTCAAAATACAGAATGGTTTTGAAACCGAGTTTACCGACATTGGAACCGTGGCTTGCATTGGCAATGCCTAGAATCAGCATTGATACAACCAGCGGGATTACAATCATTTTAATGAGGTTAATAAATATTGAGCCCAGCGGGGTCAATAAATTATTTACTAAGGCATCACGGTATTCGGGAGAATAATGAAGAATAGAGCCTAAAAGTATACCTAAAATAAGTGCAATTACGATTTGCCATGCAAGGCTCATCTTAATTTTTTTCATACTCAGCTCTGAAAAAACTAAATTAGGGACAAAAAAATATCTGCACGCGCTCTTGCACTGCACCGGAAAAAGGTGAAGGAGAAGCAAGAGAAATTTGGACAGATTGGGTTAAGTCTATTTTGAAGATATTATGAAAAATGAGCGAACTATTTTTGGGAAATCGCGCTCAATTGGTGTTTATTTTTTCAGTTTTATTTAATAATTCGATTTAAAATATAAAAATAATTTATGCAATGAATAAAAATGACTAATAATTAACTACTGCGGTTTAAGTTTTAATCTATAAAATGCCCAGCTTAAACAAATGGCGCCAAAAACACTCAAGTAAATTAATTTAGGTACAACTAAATGTGTTGGCACGCCCATTTGGTTGAGTTGAATGAACATTTGAATGCCTTGGGTCGATGGTAAAAACTCTCCAAACAATTGCAGCCAGACAGGCATTGCAGCATGCGGCCATGCTGTGCCTGAGAGTAAAAATAGGGGAATGGAGGTGAATACAATCACATGACCAGCGCGCTCAGGTATATCTAAAAAAGAAGCCAGCAGCATGGCTAGGCCAATCACACAGCCAATGAATATTGGTACAGCAATCAGCATGCCCGCAAAATTTCCGCCGCGCGGGTAATCGTACAGCCAAAAAGTAAAGCCGAATAAATAAAAGCAGCCCAAACAGCCAATAGTCATGATGGCTGCGAATATGGCCCAAAACTCGGCGGTTGTTGGCTTCCAGCGGTGCTGCTCACGGTAGTCTGCCAGCAGCATGCATAAACCTAAAACAATTGTCTGATGGATGATCAGCGGCGCTACGGCAGGGAAAATATAGCTGCCATAGCCGGATAACGTATTAAATAAAGGGATTTGATGAATAGAAAGCGCAGGTGAAAAATGCGAGACATTGCCGAATTTTTCTGCCTGTTCAGCCAATGCCTGCTCAATGGAGGCTGCAAGGCCTAAGCCAATTTGTTTGGTTTTTAAAAAATTGGCTGCGCTTAAATATAAACCTATACCGCCTGCTTCACCGCGGCGAATACTGTTGGATAGATTGCTAGGCAGCAGCAAAATACCATCTGCCTGCTGGCGCCGAATCATGCTCTGGGCTTCAGCAAAATTACCTGTTACTGCTTTAATTTCGACATTGGGGCTTTTAGAAACTTGTCCAATAATGGCAGAGGTGGCAGCGCTTTGTTCTTCATCCACAATAATTATGGGCAAAGCCTGCGCTTGCTGTGCTTGATAAGCTGTGGGATAGAAAAAACTGTACATAAAGACGGACAGAATCAGGGTCGTCAATATGGATGAATTGGCGGCGATATTTTTAAAAGTTTGAACATAATGTTTGAAAAACTGTCTCATGGCTGCATCTCCTTGGCATATTTTTTCAAGAAGATATAAGCCAAAGCAAAATACAGCACCGCATAAATCAACAGTACGGCAAAGGGCTGCACAGATGAAGAAAGCGGGCTGCCAATGACCCATTGTTCAGTCTGCAATTTGGCATAAGGCGTATAGGGAATAATGTGCGCCCAAAACTTGGTGAACATCGGGGCATTATTCAGAGGCAACGTTACACCGGCAAAACTTAAGGATGAGCCGCCATAAACAGCAATAACACCGAATGTTTTAGATAAATTTTGGGTTGCCAATACAATTGCACTGCTGATAAAGGCATAGGCGCTGTAAAATAAGATTTGCGCTGCTAAAATCAGCCAAAGATGGCCCGCCACGAACCAGCCGTGAACGCCAATCAGCCAGACCATCCAGAGCCATGTCCAAAAGGTGAAAATTAAAATATAAATCAGATTTTTGCTCATCAATGCACTGAACAGGCTTTGACCTTGCAGCCATTGCTGAGCGGTTTGAAACTTCAGCTCTTGGCCAACGGAAAATGCCACACAACAGCAGAGCAGTAAATGCAAAATTGCGGGAATCATATAAGGTTCTAAATAGAACTCATAATTGAGGCTAGGATTGTACAGCGGAGAAATTTTGACATTCGGTGTTGGGGCATCCAAGTAGGGGATTTTATTTTCTAAATAATTTTTCCCCATAAACTCAGCCGAGGCTTGCAGCGTGCCTAGCAGCATAGCGGATGAAATGGTATTTCCCACACTGAAATAGCTTTGGTTAAAGGCAATGCTGATTTCGGCATCTTTGGCTTGAACCATTCGCTGTTCTGCACCTGCAGGAATATGCACATAGCCCCAAATTTTATTTTGATTCAGCAGCTGCTCAACTTCGCTTTGACTTTCATTGATTTGAGCAATGCTTAAGGTGCTGCTCAGGCTTAAATGATGCTCAATACTTCTGCTGAGCTGGCTATGATCCTGGTCAATAATGGCAATCGGCAAGTGCTCGGCTTTGCCGGCTGCAAACATGCTGCAGAACAGCACAATAATAAAAGCAGGCGCCAGCGTGACAAGGCATAAATCCCATTTATGCTTCAGCAGATAGCGCAGTTCACGCAGCAGGCCTGAGCGCATATTTATTGAGCCTCTTTCACTTTAAACAGCACGCTCATCCCTACTTTTAAATCAGGGAGGGGGTGAACAGGTGCGAGATGCACTTTAAAGCTGCGGATGTCATAGCCGCCCGTTTGTCGTGTTGTTTTGATGGTGGCAAAATCACCTTCAGCCTCTATATTTTTAATTTTAAATTCAGCGCTTTGGCCGAGCGCAGGAATATAGCCGCTCATGGTTTTGGCTTTATATACAGACTGATACTGGTCTTCACGGACATTCAGGGTGACATGAAGATCATCATCCTGAATAATGCTGACTACGGGAACAGCCATCGCAACCAGTTCCGAGGCTTTGCCGTAGGTTTTAGAGACGGTGCCAGTGATTGGCGACAATAATTTAGTTTCCGCTTCTAAGGCATTGGCTTCGGCTACAGCGGCTTTGGCAATACTGACTTGCGCATCGGCAGAGGACTTTTGTTCTGGTGTGCTGCCGCGTTTAGCGCGGGCGTACTGCTGGTATGCAGCCTCTGTCATTTCTGCAGCCGACACTGCGGCGGCATGCATTTCATCGCGGCGCTGGCGCGAAACTACACCTTCCTGAAACAGTTTGGCCCCACGCTGAAAAGTGAGTTGCGCTAAGTTCTGCTGTGCTTTCATGCTTTGCCAGTTGGCATAAAGCGTGGCGATATTTTCTTCCTGTGAGCCGCGGTCTGCTGTCGATTGCAGAGCGAGAGCTGATTGCAGGGTCGCTAAGGCCTGCTGTTTTTTTGCATCAACCTCTGGGCTGAACAGGCGGACTAATTCCTGTCCTTTCTTAACCTTTTGCCCATCATGAACATAAATTTCTTCAATGCGGCTAGGCACTTTAGTTGAAACGTGAATGGTCTCTGCTTCAACCCGGCCTTGCAATTCCACTTCTTTTGGCTGATAGCTTTTCCATAGCCCGAAGGCAATCAGCCCCAGCAGCAGAATCAGAACAGTTGCAGCTGCGATTTTTAAAACGGCAGATTTATTCTTTTTTTCGGGTGCGGCTACTGAATCTTTATCAGAAAGGGTGTTTTTAAATGATCCTTCGGTTGCTGCCGTGCTGTGTCCGTCTTTATTTTTTGCAGGCTCAGCCGTTTCTGATCGCTTATTTGGCGGATTTTGCGGTTCAGCTAGCGCTGATTGATTTTCCGATTCAGGTGAGTTTTGATCTTGATCCATATTGTTCCCCATCTGAAATTAACGAAGGTAGTGCGTATTAGGCTGGTTAATGTAGGTTTGAAACTGTGCAATCGAACCGTGGCTTTGCAGCAGAGTTGCTAATGACATGACATATTTATATGCATTCAGTGCGGTTTCAGACTTTAATCCGCTCAGCGCATTTTGCGCATCAATCACTTGGGCGGCTGTGCCCATATCTTCTTTAAAAGACAGCTCCTGAATACGCAGGTTTTCTTGTGCCGCTTTCATGTTTTGCAGCAGCAGCTGATCGCTTTGCTGCGCCGTAGTCACTTCACTGTAAGATTTATAAATAATATTTTCAATTTCCTGTTTGGTGCGTTCAGTCATCAGCTCGGTAGCGTAGCGCTGCAGTTCGGCAGCCTGCACATTTTTGTTTTTATCAATGCCGGAAAATAAGTTGTAGCGTGCGGCTACGCCGACAATCCAGTTCTGCTTATCGTCTAGGCTGTATTCCCCAAAAGCATAAAGGCTGGGCTTTTTAGCTGCATTTTGCGCTTTAACATTGGCTTTGGCCAGTTGCGTATCCATCTGCATTTTCTGAATCAGCGCTGAATGTTCAGGGAAGCTTTTTAATAAACTGTTCAACGCCAAATTTTGTGTTGAGTTGACGAAAAGAGGGGTAGTCAAGTCGTTAATCTGGCTGCTTTGCAAGAGGTTATTCAGCTGAAATAAACTGGCCTTATAGCCGGCTTCTGAATTTTGGAAGGCGCGTTCTGCATTGTTGCGGGCGACTTCAAACTGCATGCGCTGGCCTTTGCTGATAAAACCTTGCTGTTCAAGTTTCAGCGCATTGCCGTAATGTTTTTTCATGGAAACGAAATTGAATTTGCTGCTTGCCAGCAATTGCTTTTGCAATTGGGCATTAAAATAGGCCTGTATCAGTTCAAAACGCTGAACATCCTGCTGTTGCTTGGTATTGAGCTGGCTGCGCTGCGCTTTAATATTGGCCGCTTCTTTGGCGCTGGAAGTCAGGCCGCCTGTATATAAAGGCATCATCACTGAAACAGTCGGACGCACCACCTGATCATCCAAGACCACTTGGGATTCATCCGGGATTAAACCCACGCCATTATGGATAGTTTGATTCAGTCCGTCTTTCAGGCCAGACAAATCGCCTATATTGGGATTCGCGTTTTGCCATTCATCAATTTTGCTGTTGACGCCATTGCTCAAGGACTGCTCTAAATTATTTTTGACTGCACCAAAGGGAATGTCCAATTCATTATGAAAAGCATAAGCCCGTACGTTTAAATCAACTCTTGGCAGCCCTAAGCCTTTTACAGCTTCGGCTTCAAGCTGAGATGCCTGCTGCAGCGCCTGATTGGCTTTGGTGCTGTAAGAGTCCTGCAGCACACTTTGCTCGGCTTGCTGGAAACTGATGCTTTGCGCACAGCACATCGAGCTGAACAGCATAGAAACTGTGAAAATAGAGCCATGAAGTGCAGTTAGCGTCTTTTTATTGATTGTACTTTTTTGTTCGGAACGGCTTAAACCAGAGGCACGCTGTAACATCGAATAGATTCTCCGTATCGTCAGGCCAAGTATAAAGCAATGATCCGGTATTATGCTTTTTATACAGCTGTTCATTTTTTTGATCTTGCCGCTATAGTGTGAAAAATTGAAATTATCGGCTATATTGTGTGCAGACTAACCTCATGTTTAATCAATATAAGATGGATTTACAAGCCAAAGCGCCAAATAATTTTGCAGATTCTTATATGTTAAATCAGTCACTCGAGCTTTTTTATCAAAAAAATGGCTTTGGCCCAATTGTCGGGGACCGTCAGCCTTTAACAGTAGGTGTATATACCGGCTGTTTGATTGTGCCTATGCCGAATATTGGTGTGCGGCATAAGTATCTCAAATATCATGACATGCATCATATTTTGACGGGCTATACCGTTGGGCGGATTGGTGAAGGCGAGGTCAGCGCTTGGGAGCTGGGCACAGGTTCTATGTTCCGTCATCCCATTTTAGGCATAATGAATTTGATTGCGCTGTCCACAGGTTTCTTTTTGCAGCCCAAACGCATGCTGCAGGCGTACCGGCGCGGTTTAATCAGCAGCAATACTTATCACAGAAAAACACGGCAGTGGATTGATGCAAACGGCGAAGCTCCGCTTGCGGCGCTCAAAGCGCAAACACTGAACAATAAATCGCGGATTTTTTTGCCGCAGCTGCGCTGGATGGAGTTTGGTTTTTATTTGAGCGCGGCCATGCTGATTCACGGCATTGTGGTGATTCCTGCCTTAATCTTAAGAATCGTCAGCTTTTTACTGGCGGGTGAGCCCTTTATTGAGATTATCAAGCCGGTAAAAAGATCAGATCTTTATTGAAGTTTTAGTTTTAAATGTCCGACAGCATTGAAATATTTTCAGGATAAATTACTGCAAGCACAGGCTATCTGTGGTTAAATGCCATCATTTTATTGTGTCTCACTCTGAAAGGAAAAATCATGCGCGCGTACAACTTCTGTGCTGGTCCTGCTGCATTACCTACTGCCGTTTTAGAAAAAGCCCAAGCTGAAATGCTGGATTGGCATGGCAAAGGTCTTTCCATCATGGAAATGAGCCACCGCAGCAAAGATTATGTTGCTGTTGCAGAAAAGGCTGAAGCTGATTTGCGCAAGCTCATGAATATTCCTGAGAACTACAAAGTGCTGTTCCTGCAAGGCGGCGCATCTCTGCAATTTTCTGCCATTCCCTTGAACTTGCTGGGTAAAAACAGCAAAGCGGATTATATTCACACGGGTATTTGGTCAGAAAAAGCGACCAAAGAAGCACAGCGTTATGGCGACATTAACGTGATTGAAGCTGGTACTACTGTAGACGGTAAATTGGCCATTACAGATCAAAGCACTTGGAATCTGTCTGATGATGCTGCTTATGTGCACTATGCCGATAATGAAACAATCGGCGGTATTCAGTTTGCTGGTATTCCGGAAACAGATAAGCCTTTGGTTGCCGATTTTTCATCAAGTATTCTATCTGCGCCATTAGACGTTTCTAAATTTGGCCTGATTTATGCGGGCGCGCAAAAGAATATTGGCCCAGCAGGCTTAACTCTAGTGATTGTGCGTGAAGATTTATTGGATCAGGCGAAACCTGAAGTTCCAAGCATCTTGAAATATGCTGCGCAAGCAAAAAATGATTCAATGGTGAATACACCTTCAACTTATGCATGGTATCTGGCGGGTCTAGTTTTTGAATGGCTTTTGGAACAGGGCGGTGTAGACGCCATTTACAAGGCGAATTTAGAAAAAGCTGAGTTGCTCTACGGCTACATCGATTCAAGCGATTTTTACAACAACCCGATTGCTAAGCCAAACCGCTCAATTATGAATGTGCCGTTTACATTGGCAAATGCCGATTTAGACAAGCAGTTCCTGAAAGAAGCGGAAGAGAATCACTTGCTGAATCTGGCCGGCCACCGTTCTGTTGGCGGCATGCGTGCAAGTATTTATAACGCAGTGCCTTTAGACGGCGTACAGGCGCTGGTGAATTTCATGGATGACTTTGCCAAACGCAACGCATAATCTTTGAAGATAAAAAAAGCCCATCGAAAGATGGGCTTTTTTTATATCTGCTGAATTAAAGAATAAAAGTATGGAGTAAATATGCGCAGATCATCATGCCTAAAATAAAGAATAGGCAGGCCATAGGCTCGACTTGATATCGAGAAATCAGGCGGTGACCAGCATGCTGTAAGTTTTCTTCTTGCACGATTTTCATAGATATTTATTTTCCGATCTATTTATCGTTAAATCCTATATTTGTAATTTGCATTTTTACCATAAAAATTTGATTAAATAAAGTACTATCGCCACTAAAATTACTGAACAGCAATACTTATTTGAAAAAATAAACTGCATCTGTAAAAAAACTTATATTTTCAAATGATTAAAAATATGGACAGTGCAAATAATGAATTGAGAATATATTAAATCAGTTTTTAAATTGATTAATTTTTGAATTTAAAATTGTGGATAAGTGTATTGATGTTTGAATTTAAAATACTGGGTTTTGATTATTAATTGTGGATAAAATATAAGCGGATTTTAATTATTTTAATAAAATACAGATGTTAGCGGCGTCTGAAAAAAAACAGCCAAAAATCTGCGTGTTGCAGAATTTGGCTGTTTTGAATTTATATTAAGCCGCTTTTGCGTAAATATTGGCTTGAATCCAAATATTGCCGCGAATAAATTGACCGATATCAAAATCTTTATAGGCTGCGTCTTTGGTGGCTATGCGGATCAGCACCGCAGGCTGGTTTTCTTCATGAATCAAAGTCACATCATAAAGTGTGTAATCTTGCTCCATGAACTGCATTGCAGTCTTGCCAACAATATTGCCTTGAAACCAGGCTTCATCTTCTTGGCCCATATTTTCGCCATACAGATAAGCCACCATTTTTGAAAAATCAACCGTTACAGGCGCTTTGTCATCTTCCGATTGGGGTTCCCATGCTTCAATTTGTTCCTGCAGGTTTGCCGGAGCAACCCCGTTGTTGGCTGCTAAAATATCATTCAGCGCGCGGTGGTGCTTAATAGACGCGGGGTCATCGACAATCAATTGTTCATGGTCTGCTACCGCTTCCAGTTCATAAGCCCAGCCATTCAGCTGCACCAAATACTCTTGATTTTTTTCATATTGGGAATGGTTGACGCTGTATAAGCTGTCAAAAGCATATACAGAAGTGTTCGAACCCAGATTCAAGCATAATACTGCTTGAATATTGGATTTGCAGGTGATGATGCGGTCGATGCTGGCTTTGAATTGGTATGGGCTGTCAAAACAGGGGAATGCGGTTTTTACAGCTTTAGGTTTGTTGTTTTCAACTTCAATAACTTGAGCAAGCTGAACAGACGCTTTGCTTGGACCTTGAATCAGCCAAGTGCCCGCATCCATATCGCATTCCGCTACGCATAGGCCCATCGGCATGACCGGTGCATCCAGTGCTTGACCTAACCATTGCGGAACATCTGTGCCGGGCTGCTCTGTTAGTAAATTCCAGTGCTCAATGTGGCTGCCGAAGCTCTGATCTTCAATGGTGATAGTGTCTGGTCTGTTCTGATTTTTCATATGCACGATTGATGTTAGGTTATATTTATTTATTAAATCGAGGGTTATTTGCAATTTTCAAGTCAGGCCCGCTAAATATTAATGAAATAAATCAAAGAAAAATCTTAAAAAATAATTAAAATCATGAGCTAACAGTATATAAGCATGCATTATAAAAAGATTCAAATGCGTAACAAATTGATCTTTTGATCAGTTTCAGCTGACCGCATCAGTGAAATTTCTAAAATTTTAAAAACAGGCAAAAATAATATTTAGCTATTTCACGCTTTACTGCCATGCAGATTTGCTAGAATAACTGTACTACTTTCGTACTGGATAGAATTGTGCTGCCATTTAAACTTTGGGTAGATGCAGATGCGCTGCCTAAAATTTTGCGTGAAGTGATTATTCGAGCTTCAGACCGGTATCAGCTTGAAGTTACTTTCGTTGCCAATCAAAATGTAGGCATCACACCGTCTGTACGCATCAACTCCATTCAAGTCATGAGCGGTGCCGATGCGGCAGATAAAGAAATTATTGAACGCATGAAAGAAAATGACATCGTCATGACGCAAGATATTCCGCTGGCTGCCCAAGTAATTGAAAATGGCGGTATAGCAATTCATCCGCGCGGCGAGGTGTACACTACTGCCAATGTAAAGGCGCGTCTGCATTTGCGTGATTTTATGGACAGCCTGCGCGGTGCCGGTGTACAGACGGGCGGGCCGCCGCCTATTTCCGAGCGTGATAAACGTGAGTTTTCAAGCAGCCTGGATCAGACCATTATGAAACAAAAGCGAAAAACAGCTCAAAAATAAGGCTGTAAAAAATGCCCTCAAAACTTAATTTAATGGTCAGCTATGCATTGCTGGTCTTTATCTGGTCTACAACCCCGCTGGCGATTGTTTGGAGTGTGGCTGATTTGCATAGCCTGTGGGCTTTGGCATTGCGGTTTTTTATCGCATTGCCTTTGGCTGTCGTCCTGCTTTGGATCACACGCGCTAAATTGCCTATGAATGGATTATCCATACATAGTTATGTGGCGGGAGCCTGCAGTTTTATCGGTTCGCAAATTTTTACTTATTTAGCAACGGCTTATCTGAGTTCTGGCATTATTGCGCTGATGTTTGGCCTTGCGCCCATTATTACAGGGTTGATCGGCTTTTTCGTTTTTAAAATTCGTCTGCGCCGTCTGCAGTGGCTGGGTATGCTCATTGCTGTCGCTGGACTGGGCATTATATGCCTTGGGGGAAGTGAGCAGCATGTACAGCCAGCAGGTATCGGGCTGATGCTGCTGAGTGTATTTATCTACTGCGCCTCAATTTTTTGGGTTAAAAAGATCAATGCGCCCCTTGCGCCTATGTCACAGGCTACTGGCTCAATTTTGGTTTCGGCACTGCTTGCCATGTGCATGCTGCCGTTTATCTGGTCTTATGCGCCAACAGAAATGCCGGGCGCTAAATCACTGTTTGGATTGGCTTATGCCGTTGTAATGGCGTCTTTAGTGGCGATGTTCTGCTATTTTAAATTGGTGCAAAATGTTCAAGCGACGACTTTATCTTTAACCACTGTTCTCACACCGATGATTGCTATGCTGGTTGGGGCGCTGCTCAATGATGAAAAAATTACCATTATGGTATTTTTGGGCGCTGCTGTTTTACTGTCGGGCTTATTTGTATATTTTTATCAAGATTTTAAGGCGAGCAGGGCGCTCGCGCAAAAAATTAAGGCTGAATAAAGCTTCAGTCCTTATGCTGTGTTAAAGATACACATTCAGAGAGCTTTACACGGTCTTGCGGATGCAGGGTAATAAAATAAGCCCCTGTGCGGTATTTGCCATTTTCTTCATGGCGGCTGTAAACCACTTGCGCTGTAGCGGCAATATGAAAGAAATTTTCGGGATGGCTGAGCGTGAGGTGCAGATAAGTGCCTTCTTGGATTGGGTGCTCACTGAAAAAGCTCAAGCCTGTCTCTGAAAAATTCACATGTTCAGGAATAGGTAACATGCTTTGTACAATTGCATCGTACAAAGACCCCGTAATCAGGTTTAACTTTTGGTTAAATAAGGATAATATTCGAGCAATTTGTTGATCTTTCTCAGCTAATTGTTCTAATTCGTAGTTAAGCGCGTGATCAAATTGATCTAATTCTGCAAGTAGTAGAAAATAGCGCGGCAAGACAAAGTTAGGATCGTAAGGATCATTCAGCGCAACATCATCAGGAATTATCTGATAATTGATTCGCAAGGCAGCATCGATGCGAGACATGACGCGGCGTTCCGTGTATCCGCTTTGATGCTGTAAATTTTCCATAATTATTACCTCGGACTAGATGGTTATGTTTAAACCAATCTCGCTGTATATAGGGTTGAGATACACTCGCGCACGGCGCAGTAACCACTTTATTTCTTTTATTGCTTTGGTTTCGATGATCGGTCTCACCCTAGGTGTAGCTGTGCTCATTACAGTCTTATCTGTGATGAACGGTTTTGACCGCGAATTGAAAAACCGTGTCTTGGGAATGATACCTCAAGCTACTGTTTCTTCAACACAAATTTTAACAAATTGGCAAGAACTTGCAACGAAAATCGAAAAACATGAGCATGTTCAAGGTGTCGCGCCATTTACGCAGCTGCAAGGCATGCTGACGGCGCAGGGCCAAGTTTCAGGGGTAATGGTCACGGGGATTGAGCCGAAGTATGAAAAAAAGGTTTCAATTATTCAGGACCACATGGTTGAAGGCAGTATTGATAACCTGAAAAAAGGTGAATTCGGTATTGTGCTGGGCAAGCAAATGACCGATGCCTTAGGCTTGGGTTTAAATGACAGCATTACTTTAGTCCTGCCGGAAGCAACACCGTCACCAGCTGGTGTTGTGCCGCGGTTTAAGCGTTTTAAAATTGTCGGTATTTTCAGTATTGGCGCAGAAGTGGATTCCATGATGGGCTATATTGCCCTGAATGATGCAGCCACCTTGCTTCGTTTGCCAGACGGCGCGCAAGGCATTCGCATGAAGCTGGATGATATTTTTGCAGCGCCGCAAGTGTCGCAGGAAATTGTGCGCGACCTGCCTGCAAACTTTTACGCTTCTGACTGGACGTATACGCATGGCAATCTGTTCAGCGCCATTCAGATGGAAAAAGCGATGGTGAGCCTGCTGCTGTTTTTAATTGTATTGGTGGCGGCATTCAATATTGTGTCATCACTGGTCATGGTGGTGACAGATAAAAAATCGGATATTGCGATTCTGCGCACTTTAGGCGCTTCACCTGCAACCATCACCCGAATCTTTATGGTTCAGGGGACAGTCATTGGCGTAATCGGAACGGTATCCGGTGCTATCTTGGGTATTATCGCGGCATCCAGCATCAGTAATTTAGTCGGATGGCTGAACAATACGCTGGGCTTGAATATGTTTGATGCCTACTTCATCAACTATTTGCCATCCTATTTGCGCTGGCAAGATGTGCTGATTATTGTCGGCCTGTCATTAGGCTTAAGCTTTATCGCGACCATTTATCCGGCTTTCCGCGCAGCCAAAATTCAGCCAGCGGAGGCATTGCGCTATGAATAATTTAATTTTGGATGCGCAGAATATCACCAAGTCATTTACCGATGGCAAGTCATCGGTTGATGTGATCCGCGGCCTGTCACTGCAAGTAAGAGCCGGGGAGTTTGTTTCGATTGTCGGTTCCAGCGGTTCAGGTAAAAGCACGCTATTGCATGTATTGGGCGGCTTAGACCGTCCGACTTCAGGGCAAGTGCTGATTAATGGGCAGCGTTTTGATACTTTGGGTGAAGCGGAACGCGGCTATATCCGTAACGAGCACCTCGGTTTTGTTTATCAGTTCCATCATTTGCTGCCAGAGTTCAGTGCATTGGAAAATGTTGCCATGCCGCTGATGCTGCGCAAAGGCGCAAGCTATAAAGATGTTAAGCAGCAAGCTGAATATTTGCTGGATCGCGTTGGGTTATCGCACCGTATGACCCATACGCCAGGTGAGCTGTCTGGCGGTGAGCGCCAGCGTGTCGCTTTGGCCCGTGCCTTGGTCACCAAACCTAAGCTGATGATGGCGGACGAGCCTACAGGAAATCTTGACCGTAAAACTGCAGTGAAAATTTTTGAACTGCTTTCGGAGCTGCGTAAAGAATTTAACATGGCGATGCTGATCGTGACGCATGATGAATACTTGGCTCAGTCGGCAGATGCAGTGCTGCATATGCAGGATGGCTTATGGGTCGAAAAAGCCTAATTCATTTGAACTTTCCGCTATAGATTGAAGCTCGCCTCGGCGGGCTTTATTATTGCGCGCAATAAAGCGAATAAAGAATAACAACAATGCTGCAATGGTTTTGCCTTGGCTGGATTTTAGGCGTTTCCTATATGGGTAAAATGTGGCTGAATGCCCATATCGGTTTTTGGACGGCAGTCTGCGTAATGGCTGCTTGGCTGATTATGCAGCGCGTGATGCATCCTTTAATTAAAGATCAAAGTCCGTTCTTTAAAATTTTGAATATTGGCATGAGCGTAATGCTTGGAGCTTATTTAGGTTTTGGATATGCCAGCAGCCGCTTAGACCAGCGCCTTATGCATGTTGAGCATGAATCTGGTTCGATGGAACTGATTGTTTATGTTGCGCGCTTAAATGAATTGGGCGAGCAAAGCGTCCAGCAAAAAATTATGGTATTGAATAATGCAAACGGGGCTTTAGCCTTAGATGCGCTTCCGCAGTACTTGGCTTATATTCCATATGCCAATTTGCGCTCACAGCAGCAGGAATTGCAGTTAGGTAAGTATTACCGTTTAAATGGAGAACTAAGGCCAGCGCAGAGTTATGCCACAGCGGGTGCATTTGATCAGGAAAAATGGTTTCTGCAGCAGAATATTGCCTCAGGGTTTCGCGTCAAGCAGATTCAGCCGCTGCAGGAACAGCAGGTATCTGCGCTTGGCTATACAGGATTTGTTAAACAGCAGCAGCGCTGGTTGCGTCAATTTCCCTTATGGGTTGAAAAACAGCGGCTTAATCTTAGAGTCTTTATTCAGCATCAGCCTTTACAGCATAAAGGCCTGCTTCTGGCTTTGCTGACAGGGGATGAAAGCCTGCTCACAAAAGCCACTAAAATGCAATTTCAGCGTTTTGGGATGAGTCATCTGCTGGCAATTTCAGGGCCGCATGTAGTCATTTTTGCCATCATGGTCAGCTGGCTGCTGCAGGCCGCAGTCGCACGGTACCGGCCGCAACTTTATTTAACTGTGCCAAAACAATATGTGCTGATTATCCCGTTTTTGATTTGTGTCTTCATGTACTGCCTGTTTGCAGGATTTGAGATTCCCGCAGTGCGGACGCTTCTCATGTGCTGTTTAGGCAGTTTGATGCTGTTGCTGCAGCAAAAACTGCAGCCTTTAAAATTATTAATATTCAGCGCATCTGTATTGCTGCTGATTGATCCATTCAGTATATTGTCTGCCGCATTTTGGCTGTCGTATGGCGCATGTTTTATTTTATTGCGCATTTATCAAACCTTACAGCAACAGCAGGCGAAACTTGAGCAGGAATTAGACTGGAAAACCAAAGTGCTGTTATCGCTGCGATTGCTGGCTGTATCGCAATGGAAAATATTTATAGCGCTGTTGCCTTTAATGATTCTTTTTTTCAAGCAAGTCTCATGGATTACTCCGTTCAGCAATATTGCTGCGATTCCTTGGATTGGGCTGATTATTGTACCTTTAGATATTTTTGCAGCGCTGGCTTATGGGTTTTCTGAGTCTCTGGCCTCTTTGCTGTTTATGCTGAATGACCGATGCTTGGCAATCTTATTGATGTTTTTAGAGGGTTTAGATGCACTTTTTAGTCCGAAGCTGACTTCAATCGCTTTAACATCCAAGATGGTTTTACTGTTGGCTTTAAGCCTAATCATTTTGTTTTTGCCTCGCGGTGTGTTGCCAAAGAGCTGGGCAGTCATTGGTTTGCTGGCTTTAATTTTGAAAGGTTATATGCCGCATGCCTTTGAATTAAATATCTTAGACGTGGGACAAGGTCAGGCCATTTTTATTCGTGATCAGCATCACAGCATGATGGTCGATATGGGCGGCAATTATGATGAAGACAAATTCAGTGTCGGCAGGCAAATTATCCTGCCATTTTTGGCCGTCAATGCGGTCAGTGAGTTAGACCAACTGCTGTTAACCCATTTAGACCAAGACCATAGCGGCGGATATTTTTCTATACAGCAGGATTTTCCGATAGCGCAGCTGATTGCCAGTGAACGCCCTTCAATGCCAGTACAGACTCAATTTCATTATTGCTATCAAGGCCAGCGCTGGCAGTGGACTGATCAGCTGAGCATAGATGTCCTATCGCCCTCGCAGCAGCAGGTCGGCACTGCGGCTCGCAGTAAAAATGAAAACTCATGTGTTTTGTATATACAGCTGAAGAATGCCGCGCCTTATCGAAGTTTTTTATTGATGGGGGATGCCGGCTGGGAAACAGAGTATGAATTGATGCAGAAATATCCAGACCTAAAAGCCGATGTAATTGTTTTAGGCCATCATGGCAGCCGCAACAGTTCTTCTTATGATTTTTTAAAAGCGCTGCAGCCTAAATTAGCAATTGCATCCGCTGGAAAATACAACCGATATGGGCACCCCAGCGCAGTGACTCAAGCGCGTTTAAAACAGCTGAACATTCCATTGCTGACGACCAGTCAACAAGGCACAATCCAATTTATACAGCTGGACGGTAAAATCCAGCTGCACGCTGCAAGAGAGGAATGGAAATGGCTGCGCCGCAATTAGCGGACAGGCGCAGCCATTGTTTCTTCATTTACCATAGAGTTTAAAGCGCTGTTTTGAGTTTTCGCTTCTTCACGGACTTTTTGCGCTAATGCTATGGCTTCACTCATGGGTAAATGGTAGATGTTGTCTGTAGCAGGACTGGCTTTAAAGCGTTTATAGCTCCAATGGTAATGTGCAGGATATTTGCGGATTAAATTTTCTAAAGCATCAAAAATAACGCTGGACCCATGATTCGCCGTGCCCTGATAAATAGCTTCATCCATCGGTTCAATATGCATATCAAAGCCGTCATGTTCATTGCGGATAGCGTACACAAAAAGCGCTTTGGCTTTGGTTTTTTGAATCAATTTAGCGCTTAGATTGCTGGTGGCTAAAGGGACGCCAAAATAAGGAATCATTTCACCGCCGACATGCGGTGTATGGTCGGGTAAAATAACAGTTGTGCCGCCTTGTTTAAGGGCTTTGAAAATTTGGCGGACCCCAGTCTCATCCGTCGGGACAAGATGCGCTTGCTCGCGGCTGCGGGCGTTGCGCACAAAGGCATCTGCAGTTTGATTTTTAACAGGCTTATACATAATGGTCATTTTGGTATGCTGTGCAAACCAGGCATTCATGATTTCCCAAGTGCCAAAATGCGGTACCACCAAGACCAGACCTTTATTTTCAGCGAATGCATCGTAAAAATACTGTTCGCCGTGTATTTGATGAATACGGGACAGATTTTTTTCATTGCTGGATCCCCAAATACTGAAAAATTCAAAATAGGACATCAATTCGTTGCGGATCGCTTGCGCTGTAATCTGTTCGCGCTGTTCATCACTTAGTTCCGGAAGCGCAATATTAAGATTTAAACGAATCGTTTCTGATGTTTTCGAAATTTTTAAAGCATTGACTAAACCGGCCAGCGCTTTTGCAATAAAACGAGAAAATTGAATGGGTTGACGGCTGATAAACTTCAATAGACGGTACGTTGTATTTTGCGGATTCTGTTCGGTCATTGGTGATGGTCAATAAAGCAAAAAGAAAATGATGAATTAATTATAGGATAAAATACTTTGTTTAGACAGTTCCAGTACTTTCAGTGTATATAATGGAGTACTTATTAACTGTTTTATTGGATTTTTTATGTCCGATTGGCCACCGAAACCTGAAAACGAAATACAAAATACGCATCAAAATACGCAACAGCCATCAAGCCAGCAGCAGCCTACTGGCAATGAATGGAAACTGCTTGAAAAGGTGGTTTTGGCTTCTGTTGTAGAGCAGCGCCGTGCGCGCCGCTGGGGAATCTTCTTCAAATTTTTAACCTTTGCTTACATTCTGTTTATTTTAGTCGCATTAGGTAAAAGCTGCAGTACGGCATCTACAGATGATGTCGGGTCAATGGGTTCGCATATTGCGGTAGTGGATATTGTGGGGACAATTGCTGCCGATAAGCAAAGTGTCAACAGTACTGATACTGTACGCTCCCTGAAAAAAGCTTTTGAAAATAAGCAAAGTAAAGCAGTGGTATTGAATATCAACTCGCCGGGCGGTTCGCCGGTTCAGTCCGATGAAATTTGGCAAGAAATCCAATATTTAAAAAAACAGCATGCAGATAAAAAATTATATGCTGTGATTGGAGATACAGGCGCTTCCGGTGCGTATTACATTGCTTCAGCAGCAGATGAAATTATTGTTAATCCTTCAAGCCTTGTCGGCTCAATTGGCGTGATTATGCCAAATTACGGCGTGAATGGCTTAATGCAAAAGCTGGGTGTAGAAGACCGCACAATGACCTCAGGTGAAAATAAAGCCATTTTATCGATGACACAGCCTGTAGATCCGGCGCAAAAAGCGCATGTACAAGGTGTATTAGATAATGTGCACGATCATTTTATCAATGCTGTGAAGCAAGGCCGCGGTAAAAAGCTGAAATCAACAGATCCTGCAATTTTTTCAGGCTTATTCTGGACAGGCGAGCAAGCTGTTAAATTGGGTATTGCAGACCGTGTCGGCAGTTTAAACACCTTAAAGCGTGAGCTGAAAACAGACAAAGCTGTGAATTATACGATTGAATACAGTCCGTTTGACTCAGTTTTGGGCCGTATGGGAAGTTCAATTGGGCATGGTTTTGCAGCGTCACTGTCACAGCAGGTTCAATCAGAACAAACGGCTAAACTGCAATGAAGCCTTTAATTCATTTTGCGCACGCCAATGGCGTGCCGTCACGCGTTTATCAAAAACTCTTTGATCTGCTGCGTGATGAATACGAGGTTATTTATGTTCCCTTGCTTGGGTCAGATAAGCGCTATCCGATTGACAATCATTGGCGCAGTTTAACCGATCAAGTGATTGACAGTATTGTACGTCAGGCGAATGGCCGTAAAGTTATTGGCCTTGGGCATTCACTGGGCGCTGTTCTTACTTTTCAAGCGGCGCAGCAGCGTCCAGAGCTGTTTGAGCAAGTGCTTATGCTGGATCCTCCGCTGATCATGGGGAAAGAATCACTGGCTTTGCATATTGCCAAAACATTGAAATTGAAAGCTGTAGACACTATGTCTCCAGCGTCATTGTCATTGCGCCGCAGGGACCATTGGGAAAGCCGTGAGCAGGCGGCAGCGCTATTGCGTCCGAAAGGCTTCTATCAGGATTTTGATGCAGATTGTTTTCAGGCTTATCTTGATTATGCATTGACTGAAGATAAAGAGCGGGGCGGGGTTGAACTCACCATTTCCAAAATGGATGAAGTGAAAATTTTTAGGACAAATCCATCTCTTTGGTGGCTGCCGCAGTCCAAACTGAAGGTGCCGGTTCAGCAGATAGTTGCTGAAAAAGGGCCATTTTTACCGCGCAAGTTCCCGCAAATGGTGAAAAAGAAGTTCGGTATTCCATACCGCATTGTGGCAGGAAGTCATATGTTCCCATTGGAAAAACCTAGAGAAACGGTTGATTTAATTAAACAGATGATTGCAGGTCAGGCCGTTCACTAAAGCTTAAGTCTCTGCGGCTTCGGCATAAAAAACGTCTCCAAGGAGACGTTTTTTATTGTTTTTAGGTGTTTACAGCTTGCAGAATTGAACAGGCTCTTGCATCAGCTGGCCGCGGTACAGCACACCTTGTTGGGTATGCTGAACAGTGCCGTTGCAGATCCACTCTGCAACTTGCGGGTAAATAATATGTTCAAGCACATGAACACGGGTTGCCAAAGAATTAGCATCATCATGCACATTTACTTTTAATACGCCTTGCGCCAGCGCTTGACCGGCATCCAGTTCAGCAGTTACATAATGCACTGTACAGCCATGCAGGCTGTCGCCGGTATTCAAAACCCGCTGATGCGTATGCATGCCTTTATAATTGGGCAGTAAGGAAGGGTGAATATTAATCATTTTTCCTTCCCATGCTTTGACAAATTTCGCGCTGAGTATGCGCATAAAGCCAGCTAAAATCACCAAATCAATATCCCATGCAAGCAATTGCTGATGCATTGCATCATCAAAAAACTCACGTGCGGGATATTGCTTGTGCTCAATAACGGCAGTTGCAATACCTGCTTTTTCTGCACGCTGCAGGGCATATGCTTCAGGCCTATTGGAAATAACACCTGCAATCTGGCCTGATAAATTGGCATCTATCAGGGCCTGCAAGTTGCTACCGCTGCCTGAAACAAGAACAGCAATTTTGATCATGCGGAATACTTATGCAAAGATTACGCGAATCTTTTCATCAGCGCCGGCAACAGACTCAGCATTGTCAGCAATGTGGCCCATGTTCCAAGCCTGTTCGCCAAGCTTAGCCAGCAATTCCAAAGTTTTGTCTGCATCGGCTGCATCAACCACAATCACCATGCCTACGCCACAGTTAAATGTACGGTACATTTCGTGCTGTTCAACACCGCCTTCGCGCTGAAGAAGCTTGAACAGTTCTGGCCATTCCCAAGACGATTCATTCACAATTGCTTGCGCGCCATTTGGCAGTACGCGAGGCAGGTTGCCCGGTAAGCCGCCGCCAGTGATGTGCGCCATTGCGTGAACATCCACTTCTTTGCAAAGCTGAAGCAATGATTTAACGTAAATGCGTGTCGGCTCCATTGCTACATCTGCAAGCGGGCGGCCATCAACGATCTGGTTTAAATCAACGTTTTTCACGTCTAAAATTTTACGCAGTAAAGAGTAGCCGTTTGAATGTGCGCCGCTTGATGCGACACCAATTAAAACGTCACCTGATTTTACTTTCGTGCCATCAATAATTTTGCTTTGCTCAACCACGCCTACGCAAAAACCTGCAAGGTCATAGTCTTCGCCTTCATACATGCCCGGCATTTCAGCAGTTTCACCGCCAACCAATGCACAGCCAGCAAGTTCACAACCCGCGCCAATACCTGTAACTACATTGGCTGCAACATCTACATTCAGATGCCCAGTTGCATAATAATCAAGGAAGAATAACGGTTCAGCGCCGCACACTAGAAGATCGTTTACGCACATTGCCACCAAATCCTGACCGATTGTGTCATGACGGTTCAAATTCAATGCTAAGCGTAATTTAGTACCGACACCATCTGTGCCAGATACGAGAACAGGTTCTTCATAGCCTTTAGGAATTTTACAAAGAGCGCCGAAGCCGCCGAGTCCGCCCATTACTTCAGGACGTGCAGTACGCTTTGCGACTGATTTGATACGATCGACTAATGCGTCGCCCGCTTCAATGTCGACACCTGCATCTTTGTAGCTTAAACCAGTGTTTGGGGTAGAGGTTGAGTTGCTCATAATGAAGTCTCCGCATTCGCGCGGGGATTATAACCTGAATATACGAAACTCTTATGTTATTTATGGGCTAAAATGCTATCTTTAATAAAATATTTTCTTTTCAATAACGATTACACTGAGATAAAGGTGAGTTTTCATGGGCGACCGCACACTGCGACGCATTTTTATACTTGCGGGCATTGCACTTATATTGTGGGTGCTTTATTTGTTAAAGCCTGTTGTGCTGCCTTTTATCGGCGCATTTTTAATTGCGTATTTATTCAGCCCGCTTGTTAATAAAATACATAAAATAGGCCTGCCGCGCTGGCTGGCTATCAGCATTGTTTTTATCGGAATCGGCTTGGTGCTCACTTGGGCGTTATGGTATTTGGTGCCTTTGGTTTGGCAGCAGCTGATGTATGCAAAATCCAGCATACCTGCGGGTATTCATTGGGTGAACTATACCTTTTTGCCTTGGCTGTCGCATACGTTCAATCTTATTCCTATGGAAATTGATACTGACCAGATTTCGAAAGCAGTTATGGATTATATTCAGACCAATTACAGCACTGACAGTATTCAGTCGATGCTGCTGAAAGTTGCGCAATCTGGGCTGAATTTTATTCAAATTGGCGGCACAGTGGTTCTGATTCCAATTATCAGCTTTTATTTTCTGCTGGACTGGGAACGCATGCTGGAAAGCCTGCGTAAATTAATCCCCCGCCCGTATGAGAAAAGCACAATGCACATTGTGAACGAGTGCCACAGTGTGCTTGGCGCATTTGTAAAAGGTCAATTTCTGGTGATGTTTTTGCTGGGCGTTGTATATGCAGTGGGCTTGCAGGTTATTGGCCTGGAAGTGGGCTTGATCATCGGCATGATCGCCGGTCTGTCCAGCATTATTCCTTATTTAGGGTTTGCTGTCGGCATTATTGCTGCTGTCATTGCAACCTTGTTCCAATTTGGATTGGACTGGACGCATTTAGCGCTGGTTCTTGTGGTATTTATGATTGGCCAAGCGGTTGAAGGCTATATTCTGCAGCCTTTCCTGCTGGGCGATAAAATTGGGCTTTCACCCGTTGCTGTCGTATTTGCAGTCTTGGCCGGTGCGCAGCTGGCTGGCTTCTTGGGCATGCTGATTGCGCTTCCCGTGGCGGCGATTATTGTTGTATTGCTGCGTCATGTGCGCCAGTGCTATGAAAAAAGCCAGTTATACGGCTCAAAAACAGTCATTATGCAGCCTGCCGGCAGCGATTCTATTACGATAGAAACGGAACAGGCAGATATCGATATTGAATTAAAGCAAACTGTTGGAAAACCTCTGCAAGATCCTGAAAAATCGAGTAAGATCGATGTGTCAGAAAATAAAGACTTATAAGGCCCTTATAGATATATGCGTCAATTGCAGTTAGATATTGAACCTCAGCTGGATGCCCGAATCAGTGATTTTTCAGGGCCAGGCTGGGGACATGTAATTGATGGCGTACGCCAGCTGCATGCCGGATTAATGAACCGGTTTTACATCTATGGCGGGGCTGGAACAGGCAAGAGCCATTTGCTTTCCGCAATTTGTGACTCTTATCTGGAAATTGGAAAATCGGCGATTAAAGTCTCTTTGCTGGAACTGCTGGATGCCCCGACAGAAGCCATTACTTCTCTAGATCAATATGATCTGGTTGCTTTGGATGATATTGAGTCCATCAGCGGGGTGCCGCACTGGCAGCGCGCAGTATTTCATTTAATCAACTACAACAATGAAGGCGGCGGCCAGCTGGTTTTTTCTTCACGCTTTGCGCCCATTGAACTTAGACTGGAATTGCCGGACTTGCAGTCACGACTGACTCAGGCGGTAAGTGTTAAAGTGCCGAATGGCAGTTTGTATGCAGACAGGCAGGCGCTGGTTCTTTCTGTCCTGTCACGCAGAGGCATACATATTGACCAGCAGATTGTGGATTATTTATTGCTGCATGGCCCGCATCAGGCCTCTATTTTACTGCAAAGCCTAGAGCAGCTGATACAGCTGCTCAAAGGTGAAAAGACCAAGCTCAGCAATGCGACATTACGGCAAATTTACGCCTTGATTGATGAATATCGGTAAACTATAAAAAATCTTGAGTAATTACTCAAGCTATGACAAAGTACACGAAATAATTCGATGCTGCTGGGAATGTGTGGCTTAAGAATAAAAAAAGAAATAAAAAAAGATACAAGGAGAAGGTTATGCTCAAACGGAGCATAGGCATAGGCATGCTGTGTTTTGCAGGACATGCTTACAGTGCGGAAGTTAATGTCACAACAACAGAAGATATCGTAAAAGATGACAAGGAATGCTCTCTTCGCGAAGCTGTTGAATATTTGAATATGGCAGAAGATGATCGGCCCGAAGCCGGTTATATGGGCTGCGGCGGCACAGATTCTATAGCGACGATTGCACTTGAAAAGAATAAAGTTTACACACTTTCTAAAAAGCTTGAAATTAAAGCTACGATGGACATCAAGACGCTATATGACACCACTGTTACTGAGACGGCAGTAGTCGGTAAAAATAATGCCACTATTGAAATGACAGGGCAGGAGCAAATTTTCCATATTGATGACAATGCCGATGCTGCTTTTAAAGTGAATTTAAAAGAGATAACGCTGCAAGGCTGTAAAAAAAGCGTATGTGCCGATCTGGGCGGGCTGATTTATAACAATGAAGCTCTGACTTTAGACAGCGTAAAACTGCAGGATGGATATGCCAATTTAGGCGGTGCGATCTATAATGTCGGTGTAGCATCCAGCAGCGGAGCTACAGCCAGCAGTTTGTCCATGCAAAATGTATTGGTTGAAAATAATCAAGCGACAGTTGGCGGCGCAATCTATTCCTTAGCGCCCAGCTTTAAAATTTATAATACCGTATTCAAAAGCAATACCAGCACCTCTGGTAAAGCCGTTGTCTTTACTGCTGATGGCAGTACGGATGCGGATAAGCTGACATTTCCATCCCGGCTGAATTACATTGTCAGCAGTACCTTTTTTCAGAACAAGGGCTATGCAGTTAATTTAAAAGATGGGCTGGGTTTAAATAATCTAACCATTCTTAAAAATTCAGGCGGCGTAAGTTTCGATTCAGCCGAAGGGCAAGGCTATCTTTCAAACAGTATTGTTATTGGCAACAGTTCTTCGGGTGCTGTGCAGGACTGTGAAGTTGAAAATGCTGCGTCAGACAAAAGTGTTCTCTACAACAACCTTGTGTCACAGTCCGATTGTCCAGTCGGAGTAAGCTCAAACAATAATACGGTATTGCTTAGTCCGGCTTTAATCGCGGGTGATGATGAAGGTACCTGTAAAAATTTACAGGATGACGGCACTGCGCTTTTATGCCCATACACTACGCCAAGCAATGCATTTATCGGTTATTTGCGTCCCCGAATGCTGCTGAGCTATGCAGATTTATTTTCTAGTCCTATTTTAAATAGGGGCCAGACATTAGCCAATGGCAATACAAATTTTGTTGCCTGCGAGGCGTCTGATCAGCGCGGTACGTCTAGACTGTCAGATAATGTCTGGTGTGACCGCGGCGCGATAGAAATTGCAGTACCCGCAAGCATTTCAAAATTGGGACAAGACATTAAGCCGGGCCAAATTGCTAAATTTAATATACTGGAAGCATTGGGTGATAGTGATTTGCTGCCAAAGGCGCAATGTATTGCGGAAGTCGGTGAAAACCCTGCCGGCATACCTTGGCAAGACGGCTGCTTAATCGTTGTGCAGGGGCAAACAGTTTCCAAAGGCAAAACTGAATTAAGTCTAAATGGCGATTTGACTTATACGCCAAACGGCAACTGGCATGGTGCGGATGAGTTTACAATCCGGGTGATTACCTCATCTACACGATTTAATAAAGAGATTGATGCAAAATATATCGAAGCGCCTGTAATTATTTTCCAAGAACCGGATAACACAATGGAAAGTAAGACTGTTGAAACTTCTGGCGGTGCTTTAGGCTTCTATAGTTTATTCGCTTTGTTTGGCTTAATCGGATTGCGTCGATTCAAATAATAATTAGGGACAGGCCATGAAACAATATAAAAAAGGACTGCTATGCATAATGGTCTTATCTGCAATGTCACTAATGGCAGCAGACAGCAAAACCATCTATGTCAATACTTTTGATGATGAAGCAGGTGAAAACTCAAGTAAATGCTCTTTGCGTGAAGCAATTATCGCAGCCCAAAAAAATACGTCATTTGGCGGCTGCAGCGCAGGGCGTACAGGGGTTGGCCAAGTCGATGAAATTCAGCTGGAAGCTGGCACATATAAATTAACACGCGGTGAATTGAGCCCAGAGTCACCAATTAGAATTTTGGGCAAAAGCCGAAATAATTATGAAATTAAAAGCAGCTTTACCAATGAATATCCTGAGTTTGAGGAGATTAAAACGGTAATTGATGCGCAAGACGGAAGTTCGCGTATATTCAATACTGCGGTAACCCGTGTCAATTTGGAATTGAATAATATTGCCCTGAACAATGGTTCTGCTAAAGATTATGGCGGGGCTGTATATGCGGGCGGAAATTTTGCCATGAGTAATGGCGCAATATTAAATTCGAGCGCTGCGAAAGCCGGCGGCGCTATTTATCTGCTGGCGCTGGATGCGAAGACAGAAGTCAGTATTAATAATACCCGAATTGAAAATAACAATGCGCTCAAGGGCAGTGTACTCGCGATGAGCTGTGTGGGTAATTTGAGTGATAATCAGCCTATTGTTACAATTTCACAAAGCAGCATTGTAAAAAATGGCAATCAGGCCAGTCTAAGCACAATGGATTTCTGCGGCAGCAATGAAGTTACCTTAGAAGCAAATACGATTGCGAAAAATACTGCAAGTGCATCAAATGGCAGTATTATCCGTGCCGTTTCAGATGGATTGGACCGATTAAGCCCTTATTCGTCATTGGTCTTCAGCAGCAATACTATTGTTGAAAATAGCGCATACAGTGCATTTTATTATGATGAGAATGCTTCGAAATCTTTTTCTTATAATGTACTGGCCTATAATGGCACTGCAGATGGTCAAGGAAAATCTTGCCGTTATTTGAATAATCAAATCCCTGCAGAAGATTTGCAGTTTGCGTTCCTGAGCAATGCTGCAGAATTATCGAATGCGAACTGTGTGATTCCAGCAAAGGCTATTTCGTCAGCTGAAACAGATTATAAGAATTTAGATGTCTCTGGCATCGCAATGCCTGCGCTACTCACAGATTATCGGCCAGCCTCTGTTTATAACATATATTTGCCATTATATTACCCTCTTGAAGGCAATGCTGGCGCTAGCTTAGTGAATATCGGCTCTTCAGGTTGCTCGGAATATGATCAGCGCGGTGTGGCAAGAAATGCTGATGCCACATTGATCTTAAATCCTAGTATGAAGAATACCTGTGATATCGGTTCGGTAGAGAAGCTGAATTTTACGGCTGCAGATGTAGAAGATCTGACTAATTCCTCGCAGAAAGCTATGATTACTGCATTACAGGCAGCAATTGATCAGTTAAAAGCTGATATCGCAGATCAGGATCGTAAAGAATATAAGACTGCTAATGAAATGGATTTAAAAGAGGCAGAACCTTATTTGGCTCAATTCAAAAGCAGTTTAATTTACCGTGCCATTTATATGAATCCATTTGCGTTGGCGCTCCCGCAGGAAGTAGATGTAGGCAATACGCAAGAAAGAAAATATAAAGCATTGAATTCAGATAATTATGACGTCATTGTGCAAGCCATTGGCATCGGCAATGATTTAACTGTCGACAGCACTGGCAAGCCCGTTATAAAAGGGGATGCTTTGGATTTAGTGTGCAAATGGGATGCTAATCTGAAAAAAATTGTGATTTACAGGACAGGCGGCGCTGCTACGGGAGATCAAAATGCATATTGCCAATATACCCTTAAAGAAAAAACCGGCAGCATGCAGCAATCTTCCGGTATTTTGACCGCTAAATTTAACAATATTGCGCCAATTGCCGCTGATGATACATACTCAATTACGACTGACAGCAATTTAACTGTACGCGTCAATCCTTTAGAAAACGACAGTGAAGATGGAGATGGGCCAGTCTCGTCTATGCCAGCCGGTAAAAGCCTTTGGCATCAAAATTTAGATGGCCAGAATATTCCAATCTATTTCAAAACGATACCGGCAGGTTTGAATTTTAAAGCAGAGTATAGCGGGCCATGTCCTGATGGCAATCAGCAGAATATGTGCTATGGCGGAACTATAGAATTTTCATCTAAAAATGCATTTAACCAATTTAATCATAATATTGTGTATCAAGTTTACGACTCAGAAGGCACAGCATCTAATGAAGCAACGATTACGCTGATTAATCAGGCAAAGAATACTAATGAAAGCTCAAGTGGCGGCGGATCAATCAATATTTTTGGCGGATTAGTTTTAGCAGGCCTTGCATTATTTAGAATGCGTAAATTTTTAAAAAGTTAATTTATGCCTGTAACGTAAAAGCCTCTATTTATAGGGGCTTTTTTGTAGGTAAACTAAAATTAAATAGTTGGTATTTCAATATTGATCTTTGAGTTCTTGATGTCAACATTAATTTTACGGCAATAAAAAGAGCGGATTATCCGCTCTTTAAAAAATTGCCTTTCAAAACATTATCAATGATGCGTTACTTCAGGGCTCAGGTATTTATTAATATATTCTTCACGAATGGCAGGGCGTTCATCAGGAGATGCCTTTTGAAGGCGCTGCGCCAGTTCACGGCGCTCTAGGCTGCTCATCTTTTGCCAAGTTTCACGCATTTTTTGCTTTTCATTTTCTGGAAGCTGATTAAACCAATCCATCCGCTGCTGCAAGCTCACACTTTGTTCAACAGGAATTTCTTTTAAGGATTGGTATCGCTTGATGAGGGCAGCTTGCTCAGAGTCAGAAAGTGAGTCCCAAGTCTCATTGACTTGAGCATCCGCATCTTTAGAAAAAATCCAAAAACGTTCAAAACCAGCAAAACTGGTTTGCAGAAAACCGAATGCGCAAAAAGCAATGGCTAATTTTCTAGCTGCCATGGGGAACTTTGTCCTCACCTAAAACCATTAACATTTCTAAGTCTTCGACCATTTGAGGGGAGAGCTTAGGCGTTGAAACAACTTGATTTTGCGGTTTTTCGTTTAATGTTGTCACTGAATTGGGCAACACAACAAAGCCTGCAAGTGCGGCGGCTAATGCAAAGCCTGACATTTTCCATAAGCCATAGCGGGATGCTTCACGTTCATGAATTTTTTCAAGAACATTATTCATCACAGCGGGTTTTTGGGTATGGTGCTGTGCGAGTCCATCAAGTTTGGAAGTTACTTGCTTTAAGAAATCATCTTGTTTCATTCGGATGACCCTCCCATGTGAGGATTCAGATGTGCTAATGAAGCGCGTAAGCCTTGTATAGCACGGTGGTAATGGGTTTTTACACTGCCTTCAGTGCAATTCATAATCTCAGCAGTTGTATGTGTATCAAAGCCTTCCCATGCCCGCAGCATAAATGCCTGCTGCTGCCGGGCTGGCAACAGCGCTATCGCCTGCTGAATTTCTTCGGCAGTCACAGCGCGGTCTATAAATTCAAATGGGTTGGGAGTAGATTCATCTACAACATCATTTATTTCAATTTCATCATCATCTAAATTGACTTTTCTGAACAGAGAAAAGGGCTGAGCGCGCCGGGCTTCTTTTCTGCGCCAATCTTGCAATTTGTTGTTCAAAATGGTGTAGAACAGGGGATACCATTCTTCGGTGGATTTATCTGCATAGGATTTATGCAGGGAAATGAATGCTTCCTGAACCAGATCCATCGCGATGCCCTGCTGATTCTGGGTTGCACTTTCCATCATGATCAGCGCGCGGCCAGTCACTTCATTCATGAAGTTTTTCAAGCGCGACTCAGCCGTGCTCTTGAGAACACTCGAATCTGCAGAATTTGACTGTTTTGGCGCTAAATCCATAGAGATGGAAAATCCTGTCATTGGATACCCACCATCATTTCCAAGTTCATATACATATAACGTTGAAAATGATGGTTTGGTTGACAAATAAATTGTTATTTTTCTAGTTTAATCTATTTCTTTAACTGGGCGAGCCCAATTAAAATAAAAAATGTATTAAAGACGTTGACGCACCATTTCAAAGAAACAAACTGATCCTGCAATCGCAACATTAAGCGATTCTTGACCGCCCGGCTGTGGAATGACAACCGCTTGAGCATTTTCTAAAGCGTATTCGCTTACACCTTGGCCTTCATTACCCAGTATCCAGACACAGGCTTTGCTTAAATCTTTAGAATACAAGCTGGTAGAGCGGTGAGAACTGGTTACATAAACTGGAATTTCAAAGCGCGGCAAAATGTCTTCAAGCGCGATATTCTCATATGTTTGCAATGAAAAATGCGCGCCCATGCCTGCGCGCAGCACGCGAGGCGACCATAAAGAAGCAGAGCCTTTGGTGCAAACTACCTGCTGAATGCCTGCCGCTGCGGCAGAACGCAATAAGGTGCCAACATTGCCGGGATCTTGGACATTTTCCAAAATCAGCGTATCCGCATCGAATTTTAAAGCTTGGCTGGAGCTATGCAAGTCAATAATGGCTAAGCAGGCCAGCGTTGTGCCCAATGTGCTGAGATCCTTGTAAAGGGATTCACTGAGTACAAAGATATGTCCAGTATAGGTTCTGAGAATTTCTTCAAAGTCCGGATGCGCCAGTGCATGTTCAGTCGTGAAAATAGAATTGATTTTTCGATTTTCCTGCAGCCATGCGAGGCAGAGGTGCGTGCCTTCCAGTACAGTTTGGCCCTGTTTTTTACGGTAAGAGTTCTGTTCGATTAACCCGCGTAAATGTTTAATTTTAGGGTTGTCTTTAGACTCAAGAAAAATTGTCGCCATGGGAGATTAAGTCCACGGTGATCAGGCTGCTGACCACCGTTTTTAGTAAAATTAGTTATGGTAGCCGGTAACGCGTTCAACTTCGTTTTTAGAACCGATGATTACAGGTACGCGCTGATGTAATTCAGTCGGCTGGATGTCAAGAATACGGACACGGCCAGTGGTTGATGCGCCGCCCGCTTGTTCCATCAGCATGCTCATTGGGTTTGCTTCGTACATTAAACGCAGACGTCCGGCTTTTTTCGGATCTTTGAAGTCATATGGATACATGAAAATGCCGCTGCGGCAAAGGATGCGGTGGATATCGCCAACCATGCATGCGACCCAGCGCATGTTGAAGTCTTTTTCACGCGGGCCGGTTGTGCCTGCAAGCAACTCATCAATATAGCGTTTTACAGGTTCTTCCCAGTGACGCTGATTGGATGCGTTAATGGCGTATTCTTTGGTGTCTGCCGCAACTGCAATAGCATCTTTAGTCAGCAGGAATTCTTTTGTTTCAGGGTCGAAAGTAAAGAATACTACACCTGCGCCAACGGTTAATGCCATCATGGTTGAAGGGCCATACAGCACATAGCCTGCAGCAGCTTGATTGACGCCGGCCTGCATAAAATCTTCCGCTTGGGTGACTGCATTTTTTGCCGGAAGGATTGAGAAAATTGTGCCGACACACATGTTGATGTCAATGTTGCTTGAGCCGTCAAGCGGATCGAACAGTACAAGATAGTCGCCATTTTCTTGACCAGCTGTAAATTCATCTAACTCTTCTGAAGCCAAACCGCCTACATGCGGATGAACCTTTAAAGCGTCAATTAAATAATCATTTGAAATCACATCAAGTTTTTTCTGTTCTTCGCCTTGAACATTTTCATGCTGCGCGCTGCCCAATACGCCAGCCAAAGCGCCTTTTTGAAGCAATAGGTCGATGTCTTTGCATGTGCTGCCAATCGTTTCAATAACATGAGCTAGGGCTGGTGTTAAATTTCCGCTTTGTTGTTGTAGAAATTGGGATAAGCTTAAACGTGACATAAACGGAGTGCTCCAAAAAAAGCGGTCAAAAATGATCGGAATAGAATAACCCTTCATTTTAGATGAGAATGAGGGAAAAGAAAAATTAAACTGTGTTATTTGCCGTGATTTTGCCCTTGCAAGTCTTGCAGAACATGCTATGTTGAAAGCAGAAGAGCAAAGAAATGACAAGGAGTACAACAATGACGGTTAAGAAATTTGATGCGACTCCAACTCCGAGTGAAGGGTTAAATTTGGATGACATTTCCAAAGATAACGTGAAAGAAGCTTGGAGCGGTTATGAGTCTAAGGCTGAGTATAAGAAATTCAATAAGCATGACTTGATTGAATCAATGCAAAGCGCCCATGAAGAGGATTCAGAAAAGAAATCTGAACAGGCTTAATCGGCACAATGAAAAAAGCACTCTCATGAGTGCTTTTTTCATTTCAGATGTTTGTAAAACTCAGCAGCCGGTAATGATACAGGCTGCTGAGTTTGAAACGATATCTGTTCGATTATTTCAATAATGGCGGAACAGCTTCGTAGTTGATTTCTACGCGGCGGTTTTCTTTCCACGCATTTTCATCATGTCCAGCATTGATCGGCATTTCTTTACCATAGCTGACAGCTTCAAGCTGGCTGGCGCTGACACCGCTGGTGACTAAAAAGCTTTCAACGGCTTTCGCGCGGCGTTCGCCTAGCGCCATATTATATTCACGTGTGCCGCGTTCATCTGTATGTCCTGTTAAAGCAACACGAGAGTTGGCATTGGCAACAAGGAATTGCGCATGAGCTTGAAGCGTTTGCAGGTCTTCGTTGGTTAATTCGCTGCTGTCATAATCAAAATGCACAACACGTTTGGCTAAAAATGCTTTATTGGCGGCAGTGACGCCTTTAGCCGATGCGCCCGCAAGGTTTTGCGCATTCAAAGCGGCATCTTCACTCAGTCCATCAGTATTTACGGTTGAAGCGCCTGTTGGGTTTTGTGTTGCATCTACAGCTGCAGCAGGCTTGCGGTTGGCGCAGCCTGTCATAATCACTGCGGTTGCCAAAACGGGTAGTACAAATAGTTTTACTGCGTTCATGATTCTCTCCATGAAGGTTCTTTATGATTTAAAAATTATTTTGGCGCCCAAGCCGGTTCTCGGACTTCACCTTGTTCACTTGGCAAGTTCATGCGGAAACGCCCGTCTAATGACATGATCGACAATAAGCCGCGCGTGCCTTCACGTGTGGCATACACCACCATCTGGCCGTTTGGCGAGAAACTTGGAGATTCATCCAGACTGGTCGGGGTAAGGATGTTGGTTACACCTGAATCAATATTTTGAACAGCGACTTTATAATTGCTGCCGCTTGGACGGTGCACCAGGGCCAATTTTTTCCCGTCTGCGCTTAAGGTGCCGCGTGCATTAAACGCGCCGCGGAAGGTCAGGCGCTTGCTGCTGCCATCGGCAAAGCTGTAACGGTAAATTTGCGGTGATCCGCCGCGGTCAGAGGTATAAATAAATGATTTTCCATCTGGCGCATAGCGCGCTTCAGTATCAATTGCGCTGTCATTGGTCAGGCGCTGCAGCTGCCGGCTGTCTAAATCCATTTGATAGATTTCAGGATTGCCGTGCATAGACGCTGTAAACAGCATGCTTTTGCCATCAGGGGAGAAACTTGGCGCGCCGTTTAAGCCACGGAAGCTTGCCAATTTTTCACGGCCCCCAGAGGCTAAGTCTTGCACATAAATAGCCGGGCGCTTGGTTTCAAACGAAACATAGGCGATTTTTTTTGCATCAGGTGTCCATGCGGGCGATAAGATCGGATCGCGCGATGTGAGAATAGTCCGCGGCTGCTCGCCATCGGTATCCGCTATTTGCAGAGTATAGCGCTGTTCTGGTGTTGCTGGATTGCGCAGCACATAAGCGATGCGTCCGCTGAAATCACCTTGAATGCCTGTCAGCGCTTCATAAATGGCATCACTGATCATATGTGCCGCTTGACGCGTGCGGCTGGCAGGAACGGTCAATAATTCATTCAGTAAATATTGTTTTTTCTGCACATCGTACAGCTGATAATGCACTTCAAAAGAACCGTCTGCTGTGGGCTTCATAGCGCCTGTCACTATATAAGGGACGCCCGCGGCCTGCCATGCTTCTGCATTCGGCGCATTCATCGCTGCCGTTGCAGGCAGATTCTTAGAAGAACTGGTGAATTTCCCTGAGCGGTTCAAATCATTTTCAATAATTGGATAAAGATTCTGATCATTGCCAAAAGGAATAATTGCAATTTTAGGGGCTTCTTCCGGCGCTTTGGTGATTTCCAAATGCAGCTGAGCATAAGATTGGCTAATTAAAACTGGACTTAAGGCTGTTAAAACGGCTAAGCAGAGCAGATGTTTTCGCGTTATTTCCATCATTCGCTGAATACTCTAAATCTATAAATTTTTGTTGCTGAGAATGTGTCACATAATGGCATGTTTTTACAATATTTAAAGCACATCAATATGATTAAACTGTTATTCGACTGTGAAAAATTGCCCAAAAAACTATCAGTTTGGGATGAGGCTTTACAAAGAAAGGGTGGTATTTGGCAGCGCAGTCTTTGTTTCGATTAAAAGAACTATAAAACGTCTAAGTTTTGTATTTTGCATCTTGATTGCGAAGCAATTCAAAGGGTGCAGAACTGCGGATAGCGTTTTTCAATACTGTATTTTCAATACGGGATTTGGCGCATCACGAATTAAAATAGATTGGATTTAACTTGATGGCGTCAATGTAATTCTGCGCGCTTTTTTGCTTTGATGAATCTGCTGGCACTTGCTAATTAGGCAGAATTTTATGATGAATTACACGTGCCGTTTCTACTTTTTTGCATTGACGTATAGAGGCGTTGGCCGCTATTTTTAGGATGAATTTTGGCAGCAGCTTGCGTGTCATCATTGGCAAAGACACATGAAAACGCTGGAAGTATAGGAAACAGCAGAAAAAGTTTCAGGCAATACCTTATTTTAGACCAAGTCAGGTAAAAAATACCCCCTGACGCATCAGAGGGTATAGGTTATTAATTTCCTGATTTGAACGTGGATGTCAGATTCTGCGCTTCGCGGCGCGCATCTGGGTCCGAAGGCATCGGGTACGGCGCAGCTGCACGGACAGCTGCTTCAATACTGGCCTTCATGTCAGGGTCGCTGGATGAGACAATGACTGAACGCACGGCGCCGCTTTCAGTTAAAGTGATGCGGGCAGTTGCGGTTTTACCTGCAGAATCTGTTGGAGTGTCCCAGGCGCGTTTAATTTTGCTTTCAAAATCGTGTTTAGCCGTTGACGCAATTTTTTTCGCTTCGGCCTTTTTCTGAGCCGCTTCTTCAGCTGCTTTTTTAGCAGATGAGGCCTTGGCTTCTTCGGCTGCCCGTTCACGTGCTTCTGCATCGGATCTGGCTTTGGCATCTGCTTTGGCTTTCGCATCGGCGGCGGCTTTATTTTTTGCGTCAGCATCCGCTTTACGCTTAGCGGCGTCTGCATTGGCTTTGGCCTGAGCGTCAGTTTTCGCTTTTGCATCGGCTGCAGCTTTATTTTTTGCGTCAGCATCCGCTTTACGCTTAGCGGCGTCTGCATTGGCTTTGGCCTGGGCGTCGGCTTTCGCTTTTGTATCGGCTGCGGCTTTATTTTTAGCGTCAGCATCCGCTTTACGCTTAGCGGCGTCTGCATTGGCTCTGGCCTGAGCGTCAGCTTTCGCTTTTGCATCGGCTGCAGCTTTATTTTTGGCGTCAGCATCCGCTTTACGTTTAGCCGCGTCTGCATTGGCTTTTGCTTTCGCATCTTGCTGCGCTTTTAATTTGGCATTTTCTGCCAGGCGTTTCGCTTCTAAATCTGCTTTGCGCTTCGTCTCGGCTGCACTGGCTTTAGCTTGGGCTGCTTTTGCATCAGCTGCGGCTTTGCGTTGGGCTGCTTCGGCATTCGCTTTAGCATCCGCGTCTGTTTTACGCTGTGCAGCCTCAGCTTTAGCATCCGCCTGAGCTTTCAGCTTGGCGGCTTCATCAGCTTGGCGTTTTTGTTCAGCCCGTAAAGCTTGGTTTTTTGCTTGCTGCTCAGCTTGTTCAGCAAGTTTTGCCTGCTGGGCAGCTTTGGCTGCATCCGGTTTTGGCAATGAAGCAGGAACCGGCGGCGGAGCTGCTGGTATAGTTGGTGCCGGTTCTATACTGGGCTCAGCGGTTTGAGTGATTTCAGCGGCGACATTTTCATGCGCAGTTTCATCAAACTCAGTTTCTTCGCGCGTCACAGGCTTCAAATCTTCTGGTTTAACTAAAACAGTTTTAATCTGTTTTGGCGGTTCAGGCGGTTTGCTCATGCCCAGATAAAGCAAGCCCACAACTGCAATCACATGGATACCGATGGTGAATCCAACTGCAGTCGCTTTTTGTTTAAAAGGTGGCTTTTTTAAATCTTTCATAAATTACTTTAACGGCTCTGTCAGCAATCCTACTTGAGATAATCCCGCATCTTGCAGTGCAGACATCAGTTTTATGACTTCACCATATGGGCGTGATTCACTGCCATTAATCAGAACGTTGAGCTGTTTTTTATTGGTCTCTGCTTGCGCTTGCGCATCGGTAAGAGCGGCTTTTAATTCGTCTAATGACAGTACATCATTTTTATGCGTGCTGTCTTCAAGCTTAATTGTGCCGTCGGCCTCTAAGGTCACAATAGCAGGGCGGTCTTCAGATTGAATCGGGCTGCTGTTGGCCTGCGGCAAGTCCACTTTGACGCCTGTGGTGATCATTGGCGCTGTGACCATGAAAATCACCAAAAGCACCAGCATGACGTCAATGTAGGGCACGACATTCATATCGCTTTTCAGCGGTTTTTTTATACGCTCGAAGCGTCCTGAACGTTGAATAGCCATTAGTGCTGTTCCTGATCAGGACCCAATGATTGACGCTGCAGTAAAGCAACCATCTCTTCGGCGAAAAGCGCGCGGTCTGAATAGACGGCTTCGCCTTTTGCTGTGTAATGGTTAAATGCTAAAACGGCAGGAATAGCGGCAAACAGGCCAATTGCAGTGGCAATCAATGCTTCTGCAATACCAGGGGCTACGGTTGCCAGCGTCACTTGTTCAACTTGCGCTAAACCAATGAATGCATTCATGATGCCCCAAACGGTGCCAAATAAGCCGACGTACGGTGCTACAGAACCAATGCTGGCCAAAGCGCCAAGGCCTTGCTCTAAACCGCCTTGGTCACGGCTCAGGCCGACACGCAAAATTCGTTCAGTGCCTTCAATGCTTTGCGCGGCTGGCGCATTGCGTTTTTTCAGTTTGAAAAATTCACCAAGGCCTTGATAGAAAATATCTTCTAGGCCAACCCGCTTCGAGTTGAGCTGCGCATTGTTGTAAAGGGTATTCAGTTCGGCGCCAGACCAGAAGATTTTTTGAAAATGATCATCATCGGCCTGCGCCTTTTTGTAGCTCATATGCAACTTGGCAATCAGATACCAGCTGTACAGCGAGGCTAATAAGAGCAGAAGCATTACCAGCTGTACAACAGGACTTGCTTGTAAAATTAAATCTGATACGTGAAGGGTAGATTCTAGTTGAGTTGCCATAGTTACATTGAGCCAATTAATTTTTTTAATCTTGTTCCAATTCTTTCAGAATCAGTTTGCGGATTTCCTCTGGAAGTCGAGTCGGGCGCATGCCGTCTACGCTGATGCAGGCCAATTCGACTTCACCGGAAGCAAGCATGATTTCACCACGATAAATATTTTGTTGCAATACAAATGACGTTGATTTACATGAAACTACACTAGCTGTAACAGTAATCAGGTCATCCATCAGTATAGGACGTGAATATTTAACGTTAATTTTGTGCACGACAAAATTGTAGTCTTTTTGATGCCAGTAGTGATCTACACCTGAAGCGCGTAGCCATTCTGTACGGGTACGCTCCATGAAACGGATGTGGTTGGCGTGGTAAACAATACCGCCTGCATCTGTATCTTCAATATAGACACGGATATTGAACTCGAATTTATTCGCCATGAGTGTGTTCCATTTTTGCTGCTGTTTTTTGAGAGAGCGCCAACTGATTCAGCCTTTACCTATTTTGAAATTGACAAATCTTGAGCTAAAGGTCAAGCGGCGTAACGGGTCGCAGTTTAGCACCCTGAAAATTCACTCCAATGGCACAAGGTTTCAAATCGGCAGATTTAGCCTGCAGTTTGTATCGATCTTTTTTCTGCCGATGGATTTATTCGGTGCCGGTTTATAGGTAGGCTTATAGATGACACCAGATTAAGCACACAGTTTGAGCTGCATTTTCATAGAATTCAGGAAATTTTATGGATATTTGATTTGTCATTTATTGAAAAAAGGGAGAAATAATCTCCCTTTTAAATTATTTATCTTTCGGTTCTGGCGGTGTCATGCCAAATTGCAAATAGGCCATATTGGTGGCAATACGGCCGCGGGCGGTACGCATGGCGTAACCTTGCTGAATTAGGTACGGTTCAATAACATCTTCTAATGTGCCCGAGTCTTCTGCCATTGCCGCAGCCAAAGCTTCTACGCCAGCAGGACCGCCATCAAAGCGTTCCAGCAGCATAGACAAATAACGGCGGTCTAAAGTATCTAAACCGTCTTTATCTACATTCAGCATATCCAGAGCGCGCTGCGCCATGTCTTGCGTCACTTCGCCTGTGCCTTTCACTTGCGCATAATCCCGGACACGGCGCAGCAGGCGGTTGGCAATACGCGGCGTACCGCGCGCACGGCGGGCAACTTCCTTCGCGCCATCTTTAGAAATCGGCACATCCATTAGATTGGCTGAACGGGTCACAATATGAGTAAGATCCGCAACACTGTAGAATTCTAAACGCTGCACAATACCAAAACGGTCCCGCAGTGGAGAGGTCAGCAGGCCGGCGCGGGTGGTGGCCGCGACTAGGGTAAAAGGCGGCAAATCCAGCTTGATTGAACGGGCAGCAGGACCTTCGCCAATCATAATATCCAGCTGATAATCTTCCATCGCTGGGTAGAGGATTTCTTCAATCACTGGTGATAGGCGGTGAATCTCATCAATAAATAAGACATCGCCTTCTTCCAGATTGGTCAGCATGGCTGCTAAATCACCCGCGCGTTCCAAAACAGGGCCAGAGGTTGATTTCAGGTTGCCGCCCATTTCACGGGCAATGATATTGGCCAGTGTTGTTTTACCTAAACCCGGCGGGCCAAAAATCAGAGTATGGTCCAGCGCTTCTTCACGGCCGCGGGCAGCGCCTATGAAGATTTCCATTTGTTCGCGTACGACAGGCTGCCCGATGTAATCCTCTAGGGATGTCGGGCGGATGGCGCGGTCGTAATGATCTTCGGGTTTTTCTGTACCACTGATGAGACGGTCTTGCATAAGTATTTAACTAATCTCTATATCGTTGAGGAGGGATCACAGCCTCAAACAGTGATTGAATTTTATATGCCATTGTATAGGCGGTTCTCACTTTTGACTGGGCAAAAGTGACAAAACCCATTTGTTAAACTGATGCTGCGTCCTTGTGTAGCACAGTTTAACGGCTACATCCATGCCGCCTTCATGACTCAAATACTGTCTATAGTTTTAAAAGGCAAAGGATACAGAGCTCATTAGAAACTAAAAAATTATTTATTCATAGACTTTAATGCTGCACGGATAATGTCGCTGGCTTCGGTAAAGTCGCCTTTGGCAGCATTCACCAGTTTTTGCGCTTCGGCAGGCTTATAGCCTAAAGACTGCAGGGCCGCTTCGGCTTCTGCAACTGCAGAGTTGCCGCTAAACTGAATTTGCTCAGCCGTTGAGTTGCTTGGAGCCGAACTTGATGACATGGTTTTGAAACGGTCGCGCAGTTCAATCATTAAGCGTTCAGCTGTTTTGGCGCCAACACCCGGCACCTTAACGAGGGTTTTCACATCACCGTGTTCTACGGTATGGATCAGCATTTCTATACTTAAGGTAGAAAGAATGGCCAGCGCCATTTTAGGGCCAACGCCATTGACTTTCAGCAGGGTGCGGAAAATGGTTTTTTCCTGTGCATGGGCAAAGCCGAACAGCAGCTGTGCATCTTCACGCACAACTAAATGCGTCCACAAAGTCACTTTCTGACCTTTTTGCAATTGGCAGAATGTAGACAGCGGTGTATCTACTTCATAACCTACGCCATTAACATTCAAAAGCACTGTCGAAACTTCCAGTGCAAGCACTTCGCCAATTAAACATCCGATCATTAAATTTATTCACTTCTATGTTGATGCAAAGCATATTAATCGGCATTGTGTATAAATACAAAATGCCGCGGGTTAAACCTTAAAAAAGAGTGCAATTTTCACAATATTGGCGTGAATAGGTTTGAAATTCAGCCCATGGGCTTAAATTAAACCCGCCTTATTGCCTTGCAGCTCTTGCGACAAGTTATACGCCTGATGGTCGGAAAATTTGGAAATAATATCGAGAACCAGCATGATATTGTCGTAATGATTGTCACTGAAATGAGCGCCGGAACGGTTCAAAATGGACATCAGCCGCTGCTCTTTAAAGCTGAGATTTTTATGCGGCGTGGTCAGCGGAATAAAAGCATCTAAAATATTCTGCAGGCTTTGATGCGCAATAATTTCTAAACCTGCTTTTTGCGGATGTTCAAAAATTTTGTCCCGCGCCAATTCTTTCGCACGGTTGATGCCGCGGGCAATATCCGCAGGGCAATAGTCTAAAAGGCTGCCGTGCAGCTGGCCAGCCAGAATTTCAAAATGGTGTTTTGCGAAAGCATTTGTGACTTCATCTACCAGCCGTTTCATCACGCGCCCGCGCAAAGCCGCAATTTTTTGCTGCCACGTCGTATTCATCGAAAGCTCAGATGGAATGCCATAATCTGCAATGAGCTCTAAAAAAATCGGCTCGACCTCTTCGTAGCTCAGCATATTCAGAATGATACCGTCTTCCAGATCAATCAGCGCATAGCACATGTCGTCAGCCGCTTCGAGCAGATAGGTCAGCGGATGGCGGCAATAATGATGGTCGCCCAGTTGAATCAGCCCCAATTGTTCAGCAATTTGCTGCAAAATATCTTTTTCAGACTGATAGCAGCCGAACTTTGCGCGCTTGCTGGCAGGTGTATTGCCTTGCGATGCAATGGTTTTGGATAGCCATGGGTACTTTAAGTAAGCCCCTAATGTTGCGTAAGTCAGGCGCATACCGCCATCATTGGGATGGTAATCAATTTTTGTCAGCAGGCGCAGGCCTTGCGCATTGCCTTCAAATTGGCGCACATCGGCTTCTTGTTCTGGACTGAGGTCTTTAAGGAAATCGGTATGGGAGGCATCATCAAACCATTCGCGGATGGCATATTCACCCGCATGGCCAAAGGGCGGATTGCCAATATCGTGTGCGAGGCACGCCGCTTGAATGATTGCGCCGACATCAGCCGGTGAAATCCATACGGGAAGTTCGGTTTTGATTTTCTCTGCGGCCAGCATGCCTAAGGAGCGGCCAATGCAGGAGACTTCTAAAGAATGGGTGAGGCGGGTATGAATGCCATCATGCTGCGTCAGCGGGTGTACTTGAGTTTTACGGTTGAGCTGCCGGAAACTTTGTGAAAAGATAATACGGTCATAATCTTTGTGAAAAGGGCTGCGCGCCTGTTCAGAACTTTGCTTTTTACTGCCTATGCGAACTGTCGAAAGCAGTTCTAGCCAACGCATTTGAGTCATTTATCATTATTCAGTGATGTGCTGTTTGCATCATGCCAAATTTGTATGAAAAGCACTAGGGCACCGCGTCATATACTGACACTTAATAAAATGAATACCGTCATTCACCACAGTAAAACGTATGGGGGAATGTCAAAACAGCAATTGAATCTTTTATGCACTATGGCTGCTGCGCACAGCATTCTTTCGATCTAAGGGCGTTTTGCCGTGAAATGGGCAGGCTGTTTATGCAGATGATTGCTTATATGCGGCTGGGGAAGGATTGGTGACTCATGCAGTATTTTTTAATAAAAGCCCCAGTAAGACCTGCTTATTTTTTATGGCAATTGCCCTAAAATAAACCAGCTCTTTATTTTTTGAATTATTTTGATACATGCTTGTGGACGCTATTCTTTAGGAAGCATTCAATTTTTTTGTCTGAAAATAAACAAATTCTCGGTATTTCTTATAGGAATAAGAAGGATAAAACTGTTTTGCCATCTAGCTGATTTTGCCAATACACAGTAGAATATGCGCTCTCTTCAAGTCACATTGCGGCATGGTTCAAAAGACCAGCCCGTGGAGCCAAAATCAGCATGTTTATCGTGGCCGGTGCATCAGCACACTCTTCTTTTAAGAAAACGCAACTATTAACACGTCTATCTTCGATTAGTTCTGTTCAAGAAATTGAAAGCCAATGGGTTTATTTATTTGACCAAGCGCTGACTGAGCAGCAACAGCAATCTGCTTTACAGCTGCTTAACGATGGTCAATCTTTTGAATTGCGTCAAGCTGCAAGTGATGAAGTCCAAATATTAGTGACGCCGCGAGTCGGAACAATTTCTCCGTGGTCATCGAAAGCAACGGATATTTTCGCTAACTGCAATACACCGGTTCACCGCCTTGAACGCGGTGTTTTGTTTACTTTGAAGGGTCTAAAAGACGTTTCTGACGAAGTTAAACTGGCACTGCATGACCGTATGACGGAAAGTGTTTTTGCGCAAATTGCAGATGCCGCGGCATTGTTCTCTGAAACTGCACCAAAACCTTTAAACAGTATTGATATTTTAGGTCAAGGCAAAGATGCGCTGGTGAAAGCAAACTCTGAGTTTGGTTTTGCGCTGTCAGATGAAGAAATTGATTATTTAACGGCTGCATTTGTCAAAATGGGCCGCAACCCGCACGATATCGAGCTGATGATGTTTGCCCAAGCAAACTCTGAGCATTGCCGTCATAAAATCTTTGGTTCTGAATGGACAATTGATGGTGAAAAACAGCCATTGTCATTGTTCCAAATGATCAAGAACACGTATAAAGAATCACCGACAGATGTGCTGTCAGCATATAAAGACAACGCCTCTGTGATTGTGGGTTTCGATACACAGCGTTTCTATCCAAAACAAGATGCTGAAACAGGGCATCACGTTTATAAATATAAGAGCCAAGCTGCTCATATCCTGATGAAAGTGGAAACCCACAACCATCCGACTGCGATTGCACCTTTTGCCGGTGCAGCGACGGGTTCGGGCGGTGAAATCCGTGATGAAGGCGCAACAGGCCGCGGCGGTAAACCGAAAGCAGGTTTAACCGGTTTCACTGTTTCTAACTTGAATATTCCGGGCTTTGAACAGCCTTGGGAAGAAAACTACGGCAAGCCGTCACGCATGGCGTCTCCGCTTCAAATTATGATTGAAGGCCCATTGGGCGGCGCTGCATTCAACAACGAATTTGGCCGTCCTGCACTAAATGGTTACTTCCGTACCTTTGAACAAAATGTAAATGGCGATGTAAAAGGCTTCCATAAGCCCATTATGATTGCTGGCGGTTACGGCAACATCCGTCCTGACCATGTAGAAAAAGATGCAATCCAGCCGGGTGACTTGCTGATTGTTCTTGGCGGTCCAGCCATGCTGATCGGCCTTGGCGGCGGTGCAGCATCTTCTGTAGACAGCGGTAAATTGGGTGAAAATCTGGATTTCGCTTCTGTACAGCGTGAAAACCCTGAAATGGAACGCCGCTGCCAAGAAGTGATTGATGCTTGCTGGCGCATGGAAGATTACAACCCAATCGTGTCTGTACATGACGTGGGTGCAGGCGGTGTATCGAATGCGATGCCTGAGCTTGTGAATGATCATGAATTGGGCGCTGTGCTTGATCTACGTAAGATTCCATCTTTAGAGCCGGGCATGTCTCCAATGGAAATCTGGTCAAACGAAGCGCAAGAGCGCTATGTATTGGCGATTCGTCCAAGTTCTTTAGAATTATTTGAATCAATTTGTGCACGTGAACGCTGCCCATTTGCAGTATTGGGTGAAGCGACTGAAGCGCGTCACTTAACCGTTGAAGATCCATTGTTTGAAAACAAAGCTGTGGATATGCCAATGCAAGTGATGCTTGGCGGCACACCGCGTATGAGCCGTTCATATGAAACCATTGAACGTCAAGGTGATGACTTCACAGCTGAAACAGTGACGGATCTTAAAGATGCAATTTACCGCGTTCTGAAGAACCCGACTGTTGCGTCTAAATCGTTCCTCATCACCATTGGTGACCGTTCAATTACCGGTATGGTTGCGCGTGATCAGTTTGTGGGCCGCTGGCAGGTTCCTGTTGCTGATGCAGCGGTAACCACAACAAGCCTTGTGGGTTATACAGGTGAAGCAATGGCGATGGGCGAACGTCCGCCGGTTGCGTTGCTAAACCCAGCCGCTTCTGCGCGTTTATCAGTTGCTGAATCAATTTCAAACATTATGTCTGCAAAAATTGACCAGATCAGCGACATTAAATTGTCTGCAAACTGGATGGCGGCTGCAGGTCAAGTGGGCGAAGACCAAGCTTTATTCGAAGGCGTAAAAGCCATCGGTATGGAAATGTGTCCTGCTTTGGGTATTGCCATTCCAGTGGGTAAAGACTCATTGTCTATGCGTACCACTTGGAATGATGAAGGCGAAGATAAAGCCGTAACATCTCCTATGACAGGCGTGATTACAGCATTTGCACCAGTGACTGATGTTCGTAAAACACTGACACCAGAACTGAAAAATGAAGAATCTGTACTGGTACGTATCGATCTTTCAAAAGGTCAATTCCGTCTAGGCGGTTCGATCCTTGCTCAAGTTTATAAAGCCATTGGTTCTGTTACGCCAGACGTAGACAGCTTCGATGACTTCAAAGCATTCTTTGCATTGGTTCAAGATTGGAACAACCGTGGTCTAATCAAAGCGTACCACGACATCGGTGATGGCGGTTTGCTGGCAACTGTTGCAGAAATGATGTTCGCTGCGCGTCTAGGTGTGGCACTTGAAGATCAATCAACTGAAAGCCTATTTGCAGAAGAAATTGGTGCAGTGCTTCAAATTGCGAAAGCGGATTGGATCGCATTAGAAACTGAAGTCGCAGCATCTGCACTGAAAGATGCAATTACAGTGGTAGGTACTGTAAATAATTCTGACCAATTGACTGTAAACGGCTTAGTGCTTGAGCGTGCAGACCTTCAAGTGGCTTGGACTGAAGTGTCGCATCAAATTCAGCGTCTGCGTGACAACGTAGAAACAGCAGATCAAGAATACGCGTTGATTACTGACAAATCACATGCAGGTTTAATTGCTAAACCAACATTCGATTTGAATGAGCCAATTGAAGCGCCGTACATTAATGAACGCCGTCCAAACATGGTGATTTTACGTGAACAAGGCGTAAACGGTCATGTTGAAATGGCTGCAGCATTCGACAAAGTCGGCTTCAATACTGTCGACGTACACATGAGCGACTTGCTTGCTGGCCGTATCAGCCTGGATGACTTCGAAGGCCTCGTGGCATGCGGCGGCTTCTCTTATGGCGACGTTATGGGTGCAGGCGGCGGTTGGGCTAAATCGGTGCTGTTCAACCCGAAACTGCGCGACCAGTTTGAGAAATTCTTCAACCGTGATGAAACCTTCTCTTTAGGTATTTGTAATGGCTGTCAAATGCTGTCGCAATTGGCTCCGCTGATTCCAGGTGCAGACAACTGGCCGCGTTTTCACCGTAACACGTCTGAAATGTTTGAAGCGCGTGCAGTCAACGTTCGAGTTGAAAAATCGAATTCTGTATTGTTAGAAGGCATGGAAGGTTCAATTCTTCCAATCGCAGTTGCGCATGGTGAAGGGCGTGTGGTTGCGCCTGAATCTAGCATTGCAGCATTGAATGCAGGCAATCAAGTGATCTTGCGTTATGTCGACAGCCAAGGCAACCCGACACAGCATTACCCAATGAACCCGAACGGTTCACCAGAAGCGATTTCAGGTGTGACATCTGTAGATGGCCGTGCAACGATTATGATGCCGCACCCTGAGCGTAACTTCCGTGCGATTCAGCATTCTTGGAAACCGGAAGATTGGGATCAAGACGGCGCATGGTTACGTATGTTCCGCAATGCGCGTAAGTTTATTGGTTAATCTGAAGTCAGTATTTTAAAAAGCCGCCTTCGGGTGGCTTTTTTATTGAATAGTCTTTTTTGTTTTTAAATTTTTATTTCTCTTGCTGACGTTGGTTCAAATTTTGCTTTTATATTTATGTAAAACTGATATTGTGTAATAAATGCACAAATATTGTGCGATATAGAAGAACGGCAAATTATTCAGTAAATTCAGTATCAACACTCTAGTATGAGGTGATGACATGATAAAAACAGTTACGTATGAGGCGGTAGACAAGTCTGTACTGCGTAAGAAGGGATGGAAGCTGTTTGGTGCGGTTGTGTGTTTGCAGTTGGTGTTTTTAGTTTTGGGTTATGTTTTGCAGATGTAATATTTGTGAATTAAAGAAACCGCCGAGAGGCGGTTTTTTATTAAATGTGCTTGTATATAAAAACAGTGAGCACTTTTAGTTGGCATAATTTTAAATAGACTGAAAAATTTTATATTGTTCATATAAATATGATTTTACTTTTCATGGGCGAAAAGTAACAAAAGCCCTTTGTTAGACTGATGGGACGTCCTGTCCTACAGTCTAACGGCGACATCCATGTCGCAGGTCATGTGATTTGATTAGTCTTTGAAAATATTTTCGTAAAAGCAATAAAAACTGTCGGTTCTTTTAAATCGTGCAATTTGAGTTGATCCGGGATAAAGAGGAGAGGATACTTCTTTTAAAAAACCAAAGCTTACAAATTCCATATTGGGGTTTTCAATATCAAACTCATATTTTGGATTATCTAGATTAGTTTTTACTGCAGATAGGTCATCTATTAAATGAATGAGATGGCTATTTAACCTTGTTATAATATAAGTATATTTATCAAATTCTTGCTTGAAAATTTGTTTTTGTGTAAAAAGTTGAAAAGCTTTAGCCAGCATTTTTGCTTGTTTATCTAAAATTGTATGTTCAAGTATTTTGAATATTTCAAATCCTAATCTTTGGTGATTAGGATTTTCTTTCATAAACTTTTCAATATCATTTGCATCTAGTTCTAATGTTTCAAGAAAAGTTTTGACTTGTAAATAATATAAGCCTTCATTTGCCAGTTTTGATTGTAAGTAAATTTCATTGGCAGAGCTTCTTAAAGCTTCAGGTATACCGAATGTTCCACTATTTCCAAACTGCCATAATAGATGTTTTGAGGTAGTTGAAATATATTGAAGTAATGGATGATTATTCATAATGACTATTTGAATTTATAATTAACAATCATATATCTATATTTTCAAATAATTCAATGCTCAAACTCATTTACTACGTTCCCGAATCACACCTTGAATCGACTAAACTTGCTGTCTTTGAAGCAGGCGCAGGCGGTATAGGTAATTATGAACACTGCGCTTGGCAGGTGCTGGGCACAGGGCAGTTTAAACCTGTAAAAGGCGCAAATCCCTTTATAGGTGAGCTGGATATTTTAGAGCAAATTCCAGAGTGGCGGGTGGAAACCATTGTGCCGGAAGATAAAGCCAGTGATGTAGCGAGAGCTTTAAAAGCCAGTCATCCTTATGAAGAGCCAGCTTTTGAGTTTATTCAAATGGTGGATGTTTTTTATTAAGTATAAAAATATAGGATGAAGTAATTTGAATAGAGAGAGGAAAACTATATTTTGGATATTCCTTCTCTCTCTGGGATGCGGAATATATTCCGCAAGAGGATGAGGGTATTTAAAATTACCTCTCCCTAACCCTCTCCTTAAAGGAGAGGGAATTGCTGGTCGATTTAAACCTTCTGAATAAACAACTCACGATCAAAACGATACTGCGGAAAGAACACGCCATCTTCAGCACGCTCGCCTGCACCAATCACCATGACAGGGTACTGCTGATCATTCAGGTTCAAAATTTTCTTCACTAAAGGTTCGTCAAAACCCTCCATCATGCAGCTGTCAAAACCATAAGCGCGCAAAGACAAAACCAGATTTTCACATGCAAGTGCGGTTGTTTTGCTTGCCCAAAGTTTGGCATCAGCCGTATTGAATGCAGTAACCGGCAACTGTTTATCCAGTGTGCGTGCAACTTTGAAAGCAACTTTCTTAAAGTTACCTAATGCATTCATGTAACCTGTTTTGTAGTTGTAAGGAATGAACTTGTAATATTTCTGTACGGCAGCAGGCGCTTCTGGAAATGGAAATTCTGAAATATTACGTTTTGCCATTTCATCAAGGCGGTCAGTGCGCGCAACGCAAACAATCAGTTCAGAGGCAGTTTTAGCGGCTAATTGACCTAAACAGGCTTTTACCAGCTGCTTTTTCTTGGCAGGGTTTTGCACCACATAAAATGTCCAAGGCTGTAAATTAGATGAGTTCGGCGCAAGTAAGGCTAAGTCTAAGCAAGCATCCAGCACATCAGAAGGAATGGCTTTATCGGTAAATTTACGCACTGAACGGCGGCTTTCTACAACTTTACGGAAATTATCGGCATCAATATCTTGAGGCGCAGGTTCGTAATAGCGTTTCTTTTCTGTTTTTACTGACTCTGACATGAGGCTTCATTCCTATAAAATGGTTGATGAATTTGAATAATTAGTCGTGTTTCTAGATATAAGGGCATTCCATAAAAAAACCACCTGCATAGATCAGATGGTTTTTAAATCAGCGGGCTTTAAAGGCGCTAAGCATCAGTTAAACTGAGCAAAATCAGGCTTACGCTTTTGCATAAATGCAGCGACGGCTTCAAGCATTTCCGGCGAGCCAACGCGGCCCATGAAAATTTCAGCTTCGTGATCAATCCAAGCCACAATTTCATTTACATTGTGCTTCATTAAAGATTTAGACTGAACCAATGACGCTAGCGGCAGAGCAGACAGCTGAGCGGCTTTTTTTGCAGCGGCGGCATAAACGTCTTCTTCAATGCTGTTGACTAAGTTGGCAGAAACCGCAGTTGCGCTATCAAATTTTTGCGCAGTTAAAAGCAGTTCAGCGGCTTTATGATAGCCTGCCTGTTCAACCAGCAGCTTGCTTGAAGCGCCTTCAGGCGACAGCCCGAGGCTGACAAATGGAATTTGGAATAAAGCCGTATTATCGCTGTACACCAAATCGCAGTGCAGCAAGACAGTTACTCCAATACCGATAGCAACGCCGCGCACAGCCGCAATCAGCGGCTTAGAAAATTTAGCGGCCGATTTAAGCAGAATAAACGGAGCGCCTTGAGACGCAGGGGCTTGGCCTTTTTGCGCTGCAGATTTCATGAAATCCTGCATATCGTTGCCGGCAGTAAAATCTGCATCAGCGCCACGCAATATTACTGCACGCACGCTGCCGTCGACATCCGCTTCATCTAAAGCCTGCGCAATTTTTAAATACAGCTCGCTATACAAGGCATTTTTGGCTTCTGGGCGGTTAATGGCTAATGTCAGTACGCCATTATCTAAATTCGCATTCAAATGTTCATGAGGTTGTTGAATACAGCTCAGTGTCATCGTACTATCCTTGCTTTCAATTAATTCAAATTTTCTGGGCTCATTATGTCGCATTTTTTGCAGACAGTCGCAACTCATGAGTTCATAAAAAACGAAGATCTTGCTATGAACTATACATTCGATTATTTGGTATTCATCGGCCGTTTTCAGCCTTTTCATTTGGCGCATATGCAAACCATACAAATTGCGCTGAAGCAGAGCCATTACGTGATTTTGGCTTTGGGCTCCGCGCAAAATGAACGGAATATCAAAAATCCATTTACGGCAGAAGAGCGTGAGCGAATGATTCTGTCAAATTTTTCGGCAGAAGATCAAAAGCGGATTAAATTTGTTGCGGTAATAGATGTTTATAATGATGAAAAATGGCAAAAATTAGTCAAATCATTGGTGGCGGGCATCACTCAGCCGGATGACCGTATTGGGCTGATCGGGCATTTTAAAGATGATTCATCTTACTATTTAAAATTTTTCTCAGAATGGGAAATGGTTGAACTGATCAGCCTGCAGGATTCTATGTCTGCAACGCCGGTGCGTGAAGCTTATTATCGCGGTGACGTGATTGAATCCGCTTTCCCGGCAGGTACCCGTGAATTTTTACATAAGTTTAAAGAAACGCCAGTTTATCAACAATTGCAGCACAAATTCTTGACGCAAGATAAAAGCAATTTAATTTAAATTTCGTTAATTTTAAGGCCGGGCAGGTCATCAAACTGTATAGAGGGTGTGGGATAGTGATTGTGTGCTGGAGTATGAAATGGATGTCACAAAAATGAGGAGGCTGGGATTGGCTGCCGGCATTGCCGCATTAAGCCTGTTGAGCCAGCTGCATGCGCAGAGCTGGACATTAACTGATGCAAGCAGTGTGAGTTTTGATATTAAGACTGTAGGCCTTTCGGTGGTCAAGGGTGTTTCAAATCAGCCTCAGTCACGTCTGTATTTTGACATTCATATGCCGCAAAACGCATCTGTGGTGGTCACGCTGGTTGCCAGCACTTTGCGGTTTAGCAATCCTGCCTTAACGCCAATGATTTTGGGTGAAGATTTTTTTAACTCAGCGCAATATAAAACGGTTACGTTTAGAAGTACCGAATTCGTCCCGCAAGATCAAGACCGGTTTAAAGTTGAAGGTGATTTAACTTTACGCGGTATTACCAAGCCGGTGACTTTTGATGTGGTGCTAAAACCGAATGCGCTCAACCCGAGGTTGCTGGATGTTTATGCGGTTGGCTATATCAACCGCAGTGATTTTGGAATGAAAAAATCGTATGGAGGCGTCGGTGAAAAGGTCAGTATTCAGTTAACTGGGCAATGGCAGGTTAAATAGCCGGCAGTTCAAGACAGCGGCTCATTCATGATCAGTCCAGCCTGTGTCCGCAGCAGGCGGGTTAATGTATCCAAGACCTCCGATTGCTGTTTCCAATGATGCCAATAAAGTGGCAATTCTAAATGCAAATCTGGAGCAGCTTCTATCAATTTTTCCTCCTTTAAATATTGCGCAGCTTGGTAATCGGGCAGCCAGCCATATCCTAAGCCTAATACAGCGGCATCTAAAAATGCGCTTGAAGATGGAATAAAATGATGCGGATATTGCGAAGGATTGAGTCCAAACCGCTGCTGAATTGTTGCTGTATGCATTTGATCTTTGGCATTGAAAATCAATGCGGGCGCATGGCGAAGCGCATCTCGGTTAACCCCGTCAGCAAACCATTGCTGAACAAATGCAGGCGTGGCAACAAAACGGTAGGTCATACTGCCCAAGTACTCAGCAATGCAGCCTTTCATGGCCTGAGTTTCTTGTGTGACACAGGCATTAACTAGACCCGCTTCCAGTAAATGATGCGTTTCAGATTGATCATCTACATGAAAATGCACGGTAATTTTGTGTTCAATTAAAGCAGGTCTAAGCAAGGGCAAGAGCCAAGTCGCCAGAGAATCCGCATTGGCGGCAATATTGACCTGATAAAAAGCGGCGGTTTGCCCCGTGAGTGTTTGAATAAAATTTTGCTCAAGCAGTCGGCTGTGCTGCAAATAATGCAAGAGGGACTGGCCTGCTTGGGTTGTCCGGCAGGGCCTTTCACGGACAATCAGCACATGCCCTAAGGTTTTTTCTAAACTTTGTACCCGCAGTGTCACAGCAGATGCTGTAATGCATAAGCGCTCTGCGGCCAAGTCAAAACTTCCCGTTTCTGCAACGGCTAAAAATGCGTCACACTGTTTGTGGTTAAGCATTATTCATCTCATGATTAACTTAGTAAAATTTAGGTACGCTTATATTTACTAAATAATACTTAATTTGATATGAAAAAATAGATAATGCATCAAATTTTTCTTGATGCGATTGCATGATGCTGAATACATATTTGCAGGGGCTGGCCGTTGGCTTGAGCTTGATTATTGCCATTGGCGCGCAAAATGCCTTTGTTTTGAAGCAAGGGCTGAAAAAGCAGCACGTATTTTGGGTGTGCTTTGCCTGCGCGCTTTCGGATTCTTTGCTTATTTTAATGGGGGTGTCGGGCTTTTCGGCAGTATTGCAGCATTATCCGCAAATCATTCAATTTGCTCAATGGGGCGGGGCGCTGTTTTTATTTTGGTATGGCCTGCAGCATGCGCTGCAGGCATTGAAAGCGGAGTCTACCATGCAGCTGAGCGCAAACAGTGAAAGCCGTTTGATGCAAATTCTGTTGATGTGCATGGCCTTAACTTGGCTCAATCCGCATGTATATTTGGATACAGTAATTCTGCTGGGATCAATTTCTACCCAGTTTACGGATAAAGCCCTTTTTGCTGCTGGCGCAGTATCTGCATCTTGGCTGTTTTTCTTTACGCTGGGCTATGGGGCAAGAGTACTGATTCCTGTATTTGAAAATCCGAAGGCTTGGCAGTTTCTGGATGGCATAATTGCTGTCATTATGTGGGCAATCGCCATATCTTTAGTATTTGATTTTTAAGGGCTGCAGGCAGCTTCCGACCTTTTATTTTTGTAGGTTTAATCATGCTGATGAAATAAAAGCCTAATCAGGATTAGGCTTTTATAGTGATTGCTTGCAATATCTGCCAATGGCGGCTGTTAAAATTTCAGTGTTTAAGCCTGCAGCGCTTTGATATCTTCCAGCACTTGTTCAGCATGTCCAGCCGCTTTGACTTTACGGTATTCCTTCACCAATTTGCCGTTATGGAAAATAAAAGTAGAACGCTCAATGCCCATTACTTTTTTGCCATACATGTTCTTTTCTTTAATCACATCAAAATGATTGCAGAGTATTTCTTCTTTATCGCTGATTAAGTTAATGCTCAGATTTTGCTTTTCTGTAAAGTTCTGATGCGCTTTTACAGAGTCACGTGAAATGCCGATAACCGTTGTATTCAAGCTGTCAAACTGATCTTTTAAGCATGAAAAGCCAATGGCTTGCGTGGTGCAGCCCGGTGTCGAGTCTTTCGGGTAAAAATATACAATCAGCCATTCTGCCGGCAATTCTGCAAGATTGATTTCGCCGGTTGTGGCAGGGAATGCCTGATTTGGTAAAGTAATGTCTGACATACAGATTCCTTCAAAATATTGACTGAGATTCTAATTCAAGGGTTAAGAATGCATAATCATCATGATACAGAATTTCCCCTTGGCGTACAGCGACCGGGTTTTTAAATAGAGGGCCATCCAGTACGGTGGTATGAAATTCACCGCCTTCACCGCAAGGATCAATGCCTCTGCGCTGCAATGCATGGATATAGTCTAAGCTTAGAGTTTGCCCCAAATCCTCTGCTGTCATTCCAAGAGTTAAATTGACGGTTGTCACTATGGTTCGGAATCCAAGCTGGATAAATTCCTGTACAACCTCTAAATGCGGCCGTTGCCAAAGCGGCATATGCAGTTCCAGCCCAGCCTGCAGGGCGACTTTTTCATGCCAGCACCCATGTTCAGGCAGGTCTAAATCTCCCGTCACTAAGGTTTGGGCGCCCATATCTTGCGCTTTGCCAAGCAGTTTTAAAAATTCCGCTTCATAATCTTGCCAGTTGGCGCATGCCGTTAGAATAGGCAGGCCAATAGATTGAGCCTGCGCATAGATAATATCTAAGGGCATGGCATGAGAGCGGGAGCGCAAGCCTTGCTCTTCCAGCATAATGATCAGCCCGAGCGCTTCACCATTTTGCAGTGCGGCATGCAGGGCTAATGTGCTGTCTTTGCCGCCGCTGTATGACGCAATGAACTTTTGGCCTTTCAGGGGCATCCGCCACGATTTTGACATAGCATTCCTTAAATTTAATCCATAAAAAAGCCTGCATCATGCAGGCTTTTTCGGCATTAGAAATTATTTGTTCGGCGCTTGAGCAGATTTCATTGCTTCTTCAGTTAAGCTTTTTAATTTGCCAGTTAACTGCGGGCCAAAACAAGCTTGCAGGTCTTTATTTTGCTTTTGAACAAAAGCTAAAGTTGCAGGGCTTTTCTTTTGGTTAATGGTACTTTGGATTTCCCATTTTTGCGCGTTGGTTAAACGGCCGTCTGCTTCAACTGCACAGGTACAGTATTTGCTGACTTCAGCAACAGATAATTTTTTGCCTTTGCCAGTCTCTTCTTTACAAACATTAATTAACGCAGATTTTACGTTAGTGCTCTTATAAGCTTGCTGAAGCTTGTCATTGTCTGCATGCGCAGCAGAAGCAAATAACGCTGCCGCAGAAACTGCCGCAGAAAGAATAATGTTTGATTTTAAAATATTCATAAACCCTACCTTGTTATTTCGGTATGTAACGTGTCGGATCTTCAACGCCAGCATCTGCAAAACCTTGTTTACGCAGACGGCAGCTGTCGCATTTACCGCAAGCACGACCTTGGTCATCTGCTTGATAGCAAGACACCGTTTGACTGTAGTCTACGCCATGTTCTATACCTAAGCGAATGATATTTGCTTTGGATAAATGTAACAGAGGTGTTTCAAACTTAAGGGGTTTTCCTTCAACGCCCACTTTTGTTGCAAGGCGCGCCATGTTGGCAAAGGCTTCAATAAATTCAGGACGGCAGTCTGGATAACCTGAATAATCAACAGCATTGATGCCGATGACAATGGCTTCCGCGCCAAAAACTTCGGCTGCAGCCAGTGCATAAGATAAGAAAATTGTGTTACGCGCTGGAACATAAGTTACAGGAATACCTTCCTGTTCATGATCAGGAACATCAATTGTGTGATCTGTTAATGCAGAACCGCCAAGGTTGCCTAAATCAATGTTGATAACACGGTGCTCAACACCAGCTTTCGCTGTTAATTCACGGGCTGCATCCAGCTCAGTTGTAGAACGCTGGCCATACATAAAGCTGAGCGCAATGCATTCATACTGTGATTGAGCCCAAGCGAGGCAGGTAGTTGAGTCTAAACCGCCAGATAACAGTACAATCGCGCGAGGACGCATGTCTTTCTCCAAAATCTATATTACTTAAAAATCTATATCACTTAGCGGCCGGTTTCATCGTTCCAAAGCAGTTTATGCAGCTGCAGCTGGAAACGGACGGGGAGACGGTCTTCTAAGATCCATTGCGCAAGATCACGCGCAAGCTGAGGCAGGCGCACAACGCCTTTTTCGACTGCAAATGCAGGAGAAAACCAAATAGTGCCGGCTTTTTTATTCAACTCAAGCTGTTGAACTTGCTGTTTAGACCATTCGTAGTCTTCACGGTCGCAAATCACAAACTTAATTTGATCATGCTCAGTTAAATAATCAATATTTGAAAGCAAATTCCGTGCAGATTCGCCAGAAGCAGGTGTTTTTAAATCCAAAACTTTTGAAACCCGCGGGTCAACTTTAGAGACATCCAAAGCGCCGCTGGTCTCCAGTGATACTTCACAGCCTAAATCCGCCAAGCGCTGCATCAGCGGCAATGCGTTCGGCTGTGCCAGCGGCTCACCGCCAGTTACACAAATATAGGGGGTTTTAAAATCGAGCGTGGTTTGAATAATGTCGTCTAATGACTTGCGTTCACCGCCTTCAAAAGAATAAGTGGTATCGCAATAAGTGCAGCGCAGCGGGCATCCGGTTAAGCGGATGAAAACTGTCGGTAAGCCCGCAGTATTGGCTTCACCTTGCAATGAATAAAAAATCTCCGTGATACGTAAACCCGCAGACGGATCAGAAACAGGAATAGCAGCAGAACGAAGGGTACTCATAACAAAATTAACCAGATATAAAAAAACAAAAAATCTCTACGATCATTTCTAATCGTAGAGATGAGGAACAATTATAGTTCCGCAGTCAGCTAATGCAAAATTAGTCTTCGCGCAGCAAATCGTTCAAGCTGGTTTTAGCGCGTGTTTTAGCATCAACTTTTTTCACGATGATTGCAGCATACAGGCTGTAAGTACCGCATTTAGAAGGCAGGCTGCCTGAAACAACCACAGAGCCTGCTGGTACGCGGCCATAATGAACTTCACCAGTTGCGCGGTCATAAATTTTAGTTGATTGACCGATGAACACGCCCATAGAAATCACAGAGCCTTCTTCAACAATCACGCCTTCAACAATTTCAGAACGCGCGCCGATGAAGCAGTTGTCTTCAATAATGGTTGGGTTGGCTTGAAGCGGCTCAAGAACACCGCCAATACCTACGCCGCCAGAAAGGTGAACGTTTTTACCGATTTGAGCGCATGAACCAACAGTTGCCCATGTGTCAACCATTGTGCCTTCATCAACATAAGCGCCGATGTTCACATAAGAAGGCATCAGTACAACGTTTTTCGCCTGGAAAGAACCTTTGCGCGCAACAGCAGGCGGCACTACACGTACGCCAGCAGCTTTAAACTGTTCTTCAGTCCAATCAGCAAATTTAGTATCCACTTTGTCATAAAAACGAAGATCGCCAGCTTCCATTGGCTTGTTGTCGTTTAACTTGAATGACAACAAAACTGCTTTCTTAACCCATTGGTGAACAATCCATTCACCATCAATTTTTTCAGCAACGCGCAATGAGCCATTATCAAGGCCAGCAATAACTTCTTCAACTGCTTGACGGATTTCAGCTGAGCAGTCCGCTGCTGTGAAATTCGCACGGTCTTCAAAGGCTTGTTCAATGATTGTTGAAAGCTGAGACATGTTCTTCCATCCAGAAAAAAATTTTCCAAGATTTTACACTAAATTGGGTTCAAAATAGATGGAAAATAAACAATAGATCGGAATTTATTATTAAAGTAAGAGAAAATAAGCTGAATTGATGAGTCGAGTTCAAAAATAGGGCTGATTTTTTTTAGCAATCAACATGAAAGCTCAATTTGTATCAAAAAATAACAAAAACTAAGCAAATTTTGAATAAAACGTGATCGGCAAGTGCTTTATATTCCTCTCATACGCAGCGAACCATGCAAATGAACCAATAATTTTTAAAAGTTTGTATTTGAGGAGAAAACACAATGAAAGCTCTACGTACAGTTTTAGCCGTGTCTTTACTGGCAACAGCTGGCACAGCAATGGCAGATACATCAGTTGTACATGATGGCTATGCATTTGATCAAAACCAATTGATTCCGTCTGGTGCCCGCCTTGAGGTCGGTACTACAGGTTATGGCGGCGCGTTGCTTTGGACTGCAAACCCTTATGTTGGCCTTGCACTTGGCTATAATGGCGGTGATATTTCATGGAATGATGATTTATCGATTGACGGAACTAAATACGATGTTGATATGGAAAACAACAATGTCTATTTAAATGCTGAACTTCGTCCATGGGGGGCAAGCACTAACCGTTGGGCTCAAGGCGTTTATGTTGCAGCCGGTGTTGCTTACATTGACAATGACTATGACTTAACTCAGCGTTCAAGCGATGGTGAAGTTACATTGAATGGCAATAAGTACCTATACGATGGTTCTATCAACGGGCAATTATCGTATAAAAATGATATCGCACCATATTTAGGTTTAGGCTGGGCACCAAAAATCAACAAAAACTGGGGTGTGTTTGGTGAGATTGGCGCTTACTACACTGGAAACCCAGATGTGCAATTGGATAAAGACGGTAAGTTTATTGGCTTGAACGGCAATGCAACTGCAGATTTACGTGCAGAAGAGCAAAAAATCCGTGAAGATGATAAATATCAATGGATGCCAGTAGGTAAAGTCGGCGTAAGCTACCACTGGTAATTGATTCTACATATTAAGAAAAACGGGCTTCGGCCCGTTTTTTATTTGATGCATTGGAATTTAAAACTCAAAATGAATGGCCGATTTTAAGCCCATAAACCCAAGCCTCTTTGTTTTCTAAGGTGGATAACGAGGTGACTGTAATACTGTTTTTATCAGGCTTAGACGGACGGAACCGGAAATAATAAATACCGCCAGAAAGGTATGTTTTAGATGAAAAATTGTGTCTGAATCCGGGGCCAATACTGTTATAGCCATCTGCGGGATTGACTGTTGAAGAGGGATTTTGGCTGCCGGAATCCCATGCAGTTTCTAAGCTGGCGTACCACTGTTCATTAACCTGATGTGCTATGCCTAGTTTGGCTGACCATTGATCGGCTTTATAATCTACAAGATTAAACTCTGCTAAGGCTGGGACTAAATAAATATAAGGGTCAATAACCTGAGAAAAGCCATCGGGCTGAATTTTAAAATCTTTCCAATTCACCCAGCGGATTGTGCCAAAAATCAGGTTGGATGCACTCACTGGACTCATAAAATCAAACGTGACAGATTGGGGTGTTTCTATTTTTGTAGAATTTTCAAAATAGCCATTATCTGGCGTATTTTCCAGCGCTTGCACTTTATGCTTGATTTTGGAACGGTAGGTGAGGCTGGTGCGCAAAGCCATTTCCGGAATTTGGTAGCTGAGGCCTGCAAGCCATCCGAGCGCGTAGTCTTTTTTTAACTGCACTTGATAGCCATTAAAAAAATAATAGCTTTGTCCGAAAAGGCTTAAGTCTCCTTCAAAACTCTGCTGTGCTAAGCCTGCGTAAATATTCCACCGGCTGTTGGGCTGAAAACCAGCTAAAGCTGTGATGTTTTGAGTTTTTAGGTGAATATCGACGGCTTCCAGCTGTTCATAGCCGAGAATGGATTTTGGCCGATAATCATAGTTTACTTTAATTCCAAAAGGCTGATCAAAAATCAATCCCGCAGAAAATTTAGGGTGCAGCTGCAGTTTGAGAGCGGCTTGAATAAAGACAGAATCTTCAACTAAATTTCCTGTTGAAAAATCAGTGATTCCCAGAGATTCAGACAATTGCTCCCGATTTGCATTTTCACCGCTAACATTGCCTTGGATTTGCCCCAAACTGAATTCGGTATAATTGCCGGTTTCAAAAAAAGATTGAATATTTTGACCTGACCGTTCTAAAGCTGCGGCATGGCCAGGCAGGGAAAGGCATAATGGAATTATTGCAATGAGGCTTGCCGATTTCATGGGTGTTTGGGCCTGAAATAGTTTTTCTTTTGTATGGCCTATTATGCAAGTATTTAAATCAAAGTAAGAGAAATAAAGGAGACTTATGTCTCCTTTTTATTTCTTTTTTATGTCAGTCGTCGGGATAAGCGACTTTTTTCAGCGCTTTAATATCTGCATCGGGTGAGCACAAAGAGATAAATTCATAGCCATAGCCGCGCAGAAGATGACCTTTTCGAACTGCAATCCATGTCGTATTCACGCCAAAAATATCAGTTGGAATTTGTTTTAGACGGTAATCGCGTTCTGCATCGTAAGCGACATTATTGACAATGCCGACCCCCATGTTGAGTTCAACATACGTTTTAATGACATCGGCATCCAGTGCAGACATCACAATATCCACATCAAATCCAGCCTCTTCAAATGCCGTATCAATTTTTGAACGGCCTGTGAAACCGCCATGATAGGTAATGATGGGGTAGTGCGATAAATCTTCAATCGTGATGTTGTTATTGCTGGCCAGCGGGTGATTCTGCGGAGTCAGAATGCTGTGCTGCCAATTATAAAACGGTACGCTGGCAAGGTTGTCTTCTGTGGTTAAAGATTCTGTTGCAATGCCAATATCGGCTTCGCCTTGAAGCAGCATTTCTGTAATTTCTACTGGACTGGCCTGCTGCAGAATCAGATGGACTTTAGGAAATTCTTTTTTGAATTTATTGACGATTGGCGGCAAAACATAACGCGCTTGGGTATGTGTAGTCGCAATTGTCAGGGTGCCTTCATCCACTTTGTTAAAATCGTCGGCCAAGCGCTTAATATTTTCTGCGTCGACCAGCATGCGCTCTACAATGCCGAGCAGCGATTGCCCCGGCTCAGTTAAGCCGAGTAAGCGTTTACCTTTACGGATAAACAGCTGCACGCCTAATTCGTCTTCTAAATCTTTAATATGCTTGCTGACCCCGGATTGAGAGGTGTACAGCGCAGCAGAAGCCTCTGTCAAATTAAAGTTCTGTCTAACGGTTTCTCTAATAATTCTTAATTGTTGGAAATTCATATTCCTGCATACCTCAAAATTGATGGGGCGCAATGCCCCATCATAAAGCCTTAAGCGACTTGGTTTTCAAATAAATGTAAAGCAGATGCACTGAGCCATACCGTTTGATTCGGGCGGAATTGGTGCAGTTTTGCTTCATCGGGTGTCAGTGATATTTCAATCAGATTGCCTTGACGGTCATGCAGTTCTGCCAATACTTTACCTGCAATCCAAATTTCACGCAGGAAGGTGGCTTGAATGGCATTGTCCTGCGGCTGCGCATGAATGCGAAGTTCATTTGGCCGGGCAAAAGCAATCACAGGGCCTTGCGGCGCATTTGGCGCCTGCGGCAATTGAATGCGGTCTTCGCCAATTTGAATAATGCCGTTGCTGTTTTGGCCCTCAAAACGGTTAGCTTGACCTAAGAAATCAAATACAAACGGTGTTGCCGGTTTCTCATAGACTTCACGCGGTGAACCGATTTGTTCCACATTGCCTTTATTCATGACAATAATTTGGTCAGCCACTTCCAGCGCTTCTTCCTGATCATGCGTGACAAAAATGGAGGTGATGTGCAGTTCATCATGCAAGGTGCGCAGCCAGCGGCGCAGTTCTTTACGCACTTTGGCATCTAATGCGCCGAATGGCTCATCCAGCAGCAGCACGCGCGGCTCAACAGCCAGTGCACGGGCAAGCGCAATACGCTGGCGCTGGCCGCCAGACAGCTGCGCAGGGAAGCGGTCTGCCAAAAAGCCAAGCTGCACTAAATCCAGCAGGCGGGTTACGCGCTTTTTGATTTCAGATTCATTCGGGCGTGTAGCGCGCGGGCGGACGCGCAGGCCAAACGCAATGTTGTCATATACCGTCATGTGGCGGAAAAGAGCATAGTGCTGAAATACAAAGCCTACTTCGCGTTCACGGACATGAACATTGGTTGCGTCTTCGCCTTCCAGAATAACCTTACCGCCATCTGCCGATTCTAAGCCGGCAATAATGCGCAGCAAAGTTGTTTTACCGCAGCCGGATGGCCCAAGCAAAGCCACCAATTGGCCATCTGGAAAATCTAAAGAGATATTTTTCAGCGCATGGAATGCACCAAAGTGTTTTTCAATATTTTTTACTTGAATACTCATGAGGTCATTCCTTAAGAAGCTGTTGAATCTTCATTGCGCTTGTCCTGTTTCTCTTGGCGGATTTCAACCCACGATTTTAAAATCAGGGTGACAATTGCCAGCAATGCCAAGAGGGATGAAACAGCAAAGGCGGCGCTGAAAGTATATTCGTTATAGAGAATTTCGACGTGCAGCGGCAGGGTATTGGTTTCACCGCGGATGTGGCCAGAAACCACAGAAACCGCACCGAATTCACCCATTGCGCGCGCATTACACAGAATTACGCCGTAAATTAAGCCCCATTTGATATTTGGCAGGGTGACTTTCCAAAAGGTCTGCCAGCCATTGGCGCCGAGGACAATTGCCGCTTCTTCCTCTTCCGTACCTTGCGCCTCCATTAAAGGGATCAGCTCGCGGGCAACAAAAGGTACAGTAATAAAGATTGTCGCCAGCACAATTGCAGGGACTGCATAAAGGATTTTAATATCATGATCCATCAGCCAATTGCCCATCCAGCCTTGTGTGCCAAAAATCAGCACAAGCATTAGGCCGGCAATGACTGGCGAGACTGAAAACGGCATATCAATAATTGTCGTTAAAATTGATTTGCCGCGGAAGTTGAACTTCGCAACAGTCCAAGCCGCCGCTACGCCAAAAACTACATTCAGCGGCACAGCAATGACGGCTGTCAATAAGGTCAATTTGACAGCAGAGAGTGTGTCCGGATGCACCAAGGCTTGAAAATAGACGCCTACACCTTGTTTAAAGGCTTCTACAAACACCAGCACTAAAGGCAGCATTAAGCAACTGACGAAAAAAATCAATGCAATGGTAATTAATGCAATGCGCACGGCAGCAGGTTCACGGGTTGCGTCACGTGACTGCAGCTTTTTCGCTAATTCGTTGCTGTTTACGTTCATCGCGCGGTTCTCCCTGTGCGTCGGCTTGCCCATGCTTGCACTAAGTTAATGGCAAACAGAATAGCAAATGAAATCACCAGCATGACCACAGCAATAGTGGTTGCGCCCGCATAGTCATATTCTTCTAAACGAGAAATAATCATCAAAGGTGCAATTTCAGTTTTAAAGGGCTGGTTGCCGGCAATAAAAATGACCGAGCCATATTCGCCGACGCCGCGTGCAAATGCCAATGCAAAGCCGGTAATTAATGCTGGAAATAAAATCGGCAGAATGACTTTAGTGACAATTTGAAAGCGGTTCGCGCCTAAAGCAGAAGCGGCTTCTTCCAGTTCGGTTTCTAAGTCGCTTAGTACGGGCTGTACCGTACGCACCACAAACGGAATGCCAATAAAGATCAGCGCCAATGTAATCCCGATAGGGGTATATGCGACTTTAATGCCGATGGGTTCTAAATACTGACCAATCCAGCCTGTAGGCGCATACAGGGATGTCAATGCAATGCCGGCAACAGCTGTTGGCAGGGCAAAAGGCAAATCGACCAAGGCATCAATTATTCGTTTGCCAGGAAAGGTATAGCGCACAAGGCACCATGCCAGCAACAGGCCAAAAACGACATTGACCAGCGCGGCAATAATTGCTGTGCTGAAGCTTAATTGAAGGGATTTTAAAATTCGCTCAGAACTTAAAATTTCCCATAAACCATCCCAGCCTATACCCAGCGATTTAATAAAAACCGCAGATAAAGGAATCAGCACGATTAATGACAAATACGCAAGGGTAAAGCCTAAAGACAGACCAAATCCTGGCAGCACTCGGGACCGCTGCGACATGACTACTCCTCAAAAAGAGAAAATTGACTGAAATCAGTCAATAAAAAACAAAATGTAAAATTCGGTTCAAGCATAAGTTGCAGTGATTAAATTGCAAATTTAAATAAATACTTGTACTCATCAGGAATGTTGATATGCGGCATAGTTTTTTCTGAAATCAAATAATTGAAAATCTCAGGAAAAGGGCCATGCCCTGATGCCACATTAATATGACCTGCTGAACCTGCGTTGATCGGTTTGAGTTTCCATGACTTCGCCAAAAGCTGCGCGTCATCAAAGGCCAGCCAAGGATCATTTTCACTGATGATCATTGTGGCAGGCACATGAATTTTAAGCTGATGGAAATAGGCGGCATAGTCATTTTGACTGTCGCGGGCAAAGCCCGCGTCCCCAAAACGGGCAGGGTTTGCCGGAGCAACCAAAATCAATTTTTTGATTCTGCTGTTGAGCTCCGGATGCTCCGCCAGCGCTGCAACCGCGGTTAAGCAGCCAAAGCTGTGCGCCACAATTTGGATATCATCCTGAATAGGGGCTACAGTTTTGACAAACTGCGAAATCCAATGGTTCAGTACAGGATGGTTCCAGTCTTCTTGCTGAACGCGGGAGCAGGACATGAGCTGGCGCTGCAGCCAAGACTGCCAGTGATGCTGTTCACTGCCGCCCACACCTGGAACGATTACGGTATGCGTCATGTCAATACTCCTGATTCAGTCAAGCGGAAATTACTTCGCGCTGTTAGACTTTACAATTTGGTCAAAGATACCGCCATTTTCAAAGTGCGCTTTTTGTACTTTGTTCCAGCCGCCAAATTCTTGATCTATCGTTACCAGTTTCAATGGTTTGAAGGTTTTTCCATATTGCGCCAATGTTTTGGCATCGCGCGGACGGTAGAAGTTTTGCGCTGCTATCTGCTGGCCGCGTGGAGAATACAGGAAGTTTAAATAGCCTTTGGCTAAGTAAAGATTGCCTTTCTTCTCTGCATTTTTTTCCACAATGGCGACAGGCGGTTCAGCCAAAATAGACAGAGACGGGGTTACAATTTCAAACTTGCCCGGCTGCTCACGAATGGCGAGATACGCTTCATTTTCCCAAGCCAGCAAGACATCGCCTATGCCGCGTTCAGCAAAAGTGGTCGTTGCGCCGCGTGCGCCAGAGTCCAGCACTTTGGTGTTTTTATAGATTTTGCGCACAAACTCTTGCGCTTTCGCATCATTGCCGCCCGCTTGGTGTTTAGCCCAAGCCCATGCGGCTAAGTAGTTCCAGCGCGCGCCGCCTGAAGTTTTAGGATTTGGGGTGATGATGCCGACACCGGGTTTTACTAAATCGCCCCAATCTTTAATGTGCTTCGGGTTGCCTTTGCGTACTAAAAACACAATTGTTGAGGTATATGGCGTAGAGTTATTCGGCAGTTTCTTTTGCCAGTCCGCAGGAAGCAGTTTCGCTTTTTCAGCAATTACATCAATGTCCGCGGCTAAAGCCAGCGTAACCACATCTGCATCCAAGCCATCAATGACTGAGCGGGCTTGCTTGCCGGAACCGCCATGTGACTGTTTAAAATTGATTTTTTGTCCTGTACGGCTTTCCCAGTATTTACTGAAATCCTTATTCACATTTTCATACAGTTCACGGGTTGGATCGTATGATACGTTCAGGAAATCTTTGGCTGCAGCGCCTAAAGAAATAGTGGATACAACTGCGGCCAAAACTCCAAGTTTCAACTTTGCTGAAATGCTCATAAGGACCTCAAAATTCTAAATGTTTTGTAACATGAGTGCAGAATAACGCCATTCTTTATGCATAAAAAATAATTAAAAACGAATTTTATATGAATAAAAGAGATAAGTTGATTCTGATGAGCACTTGATGTATCGGCTATAGCGCTATAGCCGATATATCGATTCAATTTTGTTCTATAGTTGTGTTTATTTCGCGCTGTTGGCTTTCACGATTTGGTCAAACACGCCGTTATTGTCAAAGTGCTTGCTCTGTACTTTTGTCCAGCCGCCGAATTCTTTATCAATGGTAATTAATTTAAGCGGTTTGAATACGGATTTGTATTTTGCGGCAACTGCTGCATTGCGCGGACGGTAGAAGTTGTTGGCTGCGACAGTTTGACCTGCTGGAGAATATAAATAATTCAAATAGGCCTTTGCGATATTTTCATTGCCGTTCTTTTTGGCATTTTTTTCGACAACTGCGACAGGCGGTTCAGCCAGAATAGATAAAGACGGAGTGATAATTTCAAATTTTCCCGGCTGTTCGCGCACGGCCAAAAATGCTTCATTTTCCCACGCCAGCAAGACATCGCCTATGCCGCGTTCAGCAAACGTCGTTGTTGCGCCGCGTGCGCCAGAATCCAGCACTTTGGTCTGTTTATAAATTTGACGGACAAATTCTTGCGCTTTTGCATCGTTGCCGCCAGCTTGGTGTTTTGCCCAAGCCCATGCGGCTAAATAGTTCCAGCGTGCGCCGCCCGATGTTTTCGGGTTTGGCGTAATGATTTCTACACCCGGTTTTACTAAATCGCCCCAATCCTTAATGCCTTTCGGATTTCCTTTACGCACCAAAAATACAATGGTTGATGTGTAAGGTGTTGAGTTCTGAGGAAATTTCTTTTGCCAGTCTTTAGGCAACAGGCCTCTTTCAGCAATCTCATCAATATCTGCCGCCAAGGCTAAAGTCACTACATCGGCGCCAAGGCCATCAATGACTGAGCGGGCTTGCTTGCCGGAGCCGCCGTGCGATTGTTTGAAATTGATGTCTTGTCCCGTGCTTTTTTTCCAGTACGCGCTGAATTCTTTATTGAAGTTGTCATACAATTCGCGTGTTGGATCGTATGAAACATTTAAGAAATCTTTAGCCAGTGCGCTGAATGATGTCGCTGAAATAAGCGCGGCCAGTACCCCGATTTTTAATGAACGCATTTTAATATCCTTTAACTTTGATTTATTCGTGTTTACTAACAAAGCGAAGAATATCTGCAAGTTTTATGTATAAAAAATAATAAGAAACGAATTTGATATGAATAAAAAAGCTATGTCAGAAAAGACTGGGAATTGCAGCCAACTCTTCTTAAACTAGGCCATCATTTACAGGACGCCCGCTATGCTATGTTTTAAAAATGGTCAGCGAATTGCAGAAGTTTCATTGACTGACCGGGCATTTCATTATGGAGACGGATGCTTTACAACAGCGCGTCTGCGCAATGGCAGGATTGAGCTGCATGATTTGCATCTTGCACGTTTGAATAATGCCAATGAGCGCTTGTATTTGCAGGCGGATTTAAAACTCATTGCGCAAACACTTGGTGAAATCCACCAATTCGAGGCCGCAGCTTCAGGCACAGTAAAAATTATTCTGAGCCGGGGAGACGGCCAGCGCGGCTACAGCCTTCCGGATCATCCCGCAGATGTGTGGGTCTTTTACTACCCTCAAGCTGTTGCTGACTTTAAATACAGTATTGCAGACAGCGGCATATTGGAGCAGGCAATCGGCTTAACTATGCCGAATTTGGCAGGCTTAAAGTCTCTGAACCGTATAGAGCAGGTGATGCTGAAGCATGAGGCCGATCAAAAGGGATGGGCGGAAGCGCTGGTTATGGATGTGCAGGGGCTAATTGTTGAAGGTGTGAGCAGTAATTGTTTTATTCGAATAAACGATACATGGATTACGCCTGAACTTCGCTATAATGGCGTGCATGGCGTAATGCGCGCTGAGATTCTTTCGCGGATGCAATCGCATGGAGTCCAATGTGTGCAGCGAAATGTTGATCTGGATGAAATCCCTGCTTTGCAAAGTGTATTTTTCTGCAATGCACTGAATCCAATGAAAATTGCATCCAGCCTCAATGGTGCTGCACTTAATGTGCAGGCCTGTACCGAACTGTTTAAAACCTTAAAACTTAATCAAATCCGCTAAAATTATGTCATCAGTCAAGTCTAAATCTAAAAAGAAAAAGTCTCAGCCGCAAAAACCGCCGAAAGCTGTATGGCTGACGGTGCTGTCTTTCGCCATCATTATCTGCGTTGTTTTATGGTCCAGCCTATTTAAAGATTATCCGGTTGAAGGCAAGAAGCAAATGCTGGCGATTGGTGAAGGCGACACATATTCAGGCTTTATTGACCGTTTAGCCAAAGAGGATAAAGTCAATTTTCCGGTGGTGCTGAAGCTGTATCAAAAGCTGATGATTCATGACACCTTGAAAGCGGGTGTATATGAAGTGCGCCAAGGCATGAGTATCCGTGAAGTCATGGTGATGATTTCGAATATTGACAATGCGCAAATGAACCGTATTCTGGTGATTGAAGGCACCACGTTTAAACAGCTGATTGATGCGTTGAAACGTGATCCGCTGGTCACGCATGACATCAGCAATTTGCCTTATGAACAAATTTTAAAAGCCTTAGAGATTCCTTACAGCCATCCTGAAGGCTTATTTGCGCCGGATACCTATTTCTTTGCGAAAGGCGAATCGGATAAGAAAATTTTAAAAGATTTGTATATCCGGCAAATGAAAGCGCTGGATCAGGCATGGGAAAAACGTGCACAAGGTTTACCATATCAGGATAAATACGAAGCGCTGATCATGGCGTCGATTGTGGAAAAAGAAACCAGCCTAGACAGTGAATTAGAGCAAGTATCTGGTGTGTTTGTGCGCCGCCTGCAGCAAGGCATGCGTTTGCAGACTGATCCGACGGTCATTTACGGCATGGGGAGTAAATATACTGGCAATATTACCCGTCAGGATTTACGCACGCCCACACCATACAACACATATACCATGAGTGGCCTGCCGCCGACTCCAATTGCTTTGCCAAGTAAAAAAGCCATTGAAGCTGCAATGCATCCGGATAGCTCAAATAACATTTATTTTGTGGCGACAGGCAATGGCGGCCATAAATTTACTGCCAATCTGCAGGAGCATAACCGTGCTGTGCAAGAATACTTGGCGGTTATACGTTCAAAAAATTAAGGAGTGAGCATGTTTATCAGTTTTGAAGGCACTGAAGGGGTTGGCAAAACCACGCTCATCCGTAAAATTTATGATCATCTGACCGCGCAGGGGCGCGAAGTGGTGCTGACGCGCGAACCAGGCGGAACGCCGATGGCAGAGCAGATCCGTTCATTGCTGCTGTCTGTGAATCATGAAGAGCAAATGAGCAATGATACTGAGCTGCTGCTAATGTATGCAGCCCGTGCGCAGCATTTAGAACAAGTGATTCTGCCTGCGCTGCAAGCCGGTCAAATTGTATTGTGTGACCGTTTCACTGATGCCAGCTTTGCCTATCAATGTGCAGGCCGGGGCTTAAGTGAAGCCAAACTGCAAGTGCTGAATGATAGCTTTGTCAGCCGGATGCCGGATTTTACTTTTTGGCTTGATGCCCCGATTGAATTAGGCATGAACCGTGCCCGCGCACGCGGCGCATTGGACCGTTTTGAACAAGAGAAAGTCACTTTCTTTGAGAAAGTCCGTATGGGCTACCAAACACTCTCAGAGCGACATCCTGAACGCATGAAGCGTTTAGATGCATCACAAGCGCCGGAGCAGGTCTTGACGCAAGCGCTGCAGTATTTGGACTCTGTCTAAAATGCCATAGCTTTCTTTGCGCAACTCATTTACAAGATCATGCATAGCAAAAGTTATGGATGATCTTTTTTTATGAGAAGCAGCAAACAGGACATTATTGATTTTTTAAAGCGCGATTTTGCACCGAGTCTAGCGAATTGTGAAATAGAAGAGGTAACTGAAAAGGGAGCTTCTTTGGTCTGGCGTGTCGGGGTAAATGATTTGCGCCCAGGCAATACAATTTCAGGGCCAACAATCATGACACTGGCTGACTTTGCCATGTATGCCGCTATTTTGGGGGAAATAGGCATAGTGGGCTTAGCCGTCACCACCAATATGAATATCAATTTCCTGCGCAAACCCTCAGCTGATCAAAACCTAAGAGGCATTTGCAAGCTGATCAAAGTCGGCAAGGCGTTGATTGTTGCAGAGGTTTGGATTTATTCGGTCGATCAAATGGATGAACCTGTAGCGCATGTGACAGGAACTTATTCTATTCCACCGAAAAATCAAAAATGAACAGCTGATGCCGTGAAATAGTGCTTTAAGCGACAAAAAAGCATTAAAGAAAATATATCTTTGACTGCATACATCATCTGGATAATTAAAAAAGAAACATTGCCTTATAGCAATGTCTCTTAAAATAAGCCAATTAATGGATTGATGATGGAAAATCAAACGATTGATATTAAGTATTCACTAATGGCGTCTGTACTTGAAAGTTCGGCGGCGTGAGTACTGTTTTGCGTAATTCTGGGCTTAATTCTGGATAGTCCAAGGTGTAATGCAAGCCGCGGGATTCTTTACGTTCCATCGCGCAGCGCACAATCATTTCAGACACTAGAACCAAGTTGCGAAGTTCAATCAAGTTTTTACTGACTTGATAGTCCTGATAATATTCGGTGATTTCGCGCTTGAGCATTTCAATACGGTGTAAAGCGCGCTGCAGGCGTTTCGTGGTGCGGACAATACCGACATAGTTCCACATGGTTTGGCGCAGCTCATCCCAGTTTTGCAAAATCACCACATCTTCATCAGGGTTGGTGACTTGAGAATCATCCCACACAGGCACTTTAGGCGATGCATATTCTGCCTGCAGGCCAGCTTCAATATGCTTGGCCGCTGCCATGCCGTACACGAAGCATTCTAAAAGCGAGTTGCTTGCCATGCGGTTTGCGCCGTGCAAACCTGTATAAGAAGTTTCACCAATGGCATACAAGCCTGAAATATCTGTTTCGCTATTTTCATCAACAACCACACCGCCGCAGGTGTAATGCGCCGCTGGAACAACCGGAATCATTTCTTGGGTAATGTCGATACCCAATTCAAGTAAGCGTTCATACAGCGTCGGGAAATGCTCTTTCACAAATTCAGCAGGCTGATGGGTGATATCCAGCCATACATGGCGGATGCCCAGACGTTTGATTTCATAGTCAATAGCGCGTGCGACAATATCGCGTGGCGCAAGTTCAGCACGTTCGTCAAACCGCAGCATAAACCGTTCACCATCCGGCAAGCGTAAATATGCGCCTTCACCGCGCATTGCTTCCGTAATTAAGAAAGAACGCGCTTGAGGGTGATAAAGGCAAGTTGGATGAAATTGGTTGAATTCCATATTCGCAACACGGCAGCCTGCACGGTAAGCCATAGCAATGCCGTCGCCCGTAGCAATATCCGGATTGGACGTGTATAGGTAGGCTTTCATTGCGCCGCCGCAGGCCAAAGCAGTAAAAGGCGCGAGGAAGGTATGCACTTTTTCTGTTTTTTCATCCAGCGCATAGAGGCCTAATGCGCGGTTTTCGCCATGATGGTGAAGCTTTTGCGAAGTAATCAGATCAATTGCAATATAGTTTTCAAAAATGCTGATGTTGGATTTTTCTTGAGCGCGCTGAACCAGTGTGGTGGAAATTGCGCGCCCAGTTGCATCGGCGGCGTGAATAATGCGGCGCTGAGAATGTCCGCCTTCACGCGTGAGATGGAGCTGTTCCTGCTCATCCAAAGTAAATTGCACGCCATGTTCCAGCAGGAAATCGACGGAAGGTTTGCCGCCTTCAACTGTTTGCTTCACTGCATCCCGCTCACACAAATGTGCGCCGGCAATCATTGTGTCATCAATGTGCTGTTCAATCGAATCCGTTTTGTCTAAAACCGCAGCAACACCGCCTTGCGCAAAATAAGTGCTTGCATCGGTAAGGGTCGATTTTGCTAAAACAGCAATATTGAAATGATCCGGCAGGGACAGGGCTAGGCTTAGTCCAGCGCCGCCGCTTCCTACAATGATGACATCAAAATGATGAGTTGTTTCTAAATTAGGCATTTCCATCAGCTAATTTGAAAAAAAGTTCGGTAATCACAACGCTTTTTTGATCAAAAGGCAAGAGCAAAAACGCTTTGGCTTAATGAATAATATTAATAATGCTGTAAATTTTAAGGAATGATTAAGCCACTGTTTATTAGAATATATTCAAACATATTGTAACGATGCAGTTACATGCTTTATGGTAAAACCAATCATATTTCAAAACATCAATAATTTGAGTGAATGCTTAAGATGAAAAATCAAAATATGCAAAAAGGATTATATGCTGCAGTCTTCACTGTTGCTGCTGTTCAGGCGCATGCGGCGGCTCCCGTGGATTTTTCCAATCTGGTTGAACAGGTGAGTCCAGCTGTCGTGAGCGTCAATGTGGTCAAAAAGCTGAGCCAAGAAGAGCTTTTGCAGCAGCAGGTTCCTGAAATTTTAAAACGCTTTTTCGGCAATCAGGTCATTATTCCGCAGCAGCAAATGCCGCAGGAAAAAACTGCATACGGCAGCGCATTTTTTATCAGTAAAGATGGCTATTTGCTGACGAATCATCATGTGGTTGAAGATGCCTCGAAAGTTACTATTGTTTTGAATGACCGCCGTGAAATTGATGCAACCGTTGTCGGCAGTGATGAGCGCACAGACGTAGCGTTATTGAAAGTGGCAGGCTCAGGTTTTCCTGAACTGCGTACAGGCAATGTGGGTCAGCTGAAAGTGGGTGAGCCTGTATTGGCCATCGGTTCGCCATTTGGATTTGATTACTCTGCATCTGCGGGTATTGTCAGCGCGAAAATGCGCAATATGATGGGTGAAACATCGGTGCCGTTTATCCAAACAGATGTCGCGTTGAACCCTGGAAACTCTGGTGGCCCGCTATTTAATCAGCGCGGTGAAGTGGTGGGGGTCAATTCGCGGATTTTCAGCGGTACAGGCGGTTACATGGGCTTGTCGTTCTCTATTCCTATTGATGTTGCCATGGATGTTGCGGATCAGCTGAAAAAACATGGCAAAGTCACTCGCGCCTATTTAGGTGTCAGCCTGCAGGATATTGACCGAAACTTGGCGGAATCTTATAAATTGGCGAAACCGGAAGGTTCACTCATTACTCAGGTTGCGCCTAACTCGCCTGCTGCCAAAGCGGGTTTTAAAGCGGGCGATGTGATTTTGAAATTCAATGGTACGCCGATTTCACGTACATCTGAACTTCTGAACTATTTAAACCGCGCTGTGCCAAATCAAAGCATTCAATTGGAAGTGCTGCGTGATGACAGCCGCCGCAATATTTCTGCAACGCTTGCGACAGCGCCGGATGATACCCCTGCAAAATCAGATGCAGCGCAGCAGCAAAGCAAAGGGCCAATATTGGGTGTCAGTATTCGTGATTTAAATGCAAGTGAAATTAAACAGCTGGATACCAAAGGCGGAGTATTGATTCAGGATGTGCGCCGTGGCGGCATCGCCGCTCAAGCCCGCTTAATGTCCGGCGATGCAGTAATCCAAATTAACAATAAGGCCATTAATAATACCAGTGACTTTATTGCAGCGGTTTCAGACTTGAAAAAGAATACGGTCGCCCGTGTCACCATTATCCGCGAGGGCCAGCGGGCAATTGTTGGAATGCGCATTGAATAATTAAATTCAGCTTTAGGTCAAATGAACACCGCCTTTATAGGCGGTTTTTATTTTTTGCAATTTACTGCGTGCAGAATTCCCGTAGACTGTGGGCTGCAGATTTGCCAGTTAAGAAGGGAAAATGAGCAGCATATTTGATTTGAAAATTACCGTACAGCCAGAACATATTGATGCTTTGGGCCATGTGAATAATGTGGTGTATGTCAGCTGGATGCAGGATGTTGCTACAGCGCATATAGAAGCGCTGGGGCTGGGTTTAAAGGAATATTTGGAACTGAAGCACGCCATGGTTGCGGTGGAGCATCATGTGCAATACCGGAAAGCGGCGATGGAAGGCGATGAAATTATTCTTCGGACTTGGCTGAATGACATTAATGCCCTGTATTCCTTCCGCCAATATGCATTTTACCGCCCCAAAGATAAAGCGGTCTTGTTTACAGGCAATACGCAATGGGCGTGCATAGAAATTGCGACAGGCCGCCCAAAACGCATGTCACCTACATTCACACAGGCTTACCAGCCGCTGGCGGATTCCGAAAATCCGGCAGATTTCGGCATCTATGATGCCAGTGCCGATGAATAATTTAACGGATTCAGCCGCAGCGCCATGAATGCAGGCGTGTAATTGCTAAAAGGAGTTTATTATTTTGGATACATTAAAATATCCATCTGCTATAATCCTCCGCAATTTCTAATCAGTTTTGCTGTGCATTATATATTGCATGCACAGCGCGTTTTTTTCCAAGGTAGCCCATGGCGCAAGCTAAAAAATCTGTTGATATAAAAAACATTCGTAATTTTTCGATTATTGCGCATATCGATCATGGTAAATCGACACTTGCCGACCGCTTTATTCAAATGTGCGGCGGCTTGCAGGACCGTGAAATGCAGGCTCAAGTTCTAGATTCAATGGAACTGGAGCGGGAGCGCGGCATTACGATTAAAGCAGCTTCTGTTACCTTGTACTATACGCATCCCAATGGTCAAGAATACCAGCTGAACTTCATTGATACCCCGGGGCACGTAGACTTTTCTTATGAAGTATCTCGTTCTTTAGCGGCTTGTGAAGGCGCATTGCTGGTGGTTGACGCTGCGCAAGGCGTAGAGGCGCAATCAGTTGCGAACTGCTATACCGCAATTGAACAGAATTTAGAAGTTCTTCCTGTTCTGAATAAAATTGATTTGCCTCAGGCTGAACCTGAGCGCGTTATTCATGAAATTGAAGAAATTATTGGGATTGAAGCCACGCATGCGCCAACCTGTTCTGCAAAAACAGGTTTAGGTGTAGAGTCAGTTTTAGAAACATTAGTTGATGTGATTCCAGCGCCGCAGGGTGACCGTGAAGCACCATTGCAAGCCTTAATTATTGACTCTTGGTTTGATAATTACTTGGGTGTTGTATCTTTGGTGCGCATTAAGCATGGCCGCGTGCGCAAAGGCGATAAGATGCTGGTCAAATCGACTGGTCAAACACACATCATTACTTCTGTGGGTATCTTTAATCCGAAGCACACAGAAACTGGCATATTGGAAGCCGGTGAAGTCGGTTTTGTCATTGCCGGCATTAAAGATATTTTTGGCGCGCCAGTGGGCGATACCATTACACTTGCGACGACGCCGGAAGTTGCAACTTTGCCAGGCTTTAAAAAGGTAAAACCGCAAGTCTATGCAGGTTTATTCCCGATTGATGCGAGCGATTTTGAACCCTTCCGTGAAGCGCTGCATAAACTTCAAATCAATGACTCTGCTTTGTTCTTTGAACCGGAAAGCTCAGATGCGTTAGGCTTCGGCTTCCGCTGCGGTTTCTTGGGCATGCTCCATATGGAGATCGTGCAGGAACGTTTAGAGCGTGAGTATGATTTAGACCTGATCAGCTCTGCGCCAACTGTGATCTATGAAGCTGTGATGAAAAATGGTGACACCAAATACATCGACAGCCCATCTAAAATGCCGGATGGCTCAACAGTCGAAGATTTACGTGAACCGATTGCAGAATGCAATATTCTGGTACCGCAAGAGTATCTGGGTAATGTAATGACGTTATGTGTTGAGCGTCGCGGCGTGCAGAAAGACATGAAGTTCTTGGGTAATCAAGTGGCAATTACTTTTGAGATCCCGATGGCGGAAGTCGTGATGGATTTCTTTGATAAGCTGAAATCATGCTCACGCGGCTTTGCATCACTGGATTATAACTTCGTCCGTTTTGAATCTTCATCTTTGGTTAAGGTCGATGTGCTAATTAATGGGGACAAAGTTGATGCTTTAGCCATGATTTGCCACCGCAATGATGCGCGCCACCGCGGAATCGCGCTGGTCGAGAAAATGAAAGACTTGATTCCGCGTCAAATGTTTGATGTTGCCATTCAGGCCGCGATTGGCGCGCAGATTATTGCCCGTTCAACAGTTAAGGCAATGCGTAAAAACGTATTGGCAAAATGTTATGGCGGCGACGTTTCACGTAAGAAGAAACTTTTGTCTAAGCAAAAAGAAGGCAAGAAACGCATGAAGCAAGTGGGCAGTGTTGAAATCCCGCAAGAAGCGTTCCTTGCTGTTTTGAAAGTAGATAGATAATAACTAGAGGTCATTACGCTCATGGATTTTGATTTTAATTTAATCCTTGTACCTGTTACGCTGATTTTCTTTTTGGTGTGGCTGCTGGATAAGCTTGTCTGGAAACAGCGGCAAACTAAAGGCAAGGGCAATGAAAATGTCATTATTACTTGGGCGTATGATTTCTGGCCTGTCTTGGCAGTCGTTTTAGTATTGCGTTCTTTTTTATATGAACCATTTAATATTCCTTCAGATTCTATGGTGCCAACTTTAGAAACTGGTGATTTTATTCTGGTGAATAAATTTGATTATGGCGTCCGTCTGCCAATCGTGAATAAAAAAATCATCAGTATCGGTGAGCCTGAGCGCGGTGATGTAATTGTATTTCGTTATCCGCCTCAGCCCAGCATCAGCTATATCAAGCGTGTAGTCGGCTTACCGGGTGATCACATTGTCTATGATCATGGCCAATTGACAATTAATGGCCAAAAAGTGCCTAAAGTTCCTGTAGAATTCAGCCGTGCAAAAGATGTGCAGGATACGCCAACGTCTATTTACCATAAAGAGACATTGGGTGCGCACACCTTTACCATGCGTGAACTTGAGGGCGTGAATATTGCCCGTCAAGCGCCATTTATCAATTATTTAGATAATGGTAAATATTCAAATGAAAATGGTTTATATTGGGAAGTGAAAGTTCCAGAAGGTCAATACTTCGCGATGGGGGATAATCGCGATCAGAGTGCTGACAGCCGTTTCTGGGGATTTGTGCCGGAAGAGAACTTAACGGGCCGTGCTTTCTATAAATGGATGCATAAAGAGCCTGGTTTTAAATTGCCGTCATTTAGCCGTAACGGCAAAATTGATTAATGCATGATTAGGAAAATAAAAAATGCGACACCAGCAAGGGGCATCGTATATTGCAATTCTGATTGCAATTATTGGTTTGGCTTTTATGGCTAAAATTGCAATCGCGGTTTGGGGACCGTATTTGGACGATCGTTTAATTGATAAACAGATTGAAACGCAATTAAAAGATGGTCCAAAAAATTTAAGTCCAGCTAAATTTGCAGAAGAAGTAGATAAGCGCTTACAGATGAATAATATCCGTGATTTGAAATTCAAGGATGTTGCGCAAGCTACTAATGTTGATGGTCTGCAAGTGAAAAAAGATTATGAAATAAGAAAGCCTTTCTTATTGAATATAGATATTGTGTTGAAGTTCGAGAAAAGTTTTGATCAAAGCTCAGTCCAAGCTAAATGATGCACGTTTAGCCAGCCGTATCGGTTATCAGTTTAAACACCCTGAATTGCTGCAGCTGGCCTTGACCCACCGATCGGTGAGCCATAAAACCAACTATGAGCGCCTGGAATATCTGGGCGATTCATTGTTAGGGATGATTATTGCCAATTATCTCTATCATGCTTATCCGCATGAGAATGAAGGCAGATTGACCCGCATGCGTGCTACGCTGGTGCGTCAGGAAGCCTTAGGTAAAATTGCCAATGACTTAAAATTAAGCCAAAATTTAATTTTAAGCACAGGTGAATTGAAATCTGGCGGTCATCATCGCGAGTCTATACTTGCTGATACCGTAGAGTCGATTATTGGCGCTATATATGTAGATTGTCAGGATTTGAAAATTCTGGAACCTATTGTTCTGAAATGGTATGTGCCATATTTGGATCATATTGAGCCAACTGATCAGCTGAAAGATCCGAAGTCACGATTACAGGAGTATTTGCAAGCGCGTAAAAAACCTTTACCGGCTTACGATGTTGTAGATATTCAAGGCGATGCGCCAAATCAGCATTTCAAGGTGGAATGCATTGTTGATGGCCTGCCTGTAAAATATGGTGAAGGATCAAGCCGCCGTTTTGCTGAACAGGCTGTAGCGGCAGATATTTTAGAAATTTTGGAGAAAAAGTCTTAATGACTACTCATTCCGATCACATCGATGCTGATCACGAGCCGCAAGACAGCGGCAATGATTTAATTAATCAATTCTTCAGTTCACAAGGTACGACTATTCCTTCTGACTATAAGAGCGGTTTTGTTGCTATTGTGGGCCGTCCAAACGTTGGCAAGTCAACGTTAATGAACCATATTTTGGGCCAGAAACTGTCCATTACTTCACGTAAGCCGCAAACCACACGCCATAAAATTGTGGGCATTGATTCGCGTGAAAAATCTCAAGCGGTATTTGTCGATACCCCGGGGATGCATAAAAAAGAAGTGCGCGCCATCAATAAAATGATGAACCGCGCCGCGCATTCAGCGCTGCGTGACGTGAACCTTGTTCTGTTTGTTCTTGATGCAGATAAGTGGACACAAAACGATGAATTGGTTTTGGAAAAACTGAAGAATGCGGAAATGCCGGTTATTCTTGTGATCAATAAAATTGATACGCTTGAAAATAAAAACCATGCGCTGCCATTGATTCAAGAGCGCGCAAAACTCATGAATTTTGCTGAAATTGTACCGGTTTCAGCGCTTCGCGGTGCAAACCTGGATCATTTGCGCAATACGATTGAAAATTACTTGCCTTTCCAGCCGCCGCTATATTCATTGGAACAGTTGACAGACCGTTCAGAGCGTTTCTTGGCGTCTGAAGTGATTCGTGAAAAAATCATGCGCCAATTGGGCGAAGAGCTGCCTTATGATTTAACGGTTCAAATTGAATCGTTTAAAACAGAAGAAGCGACAATTAATGAAAAAACAGGCCGCCCAAAACCGGCATGCACCTATATTGATGCTACAATTTTTGTCGACCGTCCCGGTCAAAAAGCGATTGTAATTGGTGAAAAGGGCGCGAAACTGAAAAAAATCGGTATGGATGCGCGTGTCGATATGGAAAAGATGTTCGAGCAGAAAATCATGCTGACGCTTTGGGTGAAAGTTAAAGGCGGCTGGTCTGATGACGAGCGTGCATTGAAGAGCTTGGGTTATAGCGATATTTAATTGCTGTAATTAAGGTAGAACGAAGAGGGAATGGTAATGATGAAAGTGTTGGCTATAGCTGTGTGCGTGTTGTTTCTGCAAGGCTGCATTCATAAGATTGTTACCGTTCCTGTTAAAATTGCCTATAAAACAACAAAAGGTGTGGTTAAAGGCACTGCAGCTGTTGTGGGTGCAGTCATTCCTGATGGGGATGATGAAGACGATCATAATAAAAAAGATAAGGATTAATTCATCCGATCATGCGTAATGAAATATTGCATGGTTATCTGATCCATCATAGAAAATATCGGGAACGAAGCCATATCGTGCATCTGTTTACACAGGAGCATGGGCGCGTTGACGGCATTCTTCGGCAAACTCCGCCACCGCAATATCAGCCAATCTGCCTGCAGGCTTCTGGCAAATCAGATTTAAAAAATTTTACTAAACTTGAAATTGTCAATCAGCCGATTTTCTTTTTTGGCGATGCTTTTTTTTCAGGGTTTTATTTAAATGAAGTTCTATTGCGATTATGTCCTTTAGAAGTGGAAATGCCGCAGACTTATCTGCAATATGCTGAAACTTTAGCGCAGCTGCAGCATTTAGCGCAGCAGGAAAATCCCAATTTATTTTTAAAGCAAATTTTACGCAGATTTGAACATGAACTGCTGGAAGAGCTGGGCTATTCCTTAGATTTTTCCAGCGATGCCAATCAGCAGGAAATTACTGCGCTGCAGCAATACATTTTTCAATTGAATGATGGCTTTATGCCTACTGTACAGGTCTCCCGCGCTGCGTTAAGCGGTCAGCAAATCCTATCGATGTGCAGCTATGAAAAAGGTAGGGATTTTAATTCAGAACAGTTACAATTATTGTCCAAGCTTTACCGGCAGATGATCAGTTCATTGCTGGGTGACCGGCCATTGAAAAGCCGTCAGCTATGGATACAGAATTCACAAACATCATAGCAATTTAGGAAAATATTATGGCTGCATCATTAGGTGTAAATATTGACCATGTGGCGACTTTGCGGCAAGCTCGTGGCACCGCTTACCCTGATCCTGTAAAGGCTGCGCAGATTTGCGAAGAGGCAGGTGCAGAAGGCATTACTTTGCATTTGCGTGAAGACCGCCGCCATATTCAGGATGATGATGTGCGCCGCATGCGTCCCGTATTAAAGACGCATATGAATTTAGAGATGGCGGTAACGCCGGAAATGGTGGCTTTCGCCAAAGAAATTCAGCCGCATCATGTGTGTTTTGTTCCGGAAAAACGTCAGGAAGTCACTACTGAAGGCGGCTTAGATGTGCTTGGGCATTTTGAAGACGTTAAAAATGCAACACAGGCATTGGCAGCTATCGGCTGTGAAGTCTCTTTGTTCATTGATGCTGATATTGCGCAGATTGATGCGGCGGTGGCTTGCGGTGCGCCGACGATTGAATTGCATACTGGGGCCTATGCCGATGCAGAAACTCCTGAAGAGCAGCAGTATGAATTAGAACGTATTATTCAGGGTGCTGAATATGCGGCATCAAAAGGCTTAATTGTTAATGCGGGACACGGTTTAAACCTTGAAAATGTCGCCCCAATTGCGCGGATTCCGCAAATTCATGAATTAAACATTGGTCATTCCATTATTGCTGAAGCTGTGTTTGTTGGGCTTGAGCAAGCAGTACAGCAAATGAAAGCGGCAATTCAAGCTGCACGTTAATTTTATTAGTTTAGAAATATGTCAAATATCAATTACGATGAGTTAATGAAGCCAGTGATTGGTTTCTTGGGCTGTGAAACTCCTCAAGCATGGCTGGATGAAGCGGTAGAGAATTTAGACATTCTGATGCAGGATCATGCGAACTGTGAGAAGAAGGCGGCCAGTACCGCCATGAATCTGATGTTCCGCTACAGTTTCTTTTCTGATTTGCAAGTGAAGCTTGCACAGCTGGTGCGTGAAGAAATGCTGCATTATGAGCAAGTGCTTGAGTTTATGGCAAAGCGCGGGCAAGCGTGGACTGCAATCAGTGCAGGCCGATATGCCGGCGGATTGCGTAAAGAAGTACGCACATACGAACCGGAAGCGTTGATTGATATTCTGGTTATCGGCGCTTTTGTTGAGGCGCGCTCCTGTGAGCGTTTTTATGCGCTCGCACCGCGGGTGGACGAGGAGTTAGGCCGTTATTACCGTTACTTGCTGAAGTCGGAATCACGGCACTATGAGGATTATTTGGCTTTGGCGATGAATGTTGCAACTGCATCTAAACTCAAGAATCCTAGCGAAGATATTCAAATGCGCATTGAGCATATCCGTGAAGTAGAAAAAGAGCTGATTTTAACTCCAGATGAGTTATTCCGTTTCCATAGCGGCGTGCCTATTAAAGCAGCCTAAGCGGTTCATAAATGAAATAGACGAAATCCTTCATGCGTGAGGGATTTTTTTATGCTTATTGATTAAATGTAAATAGGAATTATTTACATTTTCTTGCGCTGATCCTACACTAAGGTAACTTTTCAATAGCAGTTCATGATGAGACTTATTCAAGCCCTTGGTTTGGCTGGCGGTGTATTGATGGCGGCAGGAACCGCACAGGCCCATTATCCTTTTGTTGCGCCATTGAGTTATCAAACTTTTAATAATCATACGGCTATTATTTCCGGATTTTATGATAATCCTTTTGTTTCGGAAATCGCGATTAAAAATTTTAAGTTCGATGTGTATTCGCCAGCTGGCGCAAAGCTTGAGTTAACGGAAGCTGATTGGGCGAGAACGCAAACTTTGAGCAGTTATAGTTTGGAAAATAAAACTGATGGAACTTACCGATTTCGCGGTGAAAAGACGGGCAGCATAAGCAGTTTTGCGCAGGTAAATAAAGAGTGGAAAGCTCTAATTGGCGGGCAGTCTGCAGCGGATAAGCCAAACAATCCGAACGTGGTTTACCGTTCGCAATTGGCTAAAAATGCAAAAATTAAAATTGTTCAAACACACGAAATTATTGAAACTTTTATATCGCGCAGAATAATAAGCAATGCAGCTGTTGAACAATTGCATGGCGGGTTTGATGTACAGTTTTTAACGCATCCAAATGCTATTCGAGTAAATCAGCCAATTCAGTTTAAAATTTTGGATGAAGGCCAAGGAGTTGATCATTTGAATGCCGAAATTTTAATGCAAACAACAAATTTTAGCCGCGAAGGCAAAATATTGCAGAGTATTAAAACAGATGCGCAGGGAATGCTAAATTTTGTGTTGCCTGAGAAAGGGCAGTATTTGCTAAACATAGATTATCAGCAGCCATTTGATCATAAAGGCAATGAATTGAAGCGCTACAAATATACATTGAGTTTTAATGTGACTGCAGACTAAGCAGAAATATTGGGGATGCTGCTTTCAGCATTCCCTAGTTTTGTCTATTCATGGCTGCCGGCTGTTTAGTTTGAAAATAAGGCGAAGTTAATAATGAGCGGCATGCCTTTTTATTAGAATGTCTTTATTGATTCCGCCATAATATTGCAAGGAGAAATCTGCCTAAATAGATAAACTGGAAATAACTGTTTGAGAAAATATATAAAACGCGCGCAATCGGCATGATTAAACAGCTGATAATCATGTAATGAATATTCAAAGTCATGGTGTAAAGGCAATAAAAAACAAGTGCTGAAATAGCTAAGAACCGCACACGGATATTTTCAAGACTTCGGTCATGCAGAGTCATGATTGCAGCCAGAATAGGCAATGGATTTGAGCCGTAGAAGTCTTTTGATTTTGCTTTAAGCGGTGGAATATACATTTCTAATTTTCTAGAATTATTATTCAGTTAGTACCTTATAATTATTTTTATGCATAAAAAAGCCCAAGTCATAATGCGTGGGCTTTTAGAATTTGGCTCTCCAACCTGGGCTCGAACCAGGGACCTGCGGATTAACAGTCCGTCGCTCTACCGACTGAGCTATTGGAGAATCTAGTCAAGGATTTTAGGCAGTGAAAGGGGAATGGTCAAGCCTAAAGTCTATAAAATTGTACTGAGTGAATTAAAACTAATCAAAGGGTTAGTTGAATTGATGATGTGGGCTAGGTTTGAGAATTTCTGGTGAAAAAAATCCCCATATCATGTGCATGTATGGGGATTTTTAGAATCTTGGCTCTTCCACCTGGGCTCGAACCAGGGACCTGCGGATTAACAGTCCGTCGCTCTACCGACTGAGCTATGGAAGAATAGATGGCTCTCCAACCTGGGCTCGAACCAGGGACCTGCGGATTAACAGTCCGTCGCTCTACCGACTGAGCTATTGGAGAATCTGATGCGCATTTTAGGGATGAAAACTAAAGCCGTCAACTAAATACTGTAAAGAAATGAATTGTTTGCTTTATAAATATTCGTTTGTATCTGATGAATAAAAAAATCACCCTTAAAGGGTGATTTTTTATGCAAAAAATAAGATTATTTTAAATCTTATTTTTCAACGCCAGCAGCTTGACCTGCATATTTAGCATTTGCGTAATCCCAGTTTACAAGGCTTTCTAAGAAAGTAGAGATGTACTTAGGACGTGCATTGCGGAAATCGATGTAGTAAGCGTGTTCCCAAACGTCAATTGTTAATACTGCAACTTTGCCATGAGCAAGCGGAGTATCAGCATTTGCAGTTTTTAGAATAGACAGGTTGCCGTTTACTTCGTCAGCAACTAACCATGCCCAGCCTGAACCGAATTGAGTTGTTGCCGCAGCAGCAAACTCTTCAGCGAATTTTTCGTAAGAACCGAAAGCTTCGTCAATTTTAGCAGCCAAAGCGCCAGTCGCTTTACCGCCGCCGTTTTTAGCCATACAGTTCCAGTAGAAAGTGTGGTTCCAAACTTGCGCAGCGTTGTTGAATACGCCTGCTTTAGAAGCATCGCCAGCAACAGCTTTAATGATTTCTTCTAAAGTTTTACCTTCAAGATCTGTGCCTTTGATCAGGTTGTTCAGGTTAACCACATAAGTGTTGTGGTGTTTGTCGTGATGGTATTCTAAAGTTTCTTTGCTGATGTGCGGAGCAAGATCTTCGTAACCATAAGGTAAAGCTGGTAAAGTAATCGTTGTCATGTTTTCAATTCCTTGCATTTTGCTGGGTTTTGACATTAAGTGGCTTTATTGTAATAGATTCTTGGGCAAAATTGCGCATTGCTTATAAATAAGAATACAGAATAAAGCTCGAATTTATACGTATAAAGGAAAATGCCAAAAGCAGGCTTTTACTAAATTAAATCGGATTGTTTAATTCGAAATAACTATACTCAATATTGAACTGTTCTGAAATAGCTTTTGCCAAGCGTTGAACACCATAACGCTCGGTTGCATGGTGGCCGCAGGCATAATAATGAACATTGAGTTCTTTGGCTTCATAGAAGGTGCGTTCGCTGACTTCACCTGAAATATAGGCATCACAGCCTTGCTCAAAGGCTTTGGAAATGTAATCTTGCGCACCACCCGTGCAGAAGCCAATTTTTTGAATGCTGGTTTTGTTTGCAGGCAAGTGAATTGCATGAAAGCCTAGACGCTCAGTAAGCAAAGTTTTAAATGCTTCTGGTGACATCGCTTCTGTTAAATAGCCAATGTTACCAATTGGGTTGCGTTCGCTTGGATCAAGCGCTTCAATATTCTTGAGTTCTAAAATATCGGCAATCGCAGCATTATTGCCAAGAGTCGGATGGCTGTCTAAAGGCAAGTGGTAGCCAACTAAGGAAATATCATGTTTAATCAGGCTCTTAATGCGCTTGCCCCGCATTCCGGTGATTGGATATGCTTCGCCTTTCCAAAAAAAGCCATGATGCACCAGCAGCAGATCTGCATGCTGCGCTATCGTGGCTTCAATTGCATCTTGTGAGGCGGTAACTGCGCACAGAATTTTTTTGACTTCAGTTTTGCCTTCAATTTGCAGGCCATTTGGCGCATAGTCTTTAAATTCATCAGACTTTAAAGTCTGATTGCACCACTGAATAATGTCATTTAATTGAGCCATCTGCCTTCCGCCATTGTCATATCAATTTTTACTATTTAAACATGCATTTAATTGTAACTAAAGCAGCACAAAACTATGTGATTTTTTTGAAGCCAGTTTGAAAATTTACATTACAATATGAGTTAAATAACTGAACCATCAACAATTAAAAATTTTAGAGGATATAACTGTGCGCCGGAGCTTTACTTGGTTACCTTGGGTGCTGCTGATTATCGTAATTTTGGGTTTTTTGGGCTGGCAGCAGCTGCAGAAACCCAAAGCGCCTATGACACCTGATGGGGTGAAATTACCTGCAGAAAAAGTTGAACCTTTAGTTAATACATCCCGTACAGGCGGTGTAGTTTCTTACAATGCAGCAGTTAAAGTCGCAGCGCCTGCTGTGGTCAATATTTTTACAACGCAAAAAGTTAAACAATTAGACCATCCTTTATTAAATGATCCGGCATTCCGTGAATTTTTCGGTAATCAGCTGCCAGATCAGTTGAAGCAGGATCCAAATGAAAACAGCTTGGGGTCAGGCGTCATTGTCAGTCCTGATGGCTATATTCTAACCAATAATCACGTGATTGCTCAGGCAGATCAAATCATTGTCGGTTTGCATGATGGAAGACGCGCATCTGCAAAAGTGGTGGGTACAGACCCAGATACAGATTTAGCTGTGATTAAAATTGAAATGAATCAGCTTCCTGTTCTGCCGTTCAAACTCAGCGGCAATGAGGTGGGAGATGTTGTTTTGGCTATCGGCAACCCATTTGGCGTGGGGCAGACTGTAACGCAGGGGATTATTTCTGCAACAGGCCGTTCTGACTTAGGCATTAACACCTATGAAGACTTTATTCAGACTGATGCTGCAATTAACCCGGGCAATTCAGGCGGCGCTTTAATTGATGTTGCCGGCAATTTAATCGGTGTGAATACAGCAATCTTCTCGCAATCCGGCGGTTCACTGGGCATTGGCTTTGCCATTCCTGCAAAAATTTGCCAGCAAGTGCTGAATGCGATCCTGAAAGATGGCCGGGTCGTCCGCGGCTATTTGGGTATTAGCGTGCAGGCGGTGAATCAGGACAATGTGTTTGAGCCTAAAGAGCAGGGCGTAATTGTGGCTGATGTGCTGCCATTGGGTCCTGCTGGTAAAGCCGGCATCAAACGCGGCGATAAAATTTTGAAGGTCAATAATGAAGCCATCACTTCAGCTTCACACTTGATCAATTACGTCGCTTTACAGCCGCCCAACAGTACTGTTCAGCTTTCTATTGAGCGTAATCAAAAACCTATGACTGTAAATGTGACTATTACCGAGCGGAAAACTCCAGAGCAAAATGCCGAGGCGCAATATATTCCGTTGCCTCGATAGATTTACTCGTATTCAAATCCCTCTTCGTGAGGGATTTTTTATGGGTGTACAAATAATCAGCTGCAAAATTTCAATAGAATTTTGTTCCAGCTGGATTATTTTAATGAATCAGCACTTATAAAATAATGAGTATAACAATGACAAGTTTTATTACGGCAGCCGTAGCTAAAGAGCTGTCCGAAAATGCCAATTTAAATATTGATCTGTATAAAACCCGTTTGGCGCAAATGATTGAAAGCAATGCGCAGCAGGGGAATACGGCGGTATTTACCGTGCTGCCCAAGCATTTGCCTTTGGCGGATATCCGCGGCCTGTCAGCGGAATTGACAGAGCTGGGCTATCAAGTGCGTTTTGAGGTCAATGAATTTTTCTACAGTGTAAATGTCTATTGGATTTGAAGCTTTGACTGTTTAACGCACAGCATTGGATTTTGATGAAAGTATTGGCGAGATACGGCACAGTTTTTGCTGAATGGTAAAATAACTATCAAGCAGCCAGGTCTTTCATGCACTATCGAATTCATCATTGTTCAGCGAACAAACCAGCAGAATACCTTATTCTTTCATCCGGTTTAGGCGGGCATGGCATCTTTTGGCAGCCCCAGCTGGAAGCATTGCAGCGGCATTTTCATGTATTGACGTATGATCAGGAAGGCTGCCATGCCGGGGCTGAAAATTTGCCATCGGATTACAGCATGCGTCATATGGCGCAGCAGGTTCTGAATATTGTAAAGGAGGCTGGAATTCAGCATTTCCGCTTTGTCGGTCATGCTTTGGGCGGTCATATTGGTCTTGAGCTGGCTAGGCTTTTGACAGAAAACCAAGAGGCAATTCAAATGACCAGCCTCAGCTGCATCAATGCTTGGGATCAATTGGATCCGCATACCCGTAAATGCTTTCAGGCGCGCATCAGCTTACTCAAACACAGCGGTTCAGATGCCTATGTGCGCGCGCAAGCGCTGTTTCTTTATCCGCCGCAATGGATTTCAGAGCAAAGTAAAACACTTGAACACGCTGAAAATATGCAGCTGCAGAATTTTCCGCCCGCCCATAATGTATTAATGCGGTTGCAAGCCTTACAGCAATTTACTGTAGATGAACAGCATGCTAGCGCTTTGCTGCAGACACCGGTACAGCTGATTGCAAATCAGGATGACTTTTTGGTGCCAGTCAAGAAATCAGCAGATTTACAGCAAGTATTGGGACAGGGAAAAATGAATATTTTCCCCACAGGCGCGCACGCTTCGACGGTGACCGAAACAGAAAGCATTAATAATGCGCTGCTGGAATTTCTCTTGCATTAGGATTGGTAAATTATTTTTAGAGAAAAGCCCGGTAGAAATATCGGGCTTTTTAACAGGAAGTAAAAAATATTCAATTGGCTACTGATGAGTTTTTTTAATTGCCTAGCCATATCTTAGTTCGTAAATTGCACTCTTTTAAAACAAAACATCCTAAAACCGGGCATTCATTTTTTTGAATATTTTACTAAATAGTAAAATAGTTAAACTTTAAAATATTGATATATAACATTATAAAAATATTGGCACAGCATTTGCTAAATATCAAACATAAGTAATTTTTTAATCTAAGTTTTATTTTTTTACAGATTGGTAAAAATGAGGTGGTTAATATGAAAATCGGTATCTTCTGTCCAATTGGCAATAATGGCTGGTTACTTTCTGAAAATGCACCGCAGTACAAACCAAGTTTTGAGATGAATAAACACATTGTGCAGCGTGCTGAACATTATGGTTTTGACTTTGCGCTTTCCATGATCAAACTGCGCGGTTTTGGCGGTAAAACGGAATTTTGGGATCATAACTTAGAAACGTTCACCTTAATGGCTGGCTTGGCGGCTGTGACCAGCAAGATCCAAATTTATGCGACTGCCGCGACGCTGGTGATGCCTCCTGCGATTGTGGCGCGCATGGCGGCTACGATTGATTCAATCTCAAATGGCCGTTTTGGCTTAAACGTTGTCACTGGCTGGCAGGCGCCTGAATACACGCAAATGGGGATGTGGCCAGGTGATGAATACTTTGGCAAGCGCTATGAATATTTGTCTGAATATGTGCATGTGCTGCGTGATTTGTGGGCTACAGGCAAATCAAATTTTAAAGGCGAGCACTTCCAAATGGAAGATTGCCGAGTCAGTCCAACGCCGCAAGCAGACATGAAAATCATTTGTGCAGGGCAATCAGATTCAGGTTTGGCTTTTTCAGCAAAATATGCGGATTACAACTTTGTCTTTGGCAAAGGCTTGAATACCCCGACGGCATTTGCAGAAATCAATGACCGCTTGAAAGCGCATACAGATGTTACAGGCAGAGATGTGCAAACCTTTGTCCTGTTTATGGTGATTGCTGCTGAAACCGACGAAGCCGCTTTTGCCAAATGGCAAAGCTATAACGATGGCGCGGATATGGAGGCAATCAACTGGCTGAAAAATCAAGGCGGGAAAGATACTTCTTCTGGCAGTGATACCAATATCCGTCAAATGGCCTCAAGCGTTTCACCTGTCAATATCAATATGGGCACCTTGGTGGGTTCATTTGAAAATGTCGCAAAAATGCTGGATGAACTGGACAGCATCGAAGGAACGGGCGGCATTTTATTAACGTTTGATGATTTTATTCAAGGTGTTGAAGATTTCGGTCAAAAAATTCAACCGCTGATGAAAAGCCGCCAAGGTGTTGTCATTGAAGAAGATGAATCTGCAATCACACTTTTGGAGAAATCAGCATGAACCCATTGAATACTGAAACGGTCGTCTGCAGCGGTTTCACCGCCAAAACAGGTACAGGAAAAGTGCTGGCTGCAGCGCCAGAAGCATTAATGCTTGCCCCAGAGCAAACGGCATTAATCGTGATTGATATGCAAAATGCCTATACCTCTATGGGCGGCTATTTGGACTTGGCGGGTTTTGATGTTTCGAAAACTAAACCTGTTGTTGAAAATATTCAAAAAGCAGTCGCTGCTGCTCACGAAGCCGGCATTCAAGTCATCTATTTTAAAAATGGCTGGGATGATCAATACCGTGAAGCAGGGGGGATTGATTCGCCGAATTTTCATAAATCGAATGCGCTGAAAACCATGCGTAAAAATCCTGAACTGCAAGGCACTTTATTGGCGAAAGGGCATTGGGATTTTGAGCTGATTGATGAACTGAAGCCTTTGCCTCAAGACTTGGTGATTGAAAAGCCACGTTACAGCGGTTTCTTTAATACGGCCTTGGACAGCATGCTGCGGTGCCGCGGTATTCGAAATTTAGTTTTTGTCGGCATTGCTACAAACGTGTGCGTTGAATCCACTTTAAGGGATGGCTTCTTTCTCGAATATTTTGGTGTTGCATTGGATGATGCCTGCTATCAAGCCGGCCCAGCCGAAGCGCATGCAGCAAGCCTATTCAATATTAAGACGTTCTTTGGATGGGTGTCAGACACAAAAAATTTCGTTGAAACTTTTCAGCCGCAAGTGCAGCTCGAAAAATCCGCCTAATCCGTATTTAAGATATTCAGCAAATATAGAAAGCATTTGGAGATTGTTATGCCTAAAGAAATTATTGTCCCAGAAGGAACAGGCGCGCCGCTTGCACCATTTGTTCCTGCTACTAAAGCGGACAACATTGTCTACGTATCAGGCACGCTTGCATTTGATGAAAACAATAACGTGGTGCATGTCGGCGATGCAGCCGCACAAGCCCGCCATATTTTAGAAACCATTAAAAAAGTGCTGAAAGCTGCTGGCGGCACCATGGATGACGTGACGTTTAATCATGTATTTGTCAAAGACTGGGCCGATTATGCAGCGATCAATGCGGTCTATGCCGAGTACTTTCCTGAGAACAAGCCGGCCCGCTACTGCGTACAGACAGGTTTGGTGAAGCCAGACGCTCTGGTTGAAATTGCTTCTATCGCGCATGTGTAAATATAGGCTTTAACAATAACAAAGGACTGAAAGGCTGCAGGGCAGATTTCAGTCCGGGAGATTGGCATGAACAGCAAATTAATGACCACTGAAATGATGAACAGTGAAGAACACTTGCACAAGCCCATGACGCATGCCTGCTTTGAGGTTGATCAGCAGCTGTTCCGCCAAGGGATGTCCAATTTGGGTGCAGCGGTGAATGTGATCACCACTCAGGGGGATGCAGGCCAAGCCGGGTTTACCGCTTCTGCTGTGTGCAGTGTAACGGACACGCCGCCAACTTTGCTGGTGTGCTTAAACCGCTCAGCGTCTGTATTTGAAACCTTTAAGGCCAACAAAGTACTGTGTGTAAATACTTTGAATGCACAGCAAAGCCATCTTTCCAATTTATTTGGCGGAAAAACTCCAATGCAGGAACGCTTTTCGCATGGTGTTTGGAATGCTTTAGTGACGCAAGCGCCTGTTTTAGAAGATGCGTTGGTTTCCTTTGACTGCGAAGTGGTGCAAACCATGTCTGTGGGCAGCCATGATGTACTGATTTGCGAGGTGAAAGCCATGCAGCGTCAGGATGGCTTAAACGCTCTGATGTATTTCAACAAAAGCTATTGTGAACCGCAACCTATGAACTGAGATTCAGTCCCATCTGAAGGAGGGGGAACCCTATGAATGCAAAAGAAACGTGGTTTCCAAAATTTAAGCCTTATCAAGGCAATCTCGATACAACACCGGTACAAACGGACGAGTACTTACCTCCTGCAAAAAGCATAGTGCTTGGATTGCAGCATGCATTCGCTATGTTTGGCGCGACAGTGCTTGCACCTTTATTGATGGGATTTGACCCGAACTTAACCATTTTCATTACTGGGATCGGCACCGTCTTATTCTTTTTAATGACCGGCGGCCGCATGCCGAGCTATCTGGGTTCAAGCTTTGCATTTATTGGCGCAGTGGCTGCAGCCACAGGGTACAGCGGGGCGGGGTCAAACCCCAATATCGCATTGGCGCTAGGCGGTACAATTGCCTGCGGCCTGATTTATGCAGGTATCGGGTTAGTGGTGATGAAAACGGGCACAGCCTGGATTGAGAAGCTCATGCCGCCGATTGTCACAGGTGCAATTGTAATGATTATTGGCCTGAACTTAGCGCCAGTCACAATTAAAAGCGTATCTGCCAGTTCATTTGATACATGGATGGCTGTTGTGACCATACTGTGCATTTGCACCGTCGCGGTATTTACTCGAGGGATGGTGCGCCGCTTATTGCTGCTGATCGGCTTAATTACTGCATATTTTGTGTATTTCTTATTGACCAATGTTATGGGGTTGGGCACACCGATTGATTTCAGCGTGATCAGCAATGCCGCTTGGTTTGGCTTGCCAACATTCCATGCGCCTGTGTTTGAAGCGAATGCCATGCTGTTGATTGCCCCCGTTGCGCTGATTTTGGTTGCAGAAAACTTGGGCCACTTTAAAGCCGTGTCTGCCATGACCGGTAAAAATTTAGACCCGTATATGGGCCGCGCCTTTTTGGCGGATGGTCTTTGTACCACCATGTCAGCCTCTGTAGGCGGGACTGGCATGACGACTTATGCGGAAAATATCGGCGTGATGGCGGTGACCAAAGTCTATTCAACCACTATTTTTGTGATTGCCGGCATCTTTGCCATTCTTCTGGGCTTATCGCCAAAGTTCGGCGCGGTGATCAGCACCATTCCAGTTGCACTGTTAGGCGGCGCTTCAATTGTTGTGTTCGGTTTAATTACCATTGCCGGCGCTAAAATCTGGATTGATCATAAAGTCGATTTTACAAAAAACAGCACGCTATTAATTGCTGCAGTCAGCCTGATTATGGGCGCAGGAAACCTGAGCTTGCATATCGGCAGTTTTGATTTGGGCGGGATTGGCACCGCTACGTTGGCCGCGATTTTCCTGAATTTATTTTTAAACCGCGGTGAAGCAAAAGTTGATGCTGTAGAAGATGAATCCGCATCTGCACCTTCTGCCGTACAACACTAGGAGATTATTTTGAATCAACGTGCAGCATTTATTGGACTTGGAGCAATGGGCTGGCATATGGCATCCCATTTGCCGAAAACTGGTTTAGATGTCCTAGTGTGGAACCGAAATTTTGACAAGGCTGCAGCGCATGCGAAGGCTTTTGGAACACAGGCGGTCTCAATTGAAGAAGTGGTACAAGCCGATTTCATTTTTTCTTGCCTGCCAACCAGTGCTGATGTTGAACAGCTGATCGCGGCGCATCCGCCTAAAGCCGGGAGTATTTGGATTGACTGCACCAGCGGTGTGCCTGAATCAGCGCAGCGTCTAAGCCAGCAATTAAATGCTTTGGGCGCAGTTTATCTGGATGCGCCAGTTTCTGGGCAAACGATTGGCGCTGAACGGGGGACATTAACCGTCATGATCGGTGGAGATGCGGAGGCCTTTGCCCGAGCGCAACCGGTTATTGACGCTTTTTCAGGGTTGATTGAACATGTAGGGGAAAGCGGTGCGGGCTTTGCTGTCAAAGCCGTAAATAATACCTTGATGGCTGCGCATTTATGGGCGCTGGCAGAAGGCTTGACTTTATTGAAGTCAAAACATGTAGATTTGAGTTCGGCGCTGAATTGCATTAATCACTCCAGCGGTAAAAGCAGCATGTCGGAAAACATTATGGCGCAGCGGGTGCTGAACCGACGTTTTGACAAAACCTTTGCTTTGGATTTATTGCAAAAAGATATTGGCATTGCAGTCAATTTGATTGCAGAAGAAAATTTACAGCTGCCTGCAATGCATTTGGTGCAGTCGCAATTTAACTTGATTGAGAAACAGCTGGCTCAGCAGCTGGACTTTTCCGCAGCGGTACAAAGTTTGGAACAAATCAACCAAATTGAATTGTCTTAAGATTGTTGCAAGTAAAAAACCGCAAAAATGCGGTTTTTTACTTTATGCGCAGAAAAGCCATTTATTCGGTTTTTTGATAGTCATTGATGACTTCTAAAGCTGCGCGGAAAGCTTCTTGTGTTGCTGGTGCACCGCAGTATGGCAGGCTATGCAGCAGCACTTCCTGAATTTCTTCAACTGTTGCGCCGTTGTTCAGCGCGCCGCGCACATGGCCTTTAAGTTCAGTTGGACTTTTCTGAGCAGTTAGAAATGCAATGGTAATCAATGAGCGGTATTTGCGTGGAAGCACACCTTCACGCTGCCAAGTCGAGCCCCAGGCATGCTCATTGATCCAGTCCTGTAAAGGCTGGGTAAATGGCACGGTATTGTCCTGTGCGCGTTTGACAAAGCTCTCGCCCATAACTTCAGTACGGACTTTTAAGCCATTTTCATAATCTTGCTGTGACATGCGGCATACTCTTTGATGACCTAATTTTAGGTTATAGCCTATACGTCTTGAGTATAGAATCCATTGGCTGATGGTCGTACAAAAGCAAAATCAGCAGCCGAAAATACTGCTGATTTTGCATGTTGAACCGGTTAATAGCGCAGAAATGCTTCTGGCGCATCGTCGGTGTGCTGCTGTTTCTCAGGCTGTGCATCAGCAGGCTTATGCGGATTTGGCACAGGCAGTTCGTGAAGCAGCTGCATATCAAATATGTCGGTCAACATGCTGTCATAGCGCTGTATATTGTATTCAGTCAGCTGCCGCGCTTCGTCTTCACTTATGAAGCTTTGGGCGAGCGCATCTGCAATATGCGCTTCAAAGGTCAGGCCTTTAAACTGGCCTTTAGATTCCGCTTTTTTAAATTTGTCCCACAGCGGTTCAATTTTCAGCAGCTGCAGGAATGCATTTTCCATGCGGCCTGAAACCTCATCCGCTGCTGTGCTGTAATACACATGCTTTTTCAGTTCTTGCCGGAAAGCATTATCCTGCATCATATATTCAGCGGCTTCACGTTTCAGTTTGTCAGAAGGCTGAATGGCTGCCCGCCCAAATGGAAAGCAAATCAGCTTAACAAGGCATGACGCCAGCCGAATTGGAAAGTTTTCAAATAGCCCGTAAAAAGCGTCCTGCACTTTACAGAGTGATTTATCCAAGGCGAGCTGGGCATGCATTTGTTCTGCGGGTGTTCTTTGACCGTGTGCATAATATTTAAGAATGGCCGTGGCAATGAACAAATGTGAGTGAATATCCGCAAGGCGGCCAGACAGCATTTCTTTACGCTTAATATCGCCTGCCAGCAACCCTAGGCACATATCTGCTGTAACAGCAAAGTCAGCACTGAAACGGTTGATTTTTCGATAATAAGGACGGCTGAATTCATCTGCATCTTCTGGGGAATTAGATGAACCTCCCGTAAACGCATAAGCCAAGGCGCGGGCTGTACGGTTAAAGGTGTAGCCTAAATGCTTGAACAGCATGTCATTAAACGATTGAAGCGCTGAATTTTTATCCTCTGCCTGCAGCAATTGCAGTTCTTCAAATAAATAGGGATGGCAGCGCATAGAGCCTTGACCGAAAATCATCAGCGAGCGGCTGAGAATGTTGGCGCCTTCAACAGTAATAGACACTGGAATAGCCTGATAATTCAGCGCTAAGAAATTCCGCGGCCCATGCTGTACAGCGCGGCCGCCGACAATGTCCATGCCATGATTGACCACTTTGCGCATAGTTTCTGTAGCATAGTATTTGGCCATTGCTGTCATGACGGAGGGTTTACCGCCCTGATTCAAACCGCAGGTAACCAAATAGCGAAAAGCTTCAAGCATATAGGCATTGCTGGCGATATCGCTGGATGCTTCCTGTACGCCTTCAAAATTGCCGACAGAGATTTTGAATTGTTGGCGGACTTTGGCAAATGCACCCACATTTAAATACGTCATTTCACCTGCAGCCGTAGAGAGGGCGGGCAGTGAAATACCGCGGCCGACCGCCAGACATTCCATCAGCATGCGCCAGCCTTTGCCTGCATTTTCAATACCGCCAATAATCCAGTCCAGCGGAATAAAGACATTTTGGCCTTCCACTGTACCATTCATGAACGGGGACCCCGGATTGTGCCGAGGGCCAGTCACAACACCGTCATGGCTGGCGGGCAGCAGTGCGCAGGTAATGCCGTATTCGGTTTTATTTTTATCCCCCAGCAGGCCTTCAGGGTCATAGAGTTTAAAAGCCAGACCAATGACCGTAGCAATTGGGGCAAGGGTAATCCAGCGCTTAGAAAAGTTCATATTCAGGCCTAAAACCTGCTGGCCTTCAAATGTGCCATAACAAACCACGCCAGTATCTGGAATAGCGCCTGCATCGGAACCCGCTTCGGGGTTGGTCAGGCCAAAGCACGGTATTTCGGTGCCTTTGGCGAGGCCCGGCAAATAGCGGTCTTTCTGCGCATCTGTACCATAATGTAAAAGCAGCTCTCCGGGTCCTAAAGAGTTAGGCACCATGCAACTGACAGCTGCCGTTAATGATCTGGATGCAATTTTACTCATAACACGGCTTTGCGCAAATGAGCTGAACGCGCGGCCGCCATATTCTTTGGGAATGACAAGGCCCAGAAAACCATTGTCTTTGATGAATTGCCATGCTTCCGGCGGCAAATCTTTATATTTATGATGAATATCCCATTCATTCAGCATGGTGCAGAGCTGTTCTACTTCATTGTCTAAAAAAGCCTGTTCCTCCGTACTGAGCTGCGGATAGGGATAGGCATCAAATTTCTTCCAATCCGGGGCCCCCATAAACAATTCTTTTTCCCACCAGCTGGTGCCTGCGTCCAGCGCTTCACGTTCGGTGCTGCTCATGCTTGGCATGGCATTCGCTAATGCCTTATAAGCAGGTTTTGTTATAATATTCATGCGCAGCGGTTCAATCAGTACAATCAGGCTAAGCAAGCCTATCGGTATTCCTAAAAGAAGTGACCATGGACTGATAAATGCAGCCGCAACAGATGCAATAATCAATGCGATTGCACCGGCCATTCGTGACAATTCAAAGAAAAAGACCGCCCAAAGGGCAAAAATCAATAGAACGGCACTGAGAAGAAATAGCATTATTATTGGCTCCAGTGGCAAGAGCATAGCTGGGCGAGCACCTGATTACTGCAAGATAGCGGTATAAGACATCAAATTTTCAGCTTCATGGTTGGAGGTTTTATATACCGTTAAATTGCATCCGGCGCGCTTCAACTGATGCATGTTATTGTGAAATCGCTCTAACACAATGAAAGAGCAAATAATATGGTTAACTACAGATTGGTTGAAAAATAAACTTAAAGCAATCTTATTCACGCAAAGAAATGTCACATAACGTAATTTGCACTGGGTGAACAGCAGCTCAACTCAGCGTATTTTGATGACCGATTTATTTAGCTGAGAACAGCATGCATGCTTTTTTATTTTGATTCATTTTCTTCATGCTTTGATCGTAATCATGGCTATTGATAATGCTGAAGGAACCGATAAATTATGCACAGCTTATGCATTTCATGATCTGAGGAGCGGGTTGATAGCTGGCTTCATAGATTGAACACTGAGGAGAGGGCGTGCCTTTGCGGCATCAATGCATTTAGAAAGATAAGTTCCTAATCTTTGCTGAAAAGCAGTGTGTTAAAAACTGATGAAGCGCTATGTGAAAAGTAAAAAGCCCTCAACAACTGAGGGCTTTAACTGTCTATTTTAAATTTAATTGGCAGTTATGCTTCAATGGTTTGCACCGCAATTTTTTTAGCTGGATCGGTTTTATGGCGTACAGCAGGTACTGGCTCGCCGTAGTATTGACGGTCTGCAAAGTAGCTTGAACGCACCATTGGCGCCGCCCAAATATTTCTAAAGCCCAGTTTCTGACCGTGTGCAGTGTAACGCTCAAATTCTTCAGGTGTTACAAAGCGGTCAATCGGCGCATGCTCTTTAGATGGCTGAAGATACTGACCAATAGTTACATAGTCAACGTCGTGCGCTTTAAGGTCATCCAGCAAGGCAATGACTTCTTCTTCAGTTTCACCAATACCGACCATCAGGCCGCATTTGGTCGGAACATCTGGACAGTATTCTTTAAACATTTTAAGCAGATTTAAAGAGTGCTGATAGTCAGAACCTGGACGCATCGCTTTATACAGGCGAGGCACAGTTTCAATATTGTGGTTAAACACATCGGGCGGGCATTCCGTCATGATGCGCAATGCAACATCCATGCGGCCGCGGAAGTCAGGCACCAAAATTTCAAGTAAAGTTTTCGGGCTTAAATCACGCGCTTCTTTAATGCAGTCGACAAAATGCTGCGCGCCGCCATCGATTAAGTCGTCACGATCTACTGAAGTAATGACGGCATATTTCAGGCCAAGGTTGGCAATGGTTTCAGCCATATGGCGCGGTTCATCTGCATCCAGCGCATTTGGGCGGCCATGGGCAACGTCACAGAATGGGCAGCGGCGGGTGCAGATATCGCCCATAATCATAAATGTGGCGGTACCGCCGCCAAAACATTCAGGTAAATTTGGGCACGCGGCTTCTTCACAGACCGTATGCAATTTTTGCGCGCGCAAAGTTGTTTTAATCCGCTGCACTTCATCCGGGGCCGCCATTTTTACGCGAATCCAATCTGGCTTGCGAGGGGCTTCAACCGTAGGAATAACTTTTACAGGAATACGGGCAACTTTTTCTGCGCCGCGAAGTTTGACACCCTGTTCTGGTTTACGGTTTTCAGACATATTCAACTTTTCCACTGTTTTGACGGGGAGATATTCTAAAAAATAACAGTTTTATTATAACGGAAATGCAAAATGATGGGGCAAAAATACTATTCATTTACTAAATGTAGTCATCATTTAATATATGTAAGCTAAATACAGCAAAATGCCATTAATTGCGTCATAATATGCGGAAGATAAGTAATAAGTTATTTTGAAGGAGCGTTGAATGCCACGTAAGAAAGAGGTCATTAGTGGGAATTTCGTGAAATACGATGCGGTAGTTCTCGGTTCAGGCCCTGCGGGCGAAGGCGCAGCAATGAAACTTGCTAAATCCGGCAAGCGTGTTGCTATTGTTGATATGCGAGAGCAGCTTGGCGGCAACTGTACTCATGTGGGTACAATTCCAAGTAAAGCATTGCGTCAGACAGTCTCTAGCATTATCCGCTATCAGCGTGACCCAATGTTCCAAAAAGTGGGGGACTGGAAGCAGTTCACCATGAAGCAAGTGCTTCGTAATGCACATAAAGTGATTCAGCTGCAGGTAGATACGCATTCACGGTTTTACGACCGCAACAAGATTGATGTGTTTCATGGCCGCGCGTATGTGCAGGACAAAAATACAATTTTGGTGTTTAGCCCAGACGGTATTACAGAAACCATTGTTTTCCAGCAGCTGGTGATTGCGACTGGTTCACGTCCTTACCGTCCGGATATTTTAGATTTCAATCATCCGCGTGTATTTGATTCGGACAAAATTCTGGATTTAGATTTTTCTATTAAAAAGATCATTATTTATGGCGCAGGCGTAATTGGCTGTGAATATGCCTCTATCTTTATCGGTCTAGACCATAAAGTCGATTTAATTAATACCCAGCACAAACTGCTCAGCTATTTGGATGATGAAATTTCAGATGCGCTGTCTTATCATTTGCGTGAACAAGGGGTGCTGATCCGCCATAATGAACAGATTGATCATTTGGAAACGTTTGATGATCATGTCGTGATGCATTTGCAAAGCGGTAAAAAAATCAAAGCGGATGCTATTTTGTGGTGTAACGGCCGTTCGGGCAACACCGATGGTTTGGGTCTTGAAAATATTGGTCTTAAGCCGAATAGCCGCGGCCAATTGACGGTCAATGAAAAATACGAGACTGAAGTCGAAAACATCTTTGCAGCTGGCGACGTTATTGGCTGGCCGTCATTGGCATCAGCCGCTTATGACCAAGGGCGCTGTGCCGGCGCCAATATGAGCGGTGAAAAAGATGTAGCGCCAGTAACCGATATTCCTACAGGTATTTATACCATTCCGGAAATTTCGTCGATCGGTAAAAATGAGCAGCAATTGACTGAGGAAAAAATTCCTTATGAAGTTGGACAAGCCTCATTCCGCCACTTGGCGCGTGCGCAAATTACCGGTGATACGGTCGGTGAATTGAAAATTCTGTTCCATCGCGACACATTGGAAGTTCTAGGCGTGCATTGCTTCGGCAACAACGCTGCGGAAATTATCCATATTGGTCAAGCGGTAATGAACAGCCCGAACAATACCATTAAGTATTTTGTGGAAACCACGTTCAACTATCCGACGATGGCTGAAGCGTACCGTGTGGCGACGCTGAATGGCATGAACCGTTTGTTCTAAGCATCTAGTAGGCTTAAGCAAAAAACCCGCAAGTGAGAGCTTGCGGGTTTTTTATTAATTGGCTGTCAAATATTTAATTACATTGTTCATGCTGAAAGCTAAGTACAGCCGGTTTAATTTCTTGCGCCATATTCATGCCAAATAGGCCATAGGCTGCAATTGGTGTTACAGCTTCGCTGCTCAAAAACAGCAACCGGGCTGTGAATTTATTTCTTGCACTGTTTTTTATAATACGGCTTTAAAAAGGCCTGCCGCCTGCCAAACTGATGCGCTTCAATAGACGGCGCTGGTCGCTTGGAAAGGGCCGGCGTGAATGCAAAGTCGCTTGATTGTCCCAAAAAACAATATCGCCTTGTTCCCATTGATGTTCGTAGCGGAATTCAGGCTTTAAGATGTGCTCACGCAGTTGGGCAATTAATTCACTGCCAGCTTGGTCATTATAATTCACCAGTTCCACTTCACTATGCGTGTTCAGCCAAAGCGCTTTGCGGCCGCTTTCAGGATGAGTGCGGACCAGTGGATGAGGATAGGCATGTCCAAGAATGGGCTGGTCTTTAAAGCGGTATTTGGGAAATGCACCGTAGCTGCCGTCTTTGGGGGCGCCTTTATTGCTTTGGAAGCGTACAAATGGGTTGTAGGTAATCAGCTGCAGCGTGTCCAAATGCTGTTTGGTTTCATTGTCTAAAGCATCATAGGCTTTAATGGTGTTGTACCAAGAAGTTTGCCCGCCGTCTTTCGGCAGTTCAATAGCGTAGAGTAAAGAGCCAAAAGAAGGCTGAGGTGTCCATTGATGGTCAGCGTGCGGCGAGAGCTCGCCATAGCCTGTATAATCACCTTTGCCGACCGCATTTGAAACAGGAACAACATCCGGCGGTGTACCCGTATCTGACTGAGTGGCCAAGACTGGATTGTCTGAACTTGGACGGAAAATAGAGCCAAAATAGCTGGCAAATGCCAAATATTGAAAATCATCTAAACTTTGCTGCTTGAAAATTAAAATTAAATGTTCAGCCAGCGCTTGTTTTAAACGCAAGACTGTTTCACCCGATTGCGCTTTTTTTGCATCCAAGCCAAAAACTGCAGCCCCAAGCGCTTCACCGCTTAATGGAACAATTTTAATTTCTTCAGGATTCTGAAACTGGTCTTCTTGATGCCAGCGCGGTGCGTCATGTATAGCTTGTGAAAGCTGGGTTAAAACCGTCATCGTTATTTCTCTTTTGTATTTTTCATCAACTGAAATTTAAGAAATAACAGGCCGCAAGAGAAATCATAAGAAGTGCTAAACTTATAAAAAATTGAAGAAAATAAATTAAATGTCTGATTTTTTAACTTTTAGTTAATCTTGAAAATCTCAGCAGAAAAACTGATGGAGAATGTCAACTTTTTGACATTCTCCATCGATATTCGGGTGTGCTGAACATGATTGCACGGGGGGCTAGATGTATTTTAATGCGCGCAGAATGCTTGATTGAAATATTCAAAAAGTTGCGGGGTTTTGATCCAAAGTGTAATGGCCAGCGCTAAAAAAGCGACAGCTATGGCAAGAATGGCGAGCTTTAATCCCAGCATTGAATCAGTCATGAATAACATGCTCCTCAGTTACAAAGAAATGCACCAGTACGCCCAATACGCTTAGAACAATGGAGAAAGCCCAAACCATATTATAGTTGCCAGCCAGATCATGGTTAACACCGCCCAGCCAGCCGCCAAAGAATGAGCCGACTTGGTGGGTGAAAAATACGATCCCGCTGAGCATGGATAAGTATTTCACTCCAAACATATTGGCCACAATACCGTTGGTCAACGGTACGGTAGATAGCCACAATAACCCCATAATGATACCAAACGCATAGATTGTCCATGTGCTCAGCGGCAGCATTAAGAACGCGATGATAGCGATGCCGCGCAATCCATAAAGCCACATGAGCAAATGCGGCTTGGAGAATTTTCCGCCCAGCCAGCCAGCGCCGTATGTACCGAAAATATTGAATAATCCAACGAGTGCCAGAAATATTGTACCGGTCGTTGCAGTAAAGCCATGATCAATTAAATAGCCGGGCAAATGAATGCCGATAAACACCACTTGGAAACCGCAAACAAGGAAACCTAAGGCCAAGAACCAGAACGGTTTATGGTTTTTAGCAATGATTAAAATATCTTTAAAGCCTAAAACTGGCTTACTTTCTGAGGATTGCGCATTGGGAGCGCTGTACATCGGCGCTTTCAGCATCCATGCCAAAGGGATGATTAAAGCTGCTAAGATAGCGCTCACAATTAAAGCGGCTGACCATCCTATATTCTGCAGCAGAAGCAACGTGGAGGGCAGCATAATAAATTGACCGAAAGAGCCTGCGGCACTGGCGATGCCCATAGCCAAACTGCGCTTCTCCGGATGCGCTGCGCGCCCTACAGCAGACAGTAAAACAGGAAATGACGTTGCGGAAAGGGCAAGGCCTAGAACTAAACCGGCGCTTAAATTTAAAAGCAGCCCAGTAGAGCTGAAGGCCATGAGCAATAGCCCTAGGGCATAAAGCAACCCACCGATTGCCACCACAATTTTACTGCCGTATTTGTCAGCAAATGCGCCTGTAATGGGCTGTACAGCGCCCCAAATTAGGTTTTGCATCGCAATAGCCAGACTGAATACATTATGGCCCCAGCCAAATTCATCACTCATGGGTACCAAATACAAACCAAATGCATGCCTGATACCCAGCGACAGCGCCAAAATAATGGCACTGCCCATCAGCATATAAATGAGAGGCTTTGAAAATCGAGTGTCGGTCATTTGGCTTTCTGTACATAATGCATTGCGCTTATGTTATTCGATTCATTACGTGAAAACGATTAATTAATTTTCGCCCAGCAATAAAATTTTGTTATGTATGCGCGGATATGAAAAAAGACGGCATAACCGTCTTTTTGAATAGTCAGCACAATAATTTAGAAACGCATGCCAACACCTGCATAGGCCAGAATTGGATTGATTTCAATATCTGCTTTAGAGCGGATCAGCTCACCATGAGTATCATCATTGACGGTAATTGTGGTGTCGCTTTTTAAGTGCGCATAAGAGACTGAACCGACTGCAAACCATTTGTCGTTAAAGTCATAGGTAAAGCCGAGCGTTGCAATCGGCGCAAAAGCATCAGATGCTCCTACGTCTACTTTTGGATTGGCGCTGCTTGCTTTTCCATCAAGTGCTGCGCCTGCTTTACCGTCCTTGATATTGGCAATCATATGGCCGGCAGCAATTAAATCCTGCTCAGTGCGCGGGTTGATTTCCAATTCATTGAAATAGGCATACATCACGCCAAAACCGACATAAGGACGGAATTTATTGACGCCGGTTTTGCCAAAATGGTATTGGAGTTCTGCTGCGGGTGTCCATGCGCGGGCAGAAGCAGCGGGGCCATAGGCTTCTAAATCAGTAATCAGCAGGCTGTTTTTCATCGCAATTTGCGGTAAATCGATGATTCCCAGTTCCGGTGTTGCAATGGCAGCGAACGGGGCATAAATTTTGCCTTTGCCCATCAAGTCCACTTTGGGCGGGATACCTGCTTTCATTTCAATGGAAACATTGTCTGTGAAAAAGTAGTTGGTCATGATGCCGAAAGTCGTGACATCATCGGCTTCTAAGCCAGTTCCTTGATTGTCCCAGCTTTCCAGTCCATTAATTTCAGCTGTGCCGCTTAAATCTCCAGGCAATGTGTCAGAGCCTAACTTATCTAAAACGTCAACAAACCACGTTGAAATATTAGGGTTCATATCAGGATCTAGATTTGCTTTTACGGAATCAATAGAAATATCCCCAACTGTCGCCTTTTCACCATTTGCGACGGAGGTGTTCACTTTAAACGGCTGCGCTTTGCCTTGCGGCATGACATGCAATGCGCCGACAGAAACAGAGAAGCGTTTAAAGCCATCTCCATCATGCAGGCTGAAATAGGGTGAGTCAGCATGGCTGATCATGGGTATGGCAAGCATGGACGTCGCCATGCACAGTAAAGTTTTTTTCATTCAAAGGACTCCATGTCCAAAACAGCTAAATTGGAATTTTTTTTAGAACGCCAATTATGCGAATGAAAAACTGTAATGAATGTTATTGAAACCGGATAAACAGGTAGGTTTCATGTTAAAAGTAATGCGCTTTGTTTAAGAATAATGACTTTATTTTAGTTATTATGTAAAAAATAATTATAAAAAGTTATAAAAGAAGCAGGCATTAAGTGCCTGCTTTTCGTCAATTTATTTTAAATTAGAAACGGATTCCCACACCTGCGTAAAGCATCAATGGATTGATTTCAATGTCAGCTTTAGAGCGGATTAGCTCGCCTAATTTTGCATCAGTGACGGTTATGGTCGTTTCATTTTTTAGCTGTGCGTAGCTGACAGAAGCTGCGGCAAACCATTTTTCATTAAAGTCGTAAGTAAAGCCTGCGGTAATGATAGGCGCAAAAGCATCTGTCGCTTCTAAATCGACCTGAGGATTAGCGCTGCTTGTTTTGCCTTCAAGCGAGGCGCCTGCTTGGCCTTGTTTAATATTGGCAATCATATGTCCGGCTGCAATCAAATCTTGTTCGGTGCGCGGATTCATTTCCAGCTCATTAAAATAGGCATACATCATGCCTGCGCCGACATAGGGGCGGAATTTATTGACGCCGGTTTTGCCAAAGTGGTACTGCAATTCAAAAGCAGGTGTCCAAGCGCGGGCCGATGCCGCTGCACCATGCGCGCCCAAGTCTGTAATAAAAATATTGTTTTGAAGATCAATATTCATAAACTTTAAGGGCAAACCTAGAAGCTCTGGCGTTGTAATTGCAGAGAACGGCGCATAAATCTGTCCTTTGCCCTGCAAGTCAACTTTAGGCGGAATGCCGGCTTTCATTTCTAGAGAAACATGGTCAGTGAAAAAGTAGTTGGTCATCAGGCCAAGAGTAGTGACATCATCGGCTTCAAGCCCAGTGCTTGCATTTTCCCAGCTTTCCAGTCCATTAATTTTGGAACTGCCGCTTAAACCGGCAGGCAAAGCGCCTCCAGTTAAATAGCCTAAACCTTTTAGGGCAGTGGCCAAGCCTGACTGATCAACATTTTCATTAAGATTATTGAGTACAGTATCGACTTTGATCGCGCCGTTTTTTGCCACAGTGCCATTCGGAACTGCCGTTTGTACAGTAAACGGCTGGGCCTTGCCTTGAGGCATAACATGCAAAGCGCCTGCTGAAACTGAAAAACGTTTAAAGCCCTGGGCTTCCATGCTGAAATATTTGGAAAAATCAGCAGCTTGTACTGTACCTGATAGAGAGGCGATACTTGCGGCTGCACATAAAAAAGCGTTATGACGCATTGGGTTAACTCCATGTTTTTATTTTACTGGTTTTTTATAAAGCGCAATTAAGATTGCTTTAAGAGATTAAAATGATTTAATTTTTTTATACGTCTGTATTTAAATAAAAATATATCTTTTTTTTATGGACGGATAAAAGTACAAAACTGATCAGTCTACATTGGTCTCAGCAGCGGAATATGCAAGGCAGGGACAGTTCTTGCTGCTGAATCTGATAGGCCTATGCTGGAGCAGATTCCAGCTGCTGTTGTAAACATTTCCCAAAACCCTCGATTTTTTTGTACAATAGACGCAGAATTTATTGAGTGAATCAAATGAGCACCCAAAATACTCCCAAAAAGAAGGCTGTAGTGAAACTTCCGTTTCCTATGGCGGCTACGGATTCTGATCAGCAAGACGCTGTGCACAATCAAGTCCGCCCTAAGCCTGAAAGCTATGCTGACCGAACTTGGATGCCGCCACGCGGAACCCGCCGTTCTATGGGCAAGCGTTAATAAAAAAACCTGCAATTGTGCAGGTTTTTTTATTCAAGATAGCGTCATCTCTTCAGCGGAATTCATTCCATACCAAAACCTGCAATACAGCATTAATGTCCGTAATGTTTTTTCTTCTGCGTATACATATAGCCATCTGCACGTTTCAATAAGTCTTCTATGCGTTCATTCGGCAAGGTGCTGGCATAGCCAATAGACAGGCTGATGGGATGCAGTGAATGATACTGGTTGTTGATATGCATCAGCTCATGCAAGCTTTTGAGGCTGTTTTGCAACGAAGCTTCATCTGCATTCGGAAGCAGTACAACAAATTCGTCACCGCCAATGCGCGAAGCGGAATATTGGGTATTTTGAATCAGCTGGCTCAATACATTGCCGATCCGTCGCAGCTGTTCATCTCCCGCATCGTGGCCATAATTATCATTAATTTCTTTTAAGCCATTTAAGTCAATAAAAATACAGGAGATAGGGCGCTGCAGGCTGCGTTCTAAGCGGTTGATTTCTTCGGTATAGAAGGTGCGGTTGTACAGTTTGGTCAAGACATCGTGCTTGCCTAAATATTCTAAATAGTTTTCGGCTTTTTTACGCGCCGTGATATCGACGAGGGCAACCTGTACCGTACTCCATGTATTTTCATAACCGGGGAATACTGTAAATTGTAAAATAACATGGCGGATGCTGCCGTCCAGCGCATAGTTGACCGCTTCGTGCTGATGCTGAATTTTACCGTCCCATAAGTCCTGCAGCTGATTGCGGAAAGTTTGGTTCATCTCATGGCTGAATATCTTATGAATATTTTTCAGCAAAGTGTCTTTATCGGAGGCGCCGAATAAATCTAAAGTGGCTTGATTGACATCGACGACAATAATTTCTTTGATGCATTGCTGCACGAAATCGGGGTGTACATCTAAAAAGGTTGTAAAATCTTCAATGCCGATGGAGCGTAAATGGTCCAGTTTGGCTTTGACTATACTGAAGTCTTCGACCCACAGTGAGGTTGGTGAATAGTTGAAGCGTGCTTCGGCAATTTGGCGGTTTTTTTCTTCCTGCCGGCGGGCATTTTGATAGGGAGTGATATTTTCGGTGCTGATGAGGACTTTGGACCAGTCATGTTCATGTTCAGGCAAAATGGTACAGCGCAGCTGAATATCTAAACGCTTGCCGGAAATGGTGTAATTGACTGAGGTATTGATGAAATGGGTTTTACCCTCCCACAATTGCACCAATTCTTCAATATGGGTCTGCAGCATATCCTGCTGGAAAATTTGAGCTAAATTTTCACACAAATGCGCTAAATGTTCCGCTTCGTAAAGCTCCAGCGCGCGGGCATTGACTTGCAGAATTTTAATTTTACTGGCGCTTTCTTCTACTTTTTGAGCATCATTTATAAGATATTGGCGTAAGTCTTGAACGCCTTGCTCGCGCCATTGATCTAGCTGTTTTTTTATTTCGCTAAAGTCTTCGAGCCATAACGGTATAGGGGATATATGAAATATAGGGCTATCATTCAATAACATGTCTAAGCTCGGTCTATTTTTTTCTTAATGGTAAAATCAAGATATTGTTTATTTAATGTGATATATATCTCAAAAATAGCTGAATTTTTTTTAAAAAGCGAATAAATATGTATAAAAAACCCACCTTTTAGGTGGGTTTTTTATAGGATGAATGACGGTTATGCAATTTTTACTTTTTGGATTTGCTTGCCGCTTTGGGCGGGCTGATTTCCCGTTTGCCCAGCCAAACATCTGCAAAGTCTTTTTCATTGATGCTGTAAAGTTCCAGCAGCGCAAGAATGGCGCCGCCAAACATCAGGGCATCTTCTGCTGAATGCTGGAACTCAAATACTTTGCCTTGCAGGACATGCATAATATCCTGTATTTCAAAAGTACGGTCGCGGCCATTGCTGTCAGTCGGGTAGATTTGTGTATTCAGAATAATTTTTGCAGCGCTTTTTTCATTCTCGGTTAATTCCAATGCATCAATTGTTTCTTCAGAATCAGAGGCGAAAATTACACTGTCCGAGAAAATGGTCTGTAAAAAATGCTGCGTCAGCTTCGGCAGAGCTTTTTCTACAAAAGGGCGGAAGGACGCTGGAAAAATAACATTATGTGAAATACCCTTAAACATTGGAGCAATTTCTTCAATTTTATAGCCGGCAACACCGCAGCCCACAGAGGTAATAAAATATTTAGATTTAGGATGATTTTTTGTATAAATTTTAAAGTCATCAATATAGTGCTGAATTTGCGACAGAGGCATTTGCTGCAAATGTTCATTCATGGTGGGAATGGCAAAACTTTGACCTGACCAGCCGCGGCCAACGCCTTTCAGGGCGCCGAAGTGCAGAAGAGCTGTTTTTGCCGCGCCGCCGGCATGCGTGCCCGCCATGTTGCTGCCAAATACAAAAATTGTATCTTCAGGTAAGCTTTTAACGATGCTTTCGTCATGATAATGGTAGGTCATGGCAACTCACTTGAGCTAAGGTATTATTTCATGGTGCAATTGCTTTAGCATTTGGTCAAGTCAAGAACACAGTTATTTTGATTATTTAAAAAATATTGAAAAGCGCCTGCAAAAAAAAATGATAACTGTTTTGAATATGTGAGGATGCCTATAACGCTGCTTATATTCAGCCAAATCTGAACATTTACGTGAAGCCGCTATTAAATTTTTTAGATAGCAGCTTTTTAATAGTGCAGGAAACGTGGCACATTGCTATTAAAAAGCTGCTGCGCAAAAATATGTAAAAGCACTGAGCAGGCAGCTTGCATAAGTAAAAGGACATGCGCCATAAAATCCTTGAAACAAATATAGATTAGGCATTGTATCGGTTAAATTTGCCCTCATAATTGAAAGTTGAATTTATAGCGTGAAGCAGCCGAAAATTATGAGTGATAGTCAGCCATTTGAGTTAGTGACCAACTTTGAGCCAGCAGGTGACCAGCCGCAAGCCATTGAAAAATTGGTGCGCGGCATCGAGAACGGCTATCACGATCAGCTGCTGCTCGGGGTTACTGGCTCAGGCAAGACCTATACAATGGCCAATGTCATTGCACAGACGCAGCGCCCGACCATTATTATGGCGCATAATAAAACCTTGGCGGCACAGCTGTATGGCGAATTTAAAGCCTTTTTCCCGAACAATGCAGTGGAATACTTCGTCAGCTATTATGACTATTATCAGCCCGAAGCCTATGTGCCGTCTTCAGATACTTTTATTGAAAAAGACTCATCCATTAATGATCATATTGATCAGATGCGCCTGTCTGCCACCCGTTCGCTTTTAGAGCGCCGTGACGCGATTATTGTTGCCTCTGTTTCCGCAATTTATGGTTTGGGTGACCCGAATGCCTATATGAGTATGCTCCTGCATATTGTGCAGGGCGACCGGGTGAACCGGGATGAAATTATCCGCCGTTTGGTTGAGATGCAATATACCCGCAATGAGCTTGAGTTCTTGCGCGGCACGTACCGAATCCGCGGTGAAATTTTTGATATTTTCCCTGCTGAATCCGATCAGTATGCCATCCGCATAGAGCTGTTTGATGATGAAGTGGATTCCATCCGCTGGTTTGACCCGCTGACTGGAAAAATGATCCGTAAAGTTCCTCGGGTGACGATCTATCCGAAAAGCCATTATGTAACGCCCAAAGATAATTTACGCCGCGCCATTGATACGATTCGGGAAGAATTAACGGAACGTCTGGGCTTTTTTAGAGCGGAAGATAAGCTGCTGGAAGCGCAGCGCATAGAACAGCGGACCCGCTATGATTTAGAAATGATGCAGCAGCTGGGCTATACCAACGGGATTGAAAACTACTCACGGCATTTATCTGGACGGCCTGCAGGCGAAGCGCCGCCCACCTTGTTTGATTATGTGCCGGATGATGCCTTGCTCATTATTGATGAGTCGCATGTGACCGTACCGCAAATTGGCGCCATGTATAAAGGTGACCGTTCGCGTAAAGAAAACTTGGTCAATTATGGTTTCCGCCTGCCAAGTGCCTTGGATAACCGTCCAATGAAGTTTGAAGAATGGGAGCGTATTGTACCGTCCACCATCTATGTCAGTGCGACGCCGGCGCGCTATGAGCTGGAAAAATCTGAACAGATTGTGGAGCAGGTGGTACGGCCAACGGGTCTGGTCGACCCTCAAATTGAAATTCGCCCAGTCTTGACTCAGGTCGATGATGTGCTGTCAGAAATCAACAATCGTAAAGAATTGAATGAACGGGTGCTGGTGACGACGCTAACGAAGCGAATGGCGGAAGATTTAACATCCTATTTAAAAGAATATGGCATCAAAGTCGCCTATTTGCATTCCGACATTGATACCGTTGAGCGGACAAAGATTATTCATGAGCTGCGCTCAGGCATCCATGATGCCTTAATCGGGATTAACCTGCTGCGTGAAGGCTTGGACATGCCAGAAGTCTCGCTGGTCGCAATTCTCGATGCAGATAAGGAAGGCTTTTTGCGTTCTGAACGTTCATTGATTCAAACCATTGGCCGTGCGGCGCGTAATTTAAACGGTAAAGCCATTTTATATGCAGACCGTATTACCGATTCCATGCAAAAGGCGATAGATGAGACAGACCGCCGACGTGCGCTGCAGATAGCCTTTAATGAAGAGCATGGCATTGTGCCGCGCAGCGCCGTACGCCAAGTTGCGAAAGACTTAGACGATGGTGAAGTATTGAATGATGATGAAATTGATATCAGCATTTCAAATCAGGCAAAGGCGCTGAGTGCCGATGAGCAGCATTTAATATCTGATCCGAAACTCTTTGCTAAACATATCAGCAAGCTGGAAAAAGAGATGCTGAAAGCATCTAAAGAACTGCAGTTTGAGCAGGCTGCCGGATTGCGTGATGAGATTCTGCGGTTAAAAGCGCAGATGCTGCAATGAACGCAAACTGTCTAAGTGGAAGTAATAAAAATCATTGAAAATCATTACATAACATAGACAGTTTGAGTGATATTTACGCAGTATCTTAAGTGAACGCTAATGATTAAAACGTGAAAACGCGACAGTTAAAGGTATTCGTAATGACCAAAGAGAATCTCCCGAAATCTGGATACACCTTGGCGAAAATAGCCGTGGGCGGCGCTATTTTAATTGGCTTGGGTGCGGCGACCATGGCCTATGCGCAAAGTAAACCGCTGAAGGTCGTCGATAAAGTTGAATTGGATAAATATTTAGGCGTGTGGTATGAAGTTGCCCGAAAGCCCATGTCATTTCAAAACAAATGCGACCGTGATGTAACGGCAACCTATACCTTGAATGAAAATGGCAATGTGCAGGTAGACAACCGCTGCGTACAGAAAAATGGGCAGACTGCACAGTCGGTGGGTGAAGCATTTGTTCAAAATGCACCCTTTAACAGCAAGTTGAAAGTCAGCTTTTTACCTGAAGCGATCCGCTGGATTCCGGCAGGCCGCGGCGATTATTGGATTTTAAAAATCGACGATCATTATCAGACTGTACTGGTCGGTGAGCCACGCCGCAATTATATGTGGGTGCTTTCACGCACGCCGCATCCCGATCAAACTGTAATTAATGAATATTTGGAGTATGCCAAATCGGTTGGCTACGACTTGAATGATTTGATTCATACCAAACAGACGGCCAAATAAACATTTCAATGATGATTCAAAAACCATGCTCAGGCATGGTTTTTTCTTGAGGAGTATGCAAACATTCAAACATCTTGAAAATTCAAGTATTAAGACGGCATGACTGAAGAATCCAACTCGAGGTAAAAGATGTATAAAGGCGTAGCATTGTCTATATTGGCATCTGTCACTTTTGGTGTTCTGTATTTCTATACACAGTTTTTGAAACCTTTGGACAGTGAGCAGACATTTGCTTGGCGTATGCTGGCTACACTTCCATTTTTGACCTTATTTATGTGGTGGACAGGGGACTTAAAGCATGTTGCCGATATTTTTAAACGAATTTTTAAAGAACCTTGGATGCTGCCGTGGCTGATATTCAGTTCTGTGCTTTGCACGACACAGCTTTGGCTTTTCTTATGGGGGCCGATTAACGGCCGAGGTTTGCAAGTTTCATTGGGGTATTTTCTATTGCCGTTGGTGATGGTGCTGGTGGGCTGTGTTCTCTATAAAGAAAAACTGAGCAGATGGCAGCTGGCAGCCGTCGTGCTGGCTGTGCTGGGGGTGGGGCACGAACTCTGGCGTGTCGGCAGTATTGCATGGGAAACTGCCTATGTGGCGCTGGCGTATCCGCTTTATTTCTTCATGCGCCGTGTCTTGAAAACAGATCATTTGGGCGGTTTTTGGTGGGATCTTTTCTTAATTCTGCCGGCAGCCGTGTATTTGGGCTTTATTTACAGTGACAGCATCAGCTTAATATTGAATTACACCCATTTAATCTGGGCGGTTATTGGTTTAGGGTTTTTCAGCGCATTAGGATTAGGCAGCTATATTTTAGCCAGCCGCTATTTGCCTTTTGTGATCTTCGGCTTGCTGAGTTACTTAGAGCCGGTATTGCTGGCCTTCGCCTCTATGATGATGGGAGAACGGGTAACGGATGCTGAATGGCTGACTTATATTCCAATTTGGCTGGCCGTTGTGCTGCTGGTCATTGAAGGCTGCCTTCATATCTTCAAGCAAAAGCGCAATGCTGAAAGTTTGGATCAGAATATTGAAAACCTTCAAAAACGCTTAAGCGATGATTGAAAGGCTATCAAATTTTATTGTTATGCCGGCTTTTGAATCCGCTTTAGTTTTTGTTTAAATAAAATAGGCTGGCCTTGAATGCTTAAAATGGACAATGCAATGCTTGCGCTGTTCATTTTCAGCAAAATTTAGGCAGGCTGAATGGATAGGCCTAACGGTTATTGGGATTAAAAAGCTGGAATAATGCGCTTGTGAAAATTTTATGTTTATCAATTTGTTTGATAAAGGAACAAATAAACAAAAATATAAAAAAACTTTTAACTTGCTGATTAAATTCTTTTTAAAAGTGAAATCATAAAAATAATTACAACTATTTTATAAAATTATAATGAATATATAGGAAAATAGGCTGTTCAAAACCTGTTTTAGATTCAATCTTTCGGATAATTCCATTACAATTGTCGGGTTTTGAAATTTATGCCTAGATATACAATTAATTAGAGGACGTATCTGTGAGCAAAGACACTATCATCGCCTTACATGCAGAGCACCAAGGTCGCTGGAAAAACCGTGAAGAAATCGCGGAACAAATGATCGCCTTGATCGGTCAGCTTTACCGTGAAAAAAATATCGTTGTTTCAGTTTTTGGACGTTCTTTAGTTAACCGTTCAGTGATTCAGATTTTAAAAGCGCACCGCTTCACCCGCATGATGGACGTTGAGCTTTCTGTTGTTCATACTTTCCCAATTCTTGAAGCTTTGGCTAAAGTGGAAAACATTGGTACAGCTGAAATTGATCTTGGCAAATTGGCTGTTGCATTGAAAGAACAGGGCGGCGATTTAACTGCTTTTGTTGCTGACGCAGTGAAATCTGTGGAAGGCCGTGCGACTTCAGTAGAAGGCCGTGATGTTGTTCTTTACGGTTTCGGCCGCATTGGCCGCATTCTTGCGCGCTTAATGATTGGTCAATCAGGTTTAGGCCGCGGCTTAAACATTAAAGCCATTGTTGTTCGTAAATCTTCTGATGGCGATTTAGAAAAACGCGCATCTTTGCTGCGCCGTGACTCTATTCATGGTCCATTTTCTGGCACAATTTCTGTCGATGAAGAAAACGAAGCAATTATTGCAAACGGTCAATTCATCAAAGTAATTTATGCATCTAGCCCGGCAGAAGTGGATTACACAGCTTACGGCATCGAAAATGCATTGGTAATCGACAACACAGGTAAATGGCGTGATGCTGAAGGCCTTGCGCAGCACTTGAAATGCCCAGGCGCTGCACGTGTGATTTTGACTGCACCAGGTAAAGGCGACATGAAGAACGTGGTGTTTGGTGTAAACCAAGCAGACATTCTTGATGAAGATACCATTATCTCTGCTGCAAGCTGCACAACAAATGCCATCACGCCAACACTGAAAGTGCTACATGACAAATACACAGTGCTGAATGGCCACGTTGAAACAGTTCACTCGTTCACTAACGATCAGAACTTAATTGACAACTACCATAAAGCTGACCGCCGTGGCCGTGCTGCAACATTGAACATGGTAATTACGGAAACTGGCGCGGCTAAAGCAGTTGCTAAAGCGCTTCCAGCGCTTCAAGGTAAATTGACTGGCAACTCTGTACGTGTTCCTACTCCAAACGTATCGCTTGCGATTTTGAACTTAACTTTAGATAAAGAAGTTGATCGCGACGAAGTGAATGAATACATCCGTAAAATTTCAATCAGCTCAAGCCTTCAAGGTCAAATTGGCTATACCAACTCTACAGAGGTTGTATCGTCTGATTTTATCGGTTCGCGTACTGCGGGCGTATTTGATGCGCAAGCAACAATTACTTCAGGCAACCGTTTAACTGCTTATGTTTGGTATGACAATGAAGTGGGTTACAGCTGCCAAGTATTGCGTATTGCTGAACAAATGGGCGGCGTGAGCTATCCTAAAATTCCTGCTGAAACAAATGCATAATTCTTTTGTATTTTAGTTTTTAGCTAAAAAAGAGCCTCAATTGAGGCTCTTTTTTTATGGCAGGCTGTTTTTCAGCTTATAGCATTGCAAGGCAAAAACACCCAATTGATTAAAATGCACAGCTGTAGCGGGTTTATTGGCCACTGCTTGTTTTAAAAATAGCGGATATGATGAAACAGCCTTTTATAGGGTTTTTCTTTTATAATAAGTACATGAAATAAATAAATAAAATGCTACAAAAGTTGACGAATTAATGCAGATTAAATCAGTAAGTTTTGAAACAATAGCGGTAAATTAAAAAGAAGTTAAGGATTAACTTTGCAAATAAAGCACGTGCTCAGCGGATTGGCGTTTATTGTGTTTGCAGCTCTGTGTGGTGTACTGATCGCCATTTGGGTGTTCAAGCATTTTAATATTTATATTCCGCTGAATAATCAAAATGTGAATATTGATCTGCAGGAGCCTTTGCAGGCAGAAGTGAAAATTCATGACGCGCTGGATGTGGATGTTTCGGGGCGGGTCAATGCAGAAATTCCAATTAAAGAACAGCTGAATATTCCATTAAGCCAGACCCTGACCCCGCGTGTATATTTTGACAATCAAGTGCCAATTAAAACGGTTATTCCTGTGCGGGAAATACTGAAGGTTAATCAAAATTTGGCGGTTGATACACAGGTCAAAGTTAAAGTGATGGGGCAGGATATTACTCTGCCGCTAAAAGGCACTATACCTATTCAGCTGGATGTGCCGATTACGATGAATGTGCCCTTAGAGCAAAAAATTCATCTGAAGTTTAATGCGCCAGTAAAGACTGTCTTAAAAGAAAATCTGCGTATTCCGCTAGAGGCAACGCTAAAAACCAATATTCCAATTGAAGGCCATTTAAACGTACCGGTTAAAACGGCACTGAAAGCCTCTGTGGATGTGCAAAACACTTTGCCAGTTAAAATTAAGCAGGGGCAATTGGTCATTCCGTTGAACAGCATGCGTGTCGCCCGTAGCCATCCGCCTACTGCATCTGCTCCAGATGCTGAGCAAGCGCAAAATACGGGGCAGCCGTGATGCGGATCTTCAATTCCGCCAAGCGCATGATGCTGAGTTTTAGCGCGGCAACATGCCTGATAGCGCTCTTGTTTTGGCTGTATTTGAACGTGCAGGCATCTATGCAGGTCGCAGCGCAGCGCGCAGATATAGAACTGCCGCATTCGCTGCCCACGCGGATTCATGTCGGCAATTATCTGCAAACCCAATCGGTAGGCACATTAGGCACAAAAATTGAGATTAACCGGCAATTGGCTTTGCCGCTGCAGGGCAAATATTTGGCAAATTTGCAGTTTACTGTAGAAGTCCCCGTCTCTGTAGATCTTGATTATGAAACGGTGATTAAAATTGATCAGATGATGCCTTTGAAGGCATCAACCGATTTGGTGGTAAAAAATACCTTGTTGCCCAAGTTTCCTTTGAATATGGATATTCCTATTCGCTTAGATGTTCCATTTCATTTAAAGAAAACCTACCGGATACCGATTAAAATTTTGTTTGATGGGCCGGTCCATCTGGCTTTTGACGAAACCATTCAGCTGCATGTGCTGCATCAGTTCGCGCCGAAGCTGAATATCAATGATGCGATGACCATGCGCAGAATTGCCTCTTTCCGTGCAACGATGTATAACGCCGAGCGTAATACTCAAGCCAACTTAAATATGAATATGCAGCTGCCGCTGAGAAATATTCATCCATAATTATCAGCTTAGCTGAATTAAATGATGAACGTCATTCGTATGATTTTATAAAGAAGGGATTCCATATATCCATCAGGCTTCAAAGAAACCCTTTGCCGTAAAGCAAAGGGTTTCTTTTCAAGGCGCTATAGGTCGAGGCAACCTTTAGCCAGCGCTATGGCGGAGCAAGCAATTCAAGATGAACGGTTTGCTTTACTTAATGGAACAGCGTTTTAATTTGCTCTGCAATTGGGGTGGTTTTACGGCCAATCAGCTGTTCTAAATCTTTACTGCTGCTGAACATTGCACCTTGTGCAGTCTGTACATCAGCATCAACAATTACATCAATTAACGGTGCGGGCAATCCAGCTTGGGCTAAGCTCTGAGTCAGTTCTGCAGCCGTTAAGTTTTGGTAAATAACCGCTTTACTGGATGCATCTGCAATAAATTGCGCCAGATCCGCTTTGGTAAAGCTTTCGGAACCGGCCAGTTCATACGTTTTATGCTCATGTCCTGTACTTGCCAAGACTTGCGCAGCGGCCTCAGCGTAATCTGTGCGGGATGCTGAACTGATTTTACCTGTTTGGGAGGCGCCATACAAAATGCCGGATTCCGCAATTTGTGCCACAGTGGCTAAATAGTTATCGCTATACCAGTTGTTGCGCAGGAATGTATAGTCTAATCCGCTTGCTTTAATTAAGGCTTCGGTTTCACGGTGCTCCTGTGCCAGCCCCAATGGTGAATGCGCTGCATTCAGTAAACTAGTGTAGGCAATGTAAGGTACGCCGGCCTGTACAGCAGCTTCAATAACCGCTTTGTGCTGCGGTGTGCGGCGCCCAATTTCATTGGCGGAAATCAGCAGCAGCTTGTCTATGCCATGCAGGGACGGAACTAATGTTTCGGGCGTATCATAATCAAAATGACGAAGTTCTATGCCTTGCTGTTTCAAGCCGTCAGCTTTAGCTTCATCGCGTACGAGAGCAATGATTTGACTGGCGTTGATTTTATTGAGCAGCGCTTTAATCACCAATTGACCGAGTTGGCCTGTCACGCCAGTAATTGCAATTTTCATCTTCTTTCCTCTGGATATGTCTGCCTGACATGTCTATAAAATATACTTGATGATCAAATCATAATCTGATAGCTTACAAAATGTAAGTACGTACCAAAAAGTTAGTTTGTTACGGATTGGAGAGATTTAATGAGCACATATGCTTCGAGTAAATTATTAGGGCAAGTGTTGTCCGCAAATTGCCCCTCACGGGAAATCTTAGAGCACATCACCAGTAAATGGTCTGTTCTAGTTTTACGGTGCCTGAGTGAAGGCGTACACCGTTTCAGTGAGCTGAAGAAACGCATAGAGGGCATCAGTGAAAAAATGCTGGCGCAAACCTTAAAAACATTGGAACAGGACGGCTTGATTTTGCGTACTGTATATCCCGTCGTTCCGCCAAAAGTTGAATACCAGCTGACTTTTATAGGCTCACAGGCGGCGGAAAAAATTATGTATTTAATTGGCTGGATTGAGCAGAATATTCCGGAAATATTAAGCAATAAAAACAGCAGTAAAAGCGCTTAAACTCAATGTTTGAGCAGGAATGCTGCGCTATGCGGTAAAGTGCATAAAGCAAAAGGAATGGACGTATTGAATATTCAGAATAGCCTTTTGAAAATTATTGATTGGAGCATCTTTTCTAAAATTCAATTGATTATGGCATCCTCTGTGCACATGGATTTAGGCTTGCTGTATATGTCATTCAAAGTGATGGCGCAGCCTTTAGCGAACATAGAGTTTTTAAAAGCCGCAAATGGAGTGCTGTATGTTTATCTGCTGATAGGGAGCATGCTGTTTTTATTGGGTTTTTGGCTGAAAAAATATAATAAGTTCGGTAATTTTTATGCACATTTAGGTGTGAACTATAACGCAATTTCTATGCTGCTGTCGGCATTTGCCTTAGGCATAATCAATATCACCAATGGTGTTATTTTTATTGGCTCCTGCCTGATTTTGATGATTTTGCTGCCTAAAAAAGTGGTGTATTGGGGAATTGCAAATACAGCGGTTTTATTTTTGGTATTGATATGCCTAACCGTGAACGGCAGCATTCATTATGCCCCGATTTTCCAGCCATACGTTACTTTCTCTGCAGATATACAGAATTTTTATTTAATTAATTCAAGTATCTATATGGTTTTTTATTCGGCCCTAATGATATGGGTGCTGAATATTTGCCTGCGGAACTGGAATCTTAAAAATGAACAGATTAAACAGCTGTCTTTAATGGATGGCTTGACGGAACTATATAACCGCAGGGTTCTAGAAAAAGCGCAGCACAATTTTACAGCGTCAGGCGTTCCAGAAAATTGCGGCTTGATCATTTTAGATTTGGACAATTTTAAGCAAATAAATGATGAGCACGGTCATTTTTTCGGTGATCAGGTGCTGAAGCATGTGGCTAAAATATTAAAAGAAAAATCACGTGCTGATGATTTGCCTATCCGCTATGGCGGTGAAGAGTTTCTGCTGCTGTTGAAAAATACATCTAAACATGAATGCCATCAAATTGCAGGGCGGATTTTAAGCGCTTTGAATCAAGAGCCGGTTCAGCTGAATCTGCATCAGAACCTGATTGTGACTGCAAGCATGGGGGTGAGCCATAGCCATGACAATTTTAAAAATTTTGATGAACTGTTTAAAGCTGCAGATGAACAGCTGTATTTGGCCAAATCGCTTGGAAAGAACCAAATCTGCATGATTTAGCGATAGCTCAATCATTTCTGAATGAAGCTGGCGTCGGGACTTTTCAGCAAAAGGATCATTATTGATTCTCAAACAATGCCGTTAAAAATAGCAAATGGCGGATTTGAAATTGAGGTATCTAAGAATCAAGGGCCAATGCAGATGCATCAAGTCCAGTAAAATGAGCAAATATCTAAGGAACATGAATAATTCTATTCGAGAAATTCTTTAAAATATGGCAGAATAGGCGGTTTTAAAGTTTTTAGAGGATTGGCAATATGCGCTTTGTTGATGAAGCAGTCATTACCGTAGAGGCTGGCGACGGTGGCAATGGCGTAGCCAGTTTTCGCCGTGAGAAATTCGTACCGTTTGGCGGTCCAGACGGTGGCGATGGCGGCCGTGGCGGCAGTGTCTATATTCAAGCTGATGACGATACAAGTACCCTGGTAGATTACCGCTATACACGAAGATTCCGTGCAGAGCGCGCTAAAAATGGCCGCGGTGCGAACTGTTCAGGCCGTGGCGGTGAAGACACCGTATTAATGGTTCCAGTTGGAACAACAATCGTCGATACCGAATCTGGCGATATCATCGGCGATTTAATTGCTGATGGACAGCGTGTGCTGGTTGCTGCGGGCGGTGAAGGTGGGTTGGGGAATACACACTTCAAATCATCGACGAACCGTTCACCGCGTAAATGCACAACCGGCGCGAAAGGCGAATACCGTGAAATCCGTTTAGAGCTTAAGGTGCTTGCGGATGTCGGTTTGCTGGGAATGCCGAATGCAGGTAAATCAACCTTTATTCGCGCAGTATCGGCGGCTAAGCCAAAAGTAGCGGACTATCCATTTACAACCATGGTACCAAACCTTGGTGTTGTTGATGCGGATAGCCACCGTTCATTTGTGATGGCTGATATTCCTGGGCTTATTGAAGGCGCATCTGATGGCGCAGGTCTAGGTATCCGCTTCTTGAAGCATTTGGCGCGTACACGCATTTTGCTTCACATTGTTGATGTGCAGCCTATTGATGGCTCCGACCCAGCTTACAATGCAAAAGCGATTTTGGCTGAATTGGAGAAATTCTCTCCAACATTGGCAAAACTTCCGATAGTTCTGGTATTGAACAAGCTGGATCAGCTGCCTGAAGACACGCGCGAAGAGTGGTGCAGCCACATTCTGAAAGAATTGGAATGGGATGGTCCGGTATTTAAAACTTCGGGCTTATTGTCTGAAGGAACCAAGCCGGTTGTGTATTACCTGATGGATCAGATTGAAGAACAGCGTGAACGTGAAGCGGAAGATCCTGAATACGCAGCGCAAATGAAAGCGTTCCGTGATCAGCTTGAGGCTGAAACACGTGAACAGACTATCGCCGCGAAAGAAGCATATCGTGAAATGCGCCGTCAGCAGCGTCTTGAAGGCCTATTGGCGGATGACGAAGATGATGATGACGAAGATGATGGTGAAGCGGAAGTATTCTACGTACGCTAATCTCTTATTTAGAGTAACGAATATCTAAGAGCAACTGAGGACAGGATGATAGAAGTGGTAGATGGGCAGCGTCAGCTTAATGGCTGTAAACGGATTGTAGTTAAAATCGGTTCATCTTTACTCACAGCTAATGGAAAAGGTCTGGATCTGGATGCAATTTCGCATTGGGCGAAACAAATTGCAGATCTGCATGATGCGGGGCATGAAATTATTCTTGTCTCTTCCGGCGCTGTGGCTGAAGGCATGGTTCGCATGAAGCTTGAAAACCGACCCACAGATCTGCCCAGTCTTCAGGCGTGCGCTGCAATTGGCCAAATGGGGCTTATTCAGACTTGGTCTAGCGTTCTGGAACAGCATGACATTGGCAGTGCGCAAGTTCTGTTAACGCATGATGATTTAGCTGACCGCCGCCGTTATTTAAACTCGTGCGATGCCTTGCAGCATCTTATTGACTGGCGGGTGATTCCTGTTATCAATGAAAACGATACAGTGTCGACAGATGAAATCCGTTTTGGCGATAACGATACTTTAGCGGCTATGGTCGCAGGTCAAGTTCATGCAGATTTGCTGATTATTTTGACCGATCAGCAAGGGATGTTTGATTCTGATCCGCGTTCTAATCCAAATGCGAAACTGTTCCATACAGTTCGCGCTTTGGATGAAAGCCTGTTTGATATGGCTGGCGGCGGCGGTAAATTCGGCCGCGGCGGCATGCTGACGAAAGTCCGCGCTGCGCGCTTAGCGGCTAAATCAGGCTGTCCAACCCTGATTGCCAGCGGCGAAAGCGATAATGTATTGGCGCGTTTAATGTCAGGTGAGCTGCTGGGCACATTGTTTATTACAGACAATGACCGTATGACAGCGCATCAGCAATGGCTGGCTGCGCATTTGCAGACTGCTGGCCGTTTGGTGATTGATGATGGTGCCGTGAAGGCAATTAAAGAAAATCACCGCAGTTTGCTGCCGGTAGGCGTGCGTACGGTAGAAGGCCATTTTGAACGCGGTGATGTGGTGGAATGTGTCGATACACAGGGTGGCCGCGTTGCGGTGGGCCGTGTGAATTTCAGTTCACGTTCAGCTGAGCTGGTGAAAGGCTTGGCGTCTGATAAAGTGCATCAAGTGCTGGGTGAGGCGCGTTCGCTGGAAATGATCCACCGCAACCATATGGCGATTTACTGAAGCCGATCGTTTGGTTTTGCATCTTCAAAAAATCCCGCTTTCGAGCGGGATTTTGTTTTGAAGCGGATTTTATTTTATGAAGCCTTTTTCAATGAGCGGCTGAAACAGTTTTTGATAAATAGCCATCACCCAAACCATCAGCTGCTCCTTATATTTATTCCATAGCGTGAGCCCGGATGCATTGACCAGCAGCGCCAGCAAAAAACCGCCGACCATATCGATGGGAAAATGCACACCAACATAGACACGTGACCATGCAACCAGCCAAGCAAGAATAATCAGGAATTTTCCAACTTCACGTTGTGCAGAAAAATAATAAGCAAAGGCAATACTGCTGAAAATAGTCATGTGATTGCTGGGAAATGAGCCTGTAGGAGAGTGCTCGATCAGTGTGCGCCCAAGGTCCATCACAAAAGGGCGGGGGGTACTGAATACAGCAGATGCAATTTCACTGATAGATAAGGTGATGCAAGTAAAAATGAATGCTTTTAAAATCTGTTTTTTAACTTGATAGCCGCCGCGCAGCCATAAGATGGCGAAAATCAGCAGCATTACATAAATTAAATCATGCGCGATGAAAATTGCATAATGCATCATGATGGAAGAGGCCTGTTCAGGCGCGTTCAATAAGTTGAATAAATATAAATTTAAGTGGTCAATCGGCATGACAAAAACATGAATAATAATGAAAAATTGACGAGAACTTTATCAAATAAAAAACCGGGCTATGTAATTTAATGCAGCAAAACTGAAATAAAAAAACCTGCCCATAGGCAGGTTTTTTACAGAATCATGAACGGTTAAAAATCAAAAGATGTCTGCAGGAAGAAGGTACGCGGCTGCCCGACATATTTGCCTCCTGTACTGTCTGTTGAACGGGTGTAATACTGTTTATCGAAAACATTTTTTATGCCTGCCGCAACTTTTAGGCCATTCAGCTGCTGATTGAAATCATAGCCAGCGCGTACAGCAAAAGTTGAATAGCCGGCAATGTCTCCTAATTTCCCATTCGCTGTTTCTTCAGTTTGATAGATGCCTGAGTCTTGATTGCCAGGGGAATGCTGTTTGGACTGAGCGAACATGTCTGCATTGATATTCCATGCATCATATTGATAGCCGACTCCTAAATTGGCGACATGGCGTGAATAAAACGGTAAATCTTTGCCTTTAAAATTGCCTGCCTCAGCAACCGCTTTGGTGAAGGTATAATTGCCGTAAGCTGTTAGGCCTTCAAGTACATCACTGAATTGACCAAAATCATAACTGAGGCCCGCTTCAATACCTTTGTGGCTGGTTGCGCCTAAATCTGTCCAAATGCCATTGTTTTGAGCATCGCGCTCTAAAACCAGCTCCTTTTCAAAATCTAAATAAAAGGCGGTTAATTCTGCATTTAAACCATGGCCTAAATATTTGGTGCCAATTTCATAGTTATTTGATTTTTCAGGATGCAGTCCATCCGTTGTTGTTTGGGCAACATTGTTTACCGCGCGAGCCAATTGATTGTATTGCTGCGGGCCGAATGAAACCGCAGCGTTGGCGAAGATATTCCAATGTTCAGTAGCTTTGTACATGACCGCTAAGCTGGGTAAAAATTCTTCAGATTTGATCGAAGCATTGACAGTATTGTTTAAAACCCCGTTTTTGTATGCACTGAAATTATTATGGGTATCAATCGATTCGTAGCGTACGCCTGGTGTGATGCTCCATTTGCCTAATTCAAACCGGTTGTCGATATAAGCAGCATGCGCTTTGGTACCGCCGTTACTGGTCGTTCTGGTGTTGATTTTAGGTACAGCTGCGCCTTTTGCATAAGTGCTTGAACGGCCGGAAAGTTCTGAACTTTCTTCTTCTAAATAACGGTAGCCGACGGTTACTTCGCTATTGAGGCTACCTAATTGATACGCACGCGAATAACGGGGTTCAACAGCAAATACTTGATAATCGCGAGGGGAAATATCCAAATAGCGCTGCGTTGCGCTGGATTCTACCTCTAGATTGCTGGTGCGGAATGAGTCAATGTAATAGCTGAGCAGCTCAAAATTATTGACGTCATCTTTATGTGTATAGCGCAGTGAGGCATCCGAGCGGCGGCCGCTGAAATAATCGCGCTGATGAGCGCTTTGATATGGATTGGCTTTATACTGCTCAGACGTTAAACCTTCCGGCATTTCTCCAGTACCTTCATAGTGATGGAGGTTCAGCGCAATTTTGTCTTGATCATTGAAGTCATATGCGGTTTTCAGCAATACGTCATCAATATCTGTTTTATTGTTGTTTTCACGGTAACCATTGCCTTTGGTTCCCGAGTAAAGCAAGGCAAGGCCTAAGCTATTGTCCAGTGTGCCGCCCACAAATAAATTCGGGCTGAGCTTAGTTTGATCTGTACCCGACGCATATTCTGTGGTTAAGCCGACAGAACCTGAAAAAGTTTCTGGGATGCTGCGGGTTGAAAAATTAATAATACCGCCGACGTTTTGCGGCCCAAAGCGTACAGAGCCTGCACCGCGGACTACATCTACAGATTCAATATTGCCTAAAGAGACAGGCGCTAAAGACAGCTGCGGCTGACCATAAGGCGCAAAAGATAGCGGTACCCCATCCATTAAGATAGTCGAACGCGGGGAAAGGCGCGAAGTTAAGCCGCGGACACCAATATTTAATGATACATCGCTGCCGCCAGTGCCGTTGCTTTCCTGAACTTGCACGCCTGGAACCTGCCGTAAAGCGTCTTTAAGCGAGGTCGATGCAGTTTCATCTAAATACTTTCGGTCAATAATTGTTCGAGCGCCTGCATGCTGTTGAACTTTTTCGGCATTGGCATTTTTAAGCCAGTTGCCTTGCGCTTCAATGGTAATGGTCGGCAAAACATTGCTGCTGTCAGCTGTTTTTTCTTCAGCATGCGCGGCGGATAGGCAGAGCATTGAAAGGCCGACAGCTAGACTCAGCTGGGTCACCTTAAAATTTAGATTGTGAAACGGGGTGGGGCTTAAAAAAAACATTGTATTGTGAGCAATTGATTGGAGAGAGGCGGATATCATAACCATGCGTGATGCAAATATAAATAATAATTATTATCAATTGATACTGTTGTTTTATGGGGATTGCTTGAATGGCAGATTAAGAACGGATTCAATAAAAAAACCGCACATGTGTACGGTTTTTATGTGAATAAAACCTTTTATTTAAACTGAATTGTACCGTTTGCATTCACAGTGATTTTAGACTCGCCGCCAGCCATTTCCTGTTCTGGAACAGCATCGGCTGCTGCTGCTTTCATCATCGCATAGCGCGGAACAGGCTGGCCTCCGTAATTGCTGGTATTCAAATTTAAGTTAACTAAATTGTAGCCAGACTTATTCCATGCCTGTGAAAGCGTTTGCGCCCGCTGCTGGAAATTCTTTGAAGCCTCAATCATTAATTCACTTTCTACCTTTTTGCGTTGAGCGTCAGATACGGAAAAGTTGATCGATTGAGTTTGGAAATTCTGCTGCAGTTCGCTGACCAGCTGGCTGGCAGCTTTAAAATCGGTACTTTCTAAACGGATTTCCGCACGTCCGCGCCATTCTTTCAGTTTACGGCTGTCATTGTCATAGATCGGATACGTAGTTTGCGAACCGGTTTCAATTTTGACATTTGGGTATTTACGCGCAGTATTCACGGCTTGAGACATCAGCTGATTAATTTGCGCCGCCAGTTCCGCAGGCTGTTTATTTGATTTTTCTATATACAATACCGCATTCATTTCATCATTAGACACTTGACGGGCTGCATCCGCCTGAATGTTGACGATGTTGTAATTCAAGGATTCCGCCTGCTGTGCAAAAGCGGGAACACTCAGGGCGGAAGTAAGCAGCAGTGTTGATAAGGTAATTTTTTTCATGCTTAAGGCCTGTTTTTCTGCAAGAACGTCTTTAAAAAATACGGATTTGTGTTATGCACTTATCTTAAGTGCGGATTATGTCGGATTAAAGGAAAATATGTGGCGAGATTGTAAAATTCTAAGATTTTTTCAATTATTTTGGAAATAAAAAAACATTTTAAAATATGATCTTAGCTTTTGAAATAATTGAAAATTACAATAAACCTGCATAAGGTTTAAAAAAGCATAAGATAAAGGGGTTTTCTTTGAATTGTCACGTTGTAATATGATAATTCAAACTTCGGCTGGTCTTGATCCTTTTTTTCAATCAGTTTTAGCTATTTTATGATGCAAAACTTGTTTATTTTATTGAAAAAATCTGTATCATCCGCCCTCTAGTCATGACTAACAGATATAGTCGAACTGGATCCATAAAGCACCGAGTCAAAGGACCGCAAGTCACCCGACTTATTTCTTTCAACCCATATCAGAGATGGTAATTCGATATGAGCGTTTCTTCTGTAAATCCTGCCCCTAATTCTACTAACGAATACTACCTGACTCGCCAAAGTCAGATGGAATCCAATGTTCGTAGCTATCCGCGCAAACTTCCGCTAGCGATAGCAAAAGCCTTAGGGTGCTGGGTTACTGATGTTGAAGGTACAGAGTACCTCGATTGTTTAGCTGGGGCAGGAACATTGGCTTTAGGCCATAATCATCCTGCGGTAATTCAAAGTATTCAGGACACTTTAGCCAGTGGTCTTCCGCTGCATACTTTAGATTTAACAACGCCTTTAAAAGATGCTTTTACTGAGGCGCTTCTTGCACAGCTTCCGGGCGGCCAAGAAGAATACTGCTTACAGTTCTGCGGACCGTCTGGTGCAGATGGCACAGAAGCAGCAATTAAATTAGCCAAAACATATACAGGCCGCAGTTCAGTGATCAGCTTCTCAGGCGGCTATCACGGTATGACTCACGGTTCTTTAGCGATGACAGGCAACCTGTCTGCTAAAAATGCTGTGAATGGCTTAATGCCTGGCGTTCAGTTTATGCCTTATCCGCATGAATACCGCTGTCCGCTGGGTATTGGCGGTGAAGCTGGTGTAGATGCGCTGACTTATTTCTTTGAAAACTTTATCGAAGACGTAGAAAGCGGCGTCACAAAACCGGCCGCTGTGATTCTTGAAGCGATTCAAGGTGAAGGCGGTGTGGTAACAGCTCCAGTAAAATGGCTGAAAAAAATCCGCGAAGTGACTGAAAAGCACAACATTGTGCTGATTCTTGATGAAGTTCAAGCAGGCTTTGCGCGTTCAGGCAAAATGTTCGCCTTTGAACATGCTGGTATTGAACCGGACGTTGTAGTGATGTCTAAAGCAGTCGGCGGCAGCCTGCCGCTGGCAGTGCTGGCCATTAAGCGTAAGTTTGATGCATGGCAGCCGGCTGGCCATACGGGCACTTTCCGTGGCAACCAATTGGCGATGGGTACTGGTCTTGCAACGATCAAAACAATCAAAGAACAGAATCTTGCTCAAAATGCGCAAGAGCGCGGTGATTTCCTGCAAGCTGAAATTAAAAAATTAGCGACAGAATTTCCGTGCATCGGCAACGTTCGCGGCCGCGGTTTAATGATTGGTGTAGAAATTGTTGATGAACGCCAAAAAGCGGATCATATGGGTGCTTTCCCGGCTGATTCTCAATTGGCAGCGGCGATTCAAGCAGCATGCTTTAATAACAAGCTGCTGTTGGAAAAAGGCGGCCGTAACGGCACAGTAATTCGTTTGCTTTGCCCGCTGATCATCAATCAAGCCGAATGTGAAGAAGTGATTGTACGCTTCAAAAAAGCATTGGCTGAAGCACTTGTTGCAACTCGAGGCGCGTAAACATGGTTGATTTTGCAGAACATCGTAAAGCGTTATTCTGCAATGATGCACAATCCATAGCTGACTATCAGTCAGCTATGGGCGAGGCGGTGAAAGCCGTTTCTGCATGGTTGCAAAATGACAAAATGTACACCGGCGGCAGCATTAAAGATCTGCGCAGCGCAATTGCGTTCAATCCATCGAAAGACGGTATTGGTGTGCAAAAATCTTTAGAGCGCATGGTTGAGCTTTTTTTAAATAAAAGCTTAAAAGTGCATCACCCGCATTCACTTGCGCATTTGCACTGCCCAACGATGGTGACCAGTCAAATTGCGGAAGTGCTTATCAACGCGACTAACCAATCTATGGACTCATGGGATCAAAGCCCGGCAGGTTCACTGATGGAAGTTCAGCTGATTGATTGGCTTCGTCAAAAAGTAGGCTACGGGGCGGGTCAAGCCGGTGTATTCACTTCTGGCGGCACTCAATCTAACTTGATGGGTGTTTTGCTGGCGCGTGACGCGTGCATCTCAAAAAACTGGAAAGATGAAAACGGCAATCCGTGGTCAGTTCAGCGTGATGGCATTCCAGCGGATGCGATGCGTAATGTCAAAGTCATCTGTTCTGAAAATGCGCATTTCTCTGTGCAAAAGAACATGGCGATGATGGGCATGGGCTTCCAATCTGTTGTGACTGTTCCTGTGAACGGCAATGCGCAGATGGATGTTGACGCACTTGCGAAAACTATGGCGCACCTTCAATCTGAAGGCAAGATTGTGGCATGTGTCGTGGCAACTGCAGGTACGACCGATGCCGGCGCAATCGATCCACTGAAAGAAATCCGTGAAATCACCAACCAATATGGCGCGTGGATGCATATCGACGCAGCGTGGGGCGGTGCACTGATTCTTTCAAATGACTATCGTTCAATGCTGGACGGTATCGAGCTGTCTGATTCAGTAACGCTTGATTTCCATAAGCACTATTTCCAGACGATTTCATGCGGCGCGTTCTTGTTGAAAGACGAAGCGAACTACCGTTTCATGCACTACGAAGCTGAGTATTTAAACTCTGCTTATGATGAAGAGCATGGCGTTCCAAATCTAGTGTCTAAGTCGCTGCAAACTACACGCCGTTTTGACGCGTTGAAATTGTGGATGACAGTAGAAGCATTGGGTGAAGAGCTTTATGGCTCAATGATTGACCATGGCGTAAAATTGACGCGTGATGTTGCAGATTATATTACTGCAACTGACGGTTTGGAAATGCTGGTTGATCCACAGTTCGCATCTGTATTGTTCCGTGTCATTCCTGCTGGCTACCCAGCCGAATTGCTGGATACGCTGAACCAAAACGTCGCAGACGAATTGTTTGCGCGCGGTGAAGCGAATATTGGTGTGACTAAAGTCGGTCAAGTTCAATCATTGAAAATGACCACTTTAAGCCCAGTAGCGACTTTAGATAATGTGAAGAACTTGCTGGCGCTGGTGCTTGCAGAAGCTGACCGCATCAAAGGTCCAATTGCGGATGGCACTTATACACCTGCAATTGATTAATCAATGGCGTGTGTCAAAAAGGAGCTCTTATGAGCTCCTTTTTTATGCCTGAATTTTGCAGCATATCCTTAAAAGTATATTTTTATACTTTATCGATCCTTGACCCGGATCTAAAGCATTTCTACAGTAGGGGTGATTATGGATAATTGAAGACAGTGTATGGATCATGTTTTAAAAGAAGATTCAGTAATTAAAACAGCCCTGAACCAAGGAATATCAGGCTTTCAATGGCGGGTGATTATTCTATGCTTTGTCATTGCGCTATTTGACGGTTTTGACACCCAAGCGGTTGCATTTACTGCGCCAGCCTTATTGGAACATTTTAAATTAGAAGCAGGCGCATTGGCGCCTATTTTAACTGCTGGCATTGTGGGAATGACCATAGGCGCGATGCTGTTAGGGATTTTAGGGGATAAGCTTGGCCGCAGAAAAACACTGCTGTTCTGTGTTGCTATTTTTTCAATTTCAACGCTGCTCACTGCATTGGTCAGCAATGTTGATCAAATTCTGATTCTGCGCGTTATTGCCGGTTTGGGGATGGGGGGAGCAACCCCCGTCCTTTTGGCTTTGGCTGCTGAATATTCACCGCAAAAATATAAAGGTACAGTTACGACTGGTGTACTTTTAGCATTGCCAGCAGGCGCCATGATTGGCGGTTTGTTAGCGGCCAAGATTTTACCAATTTGGGGCTGGCAGGGGATTTATATTATTGGCGGCGCGTTACCGCTGGTTTTTTTAGCTGTATTGTACTTTATGCTGCCAGAGTCTTTGGAATATTTGGCGCAGCAGAAAAGCGCTGAAACTAAGCAAAAAATTACTGATATTATTGAAAGGATCAATGCGAAAAACACGGATATTTCAGATCAGGATTTGGCAAATCTAAGTCCTGCACGTACAGAAAAAATGCATTTCTCCATGCTGTTCAAGAATGGACTGGCAAGAACGACAGCAGGGGTATGGGGCGTATATTTCTTTAATTGGATTGCATGGTTTATGCTGCTGTCTTGGCTCCCGACTATTTTAAAACAAGCAGGCTTAGCGCCTGAGCAAGCGCCTTACGCATCAGTAACAGTCAATGCGGCATTCATTCTGTTTGCATTGCCGCTGGCGTATTTTCTGCCTAAATTAAATACCGCTAAGATTTTGTCCTTTATGCTGATTATTGGTTTAGGCGTAGTGGTCGGTTTAGGTCTGCTGATTCATTCGCAGCAATGGATGTATATTTTTGCCTTAATTGCTTTGGCCGGTTTCGGTATTGGCGGTCAGCAATTAGCATTGAACTATTTGGTTGTTCAGTCTTATCCCTCTCAAATTAGAGCAACGGCAACAGGCTGGGCGATTGGCATGGGGCGTTTTGGCGCAATTATCGGTTCGGCAATTGGTGGAATTATCTTAAATAAATTTGGCATTTCAGGTTATTTTTTTGCATTGGGAGTACCGTTAATTGCGGCATTCATTTGTATTTTATTGATTAAAGGCAGTAATAAAAATTCAGCGCAAGCGGTTGGCAGTATTGAACTTGTTCATTAAGCCAATACAGTAAAAAGAGGTCCTAAGACCTCTTTTTACTGTATTTTTTATGATGCAAACAGCGGGCTAAAGCCTTTCTTACGCAATAATTTACGGTACATGCTCGAGCTGCGGTCTGCTGGGAAATGCGCTTCAATGCTTAAATCCAATGGCAAGTATTCAGGTTTTTGTGATTCAGAGACTAAGCGGTCTTCTTCAAATATTTTGATGTTAAAGTCGTAAGCGTCTTCTACAGGTAACTCCATGTCATAATTACGGCAGATGGGCGCAAACAAGCGTGTAGAACGAGCAGTCATGGGTGATGCAGCATTCATAATGACTTGTTTTGCATCGTTCGGAAAATGAATGGTCAGCGTTGCTGTAAATGGCAAATGAATCTCGAAATGGCGTAACCATTGGAAACCGTCTTTACCTCGTTGATCTAGACCAATCGGGTAACGTCCGACACTGCTCCAATAGTCAGCATTAAATCCTGTTTCAGTTTCTATGGTTTTATAATCGGGTACTTCTGCATTTTCAGGATCACCAAAGGTATCAGGGTGTACCCATGCAAAATGCGCAACATCAATAAACCCTTCCACTTGACGCCCAGCGAAGCATTTAAAGTCGACTGTAGGGCAGACCAACTGCTGAAACTCTGCATCATCCCAATGCGGCATTATTGGGATATTAGGCGCTGCATCAGGTTGGGCAGTCAGAGAACACCAAATCAGACCATAGCGCTCCACGGCAGCATAGGTTTTAAGGTTGAAGCGCGCTGAAATTTTATGCTCCGGGTGAGCAGGAATGCGGTTGCAGTGGCCCTTGCTGCCAAAGCGTAAACCGTGATAGCGGCAGACGATGCCTTGTCCGTCATTTTGACCTAAGCTGAGCGGTACGCCGCGATGCGGGCAGGCATCTTGTGCGACAATCAGTTCCTCGCCCATTTTATAAATAACCAAAGGCATATCGAGTAACATCGTACCGTAGGGTTGCTCGTTAATATCACGGGCGAGTGCAATCGGATACCAATATTCTGCTAATAAATGCCAATCATGTTCATCAAAGCTCATGTGAACAGGCAGGTCAGGGTTATATGTCTTTATTTTGCTATTCATATCTTCATCAGCATGATTTCTTCATATGAATATAGGACAGCCCTGTGTATAGGGATATTTCAATTTTTGGGATCAGCTGTTCTAAAAAGCGGAAACAAAAAAGCAGCCTGAGGTCAGACTGCTTTAATGAAAGAGGGCTTATTTCACTTTGACAATTTTAGGTTCTTTCCACGTACCGTCTAAAGCAGCCTGTTCTGGCCAATACAAACGCATCAGCGCGAGGAATGGACCTGCAGGCGCTGGAAGCCAATTTGATTTCAGATTTGCTGCAGGCGCTTTGTTTTGAATATAAAGCGTAACTGAACCGTCCTTATTCTTTTTCAGCTGATCGGTCATGGTCGAGTTAATCAGATAGCGGTTCAGCTCATTCTCGTAGAGTAAACTTTCTGGCAGTTTGTACATGGTAAGTGACCAGAAAGATTTAGCTGGTGGCAATTGGCCTGCTGGAAAAGTCAATTGATAGCTGTTTTTGCCATCTAAAGGTTTGCCTTCAGCATCAACAAAATACGAAGGGTAAAGCGCTTCTTCTTTCGTGTTGCCATAGATGCCGAATACAGCCCCCATCATGCGGTCTAGATAACGCCCATCAATAAATTCGCGTGTTCCGAAGCCGTCTGCAGAAGAAATTTTGCCCGTGTCTAAGAAATTGGTTTTTCGATACTGCAAATCCGCCCACGCTTGCTGAATACCTTTAGGGATGGCCGCTTGAACAACAGGATCCAGTTTGCTGTATTCAAACTTTTTGCCCGGTACGATGCCAATCTGCTCAAACTCTTTCAGCATGGCTTTTTCTGAAGGGTGTACATGTGTGTACTGCAAAGCAAAATTCAGCTCATTAAAGAATTCTGGCGATTTTTTTTGCTCTTCTAGCGTCAATGGCTTAATAAAGTTGATTGCAGGCGCGGCTTTTGGCGCTTTTGTACCAAGATATTCAGATAGGGTACTGATTTTATATTTGCTTTGAATTTGCTTAACCTGTTCTAGGTCTTTATCAGAAAAAAGCTGGGTGCGGTAAACCAAGAAGGCTAAATCTGTTTCTGAGCGAATGACATCTTTAATGCCGGCCGGTTTGGCGCCTTTCCAGTTCGGGCCAACCAGCAAGAATTTTCCTGCACCGTTACCAGTAGCGCGGCTGCCCACGTAGGCGAAGTTATGCGTATACATATCTACAAATTGAATAGAGTAATAGCGTTTTTTATCAATCTCAGGAACACTCAGCACCAGCGGCTCAGTCCGCAGATCTGCACCGACAAAAGTGTAAGGCGTATCTGAATTCGGGGTTTGAATCGCTGTATCTTTCGGTGTGTAAACTCGCGCAATATTATGCGGTTCATTCCACGCGCCTTTATATTCAGGGCTATTTTTATCCACAAAATAAGAATACTGAACACGATAATTGTCTACAATCGGATAGCCATAGATATAGGCTTTTTTTACTAATTCTTCTGCTTGTGCGGATGTTAATTTAGCAAAAACAGGCTGGCTCATGCTGAGTCCTAGACCGACTAACGCACTAAACAGAATTTTATTCTTGGAAATGGTCATGCTGTTTATCCTCATTAAAAAAAGAAAAGGGATGCTATTTCAGCCTCCCTATATTTAATTATTTAGCTTGAGCAACAGGGAATTTCCAAGTGCCTTTCAAAATGGATTCTTGCGGTTGATATAGGCGAACCATATAGTTCCAGCCAGCGCTAATTGGCAAACAGTTCACTGTGGTTTTTGTACAGCCGCCGAACTGTATTTGATAGCTGCCGTCTTTTGCTGGTTTTGCAGTGATATTGTTCAGTGTGTAGCTTTCGAGATCATTTTTTTGGAAGAAGCCTTCTTTGTTGTATACGCTGATTGACCAGAAGCCATTCACTGGAACGTCTTTCGGTACAGTCATGGTATAAACAGTTTTTCCGTCATTTTTAGTTGGATAGACGTTGAGATAAGTCGCATCGCGCTGCGGGTTGCCGCCCCAGCCGGATGCCGCACCAATAAGGTGGCGTACCGGTTTGATTTCTTCTTTTTTACCAAACATATCGTTGGTATCCGGCAGACCGTTATTCAGCTTCAGTAAAGCATCACGGGTTTCTTTCTGGCTGGCTTGATCCCATTCAGGCATTTCAAGCTTGCCCGGGCCGCCTGGCTGCGACACTTTAATTTGATCCTGCAGCTTTTGCGCTTCTTTTAAGTCTTTGGGACTGTTCGGATCTACAAATGTACGGATTGCAAGCGCAACATAGCGCGTACCGACATTCTGCTCAGTCAGCGTATAGCTGCCCGGTTTGTAGTTTACCATAGGCGTGTAGTGGTCTTGGTTGATCACCTGCATTGACATAAAGCGTTTGCCGGCCTGAGGCAATGTAACTGTGACCGGGCCGGCTTTCAGGTCAAATACACCTGAAGAATAAAGTGTGTCACGGTTAAGCCGAATCACTTTTTGACCGTCAATAGGCGAAGGAAGGCGAGTATGATTGAGGCCGCCAAAACCGCCTTCTTGAGATGCAAAAGATTTGAAGTACAGGTCTGACTCAGCGCGTACAAAGTTGTCTGTATTGACCTTTGTTGGAGCTGCATGAAGCTGCATAGAAGCGGTAACTAAAGCTGCGAGTATTAATTTTTTAGAATGGTCCATATTAAATTTTCTCTAATGTGTTTATTGGTCAAAACGGGTTAACATTATTTTGGAAAAATGAATGATGCGATCAGGCGTACACCGAAATCTTTAGCGCTGGAGTCGGTGTCATGCGCCCAATAGCGGACACCGCCGCCGACACTAATTAATTGCTTGTCTACTTTGACAATTTTTGTTGCTGTTAAATTGATGGGAATGGTGTAGTCATCTGTATTCCAGTCATAAGTACTTTCAGTATTTAAGGAATAAGTCACACTGGTCGGTGTTGTATAGTTCAAGAAAGGCTGTAAAAACGTATTGTTTATGCCTTCATCGCCGTCTTTCTTTTTTACCGCCCAAATATGATTGGCAAGCGCTCCATAAGTCCAGCCATGGCTTTGTTTTGCAATGACAGCGGTAGGGCCTAAGCCATATTGGTCAGGGCCTAATGTTTTTTCAGATGCAGTCGGCAAGTAAATTACAGGGCCGAAGCCGATAATTAAGCCATCCGGACTTTTCGGGGTAGGGGTGAAAAAGAAGCTCTGGGTGATATCGCCTACACCCCAGTCTGTATCTTTATCAATTCCTTCATATTGCTGAACAATCACAGGCAGGACAGTTCGTGAGATGAGATTCCAGTTGTCATTCAGCTTAATCGGAATGACCGGCTGAATATTGAGCTGATAGCGTTCGATATTTTCAGCCGCGCCAATGTTGTCATCATAGTTCAGCTGAAAAGGCAAATTGATCACATCTGCAACGGGGTTAGAGAGCTTTTTTGCCAGTTCCGCCGCATCGTCGGCCATTGCAGAAAAGCTGAGTAAGAAGCCGTTGGAAAGCATCCATATTTTAAACAGATGAGCAGGTATTTTATTCATAATGTAATTTCCTATTTTTGTTTTTAGCATGCTTTATGGGGCATGCTTAATATTGGTAATTTATTGCAAATTGATATGCCTCACCTTCAGGACGGTTTTTGACATCAAATTCGTAAATGCCGCGGAAAGAAGCTGAAATGCCTGCCGTTTTACTGAGTTTTTTGTCATAAGTTAATATGGGGCCAGCACCTAAAGCTTTGCCGCGGAAACCATCTAAACGCTCTGCCAGCTTCCCTTTATCGTCAGTGGTTTGTTCAATCCATCCAAAAACGGCGCCAACGCCTAAGCCATCGCCGCCCAGCTCTCCAAAGCGTTTTAAGCCTAAAACGTCTAAACGGAAGATGTCGCCATTGGTATAGTCTGTTGCATCATTTTTGGTATAAAACTCATAGGCCAAATTGGTGGTGATTTCGGCATTCATTCGCGGCAGGATGGTAGTAAAAGCAAGATTTGGGACAAAAGTCCAAGTGTTTTGACCTGCGTTGCTGAGCTGATCGGCATCATAGCTGCCCGTTGGCGCATAGACTGCAACATTAAAAAGCGCATGCATGATGGGGTTAAGATGATAATTGACCATCAGCGGTGAAAACATCACATCGCCAATTTTTGTAGAACTTTGCTCTGTTTCAAAATTATTTAAATATGCGCCTACTTTGGTGTATTGCACAGGAACGCCTACAGCTGTTGCTAAGCTCCATTTTTCATTGGTTTTCCAAACAAAAATACTATTCAGAAAGTTATACGAAACGTCATAATTCAGGCCGCCGGTAAGTTCTCCTGCAATTGGAACTGTACGTGAACGTTCAAAATTGCCGTCATAATAAATACTGGAAAGTGTTAGCACACCGCCTTCTTCAACGGGCAATAAACCATTTAGCGGCTGTACCTGCATCCCGGTGATTGGGCGGCCAATTCCGCCTTCTGTAGCAAAAGCAGTTGTAGTTAAAGAACCGATTAAAATTGTCCATATTGCTTTTTTTAACATATGAAAGCCCTTGTTATTGATGTTTATATATTTGTATTGAAAAGATGCAAATCGTTTTTAAAGGGTAATTAATTGTTTATACATAGGAAGATATTTATGTTCAATATCCTGAAATATCATTGTTACCAAAAATAACGATTAATAATTACTCATATATTCCTGTTTATGAGATATGTATCATGATTATTTTATGTTCGATTGGCATGTTGTTTTGGGGCTAAATAAAAAAGTAAATAAAACCAGTTCTGGAACTTAGTAAGCTTAATTGGCTGTAAAAGGGTGAACACAAGAATATCTGAGAATCTAAGGTGTCCATCTTGATATCCGTTTGGCTGATTTATCCTCAAATTGAATGATGTCATTTAGCTGTGAGTTTTTAATTCCTGTAATAAAAAAGGCCTGCTGCCGTTTAAAAATAGACATGGAAGCCATAAAGTTTGTGACATAAACATGAATTATTACAATTCCGCTGTTTAAACAGGTACGGACACTTTAATATAAAAATGTTGTTACATATTGAAATATAACAAAATTAAATTAAATCAAGGTTGCTTTCATAATTATCATAAAAGCGTCATAAAGCTGTAACTTCACTGTCATATTCTAAAATCAAAATGCAGTTATCGAAATAAGTACAAAACTTAATAAAAAGTGGCGTACTCCTAAACTGCATCAAATAAGAGAGATGAGAATGCGCTTTAATAACATCGCAATTGCATTGGCACTGACTGGGGCGGCTGCAGCAACAACTGCAAATGCAGCACGTGACACGATCCAAATCGCTGGTTCTTCTACAGTTTTACCTTATGCAAGTATTGTTGCTGAAGAATTCGGCAATACCTTCCCGCAATTTAAAGCGCCAGTTGTCGGTTCTGGCGGTACGTCAGGCGGCTTGAAGCAGTTCTGTAACGGTGTAGGCGACAATACTATTGATATCGCGAACGCATCCCGCAAAATTAAAGATACAGAATTAGCCGCGTGTAAAAAAGCAGGCGTTAATCAAGTTTTAGAAATTAAAATCGGTTATGACGGCATCGTATTTGCTTCTAACTCTCATAAAGCGGCATTTAAATTGCGTCCTCAGCATGTATTTGCTGCATTGGCAGCAGAGCTTCCATCAAATGGTAAAATGGTTGCAAACCCTTATACTCGCTGGAATCAAATTGACAAGTCATTGCCAAATGAGCCGATTACTTTAGTTATCCCTGCTTCTAACCACGGTACACGTGAAGTGTTCCAAGAAAAAATGGTTGATGCTGGCTGTGAAACGTATGAAGCTTTCGCAAAATTAGATAAAGATGCGCAGAAGAAAGCATGTTCAACTTTCCGTAAAGATGGCCGTGTCATTGAAATTTCTGGCGACTATACAGAAACACTGGCTCGCTTAAAAACATCTCCAAGCGCGGTAGGTGTGTTTGGTCTAGGCTTCTATGATCAAAACCGTGACAAATTGCGTGTAGCGACTGTTAACAACGTAGCGCCATCTGAAAAAACAATTTTGAATGGTTCTTACCCGGTTTCTCGCCCATTGTTCTTCTATGTTAAAGGTGAACATTTGAAATCAATCAAAGGCTTGCCGCAGTACACAGAATTTTTCATCAGCAAGAAAGTTTCTGGTAAAGGTTCTAAATTGGAAAAAGCGGGTCTGATTTCAATGTCAGATAAAGAGCGTGCAAAAGTTCTAGCAGACTTTAAAGCAGGCAAAGCGGTTAAATAAGATGGGTAAAAGAGCTGATGGCAGGATGATCCTGCCATCAGTTTTTTGCAAAGAATATGTTTTTTCAAAGAATGAAAATTGAAAAAACGGTGGAGAATACATGAATCTGCTGCTTATAGGCGTGCTGCTTGCAATAATTGCTATCGCTTATCAAATAGGCTTAACCAAAAGCCGGAATATGGCAGGCAAGGGAAATAACTCTGCAATGCTGCATTCGCGCCCAGGATATTACGGCGCTTTAGTTGCGCTTTGGTGCGGTATCCCTGCTTTTTTAATTTTGATTGTTTGGAATATTGTCGAGCCGAGTATTTTAAAGCATGTGGTGCTGGACAATGTGCCGGCACAAATTAAAGCGACGATGGATCCGGCCAGCATCAGTGTCCTGATTGATCGGGTGCAGGCGATTGCTTCTGGCTTTGGTGTCAGTGACCAGCCTGCTGCGTATGAAGTTGCGGCTGCGCAGCAGCTGGCGAAGTTTGAAAATATTGCTTCTTTCGCCAAATTGGCAGTCGTGATTTGCGCGGCTTTAATTGGCCTAGTTTGGGCAAAACGCCGTGTCGAAAAACAATACCGCGCGCGGAACCAAGTAGAAAAAGTCATTAATGTCGCACTGGCGCTATGTTCAGGCGTCGCAATTTTAACAACGATTGGCATTGTGATGTCAATGTTCAGTGAAGCGATGCGCTTCTTTAGTTTTGTCAGCCCATTGGATTTCTTTTTTGGTACAGAATGGAACCCGGGGTTCAGTACATCAGGCAATGCAGAAGGCAGCTATGGCCTGCTTCCTTTACTCTGGGGCACGTTGATGGTCAGCGGTATTGCGCTTTTGGTAGCCGTGCCGATTGGTCTGATGATTGCAATTTATTTGGCTGAATATGCATCTTCCAGCTTCCGTTCATGGGCTAAACCTGCAATTGAAATTCTAGCGGGTATTCCAACCATCGTTTACGGTGTATTCGCCTTAATGATTATAGGGCCATTCATCAAGCAGATGGGGGCGTATATTGGCTTGGAAATCAATGCGACGAGTGCGCTAACAGCCGGTTTTGTTATGGGCATCATGATTATTCCATTTGTATCGTCCTTATCTGACGACATTATTACGCAGGTGCCTCGGTCACTGCGTGACGGTTCATTGGGTTTGGGCGCGACTAAATCAGAAACAATCCGTCAAGTTGTTGTACCCGCGGCGCTTCCCGGGATTATCGGCGCATTTTTGTTGGCTGCTTCGCGCGCAATTGGAGAAACCATGATTGTGGTTCTGGCCGCCGGCAACAGCCCTTTATTGCATATCAACCCGCTGGAAGCGATTTCGACAGTCACAATTACGATTGTGAACCAGCTGACAGGGGATACTGACTTTGCCAGCCCGCAGGCTCTGGTGGCATTCGCACTTGGTTTGACGCTATTTGTGATTACCTTAGGTTTAAATATTGTGGCGCTGTACATCGTGCGCAAATACCGTGAGCAATACGACTAATGAGTACTTCAAACACGACATCTATGGATCAGATCCTCGATCCTCGAGCGGCGGCTGAATTGCGCGAAAAGCGTAAAAAAACCATTGAAAAATCTTTGGGAAAACGCCACCGCAAAGAAAAAATATTCAGATTGTTCGGTTTTTCTGCCGTGATCACTGGTTTGCTTTTTGTCGCATTGCTGTTCGGCAGTATTTTAATTAAAGGTTTGCCGTCGTTTTGGCAAAGCAGCATGACAGTTCCGGTATTCTTTGATCCGTCCATTATTAATGTGGGGCCTAAACCGGTTCAAAAAGAAGGCGAATCGCCAGCGCAATATCAAGAGCGTTATGTCGCTTGGCAAACAGAAATGGGCATGGTCGATTGGGATGCGTTAATCGCCAACGGCCTCATCGCAGAAGATAAGGCATTGGCATCAAAGCGTGATGATCTGACTTCACTGTATACTAGTTCTGAAGCCTACCGTCTGCGTGATATGGTTTTTGCAGATCCGTCTTTAATTGGTAAAAAACAAGATATTAAGATTCTTGCAGATGCGAATGTGGACGTATGGCTGGCTGGCAATATTGACCGTTCTTTACCGGATGAACAGCAGCAGCTGAGTCCTGAAGTGCGTCAATTGGCAGATCAGTTAAAAGCGCAAGGCATTATCACCAACAGCTTTAATACCAGTATTTTTACGAATCCGGATTCGCGCAGCTCACCGGCCACATCGGGTTTGGCAGGCGCATTCATGGGCTCGTTGTTCATGATGTTCATTGTGATTCTGATCGCAATCCCGATTGGGGTGGCATCGGCAGTCTATTTGGAAGAATTCGCGCCGAAAAATTATATTACTGACATTGTTGAAGTGAATATTAATAACTTGGCCGCTGTTCCATCAATTGTGTTTGGTCTGTTAGGCGCATCAATATTTATTGGCTGGATGCATATGCCGCTTTCGGCACCTTTGGTTGGCGGTTTGGTTCTGAGCTTAATGACTTTGCCGACCGTAATTATTACGACCCGCGCCTCCTTAAAAGCAGTACCGCCATCTATTCGCCAAGCGGCGTTGGGTTTGGGGGCATCGCGGCTGCAAACTGTTTTTCACCACGTATTGCCTTTGGCTTTGCCGGGTATTTTAACAGGCGCAATTATTGGGGTAGCGCAGGCATTGGGTGAAACTGCACCATTGCTGCTGATTGGCATGAGCGCCTTTGTAGCAAGTGTTCCTGCATCACCATTAGATCAATCAACCGCATTGCCGGTGCAGATCTTCTTGTGGCAGGGCAATGAATTGCGCAACTTCTTTGAAGGCCGGACTGCGGCTGCCATTATTGTTCTTCTTGTACTTATGATTGGCCTAAACAGCTTGGCCATCTGGTTACGAAAGAAATTTGAAGTCCGCTGGTAAGTGAGGGCATGATATGAATACTGTAACCGCAACATCTAAAACGAATTCCTTAGATCAGGATAAATCAGTGAATCCAGAGCAAAAAAACTTTACGGCTTCTTCGGATGCTCAAAAACAGCCTTCAACATCTTTCGTATCTCAGTTTGATACTCAGTCTCATCCTAAAAAAGATGAAAAAGCCAAAAATGTAAAACTGAGCACTTCAGATGTGCATGTTTATTATGGCGAAGCTGAAGCGATTAAAGGGATTGATCTGCAGGTTTATGAAAACGAAGTGATCGCCTTTATTGGGCCATCTGGCTGCGGCAAGTCGACGTTTTTGCGTACTTTGAACCGCATGAACGATACTATTGATACCTGCCGCGTGACAGGCAAAGTTATGCTGGACAATCAAGATATTTATGATCCGAATTTGGATGTGGTTTTGCTTCGTGCTCAAGTCGGCATGGTTTTCCAAAAGCCAAACCCTTTTCCTAAGTCTATTTTCGATAACGTTGCTTATGGTCCAAAACTGCATGGTTTGGCGCGTGACAAATATGACATGGAAGAAATAGTTGAAAACAGCTTGCGCAAAGCAGGGTTATGGGATGAAGTTAAAGACCGACTAAGCCAGCCGGGTACAGGCCTGTCAGGCGGTCAGCAGCAGCGTTTATGCATTGCGCGCACCATTGCGGTCAGTCCTGAAGTGATTCTGATGGATGAACCCTGTTCAGCGCTGGACCCGATTGCCACTGCAAAAGTGGAAGAGCTGATTTCAGAATTATCCAATCAATACACCATTGCGATTGTGACGCACTCGATGCAGCAGGCGGCGCGTGTTTCTGACCGTACTGCGTACTTCCATTTGGGTGACTTGATTGAAGTCAACTCGACAGAAAAAGTCTTTACCCAGCCGGATCATCAGTTGACTGAAGCCTATATTACAGGCCGTTTCGGTTAATCAAGCATTTCTGGAACGTCTTTAAAACAGAGCCTTAGTGCTCTGTTTTTTTTGTTTTGTATCCCGGTTTCAGCACATTGTTTGTTATTTTTGTTTTGAATAGCGGCTTTTCCTTAAGCTTAAAAGCACAGGTATGATGAATTGTTGCGGGTGCCAGTCAGGATGACATCATGTGCAAATATCGGAATCTTAAAAAATTAAATAGCCTGTTAACTAATTGTATCGTTAACGGTTGGACGTTAATTCAAATGTTTATACAGATAGTAAACGATGGGCAGGCGGTGGATTTCTGACAGCATGGCATTCATAAATGAGTTTGCAAGGCAAGGACAGATAAAACCGGATTAATCGCAAAACAGCTATTGAAAAACCGTGCAATTGTCCTAATCTAAAAGATAAGCTTAGAGCCAATTTGAGAAAAGAATTTATATGCTATTTCATACTCCTAAACTGCCTGCCGAAATCCGCGTTCATCATCTCAATGCGCGTATTAATGAACAGCGAAAAAAAATGGCTCAATCAGCAGGATCAAAATTGGAATTTTTCCAGCTGACACAGCAACTTTCAAAAGAAGCCCGCGCACGTAAAAAGAACAATCAAAAAATTTATGTCCTCGATTTTAAAGGCGATACCGCCGCTTCTGCAGTCGAACAGCTGCGAGAAGAAATCACATTAATTTTAGCCACGGCAAAATCTGGCCGAGACCGCGTGGTTGTACGTCTGGAAAGTCCGGGCGGTATGGTGCATGGATACGGTTTGGCTGCTGCGCAGCTGGTGCGTTTGCGTGACGCAGGCTTTAATTTAACCATCTGTGTAGATAAAGTTGCGGCCAGCGGCGGCTATATGATGGCGTGTATCGGTTCTGAAATTATTTCTGCACCATTTGCTGTCGTGGGGTCTATTGGTGTTGTTGCGCAAGTACCGAACTTTAACCGCTTGCTGAAAGAAAAGCATATTGATTTTGAACTGTACACAGCAGGGCAATTTAAGCGAACTGTGACCATGTTTGGTGAGAACACTGAAGAAGGCAAAGCGAAGTTTGAAGAAGAGCTGCAGCAGACCCATGAGCTGTTCAAGCATTTTGTTGAAAAATACCGTCCGAAATTAAATGTTGAAAAGGTCGCAACCGGCGAACATTGGTATGGCAAAGATGCACTGGATTTAAATCTAGTGGATCAGCTTAAAACATCGGATGAATATTTATTGGGCTTGCTTCAGCAGCATGATGTCTATGTGATTGAAACGCGTAAGAAGCCAACTTTAGGTGAAAAGTTAGGCCTGCAGGCTGCTCAGATAGCAGATTCTTTAGTGCCGGCAGTAATGAACAAAGTAATGGAAAGTTTGAGTAAAGCCAATTCAAGCATGGTGCAGCTTCGCGATCCAAAACTTTGATTTGAATTATACTCTGATGCTTAAAAGCTCACTGCGGTGAGCTTTTTTATTTGCAGATAAGCCGATGAGGTTATTTTAGAGAAGGCGGAAGACGATTTGATAAACGAGGAATGAATACATTTTTAGTTTTTATCAAAATTCTACGTTAGGTATTTTTGCCATTTTAAGCCTATGTTTTTATTGTGCCTTGGTTAAAAGATAAAAATCATCGGGATATTTATCTTTACTGCGGCTGACTGTACTTTATTGCTCAGCTTTTTAATCTTAGTTTGAGCCGCTTATTAGAGCGAAGACAAGCCCTGAATACTTTTGCAATCGTACGGCATCATTCAATTTTATACACTGCACACAACTGAGCGTGAACAATTCGAAAGAATAACCAGTTATTTTGATGATTCAAAATATGATCGGCATTTAGGCTTGGCTGAAAGTTCAGCGCGTAAGCAAAAAGGTGAATGTGTCTGTTTTGAGCTGTATGACAAATTTAAAATCAAGCAATCAGTGCTTCTGAAATTATTCGATGGATTGTGCCGCAGATTCTGAAGCAAAACGTGATCATTCAATTTAAGCTTTTATTTATGCGGATTTCTGCATAAACAGATGATGCCTGTTATGAGTGCACCCACTGCCGCCAACAGCATATCTTTATGCGCATCCCAGATGTCACCTTGCTGACCATTGTAATTTTCCGCCTCTTCTGGTGAGAGTCCAATAGCAATGAGCCATTCAATCCATTCATAAATTAAACTGGTGGCCATGACAAATTGAATGACCAGCAAAAATAGGGTGAACGGTTTAAGGCTTGGCAGCCAAACTTGAAAAAGGCGATAAAATACCGGATAGAGCAATAAGCCCGACGCAAGATGCACCAAGCGGTCATACATATTGCGTGACCAGCCCATGGTTTGATTTAAATCTATATTGAAATACTGAATGAGCCATTCGTTATAGGGCACATAAGAATATAAGTAATGCGCGCCTAAAATATGAATCAATAAAAAAGCAATGTAGAGGGCAAAGCTGTAAAAGGTAAAGCCCACTTTTTTTTGACAGAACAGAAGTGCCGCAAGCATAAACACTGTGCCAGCCTGATGCAGCAAGTATGAATCAAACTCGAGCGGGTGAATGCTGGCGATTGCGGCAGCCAGTAAGAGTGTTGCAAGGCAAATCCAATGTTTGATGCTAAGCTGTGTTTCAATCATTTATTATGTTCAATGTTAAGTATCATAAGGTATAAACGGCGAGGCTTAAGTTCTGCTGTTTAAGTGTAATGGTAAATAAAATTTAAGCAATGTCAGCTTTTGTCTGTTTATTTGCAGCGAGGGAACTGCAATGCGAGATTACCGGGATGCTTGTTCAGCCGAACTGGCTTTTAAAATAGCTTAAAACGCATTGTTATTTTCTAAATAAATTTTATGTTATGAATCATGATGCTGCCGCATATAAAGCTTTTGATGAATGAATTGGTTAAACTGCATTTATATTTTTAGAATATTTTAGGTTGCATATATGGCCATTGCAGAAGCATTCGAAGCAAAACAGAATTGCTATTTTAATTATGACTTTGAGGAATTATATCTCGCGGATAATTTTCCAGAAGAGCTGTCTGTTTCTTTGCGCGGCATGCTGTATAGACATGAAATTCAATATCCAGATGCGACCTATTATATTTACTACAGCGATATTTTAACGGGTCATGAATTGGTAAAAATGAAAGCGGATTGGGCGAGATACTGCCCCTTGCCATAATCATGAAGTATAAAAAAACGAGGCATAACGCCTCGTTTTTTACACCTAAGTTAAATTAGATTTTAGCAATCAGGTCTTTGATTTGTTTTGCTTGTTCAGCTGCGTTGCCTGTGTATGTCGCAGGTGTCATTTCCGCTAGACGTGCACGATCTTCGGCAGGTACTGCTGAAAGTTCGTTGCCATTCACGAAATCAACCATCATTTCACGGGTCATTGCTTGGCCGCGAGTCAGGGCTTTCAGTTTTTCGTAAGGTTTTTCAACTGCATAGCGGCGCATAACCGTTTGAATTGGTTCAGCTAGAACTTCTTGCGCATGGTCAAGGTCTTCTGCAATGCGGGCAGCATTCAGCTCAAGTTTACCAATACCTTTAGAGCACGCTTCAAAAGCAATCAGGCTTTGAGCAAAACCGACACCCATGTTGCGAAGAACAGTAGAGTCTGTTAAGTCACGCTGCCAGCGCGAAACTGGAAGTTTTTCGCCAAGGTGAGCCAATACTGCATTTGCAATACCTAAGTTGCCTTCAGAGTTTTCGAAGTCAATTGGGTTTACTTTATGCGGCATTGTAGAAGAGCCAACTTCACCTTCTTTTAAACGCTGTTTGAAGAAACCAAGAGAGATGTAGCCCCAAACGTCACGGTTAAAGTCGATCAAGATTGTATTGAAACGGCGTAGCGCATCAAAAAGTTCCGCCATGTAGTCATGCGGTTCGATTTGAGTAGTGTACGGGTTGAATTCTAAACCTAAAGATTCAACAAAAGCTTGCGAGTGAGCAGGCCAGTTGATTTCAGGGTAAGCAGAATAATGCGCATTATAGTTGCCTACAGCGCCATTGATTTTGCCCAAAAGCTCAACTTGTTTAAATTGCTTGATTTGACGTGCAAGGCGGTAAGCCACGTTCGCCATTTCTTTACCCAAGGTTGTTGGGCTTGCTGTTTGACCGTGTGTACGAGACAGCATTGGCTGTTCAGCATGCGTTTCAGCCAAAGCCGCAATCGAGTCAATGATTTGCTGCATTGCTGCAACTAAAACTTCACGGCCATTTTTCAGCATTAAAGCATGAGACAAGTTGTTGATGTCTTCAGAAGTACATGCGAAGTGAATGAATTCACCTGCATTTTTCAGTTCATCAATATGGGCAATTTGTTCTTTCAGAAAGTACTCAACCGCTTTTACATCGTGGTTTGTAGTACGTTCGATTTCTTTAATGCGGTTTGCATTGTCTTCAGAGAAATTTGCCACAATTGCATCTAGAGCAGCATTGGTTGCTGCAGAAAACGCAGGAACTTCTGTAATTTCAGGACGGTTTGCAAGCGCTTGTAACCAGCGCACTTCAACAGTCACACGAGCATGGATTAAACCAAACTCAGAGAGGAAAGGGCGCAAAGCATCACATTTGCTTGCATAGCGTCCATCGAGTGGAGAAAGTGCGGTTAAAGCGTTCATAGCGATTCCTTAAACTTTGGAATTAAACGTAAAACAAAGAGCAGGATGCAGTTCAAGTTACACCACCTGATACTGCAATCGAGCAAGATCTTGAATATCTTTAAGCAGCTTGCGTTTACTGAAAATCATGCCCCATGAACTGCCGCCAAGCTGACGCCATAAATGCGCCATTTGCAGGCCGGTAAATAGGGAAGCACGAATACGGTCAGTGTGCGAAGAATCTTTAAAGGCTTCTGCATTGCCGCGCACCATAATGCGCGGATTGATCTGTCCAGCTGTGTCTACATAGGTTTGCGCAAGGCTGGCCAGAACACTGGGATGCAGGTAATTATGATCAAAGAAAGACAGCTGTCTTAAAATTTTCTGCTGCGACTGTTCAATAATTTCAACAAATTTAGGATTGCTGTAGACTTTTTTTTCTAATTGCAGCAAAGCCAGTGCATAGTTCATGGGGAGCTTTGCACTGGAAAGTTTGGGTAATCTGGAAGTCGGAGAGGTATTAAAGGGCTGGTTAATACTGCTTTCCAAGGTTTTTAAACCTAGGGAAATATCGGCCATCTGATTAAAGAAGTCTAAAGTTTGGCAGCTGCATTTTCCGCTTGGTCGGATATTTAAACTGGCTTTAATCATTTGTTCTAAATAAAAGTTACCGCTTTCGCCAATGCTCTTTTGCCCAGTCAGCGCAGTCATGTGCGTCAGCTGGGTCGCTTGAAAAACGCCCGCTAACGCCAATGCGCGGTTTTGACGAGCATTCAGAGTTTGAGACTGTTGAAACGGTAACTCTGTCATGCCGAAACAATCCTTTTAAATAAAATCCGGTTTAGGTGCGTTGGTATGATGTATCACACCGCCGCCTAAGCAAACTTCACCTGAGTAAAACACAACGCTTTGACCTGGTGTTACCGCGCGCTGCTGTTCATCAAACTCAACACGGACACCATTCGGGGTATTCGGGTCTTTATACAGCGTGCAGGCCTGATCTGACTGACGGTAACGGGTTTTTGCCGTGCAGCGGAAGCCTGTTTCCGGAATATCCTGTTCACCGGCCACCCAGTCAATCGCTTCACTCCAAAGTATAGTACTTTGCATGAGCTGATGTTCATGGCCTTGGCCGACAATCAGACGGTTGCCTTCAATGTCTTTATGCAGCACAAACCAAGCACCTTCTTCTGCGCCTTTCAGGCCGCCAATGCCAATACCGCCGCGCTGACCGAGCGTATAGTACATTAAGCCGTGATGTTCACCAACCTCTTTGCCGTTATCCAGCAATATTTTTCCGGGCTGTGCAGGCAAATACTGCTTTAAAAAGTCGTTGAAGCGGCGTTCGCCAATAAAGCAGATACCGGTTGAGTCCTTTTTCTTTGCTGTCGCTAAGCCTAGTTCTTCCGCAATTTTACGAACCTGAGGTTTTTCAATTTCACCGACAGGGAATAAAGTCTTGTTGATTTCACGGCCGTGTACTGCATGCAAGAAATACGTTTGATCTTTATTTTGGTCTAGACCGCGCAGCAATGGGGCGTATTCTTCACCGCGTGAATTTTTGGCAGTTTCACCGCGGCGGCAATAATGGCCAGTCGCAATAAAGTCTGCGCCTAAATTCACCGCATGATCTAAAAATGCACGGAATTTAATTTCTTTGTTGCACAGAATATCTGGGTTGGGTGTGCGTCCAGCGGCATATTCTGCTAAAAAATGTTCGAATACACGATCCCAGTATTCCATGGCAAAGTTGGCGGTATGCAGTTTGATGCCAATTTTGTCGCACACCGCTTGTGCATCGGCAAGGTCTTCCATAGCCGTACAGTATTCCGTGCCGTCATCTTCTTCCCAGTTTTTCATGAACAGGCCTTCAACCTGATAGCCTTGTTGAAGAAGCAGCGCTGCAGAAACAGAAGAATCTACACCACCAGACATACCGACGATGACACGTTGTTGCATAGGATTAAGCATCCAAATTTGAAATTAAGGGAGAGTTTTGGTGCTCATAAACGAGCGATAAAGGATATTTTTGTCCAGACAAGGCATCTTGAACAGCTTTAATGACCAATGGGCTGCGCGCGCGGGCAGTTTCCTGCAATTCGTCCAGCGTCATCCATTTTGGCCCGACAATGCCTTTGTCCAGTTCAGCTTCTGGAAAATATTCAAGTACATGCGCTAAAAAACAGAACCGGAAATAGGTGCGGTCCGGGTACATGGGCGGCGTATAGGTATAAATGCCAAGGAGAGCATCAACTTCTATTGCGTGGCCAGTTTCCTCCATGGTTTCACGAATGGCAGCCTGAATGATGGATTCGCCGCATTCGACATGCCCAGCAGGCTGGTTAAACACAGTATGCATCACGGCTTCTGTATGTTCTTCTACAAACAGGAATTTTCCGTCTTTTTCTACAACTGTAGCGACAGTAACGTGAGGAGTCCAAGAGGTCATGACCAGCACCATGGTAAGGGATGGGCTATTGTATAAAATTTTGGGGTGTGTGGCTATGTTGAACGAGGATGAAATGTCATTTCTTTAGCTGAGTCAGGAATAGAGATAAGTTTAAAGCTCATTCGTTGCGAGGCATTGCCACGCTTTTAGATTTAACAGCTGATTAAAGTTATTTAGGAATCAATGCCTAAAAAATTTTAATAGCCCTCAATGCTTAATCCAGAATTTACAATGCAAAATAGCTTGAGCAATAAGAATAATTGATAAGCTGTACATGAGTTGAATTGCAAGAAGACCACAGATAAAGCTTATTTAAAATGAAACTATTCAGGGATTATATGTTTATCATGAGGGATTTCAGGAAATAGAGTGTATAGCAGATCTGGATTTTTCTTAAAGCCAGTGCCATCTATATACTTCCACTCTTGAGATTCAAGAGGGCGTACTGCGAGCGTAAAGGACTTCTCTCCCGTCATGGCTTTGCCATTCATTAAGATAGTCAGTTGTTTAGGAATAATACAAAATTCTTTTTTTCCAAAAATATAGCTATTTTGCGGCGGCTGAATATCGACTTTTTCAACGTGGATATTGCCTTTCTTTAAGGAGTCAGCTGCAAGTACGAGCATGGCATTATAGTTTTCTTGACCGCCTGCAAGCTCAATAATGGATGAATCTGATTTATCTGCAATATATTGATAATTTTCACTATTTAAAGCGGTGCTCATTTGTGTCATTTCTTTAGAAATAACGTTGTCATAATCTTTTTTGCATCGAGTTTCATCAGCAAAAGCAGTGGTTGAAGATAAAATCATTCCTGTGAAAAGAATTTTTATAAATTGTGACGTATTAAATTTATACAGCATTAAAAATTACTCGGAATTTGAGTCAATATTTGTCTATATAGACAAGGCCTATTAAATGAGCTTATAAAAAGTAGGAAAATAAGAAAAGTGTGAATGATTAATTTTGCTCTAAATAATTATTCGCAACCTTCACATAATGCCGTGCTGAATACGGTAAAAAAGCCTTTTCTTTCTCGGTCAGTGGGCGGACTTTTTGCACAGGAGTGCCGACATATAAATAACCGCTTTCCAAACGCTTGCGCGGCGGAACCAAAGATCCAGCGCCAATCATCACATCATCTTCAATAATGGCGTCATCTAAAATAATGCTGCTGATGCCGACTAATACGCGGTTGCCAATGGTGCAGCCATGTAATTTTACATGATGGCCAATGGTGACATCGTCACCAATAATCAAAGGGGAGCCTTCAGGCTTATCAGCTTTCTTATGGCTCACATGCAGCATGGCGTGATCCTGCACATTCGAATTCTGCCCAATCTTAATATGATTAACATCTCCGCGGATGACGGCAAAAGGCCAGACGGATACATTTTTAGCCAGCGTGACTTCGCCAATCACTACGGACATTTCATCGATATAGCAAGTCGAGTCAATTTTAGGATGATGTTCTAAATACGGGCGGATATTATTTTTCATGACGGTCCATCGTAAAACTGTATATGGTATACAGTATAAAATAAAAAAGCATCCAAGCCGAGGCGGGGATGCTTTAGTCTAAACTGAAAAATCAGCCGAGAAAATTCTTAGAACAAGTTAGCAAAGAATTGTTTGATGTGATCAATCATTTTGGCAAAAAAGCCAGCTTCTTCGACAGGTTTAAGCGCTACAAGCGGTTTTTCAGCAATCACTTTACCATTTAAAGTAGCAACGTATTTACCGACAACTTGGCCTTGTTTTAATGGCGCAGTAAGTTTTGGCTGAACAACCAATTGCGTTTTAATGGCATTGGCATCGCCTTTAGGCATGGTCACGTTAAAGTTTTCAGGCAAGCCAATTTGAACTTCACCTTCTTTGCCGTACCAAACTTTTGCTTTAGCTAAAACTTGGTTGGCAGGCTGTACTTTTACCGTTTCAAAGTTGGCATAACCCCAAGCTAAAATTTCACGGGTTTGAGATGCGCGCTCATTCATGCTTGGCGCACCAAAAATCACTGAAATCAGGCGCAACGGGCCGCGCTTGGCAGAAGTAGTCAAGCAATAGCCAGCTTCTTCAGTGTGGCCAGTTTTCAAGCCATCTACACTCGGGTCTGTATACAGCAGGGCGTTGCGGTTGCCTTGCTTAATGCCGTTAAATGAAAATTCTTTTTCAGAATAGATCGGATAATATTTTGAGCTGTCATGAATGATGTGCTGCGCCAGTACAGCCATATCTTTTGCAGTTGAAAAATGACCTTCTGCAGGCATACCGGTTGCATTGATGAATTGAGTATTCACCATGCCAATCCGCTTGGCTTCTTGGTTCATCATGTGGGCAAAAGTGCCTTCATTGCCGGCAATATGCTCCGCCATTGCTTTTGAAGCATCGTTGCCTGACTGGATGATGATGCCGCGAAGCATTTCCAGCGCAGTTGCTGTACCGTTCAATGGTACGTACATGCATGATTCTGAACTGCTGCCGCGGCACCATGCAGATTCATTCATGCGTACTTTTTCATTTTCTGTCAGGTCGCCGCTCAATAACTTTTGCTCAATGATGTAACTGGTCATCATTTTGGTCATTGAAGCAGGGGCTAATTTTTCATTTTCATTTTTAGAAGCAAGGATTTGCCCTGTCTCATAGTCCATCAACACATAAGATTTATTATTCAATTCTGGAGGTGCAGATAAGACAGTTGCCGCGAAAGAAAAACTAGGTGTAAGTAGTAATGCGGCAAGGGCGGTTTTTCGGGTCATTCTGGGTGGTTCCAATAACTTGTTATAAGCGCAAAGAGCCTAGCATTTTAGGACAAAGCTAGGCTGACTTCTATGGGGGGGAATGGCTTATTTTAAAAGTATTGTAACCAAGTGAAATTAATTTGCGTAAGTGCTGAGCTCTTGGCATATTTCTGTATTTTTTGCCTTGCCGGCTTTTTTAGCATCTGATTGCGCTTCTTTTAAAATTTTAGCAAAACTTTTTTGCTTGCTCAGCTTTTCTAGAGCGGAAACAGGTGATTTTTCATTGGGTAAATATTCTTTGGCCAATTTGGCATAGCCTTGGTTAAATTTAGCTTCATCTTTTACTAATTTAGGGCAAACTTCTGACAGTACATAAATAGCGGCCAGTTCTTGATTGGTCACTTGAGGTGTCGGAGTTACTTCAATTTTTTCATCTGCAGCATAAGCTGAACCTGCAGTCAATGCAAAAGCAGAAAGCGAGAATGCCGCCAAAGATTTGAGTAAAGAATTCTTCATTAAAAACAACCTGAATAATTAAATAAGTTAAGCAATAGCGCTAGATTAAAACTATTTCAGAGAATTAAAAGTACCAATTTGTATTGAAGCTGTTGAAAAATTAAGGAATTGTGAAATAAAAAAGGATAATGCCCCAAAACATTATCCTTTTTCGGTTTCAGCTGTAACTGAATTATGCTTGATAATTGATTACATCATCACAAACAGATTTTTGCTCATCTGCCGAAGTTTCTTTGGCAGTTTCACGCGCTTCATTTAAAATTGATTTATATTCGCTGTCAGATTGAATCTTTTCATAAGTCATCGATTTATCTGAGTAATCCGCTAAATAGCCTTGGACCAGCATTTTGATGTTGCCGTCAAATTTTGCATTTTTACCAAGGACAGCAGGGCAGACTTCAGCCATGACTTGCGCAGATGCAATATCTTCTTTCACAATGGTATTTGCTTCCGCTTGCGTTAACCCCTCATCAGCGATGACAGCCTGAGAAAAAACAGCAGCAAAACCTAAACCTAATAAGCTGCGAAATGATATAGTTTTAATCATTTTAAAATCACACATTTATGATGGATGTTGAACGTTGAATATATATAATTCTTGATATTTTTCAATGAAAAGTTCTGGTCAGTCATTTTTTATTTATGAGATTTAGTCAGTGAATATTTTAATTGCCAATGATGATGGTGTTTTTGCTCCCGGTATTCAAGCTTTAGCCAATGCGCTGCGCCCATTAGGCCGTGTTGTCGTTGTTGCGCCAGAAGCGGAGCGCAGCGGTTTTTCCAGTGCATTAACCTTAGACCGCCCGCTGCGCCCTATACAAATTGCACCCGATATGTGGGCCGTCAACGGGACGCCGGCTGACTGTGTGTATTTATCTATGAATGGGCTGTTTGATTTTGAGTTTGACCTTGTTGTCAGCGGAATTAACAGCGGCGCTAATTTAGGCGATGATGTGCTGTATTCGGGCACAGTGGGGGCGGCTTTGGAAGGGCGTTTAATGAAACAGCCCGCAATTGCAGTATCGCTTGCCGGGCCTAATGTACGCTCTTATGAAACACCTGAAGGTTTTGCCGCAGCCGCATCGTGGGTGCATGATTTCATTGCGGCTGGCTTGCCTGCGTTGCCTGCACGCCATATTTTAAATATTAACATTCCGGATGTCGCTGAATTGCAGGGCGCAAAAATCACCTATCAAGGGCGTCGCAGGCAGTCTAAACCAATTACCAGCCATGTCGACCCGCGCGGCCGTCAAGTATATTGGATCGGCCTTTCCGGCGAAGCTGTTGCAGACCCTAAAAAAGGCTTAACAGAGATTGAATCTGATTTTTTTGCGGTGGCGAATGGCTATGTCAGCATTACGCCCATCCAAATGGATGCAACTAATTATGAAATTTTGAATAACTTGCACATACAATTTTCTAAAAAAGCGTAAGTAGTGTTATAACTTTGTGAAAATGTAGATGATGGCGCTTTTTTAATGGCAATTTTTGCTAATCTTAGCGCAATCACAGCATCCTATATATCGTTAGAGAGGAAGGTAATGTCCCTGGTGTCGCAATATCGCTTAAGTGCATCTCCAGCAGTTTTCATCAAGTCATTGGTACTTTCCGTGGCTGCTGTATCCGCCGTTATTTTGAGTGGTTGTGCCTCTAAACCGCAAATCAATAATGCGACACGCTATGCGGCCGCGCCAGATTTCTATACTGTGCGTTCAGGCGATACGCTGAGCGGTATCTCCGGCCGTTATGGCTTGAGCTATATCAGCATTGCTGAAATGAATGACATTGCGCCGCCATACAGAATTTATGTGGGCCAATCTATTCGTTTAAAAACTTCCGCATCCCGTCGTGCGGCTTCAACCCAAGCCATGAGCCAGACAGCGCCTATTCAGCGTCAAACTGTGCCATTGCCTCAAAATACTGTTCCTGCAACTCCGCTTGTTACAGCTCCTGCGGTAACTGCGCCAGCACCAGCGGTTTCAGCGCAATCTTCTTTGCTGCGCTGGGTGAAGCCTTCTAATGGTCCGGTGATTGCCAATTTTGATCTTGCTTCAAATGTGAAAGGCACGCGCTATGGCGGCAATGCCGGCGATCCTGTTTATGCGGCAGCCGACGGCCAAGTTGTTTATGCTGCGGACGGCTTGAAGGAATACGGCAATTTAATTTTGCTGAAGCATATTAACGGCTACATTACGGCATATGCGCATAACAGTAAAATGATTGTGAAAAGCGGTGACAATGTAAAAGCCGGACAGCAGATTGCAGCCATGGGTTCCAGCGGTGCATCCAGCACGATGCTTGAGTTTCAGGTGCGTTTAGACGGCAAGCCGATCAATCCGTCAACTGTTTTACCTATGAATTAAATATATTATGCAAATACATGAATATCCCCGTATAATACAATGAGTTGCTTTTATTAAAATATTAGCTTTTTCATAAATTTAGAGGGGAATTTATGTTGGATCAGCTACGGGCAATGGGTGTCTTTGCTTGCGTTGTAGAAAAAAATTCGTTTAGTGGAGCAGCTCGGGAACTGGGTATTACAACCAGTGCAGTAAGCCAGCAAATCCGTTCTTTAGAACAGGATATGGATGTTGTGTTGCTTCATCGTTCGACTCGAAAATTGAGTTTGACCGAAGCGGGGCAAGCTTTCTTCCACAGCTGTCAAGAAATGCTGTCTGCCGCGCAGCGAGGCAAGCTGCGTATCAATGAATTGCGTGATGACTTAGTCGGGGAGCTGCGCATAGCGTCTACACCTGAGCTTTGCGCAAATCATATTGCGCCGGCATTAGCGCATTGGATGACTGCGCACCGTGGTCTTTCCGTGCATTTTGATGCAGACAATCAATATATCGACCTTATTGATGAGCGTATTGATATTGCGCTGCGCATCAGTGAATCTATTGATGAGCAAAGCGTTTATGCTGTGCCGTTAGCCCAGATAGGACAAGTTCTGGTGGCATCTCCAAGTTTTATTAATCATTCTACTCTGATTTCACGCCCCGAAGATCTGACTGGGCATGATCTTTTGGTGCTTAATTTTGTGAAAAATCATAATATTATAGCATTTAACCATAGAGTGACGGGTGAAAAAGTTAATATCGAGATGACGTCACGCTTATCTACCAACAGTATTCTTGTGGCGAAATCAATGTGCCAGCAAGGGCAGGGCATTGCCCGCATTTTATTTTTAGATGCTCAAAAAGATTTAATGAATGGTTCGCTGATTGAGGTATTGCCAGAATGGAAGCTGCCTGCTTTCACACTGTATGCTGTTGTCGCAAGACGGGAACAGCAGCCAGCAAAAATTCAGCGCTGTTTAGATGCGCTAAAACAGTATTTCAGTCAGCTGCCGGGCGGGCGGGTTTATCTGGAAGCATCTTAGCCAAAACACAGTTTATGTTTAAAAAGCATTTTAAATAGACACTTATGAAAATAAAAAAAGCCGCTGATGCGGCTTTTTTTATTTAGGGCCGATTAAGCCAAATAAGCCTTAACCATCGTCACAATACGCTCAATGAGCTGATCCGCTTGTTCTTGAGTAATATTCAAAGCGGGCAGTAAACGGATTACAGAGCCTGCAGTTACATTAATAATCAAATGATATTCATCACGGGCAATTTCAACCAATTCACCGCATGCTTTAGGCAGCTCAATGCCGATCATTAAGCCAAAACCGCGGACAGTCACATTTTGTTCAGCAAGCTTTTCAGACAGTTGCTGCACAATATAGGCGCCTTTTTCAGCGGCATTGGCCACTAGATTTTCTTTTTGAATGGTGTCAATTACGGTATAAACCACACGTGAACCAAGCGGAGTGCCGCTGTACGTAGAACCATGATTGCCGGCAGTCAAAACGCCGACACCGCGGCCTTGGGTCATCACTGCGCCAATAGGGAAACCATTGCCCAGACCCTTAGCGGTGGTCAAAACATCAGGAATGATGTTGGTGTGCTGGTAGGCGAAGTATTTGCCTGTACGGCCGTTGCCTGTTTGCACTTCATCCAGCATCATCAGCCAGTTATGCTGGTTGCAGATTTGACGGATTTCTTCAAGATAGCTGAAACCTTGCGGTGCAGTATTGACGCCGCCTTCACCTTGAATCGGTTCGACTAAAATGGCAACGATGTCCGGGTGATTAATCGCGGCTTCTTCAATGGCTTCAATATCGCCAAATGGAACACGGATAAAGCCTTCAACCAAAGGAGCAAAGCCGTCTTGGACTTTTTTATTGCCTGTTGCTGACAGGGTTGCCAGTGTACGGCCATGGAAAGAGTGATCTGCAACAATAATTTTCGGGCTGGCAATGCCTTGCATATGGCCGAATTTACGGGCAATTTTAATTGCGCCTTCATTCGATTCTGCGCCACTGTTCGAGAAGAATACTTCTTCCATGCCAGCTACTTCAGCCAGTTTTTGCGCCGCAGCAGTTTGCCAAGGCACTTCAAAAATGTTGCTGGTGTGAATTAATGTTGCAGCCTGATCGGCGATTGCTTCAGTAACTGCTGGGTGCGCGTGGCCTAAGCCGCAAACTGCGATTCCTGTAAGTGAGTCGAAATATTCAGTGCCGTCTTCAGTATAAAGATAAGAACCTCGGCCTCGGACAAAGCTGATCGGCTGACGGCCAAACACGGGCATCAAATGAGATGGTTGATCAGTTTGCACAGGGGCAAGGGTAATGTTATTCATGACTAACTCTTATCTGTTAGGTGGATTGAAAATAATGCGGTTGGCCACAATATATATTTATGCGCCAAGACGTTCTATATAAGCAAAAACTTCCTGAGATTTAAAGCCCGATTGCAAATAAAATTGGATTTATTGCTTTAGTCATACTGTTTTGCTCAGTTTTGGGTATAATGCGATGCAGATTTATTGAGGATATATCAATGACTGAACAAGCACGCGATACAGAAGCGTTAATTCGTGACCAAATTGCTAAACACGCAGTTCTGCTTTACATGAAAGGCACTCCACAATTCCCGCAATGCGGTTTCTCTGCACGTGCAGTAGAAGCACTCAGTCAAATTGGCCGTCCATTTGCATATGTAAATATCTTGGAAAATCCAGATATTCGCGCAATTTTGCCGCAAATTGCAAATTGGCCAACTTTTCCGCAATTATGGATCAATGGTGAATTGATCGGCGGAAGCGACATTATGCTTGATATGTTCCAAAAAGGTGAGTTAAAAACTTTGGTAGAACAGTACAGCGCAGCTCCTGAAGCTTAATTCAGACCGAATATAAAAAAAGCGCCCTTTAAGAGGCGCTTTTTTTATGGATGGATGTCAAAAGCATCAATTTTGAGCATCCTGTTCTGCTTGCAGCGCATCTGCTGCAGCCTTAGCTAGCTCAAGTGCCTCTTTTTCTGCTTTGGCCTTTTTTTTCGCTTTTTTCTTTTTTTTGCTTTTTTTCTTTGGCGCTTCTTCAAGTTCCGCGCCATCTTCAATGGCTTGCCAGTATTCCAGCTGGGCCATAACAGCAGCAAAAATGGAGTTTTTACTGTAACGGCCTTTTTTGTCCAAACTGCCTACTGGGCGCGCCATTAAAATTTCTAAGGCTTGGGCGATGGTATCAATGGCATGAATATGGAATTGACCATTTTTCACCGCCTCAATCACATCTTTGCGCAGCATTAAATGCTGCATATTTTGGCGCGGGATAATCACGCCTTGTTTACCGGTTAAGCCTTGCAGCTTGCAGGCATCAAAGAAGCCTTCAATTTTGGCATTTACACCGCCGATCGGCTGGACTTGCCCCAGCTGGTTCATAGAGCCTGTAATGGCCCATGATTGGTCAATGGGCAATTGGCTGATAGCGGAAATCAGTGCAGACAGTTCAGCGACGGTTGCACTGTCGCCATCAACCTGACCATAGCTTTGTTCAAAGGCAAGAGCTGCGGAGAAGTGTAAAATCTGTTCACGGCCAAAATGCGCTTTGAGGAAGCTGGACATCAGCAATACGCCTTTGGCGTGCAATGACCCGCCGAGCTCTACACTGCGTTCGATATCTAAAATATCACCGCCGCCTTGATAGACGGAGGCGGTCAGTCGGGATGGTAAACCGAATTCGACATCCGCATAGTGAATCACTGAAAGGGCATTGATTTGACCAAGACGGTGGCCTTTGGTCTCGATCAGCTGAGTGCCCCGAGACAAGTCTTGCCAGTAGAGTTCACGTAAATAGCCTAAGCGGTATTTACGGTGATCCAGCGCCATATTGATATGCTGCTCAGTTACCATGGCATCGCCAGCTTTGGCCGCATGATGATGCGCCTCTCGGATCAAGTCGCCTAATGTAAGCGCATGCAATGACAACGAGCTTTGATCTTCCGCTTGGCGGCTTGAATCAGTTAATAAAGCCGCCAACGCTGAACGGTCAAAGGGCAGCAGTTTGTCGGCCTGTACATAGTCCGCAATCAGCTGCATATATGCCTGTTCGTTATTTTCATTGCGCTGCAGGGTATCGGTAAAGTCTGCGCGGATTTTAAAAACACTGCCCAGCTCAGGTTCAAGCTCTAAAATTTCATAATAAATTTCAGGCTCTGCGAGCAAAATAACTTTAATATCTAAAGGAATCGCTGCCGGTTCAATAGAAATGCTGCCGGTGAGGGTCAGCATATGCTCAAGGGATGACAGTTTCAGCTGGCCGGATTTCAAAGCGCGCTTTAGACCCTGCCATGCATAAGGCTGTTCCAGCAGCTGCGCCGCTTCAAGCATTAAAAAGCCGCCATTGGCTTTGTGAAGCGCCCCAGGCCGGATTAAAGTGAAGTCGGTGGTGATTGTACCGTTTTGTGTAAGCTGCTCGACGTGCCCCAGCAGGTTGTAATGCGTAGGAAAGTCATCAAAGACTACAGGCGCGCCGGCATTCGGTTTGTGCGAGATGACAATATTGGCCTGATAGCGTGAAGGTACGCGGCTGAACACACCAGGAGTGAAATCGTCTTCTTCTTGTTCCAAAACAATTTCGACATTATTGATGATGTCTTCCGCATAGAATTTTAGATAATCTTCAAGCCCATCGACATTGCTGTATTTATTCAGCATCAAATCTATACGGGGCAAAACAACCTGTTTAGCGATATCCCGATTAAGCTCTTGCACCTGATCACGGGCATCATCTTCCAGATCACCTAAATGCAAGCCAAGCCGTTCCAGCTTTTTGTTCATGTAACGGATATTGGAAGCAATTTCAGCCCGTTCTTTGTTGTTCAGGGCGTTGATTTCGTCCTTGGTCATTTCCTGAAATGTGTTGCCGACCAAATGCATCGGGACAAAGCAATGTTCGTCATCTTGCGTGATCAGTTTTAAATCCAGCTCTTCACCTTCTTTAGTCAGTTCTACCAGCGCCTGCTGCTGCACATCTCCAGTTTGCTGGCGAATGAGCTCGATACGGTTATGGTAGGTTTCTGCCGTAAAGCGACGTTCCAGCTGTTTTAAAATAATTTGCCACGTTTGATGCAGCGCCGCTTGAAATTTTGGAGCTTGGCCTGTAGGAAGCTGCAAGGCGATGGGTTGGCGCGGGTGCTTGAAATTATAGACATAAACCCAGTCATTCGGGGTTTTCATATTTTTAGCGTGCTGCTGCAGCAGGCGCTTAATCATCGTGCGCTTGCCAAGTCCTGCAGTACCGACGGCAAAAATATTGTAGCCTGAATAGGGCAGCGCGATACCAGCCTCTACAGAAGCCCGGGCCCGGTCTTGACCTAAAAAATCATTGAGAGGCTTAATACGCTTGGTCGAAGTGGGAATCTTCTTTAAATCTGTAGGGTGGGTCAGCTGTTCAGCATTGAGTTTTGTTTTACTTAATGTTGTTTGAATTTCTGGGCGATCGAATACGCTGTGCAATTGATTTTGCGTTGGCTGTGCAGTTTTTTCGGTGTTGTTTTGGTCGGAAGGTTGAGTGGAAAGTGAAGGGTGAATAGTATCGAGTTTTTGCGGCACTGTTAAATCCAAAACAAATAAATGACGGCAGAATTTAAAGGTATACTGGATTCATCAGAAAGATCAAGCAAGCGCATTACTTTTCTCGATAAAATAAAACAATGATTGTGTAAATCTAGTTGAAACAAATCTTATTAAGCGTTTGAATAGCAGCAATTGTATTTAGACAAAAATAATGTAATGACAACACAAGCATCCGGATGGAAGTCAGCATTCACAGCATTTTTAGACCGTCGCGCACTGATTATGCTGTTTTTAGGCTTTTCTGCCGGTATCCCGATTCTACTGATTTTTTCTAGTTTATCGCTTTGGCTGGGTGAGGCTGGCATTGATAAAAGCGCTGTCACATTTTTCAGCTGGGCGGCACTGGGTTACTCATTCAAGTTTGTTTGGGCGCCTTTGATTGATGAACTGCCTGTACCAATTCTGACTAAAATTTTAGGCCGCAGGCGCGCTTGGCTGCTCATTGCACAGTGTTTAATCATTTGCGCCATTTGTATTATGGCGTTTTCAGACCCATCGTTAGGCCAAAGCTATTTATATCAAATGGCGGCTGGGGCTGTGCTGCTGGGTTTTTCTGCCGCGACGCAGGATATTGTCATCGATGCTTACCGTATCGAGCTGGCAGAAACTGAAATGCAGACTGTTTTGGCGTCGACGTATAATGCCGGTTACCGCATCGGCATGATTGTCGCTGGAGCGGGCGCTTTATTTCTGGCTGCGTATTTAGGCACAGCGAAAGGCAACTATATTTACGAAGCATGGAAAACCACCTATCTTGCCATGGCAGGTGTCATGCTGGTCGGTATTATCACGACGCTGATTATTCGTGAGCCTCAAGTTGAACGCATACATAAACATTATAAGCGGGTAGATTATTACCGTTTGGTGGCCGTCTTTTTTGTTGCTGTGATCAGCTTTGTGTTGAGCTATATCTATTCAGGAACAGCTGTTGAAGCCTTAAAAGCGCTGCTGCAAATCAATGATTCATTCCTGCTGTTTTGTTTTGAAGCAGTTCGATTCATCGGTTCAGGCGCCGTAGCTTTAGCAGTCGGCGCTTTCTTGGTGAAAATGGGGGCGGTGAATCAGCAAATGGCCTATGAAACATGGGTCAATCCTATCGCTGATTTTTTTAAACGCTACGGTATGAAGCTGGCATTGGTCTTGCTGTTGCTGATCGGTTTTTACCGTATTTCAGATATTATTGCGGGTGTCATCTCAAATGTTTTTTATCAGGACCTGAATTTCAGCAAAGAACAAATTGCTGAAGCCGTCAAAGTCTACGGGGTGATTTTCAGCTTGGTCGGGGGCTTTTTAGGCGGGTTGCTGGCGCAGCGCATGAATATTATGAAGCTCATGTTTGTGGGCGCAGTTCTTGCGAGTTCTACAAATTTGATTTTCATCGGTTTGGTTAAATCAGGACAGCCTTTAAGCGATGTGACAGTTGCCGCAGGCGGTCAGACATATACAGTTCATCCAGATGAAACCGGCGCTTGGAAAATAAAGGTTCCGGCAGAGCATTTAAAAACTGGTCAAGCTATACAGGCCCGCGCCAGCTATCAGAACGACACATCATCCCCTGTAACAGTCACTATGCCGTATTTGAATGGAATAAATGCGCAGCCGCTATTGCTGCTGCCGATTACGGCAGACAACGTGATTAATGCGCATGAAAGCCAAAACAGTGTGGTTGTTCGCGGGCAGTTTGCACAGACATTGAATGAAAATCAAAAGATTCAAGTTGTTTTGGATGGGAAGCCTTTTGAAGCCAAATTGGATAAAGATGGCATTTTCAGTGCAGCGGTTCCCGGTGAAGTCTTGGCAAAATCATCAAGCCGCTCAGTCTCGGCGCAATTGCTTCAGGATAATCAAGTTCAGAACAGCATTGAGCGGCTATATCAAGTAAATACATCTGCCAATATGGCGGGCGTGCTGGATATTGATATTCAGCCGATTAATTTAGCTGCAGCTGATCAGGGGCAAATTGAACTCAAAGGCAAGGTGATTAAATCCTACAGTTCACTGTGGCTGTATTTTGCCATTATTGTTGATAATTTGGCTTCAGGTTTGGCCGGCGCTGCATTTATTGCATTTTTATCCAGCTTAACCAGTGTCTCATTCACTGCGGTTCAGTATGCAATTTTCAGCTCTTTAATGACCTTGACGCCTAAGATTTTGGGCGGCTATTCGGGTACTATAGTCAGCAATATCGGCTATCCAAAATTCTTTCTCATGACGACTTTAATTGGCATTCCAATTCTAGTCTTGGTGGTTTGGGTTGGAAAATTACTGCGTGATCACAACAACGCACAATTGAATGAAAAAGGTGAATAACAATGCGCATGCTGCATACCATGTTACGTGTAGGCAATTTAGAACGTTCTTTACAGTTCTACACTGAAGTACTCGGTATGACTTTACTTCGTAAGCGTGATTATGAAGGCGGTCGTTTTACATTGGCTTTTGTGGGGTATGGTGATGAAGACAGCCATACCGTGCTGGAATTGACGCATAACTGGGATACAGACAGCTATGAGCTCGGCAATGCTTATGGACATATTGCGATTGCAGTAGATGATGCATATAAAGCCTGTGAAGAAATTAAAGCGCGCGGCGGCAATGTGGTGCGTGAAGCAGGGCCAATGAAAGGCGGTACAACCGTCATTGCTTTTGTGGAAGATCCGGACGGCTATAAAATTGAGCTGATTCAGCAGGACAGTGAAGCAAAAAACAATTAAGCAAGTTCTTAAGTGTTTAAAGTAAATACTGAACATTTCTTCTGAAGGCTGGCTTAATTGTCCTAGCCCAGTAAGATGAATACTTATCAATAGGTAAATTCATCGCACTGGGCTTTTTTACGCCCTGATGTGAAATCATGACTTTCAAATAAAAAACAGGATGTTGCATATGAATATATTGAAACTGCTTGCGCTGGATAGATTCACTATATTGCTGATCGTGATGGTTGTTCTGGCAACTATTATTCCAGTTTCGGGGCAAGCTGCAGAAATTTTTGGCGTCATTACTACAGCAGCCATTGCCGTGCTTTTTTTCTTGCATGGCGCTAAGCTGTCGCGTGAAGCCGTGCTTGAAGGGCTGATGCATTGGAAACTGCATGCATTGGTTTTTGCATTCACATTTGCGCTATTTCCTATTTTAGGGCTTATGGCAAAACCGCTGCTGGTGCCTATGCTGGGGCAGGAGCTGTACTGGGGCTTCCTGTTCATGTGCTTTTTGCCATCCACTGTGCAGTCTTCAATTGCATTTACATCTGTTGCGCAGGGTAATGTTGCGGGGGCTGTTTGCAGCGCTTCTTTTTCTAATATTGTGGGTATGTTCATTACCCCGGTTTTGGTGAGTTTTTTTATTTTGGGCGAGTCTGAGCATGGCTTTGACCCGACAGCATCGATCATCCAAATTACGCTTCTGCTGCTGGTTCCATTTGTTTTGGGGCAGATTTTGCGCCCTTACGTTTTTTCTTATATGCAGAAAATGCCAAAGATTGTGAAGGTTTTCGATCAAGGCTCTATTCTGATGGTGGTGTATGGCGCTTTCAGCAGTGCCGTTGTAGCCGGATTATGGCAACAAGTCAGCGGGATGACGCTCTTTCTTTTAATCTTGTCATGTTCTGTGTTCTTGACCGTTATTATGCTGCTGGCGCTGTATGTACCGCGCTGGATGGGCTTTAACCGAGCAGATCAAAAGGCAATATTCTTTTGCGGTTCAAAGAAAACATTGGCCAGCGGAGTGCCTATGGCGCAAATTTTATTTATTGGCCAGCCATTGGGAATGATTGTGTTGCCAATTATGATTTTTCATCAAATCCAATTAATGGTTTGCGGGGTGATTGCGAATTATTGGGCTAAACAATCTTCGGGCAAGCTGTAAGAATAGTTCGCTTTGTAGATGTTTCTTGCGTATAATCAGTCCACTTGTTGCGCTTAGCCCTGACGGCATCCGTCTCGGTGGGCCAAAAGAATGGTCTGTTATGGTGTTGATCTGCTGTTTACAGCATTTCCTCCTGCATGCAGGAGAGTGGTCAATTGCGATGGCAGCAAAACCTTCTTAAACTTTATGGAGTAATCGACGATGCGCGCCGATATTCACCCAAAATACGAAAAATTAGTTGCTACATGTTCATGCGGTAACGTTATCGAAACTCGTTCTGCTGTTGGTAAAGAAACTCTTTACCTAGACGTTTGCTCAGCTTGCCACCCATTCTATACTGGCAAGCAAAAGAACGTTGACACTGGCGGCCGTATCGACAAGTTCAAACAACGTTTTGCTGGTATGTCACGTTCTATCAAACGCGACTAATCATCAGAATGAAAAAACGGGCTTATTGCCCGTTTTTTTATGTCTGTTATTTATGCTTAAGTGCGTTTGAACCTTGCATATTAAATAAGTTCTAAATTGTGAAAATAAAAAAGATATAAAAAAAAGACCGAATGAAAACCAATCGGCCTTTTTTAATGCTTAGTTATTACTGATCCTGCACATCAATAAGATGGTCCAGCTTTTTCTGGAAGTAATCACCCTGAATAAAGCGGGCATCTACATTCCAAGCATTGGCAAATAAGGTCATGTCATTCAATTCACGCAGCATAATTTGAACAGGTCGAATCTCATGATAGGCCGTAATTTTTGCTTGCAGCTCTTCGCATTGCTTATCTGAGCTCAGCATTTGCGTTAAGCTCTGATGCAGTGTTAGGCAGTTAATTTCAAGCTGACGCAGCAGATTTTCACTGTACATTGAATGCCCGAAATCCCGTAATGAAATCTCAGCGCCATTTTTACGCAGTTCAATAATCGCTTTCTGCGCTTCGGCAGTGTTTTGGCTGATGTCTAATTCTGAGAACTGCAAAATTAGCGGGTACTGCAATTTACTTCTGATAATAGTGATGAGCTTTGAAATAAATTCAGGGAAGGTGCGGTCTTGCAGCAGCACTTCTTTATTTAAATTGACGATTAATTTAGCATCTGGATACTGCGTAATGAAATTGTGCAACTGCTTGCATGATTCAACTAATATCCAGCGGTCTAGTTTAATGGAGAGTTCTTCATCCTCTGCCAGTTCACGCAGTGAAGTAATATCCTTCCATTTATTTTCAAAGATAAAGCCGCTGGTTACTTCATAGGTATAAAGGTGCAGGTCTTCTTTATCATATAACTGCTGGTATTTAAGATGAATTTCACCGCGTTCTAGGCTGGTGCGCAGTGCTTTGATTACGGCCGGTTCATTGAGAATCACCGCTGGAGCTTCAACTTCAGGCTTTGTAAAGTTAATGTTGAGCGGTTCCGCTTTAGGCGCTTCAGCTTCCTGAATGGAAAATTGCAATTCCGGTATAGACAGGTCTAATTCAGGCGCTGGCTGGCTTTTAGGCAAAGCAGTAGAAAATGCTTTTGCCACATATTGATCCAGCTGTGATTCATCGCGTATATCACCGTCAAGAATGCTGTACCCAATCCGCAAATTAAGCGGATAGCTGTCATTATGAACGGTAATCAGCTGTGGCTTGGTTAATGAATTTAATCCAATCAATTTTGATTCGAGTTTGGCTGTAGATTCCGCTTGGAATAGGCCGGCATATATGCCGCTGTCCAGCTTAAATAAAGGTGCATTGGTTTGTTCTTTTAGGAAGTTATTCATGCCCTGAAAATAGGCAGTAAAGATATTCCAATCTGCTTGCAGAATGTCTTCATTGCAAGAAGACATTGAAAACGTGACCAGTGCATTAATATTAGAGGGCTGTTTTGTCATTGTGCGGTTCAGCAATTGAAACGCATTGGCTTTCGAGGGCGCTTTGTCGGCTGATGATTGGCTTGAGCTGTCATTGCCAATATCAATGGCTATTTGCAGGGCATCATCTTCGGCAGCAGGAATGAACTCAATTTTAAGCGGATTTTGAATTGTAATATGGCTGTTGAGTGAATTCAGTTCGAAGCGGCTAAAGTCCAGCTGGCCCTGATTGATTTTTTTAAAGCGGGCTTTGAAATCATTTAAATCTTTTGGTTGCAGAAGATCCAGCAATGGCAAGCCGATAATATCATCATCCGATTTAAAGCCAAAAAGTTTTAAATATTCATCATTGGCTTCTAGATGAATGCCTTCCTGAATAACTGCAACCGCTTTATTGCTGTCTTCAACAAAAGACTGCGCTTGAGTTTGAGCGGTTTCTAATTCATCCATTAAATGCTGTTGAGTCTGCGTTAATCGGCTGAAAGAAAGCGCGCGGATAAAGCCAATGTAGAAATAGTCTAGATTTTCTAAATTGAGAATATCGTAAATACCTTTATGCACATAATTTGCATATTGATCTGGGCTGTAATCTTCAGGTTCAATTAAGATCAGCGGTAAATTCGGCTGTTTAGATAAACGGATTAAGCTGAGCGCCTGATCATATTTTAAATCATAGGCTCTGCCGAAAATAACTAGATCCCAAGCTAAGTTCAGCTGCTTCTCGAAATTTTGCAGATCATCTAACAGTGTGGCTTGAACGACATGTTCGCTGGCAGTCAAAAGATCACGGATCTGGTTATAACGGATTTGATTATCATCGATAATGAGCAAACGTGTTTCAGTACGTTTTAACTTTTTAGACAATAATGGATTTCTCACTTCAATGCTTCCCATAAATCGTGATTCTTGATTTCATTGACTTGTTTGTTAATAAAATCGTTCACAGTGCTTTCTTGCTGATCATTTAATAATTCGTATTCAAAGCGGATGAAGCTTTGAGTAATCAGCTGTGCCTTTGTTAAATAAACCTTCAGTTCTTCTTTGCCTAAGCGCAAATGAATTGTTTGTTTTTCTCTGAATAAATGTGACCCGGGCAAAATTAATGTTGTTGTGATTAGGTCTAGCTGAGTGGTTTGAGCCAGAAGCGCAGGCTGATAATTATGGGTGTTGCGGTCTGTGCGGATATGCGCGGCGCAAGGGTACATGTCTTGCGTCAAGACTTCCAAGCCGATTTCCAGGCTTTTATCCGTAGACTGCTTAATCCAGCGGATGACACCGCCGCGCCATTGGCTTTGCGCATTTTCCTGAATTAAGATGAATTCACCGGTTTTAAGCTGGGCGGGCGTTTCTCCTGTCCATTTAATGCGGTATCCATTGACGCTGATATCTAAAACTTCTGCGGAGTGAATCTGTTTCGCTTCCCTGTCTAATGCTTTTGCATTGGATAATGACACCTGCATACTGTTATCCATTGAATTGACAAAGCTGCTTTCATTATGGAAGTTGTAATTCGCTTCCAAGTCCAGCGTTTCTTGCAAATTTTTGCCATTGGACAAATAGAAGTGGGCCACGGATAAGCCAAAACAGATATTGATTTGCGCAGAGTATTCATAACGCTCATGACGGCGTTCGGTATTGTTGGTGAGCAGATTATGAATATGAAAATGCAGGGCAGGGGTTAGGAATAATTTCTCGTTTTTAGATAAATATTGCCCATTCTTGGTTTGAGTTTCTGTTAAATGGTCCAACAGGTTTTGGGTCGATATGTAAATGCTGGCTTGATAGTGGCCTGGCTGATGCGTGTTGAACACTGGCGGATGATCTTTTGATGTATCAACGGTATAGCGTGATAGGGTTGTTTCTTTTGGCAGTATTTGTACCAATTTGGCCCAGTCGGTGCTGCAAAGGAATAAGCCTTGAATTTCAGCTGGACGGATTTGATTGGTATTAAAAATATCCAGCAGAATCAATTGTGAATAGGCTTGAGAAATCGTTGAAATTTGATGCTGTGTGCCTAAAATTTGATTTAAGTTGCTTTGATAAAAATTATTATGGATTGCATATTCCAGCAGCTGATGCGCCGCCATCCATTGGCCCGGCATAGGTGTGGTGTACAGCATCTGCTGCTGATACAGCAGCATCATCAATTGCTGAATAGCATAATAGGTAGATGCCATGCGTGCGGTTTGCAGGCTTTTTTTATGGCCAAAAGAAAAAAAAGAAAACTTTTGCTGGCTCAGCTGCTGATCACAGCGTTTAGCGATATCAATATAGATTTTTGCAAAGTGGCTGCGCAGCAGCATGGCCAACTCAATAATCTGATCATTGCGGTCTGAGGTGATCAGGCCTTGATTGGCAAAATGCTTTTCTAGGCTGGTTAAAATGCTTTCAAGTGTAGGATGCAGGATTTGAACCAAATCAAAGCGGAGCATTTCTTGGCATTTCAGCTCGGAAATTTCCAGCAGGGCATTAAATAGGGATTGGGATGACGTGCCTAATTGCAGAATGGAGATATTGCTTAACCATTCTTGCAGGCCTTTAGCATTGGTCGGACAAAAACTCAGTTTATCCAGCTTGAGTTCTGTCGGATTCTGAAAAATATCTGAAGTATGCTTAGTCATCTTTATTATTTAACTCAAAAAGTTGAAACCCCAAAAAGCGGTGTTTTGTTTTTTTCGCCCGCAATTTCCCGCACTAGCTTAGGCACCAAATATCCGGGAAGTCTGGCTAAAACTTCTGTGTAAATTTGGTTTATGTCCTCTGGCGTACGATCAAAGTGATGAGCGCCTTTAACTTTATCAAGAACATGCAAATAATATGGCATTACGCCAGCGTCAAATAAGCGGTAGCTTAAATTGACCAATACATCAGCAGTATCATTTACCCCTTTCAATAATACGGCCTGATTCAGTACGGTGATTTGTTCCTTAACTAACTGAGACAGTTTGCTGCTGGTAAAATCGTCTAATTCTGATGCATGATTTGAGTGTACCACTAGAATAATGCGCAGCCTACTGTTTTTTAATATGGAAATCAGCTCTTCATCGACACGGTTGGGGATTACGATAGGAACCCGTGAATGAATTCTCAGAAATTTTATTTGATCTAAGGATTCTAAGCGCTCAATCCACAGTTTTAATTTGCGGTTAGACAGGGTTAATGGGTCACCGCCGCTTAAAATCACTTCATTAATGTCAGGCTGGCTTTGAATGTACTGCTGAATATTTGGCCAATCTTCATTTTTGGGCAGGTTTTCCTGATAGGGGAAATGCCGTCTGAAACAGTAACGGCAATGAACGGCACAAGCCCCAGTTAAGGTCAGCAAGAAACGGGACTGATATTTGTGCAGCACACCGGGCTGCTGATTGGCTTGTTCTTCACCTAAAGGATCTGTGACAAATCCTGCATGATCTTCAAGCTCTAAATGATGCGGCAATACCTGCAGCAGCAACGGATCCTGCGGGTCGCCAGAAGTCATTTTAGCAGCAAACGCGCGCGGAACACGCAGCTTAAACTGTGCTGATGCCAGAATTGCGCCTGACAATAATTGATCAGGCGATAGATTCAATGTTTCCAGCAGTTCTAAAGGGTCAGTAATTAAGTCGCTGAGTTGAGATTGCCAGTTTTGCTCTTGATACAAATAGTTTATCATGCCACGTGTTAAATAATGCTAGGTTAGGGATTGCAGGCAATTCATATGACCTAAAGCGTTATTAGGCAAAATTGTCTGGATTGAGGCGTGAAACTAGTGAATGGGCTTACCATTGTCAAGATTTCCGCATTGTGATGGACATTTTACCTGTAAGCCGAAGGTTCAGGGTCTTTTTTTACGTTGCTTCGCTGCGTGTTGCTCATTTAGAATACTGAACATCACAATACGCGCATTGCTTTCAGTTTAAAGTTCACTGTTGCAAAGCTGGCCAGCCAGCAGAATGCCTTCGCGTCCATAGATTAAACTAGTAAGTTTGGAGTGTGCCAGTCATGGCCTATTATTCTACAAATGATTTCAAGTCAGGCCTTAAGGTTATGCTTGACGGAAACCCATGTTCAATCATGGAAAATGAATACGTAAAACCTGGTAAAGGTCAGGCGTTCAACCGCGTAAAATTGCGCAACCTTCGCTCAGGCAAAGTTTTAGAAAAAACATTTAAATCTGGCGAATCTTTAGAAGCTGCAGACATCCAAGAAGTAGAAATGAACTACTTGTATAACGATGGTGAAATGTGGAACTTCATGGATCCAGAATCATTTGAACAGATCGCTGCTGATAAAACAGCAATGGGCGATGCTGTAAAATGGTTAAAAGATGACTCTAACGAACTTTGCACAATTATGCTGTTCAATGGTGTGCCATTGAACGTAAGCGCGCCAAATTTCGTGGTATTGAAAATTGTTGAAACTGATCCGGGCGTTCGCGGCGATACTTCTGGCGGCGGCGGCAAACCGGCGAAATTGGAAACAGGCGCTGTAGTCCGTGTTCCATTGTTCGTGCAGCAAGAAGAAAGCGTTCGTGTAGATACTCGTACAGGCGATTATTTAGAACGTGCATAATGGTTTAAAAATAGACTATTATCGGAAGGGATGATGAAAATCATCCCTTTTTTTATGCCAAAGTATTAGATGAAAAGTAAAATATGAGGAGTAGAGTCGCAAGGGAAGAAACAGCAGTACCTCGAACAAGAAAAAATTAAAGCTGATTTTATGCAAACAGATTATGAGGGATTGAAATGGAATCTATTCAAAAGAAGTCCGGGCCAGTGTCAAAGCTGATTTGGATACTTGTCGCAATTGTAGGTGCAGTTTCCTTTGGGATACTCGCAGTCAGCCGCGGTGAGCACGTGAATGCGGTGTGGCTCATCTTGGCCGCAATCTGTGTATACAGCATTGCATACCGCTTTTACAGTTTGTTTATCGCCACCAAAGTTTTTGAACTCAATCCGAGGCGCTTAACGCCTGCGCACCGCTTAAATGACGGTTTGGATTATGTACCCACCAACAAAAGCGTACTGTTTGGGCATCACTTTGCGGCGATTGCAGGTGCAGGGCCATTGGTCGGCCCTATTCTTGCGGCGCAAATGGGCTATTTGCCGGGTACGCTCTGGCTGTTGATTGGTGTGGTGATGGCTGGCGCAGTGCAGGACTTTTTAGTGCTGTTTATTTCGACCCGCCGTGACGGACGTTCACTGGGTGAAATGGCGAAGCAGGAACTCGGTTCATTTGCCGGCATTATTGTGATGCTTGGCGCGCTTGGCGTAATGATCATCATTCTTGCCGTACTGGCGCTGGTGGTTGTGAAAGCATTGACCAACAGCCCATGGGGTGTATTCAGTATTGCGGCCACTATTCCAATCGCAATTTTCATGGGCGTATATATGCGTTTTATCCGTCCGGGTAAAATTGCAGAAGTGTCAATCATCGGTTTTGTCTTGATGATGGCAGGCATTGTGTATGGCGGTGATATTGCCCAGCATCCATATTGGGGCCCATTCTTCACATTAAGCGGTACTGAGCTGACTTGGTGGTTAATCGGTTACGGCTTTATTGCATCGGTATTGCCTGTATGGCTGTTGCTTGCACCGCGTGATTATCTTTCTACATTCTTGAAGATTGGCGTGATTGCAGGGCTGGCGGTCGGCATTATGATTGCTATGCCAATGCTGAAAATGCCTTCAGTTACCCATTTTGTGGACGGTACAGGCCCAGTTTTTGCCGGTTCAATGTTCCCATTCCTATTTATTACGATTGCCTGCGGCGCGATTTCGGGTTTCCATGCGCTTGTCGCTTCTGGCACCACGCCTAAACTGGTGAATAACGAAGCAGATATTCGCATGATTGGCTACGGCGGCATGCTGATGGAGTCATTTGTTGCGATTATGGCGATGGTGTGCGCCACGGTGCTTGAGCCGGGCGTGTATTTTGCTATCAATGCGCCTGCCGCGGTATTGGGCACAACGGTTGAAACCGCTTCAGAAGCTGTGCGCAACCTAGGTTTTGTAGTAACTCCAGAAACATTAACCCTGCTGGCAAAAGAAGTGGGTGAGAACTCAATCTTGTCACGTACAGGCGGTGCTCCGACTTTTGCTATAGGCATGGCGCATATCATTACGGAAATTTTCAATGACCGTTCGATGATGGCGTTCTGGTATCATTTTGCTATTCTGTTCGAAGCATTGTTTATTTTAACTGCTGTAGATGCGGGTACGCGCGCATGCCGCTTTATGGTGCAGGATACTGTGGGTATTGTGATTCCTGCAGTGAAAAACTCTCACAACTTTTTTGGTAACTTGCTGGGTACTGCCGTTGCTGTTGCAGGCTGGGGCTTCTTCGTTTATCAAGGCGTAGTCGATCCGCTTGGCGGCATTAACAGCTTGTGGCCTTTATTCGGTATCGGCAACCAAATGCTTGCTGCGATGGCATTGATTTTGGGTACGGTTATCCTGTTCAAAATGAAGAAGGAAAAATATGTTTGGATCACAATTATCCCAACCATTTTCTTATTTATTACCTGTATGACCGCGGGCTGGCAAAAAATCTTCCATACCAACCCTAAAATTGGTTTCTTGGCGCAAGCAGAGCGGTTTAATGCTGCAATTGCTAAAAATGAGTTATTGGCTCCAGCTAAAACAATGGCGGAAATGCAGACTGTGGCGATGTCCAATCAAATCAATGCGGCGTTATGCGCATTCTTTATGGTTGTTGCCGTAGTGATGCTGATTGCGGCTATTGGCGTGATCCGCAAAGCTTTGGCTAGCCCTGTGCCAACAGTCAATGAATCTGAAGCGGTTTACCGTGACCCAGAAGAAATTGTGGCGGCAAAGCACCATTAAGGGGAGAAAGAGATGAATCTTAAATTTGCAAAAAGTGGCAAAACAGTGATCTATAAGATCATCAAAATGACCATCATGTCGCAAAAGGATTTGATCCTGAATCCAAAGAATTGGTCGCGTATAGCCGTTTTGTGGCAGCGCTTGCAGCAAAGTTTCCGCTTGATGGTGGGTGTTCCGGATTATGAAAATTATTTGGAGCATATGAAAAAAAATCATCCGGATTTAGAAGCAATGGATGCCAAAACGTTTTACCGCTACTGTGTTGATGCGCGTTATCCATCCGCGGGCGGCGGTATGAAAAAATGCCCTTGCTGATGAAGCTTTAAATAAAAAACGGCATTCAGATGCCGTTTTTTATTGCCCATTTTTAGGCTAACAGAGGAGCCGCTGCCGGTTTATAAAGCGCCGCTTGCGGCCGGTACACAATTATTGATATAAAACATCTGAAAACATTAAAGGAATAGGGGTAAAAGGGTGTAGGCATGCTGTAAAAGATTATCTGCATAAAAGTTTGAGTATTGCGTAAAACCCTGTATGTTAATCAAAGATTTAAAATTTTTATTGGGGAATAAAAATTGTTTTGGGAAAAAGAAAAAATATCATTGGCATCTGCTGCAGCTGAAATTGATCAGCAGAGACTCGCGTCTTACTATCCCAAAATCAATGAATTTTTAACACAAATCAATCTGATTATTTTAGATAAAAATCAGCAGACTAAATTGGCGTTATGCAGCCTGTTGGCTGGCGGGCATGTGCTATTTGAAGATTTACCGGGGCTTGGAAAGACAACATTGGCAAGCAGTTTGGCGCATTTGGCAGGACTGAAATTTCAGCGGATTCAATTTACCAATGACATGCTGGCCAGTGATGTCATTGGCATTAATATGTTCAATCAGAAAGAACATCAATTTGAATTTAAGCAGGGGCCGATTTTTACCCAAATTTTACTCGCAGACGAAATTAACCGCAGCAGTCCAAAAACGCAAAGCGCTTTGCTGGAAGCAATGGAAGAGGGAATTGTGACGGTGGATGGCGTGCGCTATAGCTTGCCGCAGCCATTTTGGGTTGTTGCAACACAAAACCCATTATTTCAAAGCGGAACTTATACACTGCCTGAATCCCAGCTGGATCGGTTTTTAATGCGGTTAGCGTTGGGATATCCTTCGCGCCAAGCTGAAAAAACCTTATTAAAACAAAGTTCAAGACAGGAATTGATTGCCAATTTAAATCATGTGTTTATAGAGCAGGATATTTTGGATTTACAGCAGCTGACGCAGCAGATTTATACCTCCGATACCGTGCTGGATTATATTTTGGATTTAGCCGAAGAAACCCGAAAAGGCCGGCAGGGCTTGTCTACCCGCGGTGTGCTGGCATTAAAAAAAGCGGCGCAGGCATATGCGTTGATTGAGCAGCGCAGTTTTGTTATACCTGACGACGTGCAGGCTGTATTCAATGCCGTTGTAGCTCACCGCATAGGTACAAGTGAGGCGGAAACAGCCAAAATTATGCTGCAGGTGAGCGTTGTTTAATTCAACCAGTATTGGGGGAAATTGCATTGGGATCTGCATGGCAAAACTGGCTGTCAAAGCGCTTTAAGTTTGATCAAAAAAAGCAACTCAGGCAAAAAGATGTGCTGGTATTTATCTATCAGCAAGGCTATTTGTTTTTAGTGCTGATTTTAATTACGTTTATTGCAGGTATTAATTATGCCAATAATTTGATTTTGGGCTTTTGCTTTCTAATTGGGGCAGTACTGTGCATCAGTTTTTATCTGACTTTTAAGCAGCTGCATGCTTTAACGATTGAAGTCAGAAGCTATGAGATTGGGCAGGTCGGTCAGGCACTGCATTTAGGCATATATTTTGGTCAGGAGCAGAAGCAAGCGCGTTACTTATGGATCAAAGTAGATAAACAGCTGCATAAACTGTATTTGAGTGAATTGAAGCAAGCATTTCATTTAAGTTTTTCACCCGAGCAGCGCGGCAAGTTTCTCTATCCAGAGATTCAGATTTTTTCTGTGTATCCTTTTGGCTTGGTTCGGGCATGGACTTATATTTACTTGCAGCAAGAGAGCTGGATTGCACCGAAATCAACAGTGAGCGCAGCAGAAAATAAAAATACCCATCATCGTTTTGAACAGGATGTTGATGAGTTTCGCGAGCTGAAGGATTACCGTGAAGGTGAACCGCTGCAAGCCGTTTCGTGGAAGCATGCAGCGCGCGGGCAAGGACTGTATGTAAAGGTTTTTGAGCAATATCAGGATCAGCATTTAATTGAAATTCATTATGACCATATGCCAAGTCCATCCCACGAGGAAAAGCTGAGTTTGATCATGGGATTAGTGGAGCAATGTGAACAGCTGAATTGTGCGTATTCAATTTATTTGCCTAACGCGCAGCTGCCCAGCGGAACAGGGGATAAACAGCTGCTTCAGGCCAAACTGCTTTTAGCGCAGGCTTAAGAATGATTGCACATTCAATCCGTATTTCGATACTCATCAGTTTAGCCTTGCTGCTGGCTGCGCAAATGCTGTTTATTCCAGCAGCTTTGACTGCTGTGCTGTGCACCATGTGGCTCTATTTATTCTGCATCACCATAAAACCAAGGCTTCAAATTAAAAAAATATGGACGCTGCTGCTGACATTAACCGCATTGGCAAGCGTTTATTTCAGCTATAGTACATTTGTGGGCGTAGAAGCAGGCGTTGCCGTTTTAACGGTTTTTTTATTTGCAAAGGCGCTGGAAACCCAATCACCGCGTGATGCCATTATTCTGTTTAATTTTGCTTTATTTGTCAGCGCCAGTTCCTTTTTATTCAGTCAATCTTTTGCAATGGCAGTTGCAATATTATTGTGCTTGATCAGCAATTTTATTGGACTATACCGGCTGCAAACCTGCTCTTTCCAGATAGGGCAAAGCGCTTCATGGCCTGCATTGAGGCATGATCTCAATCATGTCGGCAAATTTATTCTATATGCGTTGCCATTTTTTGTTCTGCTGTTTCTGTTTTTTCCAAGATTGCCGCCGCTTTGGCATATTCCTATTCCGCAAAATAAAGCAGTGACGGGCATCAGCGATACCATGTCTCCGGGTGATATTGCGGAGCTTTCTCAATCCAGCGCTTTGGCATTTCGTGTGGTTGGAGATATTACTCAACTTCCAGCACGTTCAGAAATGTATTGGCGGGCATTGGTTTTGGACGAATATGATGGAACGCGCTGGACCAGCAGCTTTAGTAATCAGCAGATTGTTCAGCAGACAGAGATCGTATTGAACAACCCATCTAAAAAGAAATTTAAGCCATTTGAATACCGATATTTAGCGGCAGACTCGCAAGTGAGCTGGATTATGGGGCTGGAAAAATCAGTGCCGTTGGACAGTCAGTATCAGCAGGGGGCAGATTGGCGGATTACCCCGCAGCGGCAAAATATTAAAAATGAACCCATTCACCTTGTGTGGATTGGCCGTGCGGATGTTGCAGTTCAAAATGAAGTGCAAAGGCAGTGGTTAAATAAGCGTAATACGCAAATTGCGGAAAACCGAGATTTGAAAACTCAGCAATTGGCAAATGCATTATATAAACAAAGCGGATATAACCCAGAACAATATATTCAGCAGGTATTTGCCTGGTACAAACAGCACAATTTTGCATATACATTAAGCCCTGGTATGCTGGGTGAAAACCGTGTAGATGACTTTTTGTTTGGAACACGAAAAGGCTTTTGCGAACATTATGCTTCCAGTTTTGTCATGCTTATGCGTTATGCGGGTATTCCTGCCCGAGTTGTGACAGGTTATCAAGGCGGTCAAGCTGCACCTGACGGCAAGAGCTGGGAAGTGCGCCAGCTGGATGCGCATGCATGGACAGAGGTTTGGCTGAATAGCCGTTGGCAACGGCTGGATCCGACAGCTGTTATTGCGCCGAACCGTATTGATTACGGCATGCAAAGCTATATGCAAGAATATCAGAGCTTTTTTGGCGGGACTAAATCTGAATTATCATATCGTCAGTATGCCATGCTGACTAAACTTCGAATTTGGAGTGATTATGCAAGCTATCAATGGCAAAGCAAAATTGTGGGGTATAACGCTGAATCTCAGCGGAGCTGGTTCCAAAAAATCGGCATGAAGTCCATGTATTCAGGCGCCATCATTATGATTATTGGAACTTTGTGTCTAAGTTTACTTTATTTGGCTTATATATATTGGAAAATCAAAAAGCATAAAACCAAACTTGCACGGGCTATAGGCAAGTTTAATACGGCATTGCCTTTACAGCTGAAGAGGCAAAATGCTGAAACGGTTTCAGTCTGGATGAATCGTTTATCGCAGCAGGTTCAAAGTGATCAGCAATTATATTTCCAACTTCTGCGGCAAAGATATGAACAATATATGTATATGCAGAATGGAGAGGAAAATATAGATATTGATGAAATCATAGGTTTGCTTAAAACTTGTGCATCTATGCTTAAAAAGTTATGAAAAAACTTGTCTAAGCAAATAAAAATGAATATGATTCTTCTCATTCTAGGTGTATAGCTCAGTTGGTTAGAGCGCTACGTTGACATCGTAGAGGTCTCCAGTTCGAGTCTGGATATACCTACCAATATATATCAAGGACTTATAAGCAAATCAGACGCTTATAGGTCCTTTTTTTTGGTGCATTGGGTGCATTCGAAGTTGGCAAACTTGGCAAAACTGGCTGTAAGTTTTCGTCCTATTTTGCACTAATTTGTTTTTTATTCTGCACTAAATATTTGCAGTTATTCTGCACTATCTAACGTTTTGCCAGATAGTGCAGAACACCTAATTAACTCGTAGTAACGATAGCAAAACCAATACCGCCATCAGTGCCTGAATTGCCAGCAGATTTCCAGCCTTGTCCTTTCGCTCCGACTGACAAATTAAATGTGACTACTTCTTCAGTCGTATTCGTATATTTAACTTTTAAGCGTCCACCTGAGCCGCCACCGCCGCCATAAGACCAACGTTCATCGCCAATGCCTGTTGCACCTGCACCACCGCCATTGACAGCCCCAATGCTTGATGAAATAGCTGTACCGCCAGCCTGCGTGCTGTACCGTGATCCAATGACTGCATCATTACCTTTTTGACCAATTTGAATCTCAAAGCTTGAATCAGCAGTAACAGTATTTGTGCCGCCCAAGCCAGCACTACCATTCGAATAGCTTGAACCATTACCCCAAACACCACCAGTGCCTTTTTTACCGCCACCCGCCGTAAATGTATTAGCTAAATAGCTGAGAACAATATTCCCGCCATCTGACCCATCAGGGCTTGCCGATGGTGAATAAACTGATCCGCCACCACCACCGCCTGCACCATACATATCTAAGATGATCGTTTGATTCGGCTGTACGTCAATAGTATGTGTGCCTTCATAATAAGTCTGAAGTCCCGCAGGGTATTTGCTTGTATCCATGATTAATACATTTACATACTTGTTTGGAATATACGTCAATGCGAATTTGAGTGACTCATTGCCCTCAGTCTTCTGATCTGCAACAGCAGTCAGGGTATACGCAGCTTTGCCGTCAGCACCGACAGTAAACTTGCCTGACAAAGCCGAGGGTGTAATATCAGCTTCTTGAATGCCTGTAATCGCCCAATCGACTAATGTGCCGACTGGCAAGCCTGTTGTATTTAAAGTAAAAGTGATTTGTTCACCTTCATTCACAGCGCTTTTATTCGACGTCAGTGTATATGTTGGCGCTGTTTGACCATCCTGCAAGCGTTGCCAAATGCGAGTTGTCTTTCCTTGTACAGTGCCGCCATTTGATAACAGCGATATCTGCCCAATAGAATCTGTAAAGCTATCGACACCCACTGGTACATGCGGCCAAAGCATCCATGAAGTTAGATAGCCAAAATATGTTTGAAGCTCAACTGCTGGATTCCAGTCTTTATTGTCAGTCATGTGTTTAGAGCCAACATGATAAATGCGCTGAACCAGTGCTTTATTATGCAAATTAAACAGCTTGAATAATTGAGTTGGATCATTTGGATCTAAGTTTAGCCCAGATAGTTCTACTGCATTCGCCAGCTCTTCTTGAACAGTATTTAAAAAGCCCGGTGTTACATAAGTTGCATCTTGACCCGGCAGATCCGCATTATCATGAAAGCCTTTTTTACCTACACCATTTACGTCAACGCGTGCATTCACGCTATCAATTCTTTTCATTGTTAATCCCAGTTGTAATAAGCGAAGCCAAAGCGGTTGTTCTTCATTGATCCAGTTTGAATCAGCCGTTTTGCACGTGTAATTTCATGTTCAATTTGAAAGCGTTCGCGCTGGAGGCGCATATACATCTTGCTGTTGCGGATATAAGTCAGAATCACGTCTGCATTGGATGATTGAACAGATCTGCGCTCATCAAGTGACAGCTGCGGAAAAGTTATTCCGCTGCCCAGATCCGTGATTATTTGTTTAGAAACAGATGTGTCATACCACCATAAATAGCAGTGTTCATCTACTAAATACGCAATGACAGGACGCATGCTTAAATCAAAACCTAAGCTTAATGCAGTAACATTCTCGACATTTAAAACAGTCTGTTCATGCTGATCATGACTGAGTTTAATAAAGCCATCTTCATAGGAACAGGTCCAAAGAATCTGATTCAGACCTGCTGCTGAGTCCTGTAAAGCAATACCACCAAGCTCAAAATCTATAAGAGGGTTATCACGCCACTGTGTTAAAAATTCTGAAATAACAGGTTGTGACGAAAGCGCATTATTCGGGAGCATAGTTTTCCCATGTCAGAGTAAAGCTGTAAGTCAGAATTGTTTCATCATCTTTTGGGATCGGTGGGTCTACTTGCCAGTTGAATCCACAACTATTTTCACCCAAGTAATTAAAAGCACCACCGCACATCAGCCCATACAAATTTGATGAGAAAGACCTATGCATACTTACTATATTTGCTTCTGATGATGAGATAACTTTACTCGCTTTTAAACCATTGTTTAGCTCAGTATGAACTAGACTATTAGTTGTGAATTGAGTGGTTACAGCTCCGGTGGGTGCGGTGGGTATTGAACCACTGCCAATACCGAATGTGGTTGAGGATGCTAGGCTAGCATTTGCTGCGTATCGTACAGCTGAACTGCGCCATGCTGCGCCACCACTTGAATATGAGCTAAATCTAGGTCGTGCTACATAATTGTGAGAACTAATAACAGCTCCCAATTTATCAACTAAATTAAATGAACCAGTTGATTCTTTTGGATATATACGGACTTCTGAAATCACATCTAAGTATTCGTCAGCAAGCACAGTAATCGTTGTTGGATTTCCTGCCGTATCTTTGATCAGTGCTCTGTTCCAAGCGTTGCTATTTCCCCAACCCAGCATGACTTCTGAAATATTTCCTGTTGCAACACCCACGGCAAAACGCCATGTCCGGCGGCCATACCAATAATAAGGCTCAGTGGTGACTTGAATCCCCCCGGTATCTGCAGCGCCCGGTGCAACAGCTGTTGTTGATGCCAAGAAGTTGTCAAGTGCAACTTGTGAAGCATCAGTAGCGCTGTTGCCAGTTCCAATGCAGCAGCGGTCAATCCACGCGCCGCCCGCCATTTTAGCAAGCCCGGTTGTTAAGACTAAATTAAAAAAATCGGGTGTTTCACGAGCGATCTCACCTGTATTAGCTTTGCGTGCAACTAATTTAAATACGGCACATACGCCAACATTTACATTAAAATTCATATTTTTTCTCGAATAACATCATGAATAGAAAGTGAAACGCCAATTGCCTCATCAACGCTGGTTTTGATGCGCGGTTTTGAAATAACGTCATGTACTGATAAAGAAACACTGATGTTTTCTTGCGTACTGAATTTAAGCAACTGACGTGAAACGACATCATGAACTGTCAGCTGCACGCCGATGTTTTCAGTCAGTTCAGTTTTCGGCGGATGAGTAACAATGACATCATGAACTGTCAGCTGCACGCCGATGCTCTCAACCGCTGGTATCTTTACGCTGACTAACTCCGGATCTGGACGCGATGCTGAATCATTTACAGCCAAGCCCGCAGAAACGCTCTCAACAAAATAGAGCGGATATAGCAATGACGTCTTAAACAGCAGCGACACTTTCAGCACATCAATCCGCAAGTAGCCCGGAAAATAATTCTGAATAATGCAGTCCATATCAGCAGGCGCAGTATCTGGAATCACAATCCGAACTTTGTACCGCAGCTGTTCTGTGTTCACTGGAGCATTGCAGGGCGATGTACACTGCATTGGTTTAAACTTCTTAAACTCAAAAAGCTCAACCCCAAAAATCTTTAAGACCTGATCGAAATAAGCGCGATTTAGCACATTGCGCGTACTGCGCACCCATTTCAGAATCTCAATGCGTTCTTCAATTGTTTTGCTAACATTGACCGTGCACTTCAACGGTAAGCCATATTCTGTCTCATACTCAGGCAGCAGTTCAGGCGGAAGCTCTTCCAAAACAGTTAAAAGGCGTTTGCCATCTAAATCCGCTTGAGCCAGCAGTTTTGCATGTGCGTAAACATCAACCGCCAGAGCATCTGTATTTGGTGATGCGTCATAGCCACCCGTAGGCAATAATTGACGCAAAACAGAGGCATAAAGCTGTGTGGTTTCTTCTAAATTCATGTGGCGGCACTCACTGCAACAGTGCCTGCACGCAGCCAATAGGTATGCATCCAATTCACTTCAGGCTGAATATTGGCATTGGGTGTCAGCGTGACATCTTCAACATTTGCCAGCGCCATAATGCGTGAAACCAGTACATTGGCTTGATATTCTTCAACTGGAGCCAGCTCTGCTATATAACTGCGGATCGTGCTTTCAACATCGGTGTAATTCACCCCAGTGCCTTTCACCACTGCAGATAAATCAATAAGCTGCTGAGTCGGTGAATACACCCGGCAATCTGCCCAAAAACCAGCTTCTTCATCTAAAACCAGCTGCGCAGCATCAATTAAGGCTTGAGCTGGCAAGGTTGGCGGACTGCCGACAGCAGTAATGGCTACATCCATGGAACCCAGCTCGCGGCGCTTTTTATAGATATATACTTTGCCCACACCAGCGACAGACTTCATGGCGCGTTCAAGGTCAGATTCACGGTCACGCGCTTGCCCCAGCTGCTTACTTTCCAACATGCGGGCGCGCCATGCTTCAAGCTCTTCTTCATCTGAACCGCCCGCAATAGACACAACTTCAGCAGTACCGCTCAAGCCCGCAATCGGACTGACCCAAAGCAGTGAAGCGCCTGTAAAGTTCCAAGACGCGCCAATCTGATCCGCAGTGACACTAATTTCAGCGGTAATGTTTGGCTGAACGACTGTAGTAGAAACAACGCTCCAGAAGTGGCCTTTGCCATCTGTCAACTTTGCTCCGGCTTCAATCGTAATTTCAGCATTAGATTTTGCTTTGACCGTGCCTGCAGAACGTGTGCCGCCTAGGCGCGGGACTTTGAGTTCTTCAGCGTGAATGTAAAGGTAAGGCTCATCAGCAGTCTGAACAAACAGCTGTCGTTGAATATAAGCTTGGTGATGATAAAGGCCTTCAACCACTGCAGCAGTACCATCAGCACGAATCGACGCATCAGAATCAGCTGTAATTGTCAGACCCGTTTGATTGCGGATCTCTTGAACAATGACCAGATGCAATTTTGAAAAGGAAGGAATTGCATACATTGCTTAGCCTCCAACCGGAACAAAATAAAAAATCTTTTGGCTTTCACCCGTAATTCGGACGGCATTAATGGTTAAATCGACACGGCTTTTTTCTGACTGAGATGCAGCAACAGTGATTGATTCAAAGCGGGATGGTACTAAGTCTTCAAGCGCTTCTTCAGCGTACTGTTTTGCAAGCAAAAGATTGCGAGGCAAGTCTTTACTGCGGTTCAGAGTAAAAAGGCGGCTTCCTAATTTAGGATTCGCCCAGTATTTCCCGCGGTGAATCCCAAGGCGCTGGCATACGCACTGCACATCATCATTGACGAATGCAGCATCTAGGCTCAGCAGTACATAATCTTTGTTTTCTAAATCAATCGTTGCCATGTCTTCACCTACATTGGTTTATCTGGTGTTGAGCTATTGCCATGCTTATGGCTGTTATATGTATCGCGCATGTCCTGCATAGAGCTTGCTTGATCGATGACATCTCCAGTGGCCTGAACTTTGCCATTGACGAACAAATCACCCTCAACATGTGTGCCGTCTTTCTTAAGCCAAACGCTGTGGCCGTATTGGTCATAAATGCAGGTTTCACCCTCATCAACATGAATCACAATGGGTGCGCCATCGGTAGCAATCACAATCGAGCGGGATGTTTTGCCCTGCAGGGGAATTACCACTACACGGCAACCATCTGGTATGTAAGAGCTGAAGCCGACTTGCTGGACTAATTCAGTTTCATCCAAGACTTCGCCAGCAAAGCCCGTCAGCTGCAGCAGTTTTGAACCACCGCGAGCCACTACACCCAAGAATGTCTGACGGACTTGGCCCATGCCGCGGGCAATTTGTCGCTGCATAGAGCCAATCATTTTTGTGCTCCAGTGGTTTTTGCTTTGTCTTTATTGGTTTTTTTACGCTTAGAGGTTTGCTTGACAGGTTCTTTGTGCAGCAATGGCTGCGCCCAGTCGCCTTGACGCTTCATCTTCAGCTTTGTGGTTTTGCCCTCAGCGCGTGAAAGCATGAGCGTGCGGCCGTAAACCGCCCATTTGGCAGTGGCATTGCTTAAAGCATTGGTTTCTAAATTTAAGTACCAGCCGGGTGTCCAGACTTTGCCGTCAATCGTCCAGCCGCTAACTGTTGCATCCAACGAATAGGCTTGCAGATCATTGTCTTTTTTGATTTTTTCTAATGCTGCATCTGCTTCAGCTTTGGTCTCAACATCGCCTAAAGAGATGATTTTGAGGCGGTTAAAGCCATATTGAGTGTTGCTGGTGGCCGTAGACAAAACATGGCTGCCTTTCGTGTCTTGGCCTAAAATTTTGATTTCATTAAAAACACTGCTGACATCATTCACATAAGACAGGTCAAGCACGTTGTTGCTGTTATCTAAAGGCTTGAGCAAACGTAGTGCAGTTTGAACCACATATGGAGCTGCAAAAGGATCACCCACGACCAGCGTGCCGTCTGGTTCAAGCCACACATGCTGGCCCGTAACTGCTGCGGCTTTCGCAATGGCATCCCATAGCGCTTCACCGGGTTCAACAGAGACTTTATTTTTTAACCATGCATTATTTTGAATACGTACATTATGAATTTTTGCGCCTAAGTCACCTGCTAAAACATACTGTGACAGCAGCGCTTCTAAAGTGAGCTGGCGCCCGCTAAATATAGGCACAGAGCAATCAATCAGCTGTCCAGCCAAGTCGCGTCCGCTGATCTCAAGCCCGTAACCGTCACGGCTAACCGCTTCAGCAACCTTGTCGGCAATCGAAGTCAGCACAAGCTCTTTGTTGTAAAAAACTTTGATGTCTTTGGCGCCAGCAATATCATTCGGCAAAGGGTCGCCATCCACCTGAAACAGCTTAAAGCTCCAGTTTTCAGCTGGGGTATCAATCTGACTGTCAATTGAAATCGCATCCCAGCCGCGGATTTGATAGCCGCCAATCTGTAAGATAATTTCATTGCCCTGATTGTCTTTTAGATTATCTTGCATAGACGGTCAGCTCCATGCCAGGGCGCAGTACCGCCGGATTGACCAAATCAGGATTTAAGCGGAGGATTTCGCTTGCACGGCTCATATCTTCATACAGCTGATGCGCCAGCCAATGCAGGGTGCAAGGCACAGTAATCACTGTTTTAGTCACTGGCGGGCGGATTTCAATCAGTTCTTGAATCTGTAAATGCAGCTGATCAGCCGTTTCTTTATAGACTTGAATTTGACTGACAGCTGTTTCATTCAGCTCAGTCGCTATCTGCTCACGCTCAGTATTAATCGCCGCTTGAATCTGCTGGCGGTTGTTCTGGCGGATCACAGCCAAGTCAATAGGCGTCAGGCTGCTTTCTTTATTCTCAGCCAGCTCAGTACGGACGTTTTCAATGACTTTTTGAGTGATGGCAACCGTTGACGCAACTTGTGTGGCACGCCACAGCTGCTGCAGTTGCGGTGAAGATTTGTCATTTTGAAATAGCTTTTCAAAACGCTGCACCCGGTAAACCAAATCACGCCATTTTGACAATGCAGAAATATTGGCATCGAAAGTCACCAGCCCGCTAACGTCATCAACTAAGCCAACAATAAAGTCTGCCGGGGCAAGTACATTTTCAATTGCAGTTTTGGCTAGATTCAGGCCATCACGAAAGGTATTGATGCCATTGCTGACATTATTCACCGCATCAAAAAACTGATTCTGATCCAGCACTTTCAGCTTTTTTAAATACTGTTCTAAAGCAGATGCAGGTTCATCAATAATATCTTCAGTGTAAATTTCATCCAGTACAGCAACTGGAACAAACAGCTCGCGCTTCTTGTCTTTGGCCTGAATGAATTTGATTGAAATGGTGCATGAATCAACATTTTCAGCATTGTGGTCAACTGAATAATCCACCACATTCACTTGCATGATGCCGTAGATCGGGTGGATCAGTTCACCCGCACCGGTTTCTAAAAGCGCAGCTTCAAGAGCATCAACCCAAGTTTTATAGTCATCGCCAGCATAAACTGCATTGATCGAGATATTGCGCGGATTGTTGCCGACGTCTTCAATCTCAGCCTCGTTCGAATATGGGGCTTGTTTTACAGCAAGGGATTTAGACACAGCATCATTCGTCGACGTGCATTCAAACTGCACACCGCGGAAACTTGCATCCTGTAATTCTGTCGCCCAGCCCATAAAAAAAACCTCCATTTGAGGAGGTCATTATTAGAAATTTAAAGCACTTATATCAGGCGGAAAGGCTTCCTTTTATTTTTGCCCGAATGACAATAAATTAAAGCCGTGGCGTTTTTCTTCGGCGGCTGCATGGTTGGAGATATCACTTAACAAGTTGCCTGTACTGAATGGCAAAGGCTTGTTTTGTGCTGTAGTCGATATTAATGTGCTCAATTTATTAGAGATATCTTTTGATAGCTGATTCGCTTCCTGCTGCTTAGCTAAAAGTTCAACACTCTGTTGATTTTGCTGATCAATTGCAAATTGAACTGCATCAAATTTTTTACCATCACCACCAAACATTTTATCGACAGCACTGAATAAATAATTATCGACTGGCTCCATGATTTCTGAAAAACCATATGCTGCGCCAACAAGTCCAGCTGCTTTTAAGCTATTTGCACCTTTTACTTTGGGTTTGCCTTTTGTTTTGGTCAAATCAGGTAAATCATCTGGTGAAGCTCCTTTACCACGACTTAACACAGCACCAGTAACACCAACTGCAGCCACCGCCGCCAATGCTACTGAAGCTTTATATGCAGAGGCAGCTAATTCCTCATGCTTTTGCGCCCAATCAGTAATATTTTCTTTAACTTTTCCTAACGTTTCCGATACTGAATCATAAGCTTTAGACTGAGCAAATAATTTTTCTTGATCTGCGGCTTGATCTTTAGCCCATTCTGTCTGACGAATCATCTCAAGGTCTGAATTAACCGTGCCTGATGCTGAACTAATATTTTTTTCAAGTTTTACGGATTGATCTTTATTATAAACAACAGACATTGCTGCTAATAAAGCTTGACGGTCTGCCAAAAACTGTCCTAACTCACTGCCCATAGCAATATTGCTCATATCCTCAAGTTTTGCTTTACGATCTTCTGGTGTCTTGGCAGCCTTAGCTTCTTTTTGAAGCTCAGTATATTGAGGATTATTTTTTAATTGATGTTCAAGCAGTTTTACAAAAGCCTCAACCCCATATAAGCCCTGTTCACGTTGTTGAATCGAATAAGTTGTCCAGTCAAATTCTTGACCTACTACTTTTCCTTTTTTATTCTTAATCGCTTTAGTTGGCAAACCATCAGTGTTGCCAACTTTATCTGCCAAAGTATCAGCCAATTCACGACTGGATAATTTTTGGAGCAAGTTGACAACATTATTGCCAGCTTCAGAACTATCTGCAGCAGTGCTTTTTGCTACTTGGTTTAGAGTTAATAATTTAACCAAACCAGCATCACCAGAATAACCAAAAGCATTCGCCATCGACATTTGACTAGGTAAGAATTTCGCTAAATCTTTGTATTCAAAACTACCAATTTGACCCGCTCGCATAGCACGATCTTGTGCTAAATCAAGATTTTTGACCCCAAAACCTTTCATAGCAATAGTCATTTTCGCTGCATCTTCGGTGTCAGCACCCGCAGCAAAAGCAGTTTTTGAGGAAGATAGTAAAGCTGCTGAAACGTCAGATTCATTATACTTACCAGATGCCATTAACACGTTTAAGGCGGCTGCAACATCTTCACGCTTCCCGCCACCATTACGTACAGCATTTTTAACAAAACCTTCAAAATTAGCAGTTTTAGCTAAACGTTGCTCAGCTGTTAAGCCTTGTCCACCAGTTGCTGTAGCAGTGATATATGTCATTAATTGGGCATAATCACGTGGCTTTTGTAATGCACCTGATAGGACAGCACTGCCAGCAACAGTTGCACCTACAACTGCGCCAGTACGCTGCAGGGTGCTCATACCGCCAGTTTTCTGAATTTGCTGAATCTGCTTTTCTGCTTGTACAGTTTTACCTAACTCACCGTTTAACGTTGCGACACGCGATTTCATGGCTGCATATGCGCGTTCCATATCTTTAGCTGAAACAACACCTTGGCGCTGTAAAATACTTAGCTGTGCATAACTGTTGTGTGTTTTCTTAATCTCAGCATTAATCTGCTGTTCAGTGCGAATGCCCAGCTTTCGGGCAGTATCGACTGCAAGCGCTTCACGCTTTTGCGCTGTAAATGCTTGACCTTGCTTACGAAGTTCATCACTGAACTTTTTAGCATTATTAATTTGCCCGGCTTGAAGGGGTGCAAGTTTCTGCTGTTCAGTATTTATTTTTTTAACAGCAGTGAGCTGATCCGCAGCTATACGCTTAAGCTCAGCACTGGCTTGCTGTCCTTTTAACTGAAGCGTTAATGAAACTACGGAATTTTTGCTCATCGTTTAGGCCTTTTGTTTAGAGTGCTTGCGCTTGGTTGCTACATAAGTCGTGCCAGTACTGGAACTGCTTTTCGGGGTATTGCTGGCGCGTGATTTTCTTTGACGTTGAGGATGAGTATTGTTTGGCCGCTCATCGGTGAGTATTGCGATTGCAGTATCCATGGGCATCTTTTCAATCGCTTCAAAAGGAATGCCCACAGTTAAAAGAGCGCGGATTAACCGCGCTCCCTTATTTACTCTGCGGCTGCTTCCTTTGCTTTCAGCTCAGCCAGCTTTTCATTCAGATAATCAAGGTTAGAGCGGGATGAATTGCCCAGCATGTCATAGGTGATTTTATGCTCTTTACCATCCGCATCCACCAACTTGGTCATTGCAGCAAGGTCAGTGATACCAATGAACTGACCTGCTTCACTATCGGCCTGCGCCTGCATGTACTCAATTGCAGTCAGCTGGCGCATAACCACTTTTTTGCTCTTAATTTCCGTCTGGCCGTCTAGCGCCTTCAGTGCGACAGGAAGAGTGCCTTCAATTTGAATCATTTAATTATTTCCTTATACATTTTCTTGGATGTAGCTCAATGCAAAGCCTTCAAGGTTTCGGCGTGTTTCACCCGAAACATCATAAGAATCACTGATGGTTTGCACATTAAAATCTGTGTATGTTTCACGGAAATTGCCTGACTCAGATTCAATGCTGATGCGAGCATCCGCAACTTCAAGCCAATCTACTTCATCCTTGCCATCAGGAATTACCACAGCAACAGTAATGGCATAGGTGCGAATGCCTTTTGCTGTGTGCTTGACTTCACCTGTGCGGTTCATAGTGGCCACAGGGCGGCGGCCTGTCGTTTTGGTTGATGTAAAAGATGCACAGTCATAGTCATCACCGTTTACACCTAAAATAATAAAGCCAACTGATTCTTCAGCCATTTGTATAGCCTCAAATTAATGTTGGCCTATTTTTTCTGAATTTATATTGTGATATCAGGCGGAAGGACTTCCATTTAATTAAAAAAAAAGCCCACCGAAGTGAGCTTTTTTTATTTGACCAATTTAGGCCTCAATTTCATTGACGGATAATTCACTTGATGAATAATTTTCCACGGGTTTAATCTCATCCGAAAGGGTCTCAGCCATTTTTAATGCCTGATCTTGATCTTCCGCTTCAATTTCAGTGGTTAATGCAATGTGATGTAAAATTTGAACTCGAAATTTTTTCAATTTAATGATCCTTAATACACGTTTAAAGTCGTGGCAATTACATGCATGCCTCGCACCCAATAGCTTGGTATATCAGCATTAGCACGGGCTTTATCGTCACTGTCTTGAGTCACAGTCAGCTGATCTGCTGTCGCAGTGACATTTTCCAAAATTTCCGCTTTTTCAAGCTTAATGGCTTCAGCCATAAATACACTGCGAAGATTGCGGCGTGCAGCACCTGTATTTTTGCGGCGGCGTTCTTTTGAAGCAGCTGTACGCATCACAAGACGCACGTAGTCAATAGTAAGCGCACCATTGATGTCGAGCATGATGTCATCCGCCATGCCTGAATCAGGGTTTTTGCGGAATGTCGAAATCGCACGCACAATTTCAGGCGTACCGTCTGCACCTGTTTGAATAATGCACACGCCAGCCCGCATGGCAGCCTCTTGACGCTCAAAGGTCAGTTTGTATTTATCTTCAACAGCACCTACGCCTTCAAGATTCACACCATTAAATGGCAATGCAGGGTCACTGGAGTCCGCCAAAGCTGCCGCCATGGCTGCACTGATTTCAGCTTCTTGACCTGATGCCCCGTGATAACACACAGCAACGACACGGTAGCTGGTTTCCACAGGGGCTTGTGCTGCAAATGTTGTTGCCGCTTCAATATCTGAAAATGGAACAACTAAAATTGCAGGACGCTGTTCAATCGCATCACTGACAAAATTTAGATGATCAATCCATGCTTCGGTTTCATCGCCAATAGCAGGCGTTTTATCAACGGCAAGAATGGTATGACCCAATGGGGCAATAATTTCTGTAGTGTTATCCACATCTGGCACAGGCGCCTGCGGATCTGTTGTATTCATTGCCAAGGTAATGGCTTGAACATCAACAAGGCGATTGGTTTTCACCGCAGCTTTAATCATGCGGCCAACAATACTGTCAGTGCCGATTTTTTCAATTGCATCAGACTCATCATAAATCGCTACGGGTTGATCCATGACTTTGTCATCAGCAGTGATAAACAATACTTTATGCGTATTCGCAGGCAAGCCTGTACGCTGGGTATTGATGTTGACATCGGTATACATACCGGGTGTACGAATGCCTGCTTGAATAGACATAAAATTATTCCTTCAGTTCAACCAGATCAGACTCTATAAAGCCGTAATCTTTAGGGTCAAAATGGTAATTAATATTGATACGTTCTAACCATGCCTCTTCTTCAGCTTCCTCACGGATGCGGTCTGAAGCGGTGATGGTATAAGAGGTGCTAAATTCTTGCGCCAATACACTTAAAGACTGGCCGCGGGTGGAGGTATTAAAAATAGTTTTGACTCGGCCCAGCTCAAAAGGCGCTAAGCCTTTAACGCCTTGGCTGGATAAATCATTGCCAGTGAGCAGCTGTTGCACATGATGCAGCATTTGGAAAGTACCGATATCTGCGCCAGCACCATGGCGCTGAGACTCCTCATTACGCACTGAGTCTGCACCAACCAACACCACAAAAGTGATAGGCATTTTGGTTTTATTGACGCCGGTTTTTTCAGGCGTTTTACTGCCGTCAAAGGTCACCCAAATTGCTGGAAAGTGGCGAATAATTGCATCGATACCATCATCAAACTCACCACCATAGGTGTAAATTTCGCGAATCCAAGGCCACTTTTTTTCCTGAATTTGCTGTGCCATTACATCTTTAATGGCTTGCTCAATGATGGATAAATTCAGCATTACCAGCCTCCATTTCCAAAATCACGACGTCCTACAGCAAACTGCACATTATTGGACGAGGTCTGCACTGGCTTCGACTCTCCAGCTGGAGAACCGCCTAACGTCAGTTCACCTTTGGAAATTTTAGTTAAAGTTTTAATCGATGATTCAAAACGGTTTTTAATCGGATCGTTATCAGACAGATCACCAGTGACTGAGTAATAACGTGCCAAGTTGCAACCAATATTCACTAAAAATGGAGGGATAACCTGCAACGGCAGTGGGTAGCGGCTACCCACATAAGCATCAATCTCGCTGTTGGCTTCCTGCATAGCTGAATCCAGTTTCTCCATATTGATTACACCCTGATAGGGCTTTTCAGTATCGGTCAGCCGAATCAGCAGGGTTTCACCAAACTTACGCTTCATAGCTTCTACCGTTGCGTACATTCCTTATGCTCCAGTTGAACCGACAGCCATTTGCCACAAGCCATAGCCAGCTGCACCGCGTGCTTCAGCGCCAAACTTAAACTTCTTGCGCATAAATACAGCATCGCTTGAAGTATCAGTCTGCTGCACAAACACAGGCTTTTTACGCGGCTGAAAGATGATAGGCTTCACAGCTTTACTGGCATCGAGCAAATGCCATTCGCTATCCGTTTTAAGCCAGCCCACTGCAAGTACTTTGGCTGTGCCTTTGTACGGGTTGGGTTTGCCATCTTCCAAACGGTCAACAGTCATTAGCGCATTCGCGGTATCTTCAAGCGCAAACGGCACAACCAAGACGCTTGGAGTCAAGTTAAGCGGACGGCCTTCATTGTCTTTCACACTGCGCAGCATAGTGCGGGCAGTACCATAGCTGGCTTTTACTTCAGCCAAAGTGTCAATTTTTAATGGCACATTTAAACGGTTAGACACCAATTTTTTGGTTTTGCCTTCACCGACTTCATGGTTGGTGGCGTAGAAGGTTTTCCCGTCATAGCACTCCTCATCAAAGCCGCCAGTAAGGGCTGCAAAGACTAAATCATCCGCCCATTGTTTTGATGATTCGCCAGCCATTTGAGCTTGAGGCTTGTAGATGCCAAGGTTGTCATCTTCAATATCGTTGCGGTCAATTTCAACCGTTGCTTCAAAGTCATCGTTGACGATGGTGTAAGCATGACCTTTAAGCTGATTAACAACTTTATCACCCAACCATTTGCGCAGTTTGGGGAACTTTTCAATCCACGCATAAGTATTGGATGAACCATTACTTGGCACTTCCATTGCAACGTTCGACCACTGACTAGGCGCTGCTTCAAACGCGCCGTCAAAGACTTTTTTAATACTGGTTGCAAGGGTATTAATTACATGCTGCGCATTTTTTTCATTAAAAATCATTATTCAATCTCCACCCATACAAATTCAGGGTATTGCACATCAAAGCCCATAAAATGACCCGCTACTGAAAGCGTATTTGTCCCATCTGTTTTCGCAATGGTTTGGTTGTCTTCCATATAAACCACTGCACCCAAATCTGCCTGAGTCACAGGATCTGTTGTTGAGTTACGCACCAAAAACTGTTGTTTGCGACGAACACACGCCACAACATCACCATCTGCACCGGTGTTTTCAGCAGAGTGATCCCAAATACCGAGGCAGTTTTGATCAGCGCCACCTACATCTTCTGAAGCGATGGCATAGCCGCTAGCATCAACTGCCGCAAAAGTCCCTTGCAGAACCAAAGCCATTGAAGCTAAAGCCACCGGCATTAATGTCCCGCAACGCATTTCAGTAATGATTGCTTGTTCTGTTTTAGCCATGGTTAATTTCCTCAAAACCCAAATTGAGCGTCAATTGATGCTTGAACATCATCTACAGCTGGAGGTGTTTTAGCTTGACCACCCCTTAAATCGATTTGTTCGGTCTGTTGCGAGGTGAGTGCTGCAATTTTTGGTAAAGCTTCAAGCTGCGCCTTTACAAAATCAGGGTTGGTTTTAGCCTGATCCTTGTACCAACCAATAGTTGCTTCGCCAGTCAAGCGGCCGTCACCGCAAGCAGCAACAATTAGGTCGTCAATTTCTTTGGATTTAGCCGCTGCATCAGCATTACCAGCTTTTTGAACCGCCTCTTGGTAAACCGCCATCGGCACATATTGGGCTGGATCAACAGCATTTGAGCTGTTGGCTGCAATTTTCAGCTGATCAATAGCATTCAAGGCGTCATAAAGGGTTTGACTATTGGCTGCCACAGCAACACCTGTTTTTTCTTTAATCTGCGTTTTAAGCTTATCCAGCTCAGCAGTAATTTCTTCTGCGGTTGCTGACAGAGGCAGATTCAACATCCAACGCAGCTGTTCTAATAACTCTTCCATTGTGGAATCCTGTTGTGGTAAATCTTGGGAAAAAAGTTCCTGAGCCGCAGCAGCAAGTTTTGCTTCAGGCAGCTGGTCTAATGCAGGGGTATTGGTCAAGGCAACATTGATTAAAGCCGTAATGTCGCCCGTCTTGGTGTACAAAAAGACTGGGGAAATATATTTATATTCTTGGGCTTCTATATGCGTTTTTGCTTTATCGAGCCACTCAAAGTCAGTACTACATAATCCAACTCCTTCAACATAAGTAAACCCCGCTGATTTCAGCCAGCCCGCAGCAGGTGCAGGTTCACCCGTGGTTTTTGATTTTAAAGTGGCGTGCTCATAATCAATGACCATGTCAATTTTGCGCTGATTCAAAGCCGCAGCCATTTGATGGCCACGCTCTGGGGTAAGTTCCCAGTGGGGCGCATCATAAGGACGTCCATCAATCTCACTACGAAAAACACCTTCAGGTATCAATACAAAGTGATCTGATAAATTTGATAAGTCGAATGAGCACGAAGCTGCGAGAAGATTATTTTTCATGCAGTCAGATTAAAACCAACTGCATAAAAAGATCAGGCGGAAAGGCTTCCGATTATTTTTTTATTATTTAAAAGCTTGCTGTAGAAAATAACTTGCAGTGTATTCAACGGCATCCTCAGCTTCAGGCTGTAAAAAGCCTTGGCTGTCCATGGGTAAATATGGACGGGGTTTAATTTCAACTTTTCTATTGCGACCCGCAAAACCACCCCACTGGTGAATGGCTGCATAGTCTTTACTTTGTCCAGATCCAGCACCTACCGTTGCAGATGTCTGATCATGGTCACCTTGAACACTGTCGCGTAATCCACCCGGAGAGCGCTGTAATATGCCTTGCGGAGTAATACCTTGCTTGCGGTAAATTTCTAGCGTCACTGGTGAAAGTCCAGCCCATGCCGGGCGGCCATTGGCATGAAAGTTCTGTAAAGTCTGACTGACTAAAACACGCTCCAAACTGGCTGCTAGTGGTGTTGTATCACTCATGTGTGCCGCAGCATCAAGCAACGTCTGACGTACATTTTCATCAGCAATCTGCATAAAGCTCATACTTGCACCTGCATAATTATTAAACTAAAATCATTGTATAAAGTGCGTTTTTGTCGAAGTAGGCTACTGGAAGCCAGCCGTTCGCGGTATACGCGGGTTCGAATCCCGAACAGACAGAAACGCATTTTTTATTTCTTGCTGACCAAAAACTCATAGTCTTTACTGTTCTTCAGATTAATTTCCTGCTCAACCACAATCGTCCGAATCAAATTGCCTACAATTTTCTGTTTATTGCCAGCTTCATCTTTACCTTTGATGCTCTGGTTGAGCTGCAGCACCAATTTGTAAACCACGCCTTCAACCTCAATATCAAACACCAGCAGTGCCGCGTTATGCCGTACATCCCAGTACAGGTCATGCTTGCCGCTCAAATGACTGACGATATTTTCAAACCATGCTGGGTCATGCAGTTTGCGTTCTTTGGCTATATGACTAATGGTGCCTTTGTCATGCACGGTGATTGCCGCACTTGCCAATTCAACCCGCTTTTTCTTCTTCAGTGTTTCCAAAAAGAAGGCATCAATTACACCTACGTTGTGCATTTCACCTTTAGGCTTAAGCGGATCTACACTCTGAATCCATGCTTTGACGTCTTCATTCAGCTGCTGAACAACCTCATTATTTTGCAGCGTTTTACCAACCAACTTGGATGCAATAGACGGTTCAGCAGAAACAGCTTTATCCAGCAGTTTTTGGGTAACTAAAGTACTTGGAGAACCCGTCCAGCCTGCATCTGTAGAGAACACAGGCAAGTCTGGAAATTCAATCCGCGCAATTTGAGCAACACCGCCATGACTAACATCAACGTCATACAGTTTGAGGTAACCATCACTGCTGCGGACTTTGATGTTTTGATTTTTGATGTCAATTTCCATCATCTCATAAGAGGTGCAACGGCACTTGTAGCCATTCTTTGGCTTGATATATTGCCAAGCCGGGTCAGACTTGCGCATAACAACACCATGTAATGCACGGTGAGTTGCTCTTGTAAAATTATCGATAATTGCACTGTAGCCAACGTATGGGAAAAGCGGATTGTCGTCCCACATCACAGACTGCCGCCCGGCTTCATAAGCCTGCGCCATATTGGTCTGGTAGATGGTTTTTAAACGGTATGGATTGCCCAGCTGAACTTCACGCTGACCATCTTCAGTTAATTTTTCCTGTTTTCCCCACCAGCCGCGCTGCTTCATTTTGGGTTCAATTTCTTGAGACCAGCGTTTTAAATCCCAGCCATTTTTTTGCGCATCCAGCAATGACTGGCGCACATCTTCCAGCAGATCTAGCCGAGTCATGTGCGCAACCACAAAAGCCTGATTGTGTGCATTGCCTTGCACTTGCCACCAGTCTTCTGAGGGCATGACTTTTTTCTGCTGAAGATATTCAATGGCTTTACGTGGGGGCTGACCAAATACAGCCTGCATAGTCGGCTGATCCATTATTCATCCTCAGACGCAGCTTTACGGCTTTCATGAGCAGATAATTTGCCCAGCACATTACTGGCAAAAATCATCTGCTCTAGATCATCCTGCAAAGCATCTAAATCTTTATCTGGAGACATCTCTGCAAGCATGGCTAGAGCTGCATCAAGGTCTTTCCCTTGACTCAGTTGAGCAATCAAATCAGGTAAAAATCTTTCAGACTGTGACTGCAAATGATCATTGCTGAGGCTGTGCTGCATTTGCTGATCCAGCAATGCCTGCCCGCGAATTGCTGCAGCCTCTGCGGGGTGCATCGCAGTTGGTGCATTTTGGTTCAGTGCAGCTAAATTCATCACTGGATAACCTGCATACTGAAAACTGTTTGCTGCCACTTGAGCAGGCTGCACACGGGCAAGAATCGCCTCTTGATCATCTGCAGGCATTGGAATGCCTGCACGTTCATGCGCCCATGTCAGTGGAATCCTCATGCCCGTATCGACCATTTCACCTAAAGACTTACTGAAGCTTTCTAGGTCTTCGGTATCAGAAGTATCAAACCAGAACTTTGGGTAACGGTCAGGTGTGATATTCGGATAATTAATCTGCATCATTGCAGAGACTAGACTGTCATTGATTGACCGTGCCAACTGCTTAGAGTCTGATTTAACAATGACTTCAAATTGATTTTCATGGGTTTTACTTTGCGCATTGGTGCTTGTTTTGCCATCTGCTTGTGACAGCAATGTACCGCCGACAATAATTTTAGATTGGGTTTGCTCACACCATTTCACCAAATTCATATGATTATTGGTGTCGCCATCGGTGGCATCATTAAAATCTATCGACATCCCTTGGGGAATAATGCCGCCCGCGTTACGGCCAATACTCATGACTGCACGCATCAAAGTCATTTTTTCTTCAGCCGTTGCACCAGCGGGATATTTGCCTAGTTTGGATGGCAGACCATAAGTTTCCAGAAACTCCATGATGTCGCGCACACCATAGTTTTTAAACAAAAACGGCCACGCCAATACGCGGAATAAACCGGAACGGGATACGTATCCAGATTTGGCTTTATGCCGATGAATAAACCAGCCGAAAGGCCAAAATTCAGCACCTTGCAGTGAGCCATCATTCAGGCGCAATTCATTTGGCTGCTCATGCGGGGTCATGATCAGGCGCGGCTGAATATGCTGAAAGCTCTCCGGCAGCCACAAATTTCCAAGCTGATGCCATTTAATTTCCTGAGCACTATAGCCATGACCCACAGCATCCATCGCTTCAAATAAGAACATTTCAAAGTCTTCAATGTCATCCAGCCATTCATAGACTTCTTCAGCAATTTTCTTTTCCTGCTCACTGGCGTTCTTTGGTGACTTTACCCCCCAAGGCAAGCCATTCACAGCCTGCTTACGCTTGGTCATCTCAGAAAAAATATGTCCGTCACGCTCTTCCATGTCGCAAAACAAATCTGCTTGGGCCTGCAGGTTGCCTTGCTCGGCATCGGTCAGTAGCCGATGCATACGCATTGGCGTCATGCCCACAACGGGATGTTCCTGCCATTGGTTGGACAGCCAAGCGACTTCTGCGGTTTGTGACGTTTCAAGTGCGGTGCGGTCTTGTTTTTTTGAAGAGCGGTCTTTTTTAGCCATGGCGGATGCAAATATAGAAAGTGGATTCTGCATCACAATAGGCAATTTAATGCCGATGAATCAGGCGGAAGAACTTCCATTTATTTTTATATTTTTTGAAAGCGCATAAAAGGCGTTTTAAGCGCTTTGGGCTTCTGCATGGGTCATTTATGCAGAAACTTGATTAAACCGCTAAAAACGCTTTTATAAAGATTTATAAATCTATAAATCACCTTGCTCAATAGTTCATGATGATTAATTCCTGTTTTACGCTCCGGCTGGCCGTAGAATTGCCCACGGTATATTTAATTTCAGCGGTATCAATATTCAAACCATCAAAGGTATTCCGCATGTCTGGATGGTCATTAATCGAGAGCATCACTTTACTTTTGCAAGTCTTCATCAGCTCTGCCATTTTTTCATACTGATCCAAACCAAAATCCACACCATAGCCAGCGAGTTTCCAATAAGGCGGATCCGCATACATGAAACTATGAGGACGGTCATATTTCATTAAACACGCATCCCAGCTCAAATGCTCAACTGTCACACCAGACAGCCTTAAGTGGGCTTCACTGAGCTGTTCTTCTATGCGTAGTAAATTGACTGGACGTGCTGTTGTTGCCGTTCCAAAATTCTGCCCGAAGCATTTAGCACCAAAAGCTGTGTGCTGCAGATAATAGAACCGAGCCGCACGCTGGATATCTGTCATCAAATCTGTATTGGCATTTTTGAGCCAATCAAACATTTGGCGGCTCACCAGTGCCCATTTAAATTGCCGTACAAATTCTTCTAAATGATGCTGCACGACTCGATATAAATTGACCAGTTCACCATTTAGGTCGTTAATGACTTCAACTTTAGACTGCTGGTCACGCATAAAAAATAGCGCTGCGCCGCCAGCAAATAATTCTACATAACATTCATGTTCTGGCATTTTTTTAGCCAGCTGCGACACCAGTCGACGCTTACCACCCATCCAAGGAACAATTGGTTTGGTTTTCACGATTTCACCTACTGCAAAAGCATTTCATTTTTTGATAGCCTGCAGTTACTCTGATCAGGGTAACGAGGCTTTGCCTGCGGTAGTGCTATACCAAAGGAGGCGAATCTTGCTCTAACAAGGTTCGTCGCCTCGTTTTATTATTCTTATTTAGAGTCATCGAATAAGTCGGAAAGTCTTCCAATATTTTTAAAGGTTATTAAATGCAATCGTATTTATATTTCTTATCAAGCAAAGCCGACTTGCATCTACTGTTAACTTTTAGAGCAAAGGAATTAACTCATGCTGAAAAAATTGACATTGTTCTGGAAGTTGAACGTCAATTAATGTCCTCAGAACATGCTGATAAGCATATTCATCTATTATGGAGAGGTGGATTTGCTGGTGATGGATTTACAATATGGTCTGAAACTGATTCTGAAAAAAGTCTTTCTCCAGAAGCAGTATCGGCTTTATTCAAAAATGCCGAATTAGTCTGTATAGATTTGCCGGAATATTTAGAAGAGAGAATGAATACAGAAGCCCAATTTATTGTATTTGCTGAAGCAGACTATGTAGACTTCATGTTAGAAAATCACAGTATTTAAAACTTTATAAAAAGATGGAAATGAGCCTATGAATAAGCCTAAATTTCAATATTGGTTTTTTATAATTTTTACTGTTGTGTACTTCTTAATATTAAACAGATATTTTGGAATTACCGTAGATAAAATTAAAGCTTTAGAAGCAAATGCACTAGGAGATTTCTTAGCCGGAACGTTTTCCCCCTTAGCTTTTTTATTCTTAATTTTAGGGTACCTGCAAAATAACAAAAATTTATCGCAAAATACTGAAGCAATTTCTCAACAAGCTATAGCTTTGAAACAACAAGCCGTATCTTTACAACAACAGGCTAAATCATTAGAAACACAGATTGCAGAGTTAAAAATTTCAAATGAAGCCTACCAACGCCAAGTTGATGAAATGGAGAAGTCTGTAGAAGCACAGCAAAATATGTTCCTATTGGCGGAAAAACAATATTTAGAATCTATTGACGAGAAAACTCAAAGTTCTATTCCACAATTAAGGCTTACTGGATCGAAATACAACCTAATTACCCATTATAATAACGACTATGAACATAGATTTGACCTAACTTTGAAAGTTCATAACCTATCCATAAAAAATCTAAAACTAAAAAGCAATTCGTGGAATATTACAAAAAGTGGTGGCGCTTACGATAATTCATCAGACTATGAAATACATTCTATCGATCCTAATTCATCTATTACTTTAATGTTTTACGTTAAAACTAACATTGTACCATTCACTAATAGCTATCTTGATTTAGATTATTATGATGAAAAAAATAATAAGTATATAAAACGTTACCAAATCATTAAAACATCAGATGAAGTTGTACTTCTTAAAGAGTGTATTTAGACCTACTAAATACACCCAGCTTCACTAAACCATCCATCATAATCATCATGATTCGCCTCCAGCTCACTGGCAGATGGAAGCGGGATAAATTCAATAGGACTGGACAGGTGCAGGCTGGCAAACCAACCCAGAATCATCGCAACAGCACCATCTCCATGGCGGTATAACTCAGGGTCTTTAATATCTTTGGTGCGTGCTTTGGTGACCATGTGAATGCCGTCTACCTCTTCAATCGCAGAGCAGTCATTCTTCAGGTTTTCATCACGCGGCAAATCAATCATATCTTCTTCAAAAGCCGTGACCAGCTTAGGTGTCCAAAGTCCATACCATGCACGGGTTAGTTTGATTTGATGTACCATATGCTCACCATATCTTTCCGCTGTATTTTCAGCGATGGTTTCACCAGAGCCAGTAGCATCCATGGCAATACCGCCAAAGCGTGGCAGCCGATCCAGCATGTACCACAGAATTTTTTGCTGTAACCGAGATGGCACTTTATGCATCTCAATGGCAAATGGTGCAATGCGGCGCAAGTCTTGGGCAATATAAAACGGCAAAATAAAACTGAAGTCGCGGTGACGCGCATAGTCTTGCCCAGCACAGTGCTGTTTGCGCTTATCCAGCTTTTGTAATTCAGGCTCTAAATAGCGCTGAATCCAGTCATCTATATATGCATCGCGCTCATCTGGTGTCAGTTCGGTAAAATCATCACCCAAAGTTAAGCGTAGGATTGTCCGCACTTCAGGCATGGCACGTTCAACCCACAGCGCAGGCAAGCACACGGATGATCCATCACGCGGAATGGCATCCAGCTCTTCACGCATGGCCGCTTTACGGCTGCCGTATGCTTTGCGGATTTTGGTGTACCATTTTTTCTTACCGTCAAGCGTGGCTTCTTTGCCTTGCATAAAGCACACGCGCTCATACAAGCCATTAGCAACGGCATCATCAAAAGTCACCACATGAACTTTGGCATCTTCACCAAACACACCATTCTCAATATCTTTGACGAATTGGTTGAAAGGATTGTTTTTACCGTTATGTGAGCTAATTACAGAGATGCGGCCACCCCAAATTAAAAGCGCAGTTGCCGCTTCCATCACGCCTTGAACATTGGGATGGAATGCTGCTTCATCAATTACCACCTTACCTTGCAGACCGCGGATGTTTTCAGGACGGCTAGATAAAGCAACAATTTGAAAGCCGCTGGAATAACGCACACGATAGGCTGTGATCTGGCGCGTTTCACCTTTTTCGTTTTGATCTTCAAAAAGGAACTCCTCAATCTGAGAAATACCTTGGCCTTGCGCCTCAGCAATTACACGTGAAAACTTGGCACAGTAGCCAATAAACTCAAGGCCTTTTTCTTTGGTATCGCCAATGTAATAAACGCTCATGCCGCCAGCTTCTTTGCTGGCAGCCGCTGTAAATACTGCATCAAAACTTTCAGCAAAAGTAATACCGGTTCGACGCCCTTTAGGGCAGGCCTTAATATCAGTCTTAATCTTCAGCCATTCAACTTGGTGTTTCATCAAAACACCTTCTTCAAATGGGTTTAGATTATCAGGCAGATTGCGGGCACGTTCTGGAAGTTCATCCCAGTCGATAATCCGAACGGTATCTTGCCGAGGTTTTGGTGCAGTCATTATTTAATACCCAATACTTTTTCACGCCAGAATTGAATTTGCTCTTCACCCATACCTTGAGAAATAGCTGCTTTTTTCAGGTTTTCATCCTGTTCTTTGAGCAATTCCTCACGGGCTTGACGCCGGATTTCATCACGATTTTCCATGGCTTTGGATTTGGTCATGATGGCCGCACGCGCTGCACGAGCAAGTGCGCCGACATCATCAATGCCCATTTTCGGCTTGTCTGGATCTTCACCATCATTGGTCAATTCATCCAGTGCGCGTCTGGTCACTACCGCCTGAACTGCTTGAGCCAGCAACATGCCGCCTTTGTCATCAGGGTCTTCGCCAAACTCCTTAACCAAAACTTCTGATGCAGCAGCAATTTCACGGAACTCCTTGGCTTCAGCTGCAAAGTTCTTTTTTTCACGGCCAAGTGCAGAACGGCTGGGAATGCAATCAACTGGAAACTCAGCACGGATTTCATCCATCATTTCATTCAGGGTGAAACGGTCTTCTTCCATCATTCGATAGATGAATTGACGCTGTTCATCAGTCAGTTTGCGCATAAAGGATTTGGACATAATTCACCTATGCTGAAGGACGTTTAATGCCATGAATGCGGGTGCGGTTTTCTACAGCATCTTGACCACGCTCAGTAAGTTTCACTACAAGCACAGCGGGGTCTTCCATTTCAATGCTTAAACAGCCTTGGTCTTTCAGCCAGTACAATTCAGTTTTGACTTGGTCGCGGCTAAAACTCAGACCCCAACGATCTAATCCGCTGTGCAAGGTTGAGCTATTGCCACGGTAAGATGGCATTTCATTCAATAATCGAAGCAGCACCAAACGCATTTCTTCTTTAAGCTGATTTTCAAAGCTCATGGTTCCTCACTTTTTATTATCGAGCAGATAGTTTTCAATACGAGTGACACCTTTCTGTACATTGCCAATACTCGTATTCGCCGCATTTAACTGGGATTTTATCGTTTCAACTTGACCCTCGAGGCGCGTAAGTTCAACCATACTTGGCATATCTCGAACAGTGTTTTCCAGCTCAACGACACGTACGCGCAAGTCCAGCATTTCTTGAGATGAAGCGCTTTGTTTCTTGATGAACCAGATATAAATACCAAGAACCGTGTTCACGATCCAGTTGGCTTCTAAAAAGTTAAACTTAAAGGATTCAAACATTCATAGCTCCTAATCTAAGCCTCACTCTTCAGCACGGTGATCAATATTTTTTTTGACATGTTGGTTTCTCTTTTTTAAATATTGAAAGCTCTGGATCGGGTGGCGTATGCAGTCATACATATCCATAACTGCATACACCAACACGACTACAAGGCGTTTACGCACTAAGACTTTAATGGCCATGTCTTAATGCCTTTGCTTTGATTGATATAACGTCCAATCAATCCACAAAATGCTGTCCATGCAATCAGATAAGTACGTACATTTTCTGGCAGCACCATAAGCAGCTCTGGAGGAATTGGAGTGGTAGCAAAAAAGACAATCAGGCCAAAGCACCAGTTGCTGATCCACTTCCATGAGTCGCGCCAATTTTCAACAATCGGGCCTGCATAGGTTGTAAATCCCAGTGACGCTGCAATAGGTTCAGGATTTTGTGCAATTTCAGCTTTAAGCTCATCTATACGCTGTTGATGGCGCTTGGCCTGATCCAGCAGTTTTTGCTTTGCATCAGAAAGCTCTAATGCCTTTTGATCAAGCTCACTTTCACGGGTGGAGAGCTGTAGACGTAGTTGCTGAATTTTGGCTGATTCAGCCTCAGCGGCTGTTTGCTTGGCTACACCATGTAGGGCATTAGCATCACGCACACCTGTTTCATAACCATCTTTCCACGTAAAATCCAACTGGTCATTATGCTCAGTCAAAGTACGTTCATGAATGTTTGAGAGCAGTTGAAATCGGGCAATATAGCGCTCAACTTTAGCCAGCTGGGCTAGGTTATTTTTAACTTTAGAAGGCATTTAATATCCTCCTTAAAGTTCAAAATGTGGTGAATCATATTCACCTTTTTCGCGGTAGTTGCCGTCATTATCCCAGTCAGCCCCCCAGCGGATCGACACATCTAATTCTTTAGCGGCAGCAAACATTGCTTTTGCAACCTGATCAAATTTAGATAGATCATTCCAGTCCACTGGATACGGCACCAAATCAACTGCTTTGCCTGTAACGTGTTTGCTGGAGAGTGGATTATTCAGCCATGTCACTTTTGCAAGTTTGGGCTGAGCATATGAAGCGGGTACGCCTTTAATTGTGCATTGTGCAGCTGTACGGCCTTTGCCGTAGTTGATATAGCATTGTTCTTTTGAGCGCACGCCTTCAACAACAAGAAAGTCTTGCTGGGTGATTTCAATTGCCCGTTTAACAACTTTGACCAAGTCAGGGTTTACATCTTCAAGGCGGCCAAGACTTAACTTTGAAAGTACAAATTTTTTAGGGGTATTTGACACAACAAAAAACCTCATCTAATGATGAGGTCATGGTGCTGCTTTTATATTTTTTATATCAGGCGGAAAGGCTTCCGATTATTTTTTAGCATAGGCAATTGTACATACAATAGGATATCCATCCTTATAATGGCTTGCATCAAGATCAAAAAAATAACCATATTGAATATGCTGTGTTGCTGGAGTTGAACCTGCTTTCTCATACTCATTAATTCTTGTAGATAATTCATCAATCACAGTCGGAACTCTATTATCTATATCTTTCCAAATATCTTTGCAAATCTTAAATGAAGTTGTTTTAGATTGCTCATAACCATTTATTTCAAATACTTCTACGATAAAGCTTTTCCAAATTTCTGAATCTTTATTTCTTAGAATTTTCACACTTTGCCAATCTGTTGATGGGACAAATTTAACATCAGATGACACATCACTTGGCAGGAACTTTACTTCAGTAGCTTCTGGATTATATCCAACCTGCATCGACGATAAATTTTTAATAGCAACTTGTGTTAGCTGAACAAAATCTATTTTTGCAACAGAATCCGACTCGCTATAATTTTTATTTATATAAGGGACTATTTCTGCAGAAGCAGATGTTTCTGCTTTCTGAGCTTCCTTAGCGGTACAACCTGCTAAAAGAAATAAGCCTAAAATTATAATTTTTTTCATTTTACTGCCATCCCATCAATAAAAATTCTTACTCGAATTGACAACTTTCCCAATAATTTCTACATCCGTAGACTCATCTAATCGTATCGTCATAGGCGGGTAAATTTTGTTGTCAGATATCAATAATAAAGACCCATCTAACTGCATTTGAATCCGCTTAACCCAAGTCATTTCACCAGATCGAATCACATAGATATGACCATCTTGCGGATCTTTTTCAACAGTATTGACTAAGATCGGCTCTTTATCAGAAATCGTAGGATCCATACTGTCACCACGAGTAATAAAAACCTTTAAATCCTTGGCAAAAAAACCGCGTGAACGAATCCAGTCTTTCCTAAAAGCCATGTAATTTGTTGGCTTATTTTCGGCACATAAAACTGTTCCATGTCCAGCCGAAATCAAAACATCATCATGAACCGGGACTACAGTAAAACCATCAATATCATCAAGGTTACTTTCTAGTGTTCTTAATTTATTTCCGGTAACAATATAATTAATATCTGCGCCAGCTTCTGCAATAGATGCAAGATATCCAGCCTTTGGCTGAGTCAAATCCTTTTCATAATCAATTTGGCTTTTCTTGGTCGTACCAGCCAATTCAGCAAAAGCAGGCTGAGTGTAGCCAAGACGCTCTCGCTCTTCTCTCAATCTTTGTCCAATAGTCACAAAAAACACTCCAAAATCATTGACAGGTAACCCATTAGTTACTATTGTGTGTCTAAAGGTTCTACTTAAACCGATTAAAGACACACAAAGGTGACCACACATGAACATTAAAACACCAGATCAAGTAAGACAGGAATTCTTTAATAAAGGGATTCCAATTTCTGATTGGGCCACTAAGAACGGCTTTGCTCCTCAAGAGGTATACAAAGTTTTAAATGGTCAAGCTAAAGGTAATTTCGGGCGAGCTCATAAAATAGCCGTAGCTCTCGGCTTAAAAAAAGTCACTGTTTAGTTACTTTGCACATATTTGCACATTTTTGCACATGGAGCAAGAGCGATGAAAAATGATTTTTTTGCAGTGATTTTTATGTTTTTAACATTTGTCGGGTTTTCAGGCTGGTACTTCGCCGAAAACGATAACGAAATTTTGCGCCAAGAACTTTCAACATATTCAGGGGCAGAGGTACGTAAATGAGCACAGTCAAGTCAGCTGAAAAAGTTTTAAAAGTGCTTAAAGCATTACGTGGTCACAGCCTTCAGGGCGTTACCAATCAAGAGTTATCCAAAAAACTGGGTGAATCGCCAGCTCAAACACACAGAGCACTGCAAACCCTGTTAGCAGAAGGCTTGGTTAAGAAAGATGAAAACGATCTTTACACATTAGGCACAGCGCTGGTGCAGATGGCTAAGGCACATGACAGCGAAATGGAAAGAGCCAAAGCGCGTATGGCCGAATACGAACAGCGCACCAGCGTGACATTTTAATTAGGGGTTCATCATGGACTTAGAACAGCAAACTACAGAAATAGCATTTTCTGAACATTCACAAAAACTTGGTGTGCTAACTGCGCAGCTAGGTTATCAAGGTGCGCTGACAGTTGGTGCTTTAGAAGATGAGATCCGCTTCTACCAGCAACGCTCAGTGGAAGCTGTTATGGAACTCGGTAAGCGCCTGCTTATCATGAAAGAAATGACCGCACATGGTGAGTTCTCGAAACGGATTGAAATGCTTGGTATTAGCAAACGAACTGCTCAACGCTTCATGTCTGTAGTTCTTAAATTTTCAAAAACGACATCGATGTCGCTTTTGAGTAAATCAGGCAATGGTACAAAACTTCTAGAGCTTATGGTTCTAGACGATGACGATATAGAAATTATTGATGCTGGTGGCAGTATTGGCGATGTCTCTTTAGACACCATTGAAACCATGTCTGTACGCGAGCTAAAACAGGCATTGCGTGATGCAAAAACTGCAATTGAATCTAAGGATCAGGACTTAAAAGCAAAAGATCAGGTTATCCAGAAGAAAGATCAAAAGGCCAATGAACTTGATGAAAAGCTGACAAAGCTCAATAGCCCTGCAGAAATTCAAAAACGCGCTGAATCTGAACCGCAACGATTCGCTGAAAAAGCTTTAGAAGAAATGAACAAAGCATGCATCACAATGCATAACGATACCGTTCGCTTCACCAACAGTATCAACTCAATTGTCGATGCCATCAATGAACATGAACTGTATGACATTCAAGACAGACTTGAAGCCAACGTAGTTGCATTGTTTCAGCAAATTGCACAGACAAGTGTCGATTTAGGCATTCAAATCGACTTCCAAGCAATGGTCAACCCATCATGGATGAGCACAGCGCCTTCTGAGCCGGAGGCAGAATAATGACAACTCCAAACTTAGCGGTGCAGGATTATTTACGCGAAGTCGCGTCAAAGCTCACAAATGCTGGGTTTGGCGAAAAAGGCTCAATCGTAGAAACAGCGTGTGATCATCTTAAGATCAGCAAAGCGCAGCTATACCGTGATCTAGAAACAGTTGGCTTTAAAACCGAACGTAAACAGCGCAGTGACAAAGGCAAATCAGTAGTGACTGCAGAAGTTGCAGAACAGATTGGCGGTATGGTGCATGTGGCAACGCGCGCAAATGGTAAACAAACACTGCCTATTACCACTGCGCTCAGCATCATGAAAGCCGAAGGCAAAGCGCCAAACGTTTCAGCAGCAACCATTGCACGTGTGATGAAAAATAATATGTGCCACCCAAAGCAGCTGGCAACGCCATCTGCGCATGCACAGCAAAAGTCATTGCACCCGAACCATTGCTGGCAAGTAGACGCTTCAATCTGTGTTTTGTTCTACCTCCCTCGCGGGGGCATGCAAGTCATGGACGAAAAGAAGTTCTATAAAAACAAGCCGGCCAATGTAAAGAAAATTGAAAGTGACCGCGTGATTCGCTACGTCATCACAGACCATTTTTCAGGCTCTATTTATGTTGAGTATGTCTACGGCAGTGAAAGCGCAGAAAACTTGACTGAAATCTTTTTGAACTGTGTTCAAAAACGTTCAATGCAAGAGCCTCTGCACGGTGTGCCTTTCATCCTTTATACGGATAAAGGCTGTGCAAACACATCAGGTCTTTTTAAGAACCTGCTTGAACGTTTGGATGTGACTTTTATTGCGCATGCAACGGGCAATTCACAAGCAAAAGGACAAGTTGAAAATGCTCAGAATATTGTCGAAACCCAATTTGAAGGCCGTCTTCGCTTTATCAAAATTGACAGCATTCAGCACTTAAACCAAACCGCTGCGCAATGGCGAATGATGTGGAATGAAACACAAATTCATAGCCGCACAAAACGTTCACGCAACGCAGTTTGGCAAACCATTACACCTGCTCAATTACGCATTGCACCACCACTTGAACTTTGCCAGGAACTGCTCAGCACTTCACCAGTAGAACGCACCGTCGATGCAAAACTCCAGGTCAGTTATGCAATCAAAGGCTATGGCTCAAGTGATTATGACGTCCGTCATATCGATGGCGTCTATCCAAAAGCAAAACTGAAAGTGGTTGTAAATCCGTACCGCGCACCTTCTATTGATGTCATCACTGTAGATGAACACGGCAATGAAGTGATTTACACCTGTGATCCGGTGCAGACGGATATGTTTGGCTTTAGACCAGATGCGGCCGTGATCGGTGAAGAGATGAAAGCGATGCCGCAAAGCGCAATTGATGAGAACCGCAAGCGCATCATCAAAAAAGCTTACAACGCGGACACTCTGGAACAAGCAGACAAAGCCATTGCCAAAAAGCATACCGCTTATGAAGGTCAGCTCAATGCCCTTGCTGATGTTCAGAAAATTGAAGTTCCAAGCTACATCCAGCGGGCTGGTGAGCAAATGTCTACCGCACAGCAAAAACGTCAGGTTAAGCCTTTTAATTTAATTCAGGCAGCTAAAGCAATACGCGGTCTAGTTGGATTTATGTGGAACGGAAATGAACACATGAATGCCCTAAAAGCAGCATATCCAAATGGTGAAGTGCCGCAGGAAGACATTCCTGTATGGGTTGAACAGATCCAGTCTGGTAATAGCAAACCGAAATTACGAGTAGTTGGGGAATAACGATGTCTAAGTTTAAAAAACTGCTCGATGAGCATTCGATAAGTCAAACGTGGGTAGCAAAGAAAATGGACGTTAGCCCGGCAACAATCAATTTAGTTGTAAAGCATGGCAAATATCCAAAAAAAAATGCTGCCCGTTTAAAGCAGCAATTCATTGATCTATTAGTCAGCAAAGGACTGGCTGAATCAGAAATTTTAACAGTAATGGATGCCGCAGCAATCAGTTCGGAAAACGACCAAGCCTCTGAAACTGAAAGCGCAGCACCCGCCCCACAAGAGGAGGAGCAATTAATGCTACTACGTAAACAAACCCTAACACCAGCGGCAAAGAAAAAATTTGCACTTTTCAAAAACATCTTTACAGAAAGCATTCGCAGCTCAAGTGAACTTTATAACGACAGTGACATTAACTATGTTCGCGAAGCCATGTGGCAATGCGCAAAAGGCAATACTTCATTTATTGCTGTAGTCGGTCAATCCGGTGCAGGCAAAACGACCTTACGTGAAGAGCTTCATGATCGTATTGAGCGCGAACGTGAAGCTGTTGTTGTGATTGAACCTTATGTACTTGCTACAGAAGACAATGATGCAAAAGGTAAAACGCTTAAATCATTACACATTGCAGAGGCAATTTTGTCAGCGCTTGCACCAAGCACCAATGCTAAACGTTCACCTGAAGCGCGTTTTCGCCAGATCCATAACTTGCTGAAAGAAAGCTGCCGTGCGGGCCATCATCATTTACTGATCATTGAAGAAGCGCACAGCTTGCCCATTCCAACGCTGAAACATCTCAAGCGCTTCCTTGAGCTGAAAAACAGTTTCACGCCATTGCTCAGCATCATCCTGATCGGTCAGGATGAATTGAAAATCAAACTGGCTGAAAACAATCAAGAAGTCCGTGAAGTGGTACAGCGTTGTGAAATTGTGACGCTTGAGCCTTTCACTCATACAACGCTGGTTGACTATTTACAGCACCGCTGTAAAGCAGCAGACCGCAAACTTTCAGATTTCATTGACGAATCAGGCATTGATGCGATTTGCGCAAAGCTGACTCGAAATGTAGGCCGCAAAAACCAAAATGAAAGCCTGCTATACCCGCTGGCGGTGGGCAACCTCATTACTGGCGCGATGAACGTTGCGGCTGAACTCGGTGCAGATGTCATCACACATGACTTGGTTATGGAGGTCTAGCCCATGACCTTTAATTTAAAGACAGCAATGCTGATCAATATTCCAATCTTCTTTTTATGCACTGCTTTTGTGGCAGTGCTTGGGGGCTGTCATGGCTGATTTTGCAGATGTCGCAAGTGACTTAGAACAAGACCGCTTAAATCACTCTCTTGCAGAACGAGTGAATTTTCATGGGGAAAGTGAAGACTTTTGCATGAACTGCGGCAATGAAATTCCACCCCAGCGTCGCGCATTGGGAAACGTAAAACTCTGCATCGACTGCCAAACGCATCTAGAGAGCAATTCAAAACATTATCGCTGAGGTGAACCATGGAACGCTTTGAAGAATTTACAGAATTTCTTGCTTCAACTGCACTTTATGCGGAACTGAACAAGGAGTTCACCACATTCGAAATTTTTGAAGTGACTAAAGGCAAATTTGAAATTCAAGTAGTTCAAGACACTTATCAGCGTTTTTTAAAACAGCACATAACAAGCTTAAAACGCAGTCAGTTCAATAAAGATTTAAACCAATTAATCAGCGGTGATTACACCTTAGTGCGTAAAGCGACTTAAACAACATAGAGGAAAAACAGCATGAATGTACAAGTTCAAATCCCCGAAGGCTACCTCATGGACAGCAAAGGCCGTCTTGTACCAGAGGCTAGCATCAAACCTATTGATATTGAACGTGACGCACTAGTCGTTCGCCTATGTGAAGATGCAAAGAAAAAACAGCAAGAACTTCGCGATTTTAAAGCCTTAGCTTTCGGAGATATCGCGGCGTTTATTGATCTTTCTAATGAGAAATATGAAGTCCAAATTGGCGGAAGCAAAGGAAACATCACATTACATAGCTTCAATGGCCAATACAAAATCGTTCGTCAAATTCAGGATTCAATCCGTTTTGATGAGCGCCTGCAGGCAGCCAAAGTTCTTATTGATGAATGCATTCAGTCTTGGTCTGCAGACTCCAACGACCACATTAAAGTCCTGATCAATGACGCATTCCAAGTGGATCGTGAAGGCAAGATTTCTACTGGCCGCGTACTTGGTCTGCGCCGACACAACATTGACGATCCGAAGTGGATTCAAGCAATGGAAGCCATTAGCGACAGCATCAAAATTGTCGATAGCAAAAGTTATGTGCGTTTTTACGAACGCGATAAAGAAGGCAAATATCAGCCCATTTCTCTTGATTTTGCCAACGTTTAAAACCCCAACCTTAAAAAGGAAACAACCATGAACAAATCTGAACTAATCAAACAAATCGCAGAACGTGCTGGCCTGACTCAAGCGCATGCAACAACAGCGCTACAGGCTTTTGAAACCACGGTAATTGATGAATTGGCTAATGGCCGTGAAGTTGCGCTAATTGGCTTCGGCACATTCAAAGTGACTGACCGCGCAGCCCGTACTGGCCGTAACCCGCAAACAGGCGCAGAGATTCAAATCGCCGCATCAAAAGTCCCAAGTTTCAAAGCTGGAAAAGCACTTAAAGAGGCGGTGAATTAAATGATTGAGCAACTCACAAGCGAAGAATCAAAAGTTATTGAAACTATTGCGTATCTAAAAAATTGGTTTGAATCAGGTGTTAACACGATTAATGGAGCCGCCGATTCAGATGCCCAATCAGTAAAGCTCCAAGGTGGTGATGGCAAAGATGATATCGAAATTACTGGACGGGATAAAAATATGTTTCTTGCTGGCCTAAAAACAGCAGGTTCACTTTTTGGAAAATTCCCAATTTCAATTGATACACCAGAAGGCCCATTTGAAATAACCACTGACTCGAAGCGCTTAGAGTTTTTAGTTCAAAACCGCTTCCGTGTTGAGAAGTGGAATACAGGCCCTAACCGCATCGAATACTTTGTCTATAACGATGAGGATGAAGTTATTGCCCAAGATTTCACACATCGCGATGCAATTGATGAGGCTATGAAAACTTACTTAGAAGCCTAAGCGAAACACAGGCATCCGTGCCTGTGTCTGCCAGATGTCGTGATCTGGTACTGACGAGCAGCGAGATAGAACAATGATTGAAATTAAAGATTTAGACAAATTGCCGCCTGAAGTGGTGATCAGCATTGGAGAAACTTCATGAATAAAAAAACAGTAATTGAAAAAATTAAAAAGTGTTTGGCGTTGAGCAAATCAGCTAACCAGCATGAAGCGGCGGCTGCTTTACGCCAAGCCATGGCCTTCATGGAAAAATATAAAATTGATGCTGATGATCCAGAGCTTCTAGGCATTGCTGAAGCATCTATTTTAGGTAGCGGCTCGCAAAAGCCAACTGTGTTTGAAGCAGTACTTGCAAACTCAATTGCGAAAATGATGGGCTGCAAAGTTATTCTCAGTGGAGATATCAAAGTCACAAAAGATTTGTATTTTAAAAAAGTAGTCGCGTGGAAATTTATTGGTTTTGATCCAGCACCAGAGATTGCCAGCTATGCATTTGATATTTTGTTCCGTCAGCTTAAAAAGGCTCGCAGCGTTTTTATTTCAGAAAATCTAAAACGTGTACAGATCAAAGCCAATAAAGTGAAACGCGCAGATCTATTTTGTGAAGGTTGGGTACTAGAAGCCACGAAACTGGTCTCAGACTTAAATCCTGATAAAGAGAAAATGGATCAAATTCATGCCTACGTTCAGCAAAAGCATACAGTTCGTAATAGCGAGCCTACTGACCGTAATAAAAAGACAAACACCCATACAGACCGCGCTCAAAATGACCTGCATGCAGGCCGACAGGCTGGAAAGAACGCTAAATTAAATAATGCTATGAATGGCGGTGCTCCAATGGAAAAACTGGGAGTCGGCTCATGATAGATCTGCCTGTAATGGAACTTACTGAGGTTGAGAAACGCATTATATTAGAACGTCGCGCTCAAGAAGCACACATTGCAAAGACAGATGCTTTTCGAGAAAAGGCGCTCTATGTTGCGAATAATTTTTTGATCTGGACTTACAAAGAAGGCTACGCCCCAACGTTCTCAATATTTGTTAATGACTTTTGCTATCAAGAAAAAGACTGTCAAACCATGTATGAGGCAGTGAAGAAAATCTGGGATTTAGTGCATACCTTGGAAATTCCAATGGAGAAAAATCATGTCTGAGCTTTTTAATTGGATTGTTACTTTGGCATATTTTGCCGTGTTTATTATGGGGCTAGTTGGCTGTTTTAAAGATGCAAAGCTGTCTTGGATTACACGCAATAACGCGGGTTTAACAATATTTGAAAAACGTGCGTATAAGCTAAAAGCTGGAGCTTCATTGTCGCTGGCATTCCTAGCAATTTTAGGTTTACTTCAAGCAATGGCGGGAGTTTGATATGGCTAAATTCAATAAAAAAACCAAATTGATCCAGCTCATTCATGTTGGTAAAAACCAGCTTGGTTTAGATGATGACTTGTACCGCGAAGTACTTGAAAGTTGCACTGGTAAAACCAGTTCAAAGCTGCTAAATATTGCGCAATTAGAAGCGGTACTAGACCGCATGAAACGACTTGGCTTTCAGGTTGAATCCAAAGGTAAAGCTGGAGTTAAAAATCTTGCAGATGATGCGCAAAGCAAACTGATTCGCCATCTCTGGCTCCAGCTGCACAGCGCAGGCCAAGTGCGCAACAGCAGTGAAAAAGCTTTAGCTAAATTTGTTGAAAATAAAGTCGGTGTAAGTGCGCTTCAATTTTTAAGCACCAAGAATGCAGACATGATCATCACGCACCTGCGCCAATGGTGCAAACGCTGCGGTATAGAACGCCTAGACCCAGCCTAAAAAAGAAAAGCCCGTGACTGCAATCACGAGCTTTTCAAAATCCAACAACCATCCCGCCAAGGACGATTTAAGCAACTATAACATAGTATTTTATGAGGTAAAACTATGGCTTATCGTCCACATATCACAGACGCCGCCCAAGTCTTTTCTGATGAAGAAATCATCAGCTTAATGCCTAGAAATTTTTCATTTGTAGCGCAGTTATTAGGTGCTGAGGCCTCATTGCATCTAATCGAAGCATTCGGCGGCACTCGAGTTTTTATTCCAGCTCACCACGCTATCAATGTTAATCACGCTATTACTCACGCAGTAGGCTTAAAATCGCTTCAGCGCCTAGCTGAGCAACTGGGTAAAACATATATCGAAGTACCAATGGGTACGCCAATTACGATAGCTATGCGCAATAGAGCTGTACGTGATGCATCAAAGAAAGAATCAAATGCAAAGCTTGCACGTCGCTTTGGGCTGACCCTTAGATCAATCCGTTCAATCTTAAGCAGCGAAGAAAAAATTAAGAGCAACGTAGATAAAAATTATGATCTATTCGCAAACTAAAAGAGGCGGATTTTACGTCCGCCTCATCGTTTCACCAGTTGCAATAACATTTCAAAAGCTATCCCGCCACATCCAAGCTTATCCCGCTTTATCCCACAGTTATCTCAGCATTCAGTATTAGTTATATAGTTAGTTCTCATTAAGCTGCCGTATATGCCTGCAATCAGCACGCATGCCAAAAAGAAGTTTGCCAGCATCATTGAAAATGGCAATGCGGCCAATAAAGACCAGATTAGCCCTGCCGCCAGAAAACCATTATACAGCCCCTGATTTTGCGCTAATACTTTGGTTAGTTTTGCCTTGTCCGGAGTATTTCCAAATGCCTTCAGGCCCGCAGGCTTCTCCCATAGGAACATTTCAAGCACAAGAAAATAAATGTGCAATAGCGCAATCAGGACGATCAATATTTGAGAAATCATATTTTTTTCCTATTCCATTATTATAGCTGGCGGGTTCAATTAAATTTTGCGTCGCTGCATGGCGATTATTGTTAAAATTTACAGCTTAGACTTAATGGTCTTTTAAAATAACTAACTGGGCGTAAACAAACAAAATATGCAGAAATCATAGCGTGATTTAATATACGTTGCTACACCTTCAAATTAAAAATAATCTTGCCTAATTTTAGGCTTATTTTTTATATTTCTGAGCAGGATCGCTTGAAATTGCAGCTTCATTTTATGCTTTGATGTTCCCGCGAAATTTCAATTCATCTGCACTATCTTCAAGTTCAATGCTTTTTTGCTTTTAAGCTCATGAGGTTCTGCGTACTCCTGAACTGAACCAAGCATAAATACACATATCAGCAAAAATCTATACGTTTGGAGTCAAATCACACCCACATTCAATCCGGCATACCATTTAAAGAGATACAAGCCCCTTCCCTATAGCCGAATATCGATAAACTATCCATTAGCTGCACTTTGCAGTTTGCCCTCTACAGATTAGACTGTCAGCACTGCCCTGAATCTTTCATCCGTATGCTATACGATTTAAACACGCTTAGAAAAAACCTTCGAAAACAGCGCTGCGCGGTCAATCAGTTTCAGCAAAAGCAATCTGAACAGGCAGTGCTGAACCAGCTGATTCGGATCCCTGAATTTCAACAGGCGCATAAAATTGGCCTTTATCTGCATGCTTTTGGCGAGATTCATACGCACAAAATAACGGAATACTGTTTTGCACACGGTAAGGCCGTTTTTTTACCGATGATCTGCAATATGAATCAACGCTTGGCTTGGGTCCAAATTTCACAGCATCAATACCGCAACAAGCGTTTCTCTCACCACCCTCTAGGCATGAAAGAGCCTATGGCAGCGCGCGGCCTGCATGTATCTAAATTAGACGTGCTGATCATGCCTTTACTGGCATGCGACGATACAGGCACACGCATCGGCATGGGAGGCGGATTTTATGACAAGACCTTAGCTACAGCAGCTAAACGGCCCTACCGGCTTGGCTTAGCGCACGATTTTCAGCTGCTGCATTGCAACATACAGCGTGAAGCGTGGGATCAACCTTTGGACGGCTTATTAACCCCTCAGCATTTTTTACGCTTCAAGCGCTGAATTGATCATTTTGACGGTTAATACTGCTTTAAAATTAAATATTTACTCATTTTTTATACAATTTATTTTGCCTTGCCCTTGTAATTTTTAAAATACCCATCACTATAAAAAACATGGCAACACCGTTGTCACTCATTAGGAGTGCCCATGTCTGAAATTATTATGAATGAAGAAACCTTAGAGCCTCAGGTTCCAAGTGTATTGCCGCTTTTGGCGCTGCGCGATGTGGTGGTTTATCCGCATATGCAGATTGCGTTATTTGTGGGTCGTGAAAAATCGATCAATGCAGTGGACGTGGCTCGTAACAGTGACAATCTCGTATTTGTAGTTGCACAAAAAGATTCGCTAACAGAAGAAATTGATCACGACAATTTATATCAATACGGTACTGTCGCGAAGATTGTGCAAGTTGTGAATCACGAAAATGATGAAAACTGCATAAAAGTATTAATCGAAGGCCTGCATCGTTCAAAGCTGGTTAAAATCATCGAAAATGATGAATACCTGTCTGCAGAACATGCTATCAGCCCAATGACTGTCGCCGTCGAAAGCGAAGCGCAAGAACCGCGCATTGAAGAATTGCGCACCATGTTTGCGCAGTATGCCGAAGCAAAACTTCGCAATGCTCGCGAACTGATTGCAGCCGCCAACAAAATTGATGATTTGCTGCAATTGTTATTCTTCGTAGCGACCCGTGTTCCGCTCAATATTGATGTGAAGCAAAAATTCCTCGAACACGATGAATTTGAAGCGCATTTGCAAGAGCTGATGACGTACCTTCTGCAGCAGTCTGAAGAACAGCAGATTGAACAGACTTTGCATGACTCAGTGAAACGTCAAATGGAAAAAAACCAGCGCGAATACTTCCTCAATGAAAAGATGAAGGTGATTCAGCGCGAGCTTTCCGATATGAATGGCGGTGCTGAAGACGACGTTGCTGAAATTGAAAGACGCCTTGCAGAAGCAGATCTGCCTGAACATGTGCGTAAAAAAGCAGAATCTGAATTCCGCAAACTTAAAGCCATGCAGCCGGCGTCAAGTGAAGCCGCAGTTGTACGCAACTATATTGAAGCGATTCTAGATACACCATGGAATAAAGCCAGCAAAGTCAGCATCAACCTGAATAAAGCGCAGGAAATTTTAGATGCTGATCATTACGGCTTAGATGACGTCAAAGACCGCATTGTCGAATATCTTGCAGTACAGTCACGGGTGAAAAAACTCAAAGGCCCGATTCTGTGCTTGGTTGGTCCTCCAGGTGTAGGTAAAACTTCACTGGGTGAGTCTGTAGCGAAAGCGACAGGCCGAGAGTTTGTCCGTATGGCGCTGGGCGGCGTACGTGATGAAGCGGAAATCCGCGGTCACCGCCGCACATACATTGGTGCGATGCCGGGTAAAATTGTGCAGTCTCTGACAAAAGTCGGTGTCAAGAACCCGCTGTTCTTGCTCGATGAAATTGACAAGATGGCGCAGGACTACCGCGGCGACCCTGCTTCTGCGTTGCTGGAAGTGCTGGATCCATCGCAAAACAGCAAATTCAATGATCATTACCTAGATCTTGATCTTGACCTGTCTGAAGTAATGTTCATCTGTACTGCCAACAGCATGAATATTCCAGAAGCATTGCTGGACCGTATGGAAGTCATTCGTCTGCCGGGTTACACCGAAGATGAAAAGATCAACATTGCTGAACGCTACCTTGTTCCTAAAGCAATGAAGAACAATGGCTTGCGTGCTAAGGAATTGACTGTTCACGAAGAAGCCATCCGTGACATCGTACAGCGCTATACGCGTGAAGCCGGTGTCCGCGGCCTAGAACGTGAAGTCTCTAAAATTGCGCGTAAAGTGGTGAAAGAAGCAGTCAGCAAAAAGGCGAAAAACCTTCAGCTGGACGTGACTTCAGCCAATCTGCCAGATTACTTGGGTCCGCATAAATTTGACTTCGGTATGGCGGAAGAAGAAGCCCAAGTCGGCCGTGTAAACGGTTTGGCATGGACTTCAGTTGGCGGTGAATTGCTGACGATTGAAGTGGCTGCTGTTAAAGGCAAAGGCAAGTTCATTACCACCGGTTCATTGGGTGATGTCATGAAAGAGTCGATTACTGCAGCGATGACAGTCGTTCGTACACGCGCAGATGAATTAGGCATCGAATCTTCACGTTTCGAAGAAACTGATGTCCATGTGCATTTGCCTGAAGGCGCAACACCGAAAGATGGACCATCTGCCGGCTTGGCGCTGACCACAGCCCTTGTGTCTGCCTTCACCGGTATTGCGATTCGTCCCGATATTGCAATGACAGGTGAAACCAGCCTTGGCGGCCGGGCAATGCGTATTGGCGGCTTGAAAGAGAAGCTTCTTGCAGCGCACCGCGGCGGCATCAAGCTGGTGTTTATCCCGCAGGAAAACGTACGCGATTTGGCTGAAATTCCAGAGAATGTTAAAGAAGGCTTGGAAATCAAACCAGTGAAAAGCATCGATGAGATTCTGCCATTGGCTTTAACAGATATGCCTAAACCTCTTCCGAAAGCGCCTATTGTGAAAGCTTCCGGTGAAGTCAAAGCTGCACGCCATTAATTCAAACCAATAAAAAGAGCGCTCCAGCGCTCTTTTTTTATGCCCGTTTTCTTATTTTCCATCAAAAGCCGGAACACTGAACGGCTGATTATTTAGATTATTTTTTATACAAAACTTCCAAATTTTTCAATTTGGCGGTACAGTAATTCATTAAAGTTTTTTTTAATTATTTACCTGTCTATTTCATATTTCGGAATTGAATTCGCAACTTTGATGCGGTTGCACTTTAGATATCAAGTTAAGGCATTATAAAGCAAAGAAATTAATTCCAATGCTTGAAATGAGCGATTCTGGCCTATTGCGCGCAATGAACACGTTGCGCTTGAAAAACTCAATTTTGTCCCCATTTTTTATAATAGATACATACTGCGCTGTATGTTTCTTCATTTAGGCACTTAGACAAACTATTTGCTGAGTCCTGAAATGGTCATCTGCATCTCCAGGCAGATGATCTTTTATCGCAGTCCAAAGGCTTTCAGGGCTGCGTTTTTTATGCGGAGCATTTTAATCATGCAACCTAAAGTATGAATACCTGAAGTTTGAATCAGTTTAATTTAACGTGAATAAGCACGTCAAAATCAGGTTGGATCATTTCCTTTTAACTCCCTGCGACGCACTATTTTAAAATTGTTTGCACCAAGCCATTTACGACTTGCCCCATTTTTCCCACATCCAAATTTTCAATAATATCTTTCTCTGTATGAAAATTTTTATTCCGGTACGCGCCGGTATCAGTAATCACAATAGCTGGCAAATCAAAAGCCCAATAATTATTATGGTCTGAAAAATCCATCGCCTGCACAAAGGATGGCGCAATTAAACGCTCACACTGCAGCTGATTTAAGTTTTTCATTGCGGCGCAAAAATCTGCGGTCATTTCGCGGGACTGCAAATTGCCGACAGCCGCAATATAATTGCCGTGACTCGGGTAAATCCATTTCAGCCCAATGGGATAATTCTGTACAAAATTCGGATCAAAATAGCCAATATTTTCTAAAATATAAATACTTTTAATATTTTGACTTTGCTTCTCAATGGACTTGGCATGCACATAGCTGCCCATATCTTCAGTGCCTGAAAATGGCGCTTCATTCAGGGTGTAAAAAATAAAATCCACTGAATTCTTCAAGCGTGTTTTTTCTGCAGACAAAATGCGTGCAGTTTCAATCACCCCTGCAACACCAGAAGCATTATCATCTGCACCGGGCTTATCTTCAAAAACATCATAATGCGCCCCAACAATGACCGTATCCGCATTACGCCCCTTCAATGAGCACACGACATTGCGGTAAGCTTCATCATTCACTTTATAATTCTGATATTGGCACGGTATGCCAAACAGGCGCATTTGTTCACGGATCCAAGCAGAGACACGGTTCAGTTCTTGAATATCCTTGAAGTTACGGTAATCACCGCCGCCCAGCAGCTGCTCCATATATACCGTTAAATTTTGCGGCTCGGCATTTTTTACTGTGTTGGCATGCGCAGATGAAACGGCCATAAACGCCATAAAACTGAAGAAACACCATAATGCGTTTTTTTCCGTTAGATATTTCTTCATCTAAAGCTTCCTTATTATTATTGCTCAAGTTATGCGAACGAGTTCACGCTTTATGGATATTAAAGCAACAATAGCTCCTGCAATTCAATTGCAAATTGTGTCTGTCCTTAGCAATGCGTTATTTCACCGCTATAATAGCCCTTTCCGTTCAATACAGCTTGCCATGAAAATCCGCATTATCACTATTGGCCAAAAAATGCCTGCTTGGGTTCTGACTGGATTTGAAGATTATTTCAAACGCATACAGCCCTTTGTTCAAACTCAAATTATTGAACTGCCGATGGCAAAACGCGGTAAAAATGATTCAGAAGCCGATATTTTAAAATACCGCCAAATTGAAGGCGACAGCATTTTAAACGCCATTAAGCAAAATGAAATACTGATTGCGCTTGAAGTGGGCGGCCGTGAGTTCAGCACCGAAAAACTGGCTGAAACCATGAAAAGCTGGATGCTGGAAGGCAATGATATTGTTTTGGCCATTGGCGGTCCAGACGGCCATTCCGAAGCGGTCCGTAAAGCGGCGGCTTGGCACTGGTCATTATCTAAACTCACACTGCCGCACCCGATGGTCCGTGTAATGCTGATTGAACAGCTGTACCGGGCAATGAGCATTAACCATAATCATCCCTATCACCGCGCAGGCTGATCTCCACTCAAACGTTGCATATATGCAACGTTTTGTTGATTTATCCCGTATTTATCACCCTCGTTAAATTTGTCAAAATACCTACAGAACAGTTTATTAGGCGCTCAGCAATGAATCTGCAAACCCTTCCTGGCTTATTTATTTCCCACGGTTCCCCCATGCTTGCCATTAACCCTGAGCAAGTTGGCCCCGCTTTGGAGCGCCTGAGCCTGAACTTGCCCAAACCAGAAGCGATAGTGGTCATGTCTGCGCATTGGGAGAGCAGCGCGCTTGAAGTCAGCACAGGCGTACGGCCCGAAACTTGGCATGATTTCCGCGGTTTTCCTCAAGAACTGTATGACATCCGCTATCCCGCACCCGGTCACCCGGACTTAGCAGAAGATATTTTGCATCTGCTCGCTGAAGCCGGTTTTGCTGCGCATGCCAACAGTACACGCCCGCGTGATCACGGCGTCTGGATGCCTTTACTGCATATGTATCCGCAAGCGGATATCCCTGTCATCGAAATTGCATTGCCGATGAATCTGTCTGCGCAGGAAATTTACCGTATTGGCCAAACCCTTGCCCCTTTGCGCACAAAACAGATTTTGATTATCGGATCAGGCAGCATCACGCATAATTTGCGTGAACTTTCATGGAACAGACAGCCTGATGCAGTACCGGAATGGGCCTCTACATTCCGCAATTATGTGGTCAGCAAACTCTCTCACAGCAATTTTGATGCTGTTTTAGACTGGCAGAGCATCCCTCATGCGCAGCGCAACCACCCGACCATTGAACACTTTGCCCCCCTGTTCTTTGCAATGGGTACAGGCCACCGCTTCAGTGTGGTTCACAGCAGCTTCAGCATGGGTTCGCTAGGCATGGACATTTACCGCTTTGATTAATACATAAAAACTATTTATAATTTAACAAATAAATATTTATGGATACATTTTGAAACTTAAAAGATCAGAATGTATCCATTTTTTTTAAACTTGAATGAGATATGCTACATCTTGTTTTTAAATCAATTACTTAATTTATATACTTCATTCGTATTTTATGTTGAGCAGACCATGAAATTAAAATATTTAGCAATTGCACTCTTTCCCTTTGCCTTAGCTGCATGCCAATCCAGTGACATTCAAAAAGCAGGAGATTTAGCAGTGTCTGTTCTTCAGCAGCAAAATGCAGATAAAACCTTAGCCTCTTATCAATGGAGCACAGAGACTGGCGCGCCAAAACCGCTTGTGCTGAATTTTGACTCTGAAGGCCGCTTAAGTATTGCTACCAGCTGCAACAGCTTAGGCAGTTCTTGGAAAGTTGCAGGCAATCAAATTGAAACCGGCGCAATGATGGCAACGCAAATGGCATGCCCGGCTCCAGCAATGCAGCAAGAAAGCACCGCGGCTTCTATTTTCAAAAATGGCAAAACACCGTTTGTACTGAACCTGAACAATGCTGATGAGCCGACGCTGACACTGACTGCGGCAGACGGCAAGCAATATGTCTTTACAGGCAAAATGACGCCAGAAACCAAGTACAGCACCCAAGCCGAAACTATTTTCCTAGAGATTTCACCGCAAACTAAATCATGCACAGGCGTAGCGCCGCAAACCTGCTTGCAAGTGCGTGAAATTAAATACGCAGAAAATGGTGTCAAAACACAGGTTGATAAAGACTGGACTTTATTCTACAGCGGTATTGAAGGCTACACCCACAACCCTGCAGAACGCCAAATCGTGCGTATTAAGCGCTACGAATTGAAAAATCCGGCAGCGGATCAATCTAAATATGTGTATGTGCAAGATATGATTATTGAACGCGAAGCGGTTAAAGGTTCACTCTAAAAATCTGAAGAAAGCGTTCATTTCATGGCTTCTGAATTAGAACAGCCATTCGACGCTGCCAGATGCAGCCCCTTTTAACTTCAAATTACAGCATATAAAAAATCAGACACAAAAAACCGAGGCCATGGCCTCGGTTTTTTTATTCAGCTCACAGTGTTAATGCTGAACGCATTCAGCGTAGCGCTGTGAATTAAATTAATATACGCCTTGAGCAAGCATTGCATCAGCAACTTTTACGAAGCCGGCAATGTTTGCGCCATTTACGTAATTCACAGTACCGTCAGCTTCTGTACCGTATTTCACGCAGTTGCGGTGAATTTCTTTCATGATGGCATGAAGGCGCTCATCCACTTCTTCAAACGTCCAGCCTAAACGGATGGCATTTTGAGACATTTCAAGACCAGAAGTCGCAACACCGCCCGCATTAGAGGCTTTGCCTGGCGCATAAAGAATCTTCGCTTCAACGAATTTTTCTACTGCATCAAGTGTAGACGGCATATTCGCGCCTTCAGCAACACAGATCGCGCCATTAGCAAGAAGCACGGCAGCATCGTCGGCATCCAATTCGTTTTGAGTTGCGCACGGCAATGCGATGTCACACTTGATAGACCACGGACGTTTGCCTTCAAGGTATTCAAAACCGTGTTTAGACGCAAATTCAGAGATACGGCCGCGTTTGATGTTTTTCAGTTCCATCACTTCAACCAAAAGCGCATCAGTGAAACCGTCTTTAACGTATACAGTACCTGCAGAGTCAGACAGCGATACGACTTTCGCGCCTAAGAACATTGCTTTTTCAGCCGCATATTGCGCAACGTTACCAGAACCTGAAATGGTTACAACTTTATCTTTAAAGCTGTCGCCGCGGGTCTTGAGCATTTCCTCAGCGAAATACACAGTACCGTAGCCAGTAGCTTCAGGACGCGCAAGTGAACCACCGAAAGTTAAACCTTTACCAGTGAATACACATGCAGTGTCATTGCTTAATTTTTTCATCATGCCGGCCATATAGCCAACTTCACGGCCGCCCACACCAATATCGCCCGCAGGGATGTCAGTGTTAGAGCCTAGGTGACGGTATAATTCAATCATCAGCGCTTGGCAGAAACGCATGATTTCGCCTTCAGACTTACCTTTAGGATCAAAATCTGAACCGCCTTTACCGCCGCCCATAGGCAATGTAGTCAAAGCATTTTTAAAAGTCTGTTCAAAACCTAAAAACTTAAGAATTGAAAGGTTCACTGATGGATGGAAACGCATCCCGCCCTTAAATGGACCAATCGCTGAGTTGTACTGAACACGAAAAGCGCGGTTCACTTGGGTTTGACCCTTGTCATCAACCCAAGATACACGGAATTGAATCGCGCGTTCAGGCTCTACAAGGCGTTCAAGTAAACCATAGTCAGCGTATTGCGGATTCTTTTCAATGAATGGCCAAAGGCTAGTCATAACTTCTTCAACAGCTTGAAGAAATTCTGGTTGATGTGAATCACGTGTTTTTACGTAGTCTAGGAAGTCGTTAAGGCTGTTATATTTCAACACTTAATCCTCAGCAGAAAATGGATCAAAATTGGTCAAAATTTTAATCGGTGATATATTTTGGCGCAAAACATTAAATATCTTTTGTCACCTTTCAGCAATAGTTTTTTGGAAAAAACTTCTATTTTCTTTGTAGAACATATATTTAATTTGATTTAACAGTCTTTTTTATTATAAAACAAATAACTTTTAGTAATATATAGGTGTAATATTTTGCGCAATAATAAGGCATAAATAGTCCCGTTTTTGCGCATAAATATTCAAAATTCTCTGTATTTACTGCGCACAATATAGCCCAAACACACTCAATAGCAGATCAAAACCGTACACGCATTCCCGCTTTTGAAGCTGATGCAGAATTCTGGGCACTGTTCAGATCAGCCTATAGCCGCTGCAGCCATTCTGCTGGCTTCTATTTTCAATCAATATCAAGCTTCGGCATTCTTATTCTTCAGTCAAACTTAAATATTGCACAGCTCTCTTCACTTTAAATTCTGACCCCCCCTATCTTCGCAGGCTGTGGCGGCTTTTTATGAATTCCCGACACCCTGCTTAAAACATGCTAAAATTGCTCACCAGCAATCCGTTCCGCGCTGACAGCCAAGCAATCCTCCGGTTATACATGAATACTCAAATTTCCCTCATCCAAAAAATTGATGCCCTGCTTCCACAAACTCAATGCGGACTCTGCGGCCATCGAGATGGCTGTTTGCCGTATGCAAAATCTATTGCGGAGGGAGAGGATGCCAATAAATGCGTGCCAGGCGGCCAGCCGGTAGCCGATGCGCTTGCAGCATTGCTTGACCGCACAGCATTGCCGGCAGAAGCAAGCGTTTGGCCCATACAGCAAGATGGGCGCCCGCAGCGCATGAAAGCTGTGATCCGTGAAGATGAATGTATCGGATGTACCAAATGCATCAGCGCCTGCCCGGTCGATGCAATCATCGGCTCAGGCAAACTCATGCACACTGTGCTCACAGACCTGTGCACAGGATGTGAACTCTGTATTCCGCCTTGCCCTGTTGACTGTATCGACTTGATTGAGGATATACAGACGCTGCCTTCAGAACATGCGCGGCTGCTTGAACAAGATGATTTACGGCAGCGCTATTATGCGCACATTCAACGTGAAGAAAGCCGGCGTATTAACCGTAAAGGCCCTATTATCCGTGCAGAAATTGACACGGCTTTATTTGCCCGTTTTTCCAACCAGACCGATACTGTTCCAAGTATTGAAATGACTGAAAAATCAAATAAAAACACGGCTGTTCAAGATGCAAAAGCCATCATTGAACTGGCAAAAATACGGACGCAAATCAAAAAGCTGGAAAAGCAGCTGAGCGTGCGTAACGATGCCCAAAAGCGTATTTTACTGGCAGAATTAAGCCAGCAGCTGAACACACTGCAAGGGGAATAAAATGGCTGTGAAAAACATGACCAAAAAGCAGATTCAGATCTTCTTTGAACGCTTGCGTGAACAGCGCCCCAATCCAAAAACAGAATTAAATTATTCAAGCCCGTTTGAATTGCTGGTGGCGGTAACGCTTTCTGCACAAGCGACAGATGTCAGTGTCAATAAAGCTACGGATAAACTGTTTCCAGCCGCCAATACCCCAGAAGCGATTTACGCATTAGGGGTTGATGGCTTAAAGGAATATATTAAAACGATTGGCCTGTACAATGCCAAAGCGGAAAATGTAATTAAAGCCTGCAAAATACTGATTGAGAAACACAACAGCATTGTTCCAGACAACCGCGCAGATTTAGAAGCGCTGCCTGGGGTTGGGCGTAAAACTGCCAACGTGGTATTAAATACCGCCTTTGGACAGCCAACCATGGCTGTAGATACGCACATATTCCGTTTAGGCAACCGGACTGGATTGGCCGTCGGTAAAAATGTGCTTGAAGTTGAACACCGTTTAGTGAAGGTGATTCCAAAAGAATTTATCGTCGATTCACATCATTGGCTGATTTTGCATGGCCGTTACTGCTGTACAGCCCGCAAGCCGAAATGCGGCGAATGCATTGTATCGGACGTCTGCAACTGGCCCGACCGTTTTGAATTTGGCGCAGCCCGCGCCATTGCCGTCAAAAATATAGAAGCGTAGGCTCTTTAAACATCTGTTTTAAAATTGCATCAAATTTTTCAGCTGGAATAAAATCTCTCAGCCCATCACAGGCAAGCAATGCGTAGCGCAATTGAACAAGATTAATTTGTGCTGCACAGTCTTTTCGCAGGTTTCTTACTGTTTTTTCTCGCGCTGTTCTTGCTCTTTTTTCAATTTCGGATGTAATTGATAAGCTGCCGTTTGATTTCCGCGTTCCTGCTTCTCTTGCTGCTGTATCTTTTTCAGCAATTTAAAGCTGAAAAACAGCAGCCCCAGCACGATAGCCGCAGCAGCCAGCAAGACGAAAAAAACCGCAATATGCTCCACAGCAAATCTCCAAAACCGCACAATAAAAAAGAGCCCTAATATGACTTAGGACTCTTTGAAAGTCAAAACCCGAAAAAAGCGGATTATTTAGACTGATCTAAAATAGCGAAAAGGTCAGTTTGAACTTCGTCAATTGGACGCAAGCCGTTCAATTTATCGTAAGTCGGCGCATTTTCACCAGAAGCAGCGCGGCCTTGATAGAAGCCAACCAGCTGTTCAGTTTCAGTGTGGTATGAACCCAAACGCTTGCGGATTGTCGCTTCCAAATCATCTGGACGCTGCACAAGATCTTCGCCGGTTTCGTCATCTTTACCTTCCACTTTTGGCGGATTGTAAACAACGTGATATACACGGCCAGAAGCTGGGTGCTGACGGCGGCCTGACAGGCGTTTTACAATTTCTTCATCCGGCACATCAATTTCAATCACGTGATCGATGCTGATACCTTCATTTTCAAGCGCTTCAGCTTGAGGAATAGTACGCGGGAAACCATCAAAAATGCAGCCATTCACACAGTCTGGCTGTGCAATACGTTCTTTCACTAAACCAATGATCAGCTCATCAGACACAAGACCGCCATTGTCCATCACGCTTTTAGCCTGCAGACCTAGTTCAGTTCCTTCACGAATTGCAGCACGGAGCATATCACCGGTTGAAATTTGTGGGACATTGTAGCGCTTACAGATCAACTGAGCTTGTGTACCTTTACCTGCTCCAGGTGGTCCGAGTAATATAATGCGCATAAAAAAACATCCTCATTTAAACAATGTATTTGACGCCTTGTTCATGTCAAAAAATTTGACATATTTTTCAGCATCTAATTATAAGAAAGCCACAAACAAATGTATTGTACCCGCAATGAACCCTGTTACCCCGCCCAAAACAATTAAAATCCATTCGTCTTCCTGAAATGCAGGACGTAACAGATTTTGAAATTCCTTCGGTGTCAGTTCACGGATGCGGTCTTTAAACATTTGAAAGATTTTCTGTGCACGGCTCGCATTAAACGCAGGGTCGCATACAGGCACCATCGTAATTTCAATTGAGCGATCAATCAAGTCTGTCTTGAGTTTTGCATACTCTCTTGGCCCTAATGACAGCTGTAAAGACGTTCTGACCAATGGAGTTTCCATAATTTCATTGATATGCCGCTTCACAATACGGCGGGTTTTATCTTTTTTCTTGCCGTACATCATTTCAGACATAATGGATTTTAACGTAATCAGGTCTTCTGTGACAACGCTGGCAAAGACATCGGACACTTCTTCCTGACGCTTCATGAATGCGCCTTGAATATTATATGTGCCAATACGCGGAATCACCGGTTTTATCCACGGAAACTTGCGATTCTTAGTTAATTCAAAGAATTGCGGATATTTTACAAAGTGCGGTTCGATTGGATTGAACACCATCCAGATGGCGATCCAGTTGGTCAAGAAGCCCCAGATTGCGGCCCAAAACGGCACTGTCCAATGCCATGGCACCACGAACCAGACAATCATTTGGAACATGCCGAAGAACATGCCGATCAAGGCGCTGATGTGCCAAATAAAATTGATCTCTTTTTGACCTACCTTAAGAAACATGCGCACCATCAGGCGGCGGTCACCTTCCATTTGACTGACCACCATTTCACGCATATCCACTAATGACTCGACGTTCATGGTCAGTTCGGTCACAAGTTCTCTTAAGATACCCGGCATTTGCTTATTCGCTTGGGCATAAATACGGCGCTTAATCGAATAAGGCAAATTTTCCCACAGCACAGCATTGCGGTCGATCATCACTTCATCAATCAAATGTTCCAGCTCAAAACCGACCTGTTCACCAATTATGCGCGCCATATCCTCAGGGTCCATCGCATCTAAAAACTCGCGCAAGGAACCGAGTTTAGATAGGGTGTTGTCAGTAATAATGCCTGAAATCCGGCCGGCTTTACGCGGCACGATACCCTGCCAGCCCACTGGCAACGGGCCAAGGTGAAAGCCCCAAAAGTTGATTGGATAGAACACCATTTTCAGCGCCATCCACACATGCGCCCAAGTCACGAAAGCAGTTACAGGAATAATGCTCAGTACAGCCCAGAAATCCGGACGGTTCAAAAAGGTTTGCCACAACTCATTGACGTACTCAAGCATGCATTACTTCCATATTTAGTTTTATTCAGGGAAATATTAATTTAAATAAAGTGAATTCAAATAAAGTTGAATATTCTCTCTATAAACCAATACTTAGAGTATAGGAAAATTGTATTTTCGGTTCAGTTTCAGCAATCGTATGTCCGCTGCTATCGGTCAGCTCTTCACCAGCCCCGATCCCAACACTGAATGTGCTGATGCGTTCTTTGCTTAGCATAACATAAGCCAAATCAACACCGCCGCCTAAACGGCTTTCATAATCACCGTCTACTTCTTTACTTTCTATATGGCCGGCATACGCGCCCAAATAATAGCCATTTTTATCCTTGCCGGTAAAATGCACTGGGTAACGGAAACCGACTTGTCCGCCGAAGGTTTTGTCTCCGTTCAGAAACACACCTGCTTTCGCATAGGCAATTCCATAAGGATTGACCCATTCCACATTCAAATGAATCAATTTTTGCGTAAATCCAGCCCCCGCATTCAGCGTTGCAATATCCGCGCCTGTTAATTTTGCTTCCGGCAGAAAGCCGCTGTCCTGCGCAGACGCTGCGCTTGCAATAAATGCAAATACCAACAAAGAATATGCTTTGTTCATTTTTTCACCATCATCCTTAATTTTTAGGCTTTTTAGTTTTAATAAGTCCTATTTTTATGCTGTTTGACTGTATCAGAATAATATCAACTCTTATATACAGCCCCGCGCTTTTTTAGTGTCTGCAAAGTCAAGGTTTAAGCAAAACTTATGCATCTGCGCCGAATTGCTTTACTAATTTTTTAGAACTTGCGGTAGAATGGTCAGCCTTAATTTCCCCTTTGTGTATCTCAAGTCGATCGCGTATGAAGCAGCACTTTCCTTTAAAAAATGTTCAGCAAGAAAAGCGCATTTTCCGCAATCGAATTTATTTCTCATTAGGGATTGTGGTCTTTTTTTTATTGCTGCTGGTTTCACGTTATTCTTATCTGCAAATTTTCAATTACGATAAGTTTGCGACCGATTCAGACAAAAACCGCGTACGCCTGCAGCCCTTGCCGCCGGCACGGGGCTACATCTATGACCGCAATGGCGTGCTGCTGGCCGATAACTACCCAGTTTTTTCGGCGACTATGAGCCGCGCCGATATTGAAGACATTGACGATACTGTTCAACGCCTAATTCCAATTATCAATCTGACACAAGAAGATATTGACCGTTTTAAAAGCCGGATTAAGACTTCGAAGAAAACCGAGCGTGTCGCCTTAAAACTGAACCTGAATGAAACTGAAATTGCGCGTTTCAGCGAAGTAAAGTTCCAATTCCCTGGGGTCAACATAGAGACCCAGATGACCCGCTATTATCCGCATGGGGAATTATTTGCACATGTGATCGGCTATGTTGGGCGCATTAACGACAAAGAATTAAAAGATATTAATAAAGATTTATACGCCGGCACCAACCTGATTGGTAAAATTGGCGTCGAAAAATACTATGAAGATTTACTGCATGGCGTGCCGGGCAATGAATCGGTAGAAGCGGATGCGCACGGCAATGTGCTGCGCCATCTGGGCCGTAAAGACCCGATCCGCGGCAATGATTTATATTTGTCCCTAGATTACGGCCTTCAAACCGTTGCTTCTGAACAGCTGGCTGACCGCCGCGGCGCAATTGTCGCAATGGATCCGCGTACCGGTGAAATTTTAGCGCTGGTTTCCAGCCCCAGCTTTAACCCGAATTTATTTGTTACCGGCATCAGCAGCAAAGACTATTCTGCCTTACGCGACAATTTAGATCAGCCCCTGTATAACCGCGCTGTGCAAGGTTCTTATCCGCCCGGTTCAACCATTAAGCCAATGTTTGGCTTAGGCGGCCTGCACTATAATTTAGTTGACTGGAACACGGCCATTTCAGACCCCGGCTATTTCTCTTTACCGGGTGATTCACACAAATTCCGTGACTGGCGCAAATCCGGGCATGGCTCTGTGAACCTGCATAAAGCGCAAGTGGTTTCCTGCGATACCTATTATTATATTCTTTCCTACCGCATGGGCATCGACCGTATGAATACGTGGATGCGCCAATTCGGCTTCGGCGAAAAAACCGGCGTAGACTTGCCGAGTGAAAGCACCGGCCTTTATCCAAGCCAAGAATGGAAGCTGCGCACACGTAAAAGCAAATGGCTGAAAGGTGAGACTATTTCAGTCAGTATCGGTCAAGGCGCATTTACCGCGACCCCGCTGCAATTGGCGATGGCGACAGCCATTACATCCAATCAAGGCCAGCACGTTATTCCGCATGTTTTACGCGAGAGCAAAGGCACCAAACCTTATACCGTAAATAATGCGCCTGACGGAAAAATTGAGTTCAATGGTAAACCTGAAGACTGGGTAAAAATGCGTGACGCCATGGTCGATGTAGTCGAAAGCGGCACAGGCCGCGGCATTCGCACGCCAATGTATAAAATTGCAGGTAAAACAGGTACTGCACAAGTCAAAAGTATTGCTCAAGGCAAACGCTACAATGAGGCTCTGCTGACTGAACGCCAGCTGGATCACGGGCTGTTTGTCGGATTTGCCCCTGCCGATCAGCCTGAAATCGCCATTGCCGTGATCTGGGAAAATGGCCGCCATGGCGGTTCGGCTGCACAGCTGGCACGCCCGATTTTTGATTATTGGCTGCTGAAACGCAACAAATCCCCTATCCGACCGTCTGCAGCTCAAGTCAGTGGCGGCTTAATGACCGCAGGCATCAAGCCAAGCGAATTGCCAAGCGGCGAGAACCCCATTCAAAGCAACGCCAATACTTCTGGCCGCGCCAGCACAACTCAAGGCACTGCAGCGCTAAACCAAGCCCGTCCGGCCGCAGCAGCCACTCAGCCCTCAGATGAAGACTAAGTTTCGATTATGAAAAATCAATTACGCATTATTGGCGGAGACTGGAAACGCCGCCAATTGCCATTTGCCAGCATTGACGGCCTGCGCCCAACCCCTGACCGCGTCAGAGAAACGCTATTCAATTGGTTAATGTGGGACATTCAGAATTCGAATGTTTTAGATGTATGCGCAGGTTCAGGCGCGCTAAGTTTCGAGGCTCTTTCACGCGGGGCTGCACAAGTGCTGATGATTGAGCCCGACCGTACACAAGCGCAATTTCTCACAGACAACCTGCAGCTGCTGAAAGTGACTTCGCAGCATGCCAAATTGAAAGTTTCGACAGCACAGCAGGTTTTGCCGGCTTTGAAAGAGCAATTTGATCTGGTATTTTTAGATCCTCCTTACAGTTTGAACCTTTGGGAACAATTGGCCGCATTGGCGGATCCCCTGATTAAAGCCAATGGCTTGATCTATGTTGAGGCTGACTGCGATCTTGCCCGGCTGAAGCTGCCCAGCAGCTGGAATAAAATTAAAGAAACCCAAGCAGGCGCTGTCCGCGCAGGACTGTTTAAAAAAGCAGGTGTGCTTTAAAGCTGATATCCATCGTTATAGATTTCTTGCTGATCTGCTACCAACCTAATAATAATTCAAGAACATTGTGGGCAAGAAAAAGGACGCGAAATTCGCGTCCTTTTTTGTCAAATGCAGGCACATTTTAAGGTCATGCAATGTTTGCATTTTATGCATTCACTGCAATCGGCCTCGACCATTCCCGAAGGAATCTGTTTAACCCATTGATCGAATTTCAATGCGGTTTGCAATATTGTAAATGCTGTTTGTTAAAGACTATTGCTGATTTTCACGGTTCCAGTCTGAATGGCGATGATCGCCTCGTCGGTCATAGTCCTGACCTTGGCGGTTTTGATTGCGCCAATCCGGACGGCCATCTCGGTCACGGTCATACTGCCCCGAATGATGGCGGCCATCACGCGGATAGTCATCATAAGGCGCAACTACACATCCTGTCAGCGTGACGGCAAAGACAGCCAGTATAATTATTTTTTTCATCATTACATTCCCTCACTCTTTCTGGCGCATATCTTGTTTGCTGTAATTCAGTATTGCGCATAGTGATGAAGATGAATCGAATTTAATGTCAGTTTCTTGTAGTGAATACTTCATATTTTGCAGCGTATTCCGCCTTTTTACCCTGCATGGCTTATTTAAAATTAACCGCCTTCGGGCGTGCGCCAGCCGAAAGAATTATTTCACAGCTGCATGCAAATGCCTTTACACTATTGAGGCTTTTTCACTGTAATCAATTATGACTTGGCTTTTATTTATTTTTGGCGCGGTAGTTGCTGGTTTTGTTCAGGGGCTCACAGGTTTTGCATTCGCATTAATTGCCATGTCGTTTTGGGTGTGGGTTTTGCCGCCGCAATTGGCAGCGCCATTGGTGGTCTTCGCGTCACTTTGGAGCCACATGATTTCACTGCTGAATGAACAAAAACATTATTTTTCTAAGAAATTACTTTTGCCTTATATTATTGCAGGTTTGGCAGGCGTGCCTTTAGGCACATATTTACTTGAAATCATTAACCCCGATACTTTTAAATTGGTCTTGGGGCTGTTTTTAGTCCTGTGGTGCCCAGTCATGCTGTTTAATCCGCAAATTAAAGCCATTCAGCATTCGGGAAAAATTGCTGACAGCAGTGTTGGATTTATTGGCGGGATCTTAGGCGGCCTTGGCGGATTTTGCGGTTCTCTGCCCTCTGCCTGGGTCATGCTGAAACATTTGCCGAAGCAGGAACAGCGCTACATTTTACGCCATTTCAACTTTGCTATTCAGATTTTCACTCTGCTGAGCTACCTGCTGCAAGGCACAATTCACAGCATACATCTGCCTTATATGGGGGTATTGCTGCTGACCGTCAGCATTCCCGCAATTTTGGGCGCAAAGCTGTTTTACAAGATTTCAGAGCGGCAATTCAAGCATACAGTGTTTAGCCTGCTGTTTGCTTCAGGCTGTTTTTTGCTGCTGACCAGCTTAATTTAATACTGCTTAATACGGCCGAGCCAATTTTATTGGCCTAGCATCTCGAATAGGCGCTTCCTCTTCACGCAGCTCTTTAATGTCTGAATCATCGGACTGGGAACACTGTCCATCATTGTACAGCTGATATTTATGCTCTGGAGCTTGAATAGCTATTGGCGCATTTATCTCTTGAATATCTGCAGGTACAGCAGCTGCATAACTGCTGCTGGCCAAGATCAGACACAACACCGCAAATGGTTTTTTAAGCAGATTTAATTGCATAGGCTAAGACGTTTATTGAAGCATTCATGCAGTTGAGGAATTATTGTCTGAGATGTTGCAGAAATAATGGAAGAACTGTAAAGCTGCGTACTGTTGAGGTACTTCAACAAGCGTCAAAGCATATAGGCAAAGCAATGAAAGATGCTGCTGAGCGCAAAACTAAGATCAAAGCGCCTGTATCTTTATCGCATTTTCAAAATAGCGCATTCCAATATACGCGGATAATTTGCCCGCGGTCATAAGGAAAATTGGATAAATACTCATATCCGATACTGTGCCTGCGGCTCAACCGCAGTTTCATGCCAAAACCGAATGAAATGCCGAAATCCTGCAAGCCGATGTGCTCAGCATCGCCCAATAGAAACTTATTTTGCGCGGCGCCCGTTTCATAGGCCGTATAATTATAAATTTCAAATAAATCATTTTCAAAAAATGAATGATTCAGCAGTCCATATTCCTGCTGTTTATTTTCTGTATGTAAAGCCAATTTCCGCTGTTCCTGCTCAGTCAAATTCTCTAAGCTTTCATCCATGACAATAATGCCATTCCGCATCTGGCCAAATGCAGTATTGGGACACATGCCGAGTGCCATACTCAGCAGCAGTGCATGAAGGCAGCCCCAAGGATTAAATCTGCATACATAAAACATGCAAAAACATTCTTAAAAATCAATTCAATTAAATCAGTTATATTAAAAACATAGCGGCATGTCTATCTTGCCTGCAACGCTATTTGCTTTTATCCGGCAAGATCAAGGCGCTGTGCAGTATGTACAAGCGACTATTGAACCAATTTGAGCACTCTTATGCGCTTACCTTATTTACATATGCCCCAAGTGGATATTATTCCACCAAACAAAAATCCTTAATGAAAACTCTGCGCTCAAAAAAAACTATAATGTCGACCCTCAATATTTCCCCCATTATTAAAATTATGAAATCGCTCGCCGTATTTGCCACAGCTGTCGTCTTGGCTGGCTGCTCGATTAGCACTTCGCGTGATATAAAAAAAGCAGAAAAACTGCTGACTCATTTTCAATGCGGCAACATTGAAAGCACCCAAATGGCCCATAGTCCAATTACCAGCTATCATGAACAGTCTCTGCACAGTTCAAAGCAAAAAGCCGCCGGCTATATAGAAAGCTATAAAAACGGTGAAAAGCTTTTCAATATCCCCCTAACCGCCGTGATTGAGCAGCAATATGATATTTATAAAGAAGCCTGCCAAAATTTAGGCGGCATTTCACAAGACGTTCAGCAGATAAGCGGCGAGTAAAATTTTTTCAGCCGTATGCGCGTATATAAAAAGAGCCGGATTATCGTCCGGCTTTTTTTTTGCGATATCCAGTTAATTCCCTGATTTCAAGACTGGAAACGCTATCCAATATGATTCTGCTTAAAATATTATTCTGCTGAATAGTAGCGGCTGTCTACACTGAAATCTTTAGGGAACTTAGGACTGATTTGCGCATAAAACTGCATAATTTCAGCCATATCTTTTTCATAGTCACCTGTAGGATAGACAATTTTCCCGACGCCAGTTTTTTTCTTTTCATAATCCATATAGGCTAAAGCAATCGGCACCCCTGCAGTGCAGGCAACATGATAAAAACCGGTTTTCCATTTCTCCTGCTTTGCGCGCGTGCCTTCTGGCGTAACCAGCATCACCAGCTCAGCATGCTCTTTAAACAGATTGCTCATGACTTCCACCATGCTCAAACGCTGCTCGCCGGCGGTTTTAGGGCTGCGGTCAATGCCAATGCCGCCCATGGCCCGAACAAATGGCCCGACAGGAAATTTCATATAACTGTCTTTAATTGTAATACGGACATTCACCCCTAAGGCTTTTAATGCCAAACGTGCATAGAGCGCATCCCAATTGCTGGTATGAGGCGCGGCGATCATGACACATTGCGCTAAATCCAGCGGCCAATGATTATCAATTTCCCACCCCATCATATTCAGGCTTTTTTCTGCAAATTTTTCAAACACGCGCTGTACCGTATACACTTTGATCAGGCGCAAATTCTAACGGCAATAAATAATTAAACCAGCCCAGGTTGAACATTAATCAATCAATTAATATATAAATGTATAAAATAATTAAGCAATTCATCCTTTCTTTGTTTGGCAAACTTTTGCTGTTTTAAACGCTGTTTAAATTTAGATATACAGCACGGCGTTACAAGAAGCCCATTTTATTATTTTGACTCCTGTTTAAATTGATATCTTTGAATAATCAAAAAGCTAAGCCCTATGAACAAAGTCCTCTTTATATTCGTATTCAGCAGTTTCACTTTAACGGCCTGCTCTAAACCTGAAAACAACACAGCAGTACAAGCTCCCGTACAGCAAACTGCTCAAACAGCATCTGAAAGCACAAAAATCAGGTCAACACCGGCTGCGGGTGAACATGCAGAGACATCTCTCTACTGGGCTGGCGAGTACAAAGGAGTTCTTCCTTGCGCAGACTGTGAAGGCATAAAAATGGAGCTTGAATTAAAGTCTGATAAAACTTATGAATTAAAAGAAGAATATCTAGGCAAAGGCAGCGGAAAAGAATTTAAAAGTGAAGGCGCGTTCAGTTTTGATGCCAGCAATTCCTCAATTATCACTTTAGACAAAGCGGCAGAAAACCGTAAATTCTTCATTAGTGAAAATTTTGCCGAGGCTCGGGATCTGCAAACAGGAAAAGCGATCGACAGTCAATTAAACTATAAACTGATGAAAGACACTCATTGAAAATACGCAAAAAAACACCCCAACCGCTTAGACTAAGGCACTGAATAAAATTATTTTTTTACGCCGATCCGAACAGAATCAGACGTTTTTTCTTGTGCATTCTTTTTGAAATATTTAATGCATCCCTCCCCATTTTAGGATATTCAAGCACAGAGGATTCCTCATAAGATCGCTAAGAACTTTACAAGAACAAGAGCAATCTTATGAAAAAGGCATTATTGGCGCTCAGTTTAAGCTGCTTATTGGCCGCCTGCGGCGGATCTTCAGATGATGATTCCTCATCCGGCAATACCAGCACTCCGCCTGCTTCCAGCCAGCTGACTGGTGTATTAACAGATGGCCCTGTTGAAAATGTCCGCTATGAAACGACCAGCGGCATTACTGGAAATACAAATTCTCTTGGGGAGTTTAAATACAAAGCTGGTGATTCTGTCACATTCTATGTAGGCGATATCAAGCTTGGAAGCTCAGCAGCGCAAGCATATGTTACCCCTATAGATTTGTCTGCCGATGAAACTGTCCGAACCAACCTGCTGATTTTACTTCAATCTTTAGATGCCGACCAAAATCACAGCAATGGCATCACCATTAGCGATGCCGCGGTTACGGCATTAAAAGATAAAACCATTGACTTAAGCTTGCCTACAGAATCGTTTATACAAGATGCGACCTTGCTGCAAGTACTGCAAAATTCAGGCTTAACCTTAGTTTCTGAAAGCACGGCTAAAAGCAATTTCTTTGACAGCTTTATTCAAGACAATACCGGTGTTTGGGTCTTAGAAGTTCCATCGGAAAACAGTAAAGTCGTACTGTACATCGACGGAACTACAGACGTGTCAAACGGCCGGAAAGTCTTTAATTTTGTCTTGGGTGAAACCGCTGCCGCAGACGATTCTGGACGAGCCGGCATTGAAAAAGGCCAAATGAGCTGGGATCCTGTGAGCGGTGAATTCAGCCATACGCAGGATTTTGAAATAGATACCAATGGCGAATGGGGCTTATCACATCCTCAGGACAGCTTCACATTAGCGTATGGCGCTGACAAAGATACCCTTGCACTGAAAGAAGGGAGTGAAACCTATACATTTAAACGGGTTGAAAATACTGCTGGTAACCTTGCCGGCTCTTGGAAAACTGACAACCAGCTTGTCACATTCTTCAGTGACGGTTCATATATTTTTGTAGAAGTCACAGGAAATGAATGCAGTTCGCCGGGCATTGAATCTGGCACATACACAGCAAGCAATGGCACATTGAAAGCTACAAGCATGCAATATGATACCAATGGCTGTTCAGGGCTGGTTGACTCCTCTTACTCACCGCCAGACCTTGATAATTTCAGTTACAGCATTAACGGTTCAACCTTCACCATTCAGCATGAAGGTGAAGACTCAGTCAGCTTTACACGGTTTTAACCGTCTTCAGATTTAATCTTGCAGCCGGTTTAATTTTAATATCTTAAACCGCATTCTGACCTTGGCTTGCCCAAGGTCTTTTTCCGTTTCTTTGCCCGCTCTTTTGCAAGCTGTTGTGAATTATGCGTTCAAGCTGGTTTTAATGAACGTGCTCAAAATGAATGGTCATGCCCATCAATTTATGCAGCAGTTCTGCCTGTGAATTGCATTGCATTTTGGCGTAAATATTTTTGACATAAGTTCGGACAGAGCTTAGGGTTAAACTGCAGTTTTCCGCAATTTTTTCTAAATTTATGCCGTTCACAAACAGCTCGCAGATTTCACATTCTCTGGCAGACAGCGCATAGCTTTCCTTTAAGAACGCCGTAGCCAAAGTATAATGCTGTCCCATTTCTGAAATAGAAAGCACAACATAATTCTGTCGCTGATCGACTAAATTGGCCAAACTGTTCATGTTGCTGAAAGATGTCACAGTCACCATGAACTGCCGCCCTTGTTCATTTTTCAGCGCAAGCACACCACCAACACCGCAGCTGTTCCCATTCAGCTCCGTCTGCGCCGTATGCACCAGCTGCTCAATTTTTTTTTGATATTGCTTTGCCGCGCAAATTTTATTCTGCTGGTCAAATTCAAAAATCTGACTGCATTCCATCAGCTGCTGCGCCCGCTTATTGGAATAATAAAATCTGCGGTATTCATCCACTAAAATGATGCCGACTTTAATACTGTCCAGCATATTGTAAAGATTATGGTTTTCAATTCTGGCAAAACTGAGCTGCTTGTGAATTTGCAATGCTCTGCGGATATGCACCCCAATGCGCTTTAAAAAGTCTAATTCTTCCTGCTGAAAACTCGGCTCAGCAGGTGTCCGGTGTATCCCCAGTACTGCCCACCGGTATTCCCCCTGATCCAGCAGCACGCCTGCGGCATAGCAAATACCACTGGCTTTAAGGCATTTATCATAAAAGATACCTTCATCCTGATCCGGCATTGCAACATAGCTCCTCCAGTCCTGATTCAGAACATCGCCAATGCCCATCCGCTTCCACAGCGGCAGATGCAGTTTCATGTCAATCAGCTTAATTTGTTCATTTTGATAGGCATCTACCCCGGCAGGTGGAATATTCCATGTATGCACAAAGTCATAATTTGGATTCAGCCGGCCAAGGGCGGTTAAAATTGCAGTTTTGCTTTGGGTATATTCGACAATTTGATGCATTACTTCAGGCCAAAGTGAGGCGTCCAGCCCAGCATCATAAACAGCCCCAATAATCGCATTTTCAATTTCAGGGTTCATTCAACACCCCAACAATACTTAAGTATTATTAAATAATATCTGTATATTTTCTAAAGTCAAAACTACAGTATTTATTAAATAATTAAGATAAAAAAATCCCCGCATATGCGGGGATTTTTTTAGATCGGATGGATGCTATGAATTACATCATGCCGCCCATACCGCCCATACCGCCCATATCAGGCATCGCTGGCTTGTCTTCTGGAATGTCAGTAATCATGCATTCAGTTGTCAGCATTAAACCGGCAACAGAAGCCGCATGTTCAAGTGCAGAACGCGTTACTTTAGCTGGGTCAAGAATACCCATTTCCAGCATGTCGCCATATTCAGAAGTTGCAGCATTGTAGCCGAAAGTACCTTCGCCGCCCTTCACTGCATTGATTACAACTGAAGGCTCATCACCCGCATTCGCAACGATTTGACGTAAAGGCGCTTCAATAGCGCGGCGCAAGATGTTAATCCCTGCGTTTTGGTCATCATTTACACCAACCAGGCCATCAAGTACAGACGCTGCACGTACCAGCGCAACACCGCCGCCCGCAACCACACCTTCTTCAACCGCAGCGCGAGTCGCATGCAGCGCATCGTCAACACGGTCTTTCTTCTCTTTCATTTCAACTTCAGTCGCCGCACCAATTTTGATGACTGCAACACCGCCTGCCAATTTAGCAACGCGTTCTTGAAGTTTTTCTTTGTCGTATTCTGAAGTCGATTCTTCAATTTGCGCACGGATTTGCGTTACACGCTCAGCAATTTGAGCCGCATCGCCAGCACCGTCCACAATCACAGTGTTTTCTTTAGAAACTGTAATTTTATGCGCTGTACCTAGGTCTTGAAGAGAAGCTTGCTCTAGAGTCATGCCAACTTCTTCAGAAATCACAGTCGCGCCAGTCAAGATTGCGATGTCTTGCAGCATTGCTTTACGGCGGTCACCAAAACCAGGCGCTTTAACCGCACATACTTTGATGATGCCGCGCATGTTATTCACAACCAGTGTAGCCAGCGCTTCGCCTTCAACATCTTCAGCAATAATTAAAAGCGGTTTGCCTGTTTTAGCTACAGCTTCTAATACTGTAATCAATTCACGGATGTTGCTGATTTTTTTATCAACAAGCAGAACAAATGGATTTTCCAGTTCAGCAGTCAAAGTATCTTGCTTGTTCGCAAAGTACGGGCTGATATAGCCGCGGTCAAACTGCATGCCTTCAACAACGTCCAACGCATCTTCAAAGCCTGAACCTTCTTCAACAGTGATCACGCCTTCTTTGCCCACTTTTTCCATTGCTTGCGCAATGAGTTTACCGACAGTGGTGTCAGAGTTAGCAGAAATCGAGCCGACTTGTTCAATCGCTTTAGTATCTGAAGCAGGTTTAGCAGTCGCTTTAATTTCAGCAACCAATGCTTTAACCGCAAGGTCAATACCGCGTTTCAAATCCATTGGGTTCATGCCAGCAGTCACTGACTTGATCCCTTCGTTTAAAATTGCTTGAGCTAATACAGTTGCAGTAGTTGTACCGTCACCCGCGATGTCGTTGGTTTTTGAAGAAACTTCACGAACCAATTGCGCGCCCATGTTTTCAAACTTGTCTTTTAAAGAAATTTCTTTCGCAACGGTTACGCCATCTTTAGTGATGTGCGGTGCGCCGAAAGAACGGTCAATCACAACGTTACGGCCTTTAGGGCCTAAAGTTACTTTGACTGCATCTGCAAGTACGTTAACGCCAGCAATCATTTTGCTGCGTGCTGAATCACCGAATTTTACGTCTTTAGCTGACATGCTAAACTCCAAATATTCTTAAATTTTAATCAATTATATTGCTTAAACAGCATATGAATGTTCTGAATTAACCTTCAAGAACCGCCAAAATATCAGACTCTTTCATGACTAGAAGCTCTTCGCCTTCTACTTTTACTTTAGTGCCTGCATATGCGCCGAACAGCACATTGTCGCCCACTTTAACGTCTAATGCGCGTACGCCATTGTCTGTTACTTTGCCATTGCCGACTGCAATAACTTCACCCTGAGCCGGCTGTTCAGCAGCAGAAGTGCTTAAAATTAAACCGCCTGCAGTTTTGGTTTCCTTTTCTACGCGGCGAATCACAACGTTGTCATGTAAAGGACGAATCTTGCTCATTTCTAGCTCCATAGACATTTTCAGAATGTCATTGATTACGATGTGAAGATGACTTCTTATTCCTAGGTCATCAACAAAATTTTGATATGACACTTTTGTGGGGATGGAAAAAAACGCTTCAAGGGCAAAATTAAAAAATATTTCAAAAATTGTCTTATTTTTATTCAAATTTCATCTGCAATGAAAATTTAACCCTGTTCAGCGCTCCACACGGTTGCTTAAAAACTGCTGAGACGTCTGGTCAAATAAATAATGCTCTACATCACCTTGCTGATCGATGGTATTGAAACTATTCGGCAGCCCTGCATGCAGACGGTATGACGTGGAAGTGCCTGCATGAATGTCCAGCACAGGATGCTGTGCGCCTAAATGGTAGATTTGATTCAAGTCGTAGACGGCAGGCTGATGCAAATGACCATGAAGCAGCCCATATAAACCGCTTTTGCTCCATGTTTCCAAGGCGATACGGCCCATTAACGGGCAGTCACTGACCCCATGCGGATCTTCAGGAGAAGTATAGAACGGCTGATGCGCAGTTATAATTTTAAGCTTATCTGCAGGCGCCTGACGCAGCTTGGCATCTATATATTGAATTTGCTCTAAAGAAATATGGCCTCGGGTATGGTAGCGGCGGCGAATGCTGTTGACGCCTGCAATATAAAAATGCTCAGTTTCCAGCACGGTTTCCATCTTGCCAAAAAATAGCTGATAGCGTGCGAATGGATTAAAAATACGGTTCCATAAATGATACAGCGGAATATCATGATTCCCCGGCACCACCAAATAAGGTAAGTTCAGACTGTCTAAAAATTGCTTGCAGGCAAAAAACTGCAGGTAGCGCGCGCGCTGCGTCAAATCACCGCTCACCACCACAGCTTCGGGCTGATGCTGAAGGCAAAATTGCTGAATGGCGCGTAAGCAATTTTGGCGCTCGGTGCCAAAATGCAAATCAGACAGATGCAGCAGCATGCGGCACCCTCACCTTTAATGCGTTCTTTTGCACGCGGATTTGCAGCGGCGGTTTGATTTCGACTATTTCGCCATCCACCGCGACGGTCAATTTTTTGCGGTTTGAATGAATCACGACCTGATCTGCATCAAAGCTGTACACATCCGGCGCCTTTTCTAAATTGCCTTTCACCAATTGCCACAGCATTTTAAATAAAGTTAATTTATCGCTCTTCGCTACGACCACACCAGCGACCCTGCCTTGCGCGGCGCTTTCTGCAATTTTAAGGTTCAAATCGGCCAGCTGAAGCTGATTATTGCCAAAAAAGATCAGCGGTGTCTTCACAGGATATTTTACGCCATCCACCTCTATCTGAAGTTTCAGCTCTTTGCGGTCTCGAATCAGCACATCCAAGCCGGAAGTATAGGCATTTAAAGGAAAGCGGCCAAAATGCCGGTTATATAGTTCACGCTTTTGTATAAATAAAGGATATAAGCCCAAACTGGCATTATTCAAATAAATCTGATCATTAATTAAAGCGGTATGAATTGGACGCTCTGTTCCTTCCGCAATCACTTTGGCCGCATCTAAAATATCTAAAGGAATGCCCAAAACCCGCGCCACATAATTAAATGTACCCAAAGGCAATATCCCCATAGGCACTTGAGTTTTCATCAGATACCCTGCAACTGCATTTAATGTGCCGTCGCCTCCGGCAGCAACCACAACGCCTAAATTGCCAGCTTCTTGATGCCGCAACAGCACTTTCTGCATTAATATTTCAAAATTGGGAAACTGGCTCATTTCAAAAGATTGAATTTCATAGCCATAAGATGTCAACAAACGAATAAGCTCTTCATAAATTTCATCTTTATTCGCGGCATGAAAACCCGAATTCTGATTATAAATAATTGAGAGCGGCTGCGTTTGATTTGACATTTTTTATGCATTTATAAAGCTATTATTCTAATTTTGTCGAATTTATCAGCATTTAACTGTTCCTTTATGTAAAAATCGAATTACCACCATTTATTTAATCAATAACGATTCTCAAATAAAACAAAATACTAACATTATGTTTTTTAATAAAATTAATAAAATGAATAATACCCATAAATTTTATAAATGTGTTTAATTTTACAGCTAAAAACTTATAACCGATTGTTTATCATAAATAATTAAGCTAAATACCATAATATTCCAAAATAAATCCACCCCATCTTTAGTCTTATTTTTTTTATGAAATTATGCTTTAATAGCGCCACTTTTTTTCATATTTCATCTGCGCAATGTACCCCGTTGCTCGGATTATACTTTGTACAGTTTGTACATATTTGAGATAGGCCTCACCATGACCCAAGTGAACGCACCAGAATTCGTTCGTCACCCTAAGCTTATTGCTTGGGTGGAAGAAATTGCAAAATTAACGAAACCAGCGAAAATTGAATGGTGTGACGGCAGCGAAGAAGAAAATCAACGTTATATCGACTTGATGATCGCTAACGGCACTATGCAAGCGCTTAACCAAGAAAAACATCCTGGTTCTTATCTTGCTAATTCTGATCCTTCTGACGTTGCTCGTGTGGAAGGCCGTACTTATATTTGTTCAGAAAAGCAAGAAGATGCTGGCGCAACAAACAACTGGGAAGCTCCAGCTGAAATGCGTGCCCGCCTGAATGGCTTGTTCGACGGTTCAATGAAAGGCCGTACGCTGTACGTTGTTCCGTTCTCTATGGGTCCTTTAGGCTCTCATATTGCACACATCGGTATCGAATTAACAGATTCTCCTTACGTTGCTGTCAGCATGCGTAAAATGGCCCGCATGGGCAAAGCTGTTTATGACGTGCTGGGTACTGACGGTGAATACGTTCCTTGCGTACATACTGTTGGCGCGCCGCTTGAAGCGGGTCAAAAAGACGTTGCATGGCCTTGCAACCCTGAAAAATATATCGTTCATTACCCAGAAACCCGTGAAATCTGGTCTTACGGTTCTGGTTACGGCGGCAACGCTTTGTTGGGTAAAAAATGCCTAGCTTTACGTATTGCATCGTCTATGGGCCGTCAGCAGGGCTGGTTAGCTGAACACATGCTGATCCTCGGCGTGACAAACCCGCAAGGCGAAAAACACTACATCGCAGCGGCATTCCCTTCTGCATGCGGTAAAACAAACTTTGCAATGCTGATTCCGCCAGCTGGCTACGAAGGCTGGAAAATCGAAACAGTTGGTGACGATATTGCTTGGATCAAACCAGGTGAAGACGGTCGTTTATACGCGATTAACCCAGAAGCTGGTTTCTTCGGTGTTGCGCCTGGTACAAATACCAAGACAAACCCGAACTGTATGGCGACATTGACTAAAGATGTGATCTATACAAACGTTGCTGTCACTGACAACGGTGAAGTATGGTGGGAAGGCCTGACTAAAGAAGCGCCTGCCAACCTGACTAACTGGAAAGGTCAGCCGCACGTTGCTGGTGAAAAAGCCGCGCATCCGAATGCCCGTTTTACAGTATCTGCAGGTCAATGCCCTTCAATTGATGCTGACTGGGAAAATCCAGCCGGTGTTCCAATTTCTGCGTTCATCTTCGGCGGCCGCCGTGCAGACACAGTGCCTCTAATTTCAGAAGCATTTGACTGGGTTGACGGTGTTTATAAAGCTGCAACTATGGGCTCTGAAACAACTGCCGCTGCTGTTGGCCAGCAAGGTATCGTTCGCCGTGACCCATTCGCAATGCTTCCATTTGCGGGTTACAACATGGCTGACTACTTCAGCCACTGGTTAGAACTTGGTGAAGAAGTTGGCGCTAAAGCTGCCGCTGCTGGCAACAAGCTTCCTGGCATCTACAACGTAAACTGGTTCCGCCGTGACGCTGAAGGCAACTTTGTATGGCCTGGTTTCGGTCAAAACATGCGTGTTCTTGAGTGGATCATTGACCGCTGTGAAGGCCGCGCGACTGCAATTGATACTCCAATTGGCCGCGTTCCAACTTATGAACAATTGAACTGGACTGGTTCTGACTTCACTAAAGAACAATTTGATCTTGTAACTGCGCAAGACAAAGACCAGTGGATCAAAGAACTTGAAAGCCACACTGAATTGTTCGACAAGCTGGGCGACCGTTTGCCAAAAGCATTAAAAGCGCGTCAAGACGAACTTTTAGAAGCTGTTAAAAAATCTGCTTAATCTTTGATTAAGCTATTAAAAAGACCGCTTTATGCGGTCTTTTTTTGAATATTAAAATTGATACCACTTTATAAAAACTCCTTTTACAGGCCAACAGGCAATTCATTATGTTTAAAATTCTTAGTGCTTCAATTCTTTTAATGAGCACATCCGGCTTTGCGGCAGCCAATCAAGAAACAGTACAAAAGCCACAGCAGCACATCTGCACCATTAAAGGCAAACCAGACGCAAGCCAGTATCAAATTAAAAAGCACATCAAGGCTGCTAAAGGCACCTATGGCAGCGTGGTAGAGGTTTATCCGCGTTTTATTGAACGCGCTCATCAAGTCGGCGGTGATGTCGTGATCAATTACAATGCCAGCCAGCGTTTTGGCTTTTGGCCTTGGCGTATGGTCCGCCCTGTAGTCTGGGGCACAGCGGTAAAATGGAATACACCTTTCAACTGCAAAGCGCTGGGCGGTGTTGAGATTTAATCACCAGCATGCAAAGAAGCCGCAAGTTTTAATTGCGGCTTTTTTTTGCCCCACACAGTATAGATTTTATTCATCCAACTTAAACAAAGTCTGCAAAGTTAAAGCGAACATCCCTGACTATTATTCACATGAGCCTTAATCCAATTAAGCGGCATCGCCTTGCGCCCGCCGTTGGTGCAGCTCTTGCAAATACCGATCCAGCTGCTGCGTTTCATCTGTAGAGAATTCCAAATACAGCTTGGTGCGGCGTTTTAAAATATCTTCGGCATTCACCGCCCATTCCTGCTCCACCAAATAATCCACTTCTTGCGCAAACAATCCATGCCCTAAATCTTGTCCCAGCTCATGAATTGAAGATGCCTGATTTAAAAACTCCCAAACTCTGGTTCCATACGCATGCGCCCAGCGTGATGCAAGCGCAAAAGGCACACCGCTGATTTTTTCCTGTATTTGCATAGCCAATTCCTCAACTGAATTCAAATTTTCCGTACCCGGCAGCACAGAATTTTGCGTCCAAGGCTTTTTCATATCAGGGAAAAAAGGCTTCAAATGCTCCAGCGCAGATTCGGCCAATTTACGGTATGTGGTCAGCTTGCCGCCAAACACAGAAAGCAGCGGCGCCTCATCTGTTGTTTCATGGCTCAGCGCCAAGGTATAATCACGCGTCACCACAGAAGGATTATCCGACTCATCATCACATAACGGCCGAACGCCAGAGTATGTGCTGACAATATCTGCATATGACAGCTGTGTTTTAAAATGCGCATTGGACACATCCAGCAAATAATCTATTTCTTCTGGCGTAATTTCCACATTATCCGGATCTCCAAAATATTCCTTATCCGTTGTGCCGATCAAGGTATATCGATCTAAATAAGGAATGACAAAAACAATACGCCGATCATCATTTTGCAAAATGTAGGCTTTATCGCCTTGATAAAGCTTCGGCACAATCAAATGACTGCCTTGAATCAAACGGATGCCATAAGGCGGCTTCAACTGTAAATCCTGCTGGATAAACTGTGCAACCCATGGCCCAGCAGCATTCACCAAAACCTTCGTCTGTATGTGATATCGGCCCCTGTCATTTTCCAGCTCAATGCGCCAGATGCTTTGTTCCTTTTCCACATTCCCGCTTTCACTTTGTTCTTTTTTATTCAGCACCCTTTGCGCGCCAAGGCACTGCGTACGCGTCACCACTTTTGCACCCAGTTCACGCGCCTGCATTGCATTCAATACAACTAAACGCGCATCATCTACCGCACAGTCTGAATATTCAAAACCACGCGTCATCTCATCCTTTAATGGACTGCTGTCTTGCTGAAATTCAACTAAATTGGAACCTGCAAGCTTTTCCCGCTTGCCCAAATGATCATAGAAGAACAGCCCTGTACGGATCAGCCAAGCTGGGCGTAAATGCGGCTGGTGCGGCATAATAAACCGCATGGGCCGAATTATATGCGGCGCTTTTGCCAGCAGCACTTCGCGTTCCGCCAAAGCCTCCCGAACCAGCCTGAATTCTTTATGCTCTAAATAGCGCAAGCCGCCATGAATCAGTTTAGAACTGGCTGATGAAGTATGTGACGCCAAATCATCTTTTTCGCATAAAAATACGGATAAGCCGCGGCCCGCAGCATCGGCCGCAATACCTGCGCCATTAATGCCGCCGCCAATTACAGCAAGATCATAGAGGATGTGATGTTCATTCATATGCGCCTCCGCAACAGCCGTATTTTTATTGTTCAGTACCGCAGCACTGCCATTGTTATCATCTTGCTTTCAACATAACAAAAACATGCGGCAAACGGTATGAAATCTTTCGTAAAAAGCAGATAAACCTTTAGGCTGCTTATGATGAGAGATATTTCAAAACAAGCCTGTGACAGCCAATTCAAAAGAACACTTCACATACAAATTGTTTATTTTGTTTACATTTCATCCAATTTTGAAGCATAAAATAAAGAAACAGAATAAAAAATGGATTTTCATGATGACAGAAGAAACGGTGGTTCAGTCCAATTTAGACACCAAGACACGTGTTAAATCCATTCTCGGCGGCTCTGCCGGCAATTTAGTCGAATGGTATGACTGGTATGTATATGCCGCATTTACCTTATATTTTGCGCATGCTTTTTTCCCCAAAGGCAGCCAGACCGCTCAGCTGCTGCAGGCCGCTGCTATTTTTGCTGTCGGTTTTCTCATGCGTCCAATCGGCGCATGGATTATGGGGGTTTACTCCGACAAAAAAGGCCGGAAATCGGGCCTGACACTGTCCGTCACCCTCATGTGCGTAGGTTCATTACTCATTGCAATATCACCCACCCACGACCAAATTGGTATTTTTGCACCGATTATTCTGGTCATTGCCCGACTGATTCAGGGCCTCAGTGTCGGCGGAGAATATGGCGCCAGCGCGACATATTTAAGTGAAATGGCCGAAAAGAACCGGCGCGGATTCTTTTCCAGCTTTCAATATGTCACGCTGATTGCCGGTCAGCTGACTGCGCTGTGTGTATTGCTTATTTTGCAATGGGTGCTGACCGAAGAGCAGCTGCATGACTGGGGCTGGCGTATTCCCTTCTTTATTGGCGCATGCCTGGCGATTGTCGTCTTCCGCATTCGGCGCGGGCTCATGGAGACGCAATCCTTTAAAAATGCGCAGCAAGAAAAAGACAAACCTGAATCCGGCTTATTTGCTTTATTCAAACATTATCCGAAACAAGCCTTTACTGTACTATTTTTAACTGCAGGCGGTACTTTAGCTTTCTACACCTACACCACCTACCTGCAGAAATATCTGGTCAATACATCTGGATTCAGCAAACCTGCCGCTACACAAATTACAACTTTGGCTTTGTTTATCTTTATGTGCCTGCAGCCAGCAGCCGGCGCACTGTCAGACCGCGTCGGCCGTAAGCCGATTATGATTGCCTTTGGCGTGCTGGGTGTCCTGTTTACCTATGTCTTATTTGATGCTTTAGGAAAAACACAGGATTACTGGACTGCTTTTTGGCTGTGTTTAGCCGGCTTAATTATTGTCACAGGCTATACCTCAATTAATGCTGTCGTTAAAGCTGAAATGTTTCCAGCCCATATCCGCGCTTTAGGGGTAGCATTGCCTTATGCGCTGGCCAATACCATTTTTGGCGGTACCGCAGAATTTTTTGCACTGAGCTTTAAGCAAGCCGGACATGAATCTTGGTTCTTTATCTATGTCACCATCATGATTTTTATATCCCTGCTGGTTTATATCTTTATGAAAGACACCAAGCACCATTCACAAATTAAAGAACATTGATTTTAACAAGATAGAGCAGCCTATCTGCATTAATCAGTAGACGATAAAAACCTTTCATGAGAGAGGTTTTTTATTTTTTATTGAAATTTCATTTAAAAAAACTAAATAAATGCTTAAAAATAAATCATGATTAAGACTAAAGTCGCATGATTTTATGTGAGAAGAAGCGTATAAATTAAAAAAATATACTCCCATCTCCCATTTCAACAAAATATATATATTTAAGTTTTTAAATAGAACTTAAATGGATGTATTTTGCCTTCATTCTATGGAGAATGATGTGTCAAACACTCCCACTCAAGCTGCGCCTGAGCAGTTTGATAAAAAAACTCGTATCAAATCTATCCTTGGCGGTTCTGCCGGCAACTTAGTCGAATGGTACGACTGGTACGTCTACGCTGCATTTACCTTATATTTTGCACCTCAATTCTTCCCCGAAGGCGACAGCACTGTCAAACTCCTGCAAGCTGCAGCCGTTTTTGCTCTAGGCTTCCTGATGCGTCCAATTGGCGCATGGATCATGGGAATTTACGCTGACCGTAAAGGCCGCAAAGCCGGATTAACCATCTCTGTATCATTGATGTGTATCGGCTCATTAATGATTGCCTGTGCGCCTACCTATGATTCCGCCGGCATGCTCGCTCCCGCAATTCTGCTTTTAGCACGTTTGCTTCAAGGCCTCAGTGTTGGCGGTGAATATGGCGCCAGCGCAACATACTTGACTGAAATGGCCGGTAAAAACCACCGCGGTTTCTTTTCCAGCTTCCAGTACGTCACACTCATTTCAGGCCAATTGCTGGCGCTTTGCGTGCTGATTATTTTACAGCGCAATCTTTCTGAACAGGCTCTGGGTGAATGGGGCTGGCGTATTCCGTTCTTCATTGGCGCTTTGCTTGCTATTGTAGTGTTCTGGATCCGCCGCGGCTTAGTCGAAACTCAATCGTCAAAAGAAGCGCAGGCGCAGGCCAAAAATGGCGGTCCTAAATCTGGCGCTCTGGCGTTATTCACAAAATATCCTAAACAAGCCTTTACAGTCATTATGCTGACTGCCGGCGGTACGCTGGCGTTCAATACCTTTACGACCTATTTGCAAAAATACTTGGTCAATACATCAGGCTTTGAAAAAACCACAGCGACAGAAATCACCACTGCAGCGATTTTTATCTTCATGCTGATTCAGCCTGCTGTCGGCGCATTGTCTGATAAAATTGGCCGCAAGCCGATTATGATTGCCTTTGGCGTACTGGGTGTACTGTTCACTGTGCCAATCTTTAATGCCTTAAGCGGCACGACCGATGCAATGACTGCGTTCTTCCTGTGCATGAGCGCAATGGTGATTGTGACTGGCTATACCGCAATTAATGCTGTCGTGAAAGCTGAACTGTTTCCGCCGCATATCCGCGCTTTGGGCGTTGCGCTGCCTTATGCGATTGCCAATACCGTTTTTGGCGGTACAGCAGAACTGGTCGCTTTAAGTTTTAAAAGTGCAGGCCACGAAAACTACTTCTTCTACTACATTACCTTCATGATTGGCTTATCGTTACTCACATACGTTTTCATGAAAGATACCAAAAAGCACAGCATGATTACTGACAATTAATGTCATTGATTTAGCTTCACTGCTTTAGCGTAAAAATTAAAAGCCTTCTGCTTGTCCAAAGCAGAAGGCTTTTTTAATCACGCATGCACATGCCATTGTTGAAGATTCAAGCAAATTCATCATCGAGAAATGCATCCGGCTATGGCATACTTTAAAAATAACAACATAGGCAGAAACGCATGAAAATCACATATAAGCTATTGGCTTTGGGTATGGCGGCAATCACTTTAACAGCATGCCAAAGCGCTCCGCGCGCATATAACGGACATTCAGGCTATCAAATTGAAAATAAGTCTGCAGATTCAGCAACATTGGCTTACACCTTGGCTGGCCGTCAGAATCAGCAGCTGGATGAAAATAAATTACAGCGGGCGTGCCAAAAAGTACTGGGGGTGAATAAAACTTTCAAACTCACCATTTTGAGTATTAATGAAATTGCCAACCCAGCTGCAGCGCCAGCTGAACAGTTTGGCCGTCAAATTGGCAACAGCCGCACCAGCATTGGCTTATCCAACACCCCTGATCTGCGCAACTCAGACAACTTAGGCGCTCAGCAAGCGCTGGATGCGCGCCCTCCAACTTTACGTGTTGTGCGCTACACCTGCTCTTAATCTAAAAACCCTGCATTTAACTGATAAATCCGGACAAAAAATAAGACGCTATTTATAGCGTCTTATAAAAACTGACATTTCTAAATTCTGGGGACTCGTCTAAATCAGGCCATGTCGTTGCGCTGCGTTCTTCCAGTTTTGCATATTCAGGATGGCTGAAATTTTTCACCCGGCTGTCCGCAACCCATACTTCTGACGAAAATTTTAAGAATTCATCAAGAAAAAACCGGTTGCATTGGTCATACAGCACATCGGCCGCCAATAAAATGTCCACTTGCGGCGCTTTATACAGGTCATCTAAGTATTCAAGCTCGACGTCATTCAGTTCTGCGTTGGCACGGCAGGCATCCAAACTGACGGTATCAATATCACAGCAAATGACACGTTTCGCCCCTGCCATTTTCGCGGCGATGGCGACCACGCCTGACCCTGCGCCAAAGTCGAGAACAACTTTGCCTTTAACATGATGCGGTTCGGCTAAAATCCATTGCGCCATCGCCAGTCCGGACGCCCAGCAAAAAATCCAGTATGGGGTATCATTCCAGATGCGGCGAATCACCTCATCATCCAGCTTATCTGTGGGAAATACCGGAGGAATCAGCCAAAGGGAAATTGGCGTTTCAGGCAATTGCTGTGCATGCAATTCGCAGTTTGGAATTACATCATGCAAGGCTTTTAGAAGATGTTCAGGTGCTTTAGGGAATTGAAAAGTACAGCTCATTGGAATTTTATTTTTCGAATATGCAGAATTTTAGTGTCATAAAAGCCTAAATTAAGATTGGAAGTTCCCTCTCCTTTTTAAAGGAGAGGGTTAGGGAGAGGATTATTTATAAAAAATCACCCTCATCCTAGCCTTCTCCCTGAGGGAGAAGGAACATACCAATGAAATTAACCCAAAGCTTTCTCAGCAGCTTCAACAGTTTGACGAATCAAAGTGGTAATGGTCATTGGGCCTACACCGCCAGGAACTGGCGTATACGCAGAAGCAATCTCTTCAATGCCAGCCAATTGGATGTCACCGACACCGCCGCCATCACGCGGATGGAAACCCGCATCAACAACCACTGCGCCTTGCTTGATCCAATCTTTTTGAATCAATTCTGCTTTACCTACCGCACCCACAATAATGTCGGCTTGCTTCACAAAGCTTGCCAGATCTTGTGTACGTGAATGGCAAATGGTCACTGTTGCATTCGCTTCAAGGAGCATCGCCGCCATCGGTTTACCCAAAATTGCAGAGCGGCCCACTACGACAGCATGTTTGCCTGAAATTTCGATGCTGTTTTCTTTCAGAATAGTCATAATGCCTGCAGGAGTTGCAGAACCGTACGCCGCTTCACCCATAGCCATACGGCCAAATCCGAGGCAGGTTACGCCATCGACATCTTTAGCAAGAGAGATTGCATCGAAACACGCGCGCTCATCAATTTGTTCAGGCACTGGGTGCTGCAGCAAAATACCATGAACATCAGGATTCGCATTCAGCTTTTCAATTTCAGCCAGCAATTGCTCTGTTGTCGTTTCTGACGATAACTCAACTTTTAATGAATCCATACCTACACGGCGGCAAGCATTCCCTTTCATGCGCACATAAGTTGCAGATGCGCCATCGTCACCGACTAAAATAGTCGCAAGGATTGGAGTCCGGCCTGTTTTCTCTTTCAGCGCTTCTACGCGGGTTAACAAGTCAGTTTCAATTTGCTTCGCCAATGCGCGACCGTCTAAAACTAATGCCACGGCACATCTCCCAGTGATGATATGAATCAATTTTGCACATAATACATGATTATTTTAAATATTTTTCGCTATATGCTGATTTTATGCGCACACAGCATCGCTATGCTATTGTTTTTTTTTCAGAGCTTGCTAATATACGCATCAACAAGACATGGCGGGGTGGCAGAGTGGTCATGCAGCGGACTGCAACTCCGTGTACGCCGGTTCGATTCCGACCTCCGCCTCCATCTTGTTAAAATGCCCGAGTGGTGAAATCGGTAGACACAGGGGATTTAAAATCCCCCGCCCACAAGGCGTGCCAGTTCGAGTCTGGCCTCGGGCACCATTTTAATACTTCTTAAAATGGTGCAATAAAAGACCCAGCATTATGCTGGTTTTTTTATGCCTGAAATTTAAGAATCTTTCAATTATACAAACATCAAACCAATAAAAAGAGCGCTATACGCTCTTTATAAAGTATACGGCTCTAAATCGTATTGATCAGGGCTGTAAATACTGACGCAGCCCCTTTTCCAACTTTTCCTGATAATGCGCCGGATGAATAATTTTAATATAGGGAATCCAATAGCGCACCAAAGGCAACAGCTGCATTTCATGACGGATTTGACAGCGGATCATCAACGCGCCGGTACTATCTTCTTCTTCAATATTCTGTTCAGGCAGCAATTTGCGCTGCTTAAAATAATGCGCAACTTCTGGCCGCACTGAAAATATAATGTCCTGCTTTTCAGTACCGAACCAAATCCCCTCTTCATCTTCCAATTGCGATAAAATGACAGGATSCCCAAGCCTTTATAAATTTCTAACGGCTTGAATGCATAGGCCGGCGCAGCCACAATGTCGACCTCATTATTATTAAATTTACGAATGAAGTTGGAAATATCAGACATCACAGGCACAGCGCCAATACGCTCCACCATCTGTTTTTGCGCACGGTCATAATGCAAAATTGCAAATTTTTTGCCTTTGGCTTTTTCAACTGTATTCAGGCTCCGGTCTTTGACAAAAATATAGGCCGAACCAATTTGTCCAATACCGGCAACTTCATACGCCTCATTGCCGACTTTGGTGACAAGGCGCTTGTTATTGCGGCTATCCAGCACATAAGCGATGGCTTTTTGCGCGATCTCATTGCTGGGCACGCCGCCTAAAGCATCAATGGAGCCCGCAAATTTATTGTAGGCCCGGGCGCGCATAGACGTCATATAGAATCCATCGCAAATGCCGTCTTTAAAATCTTTTTCGACTTTGGCTTCATCCTGATAAGGCAATAAATTTACGTCTGCCCCCCAAGTTTTGCTCTGCAGTGACCATTCCTCCAGCAATTTATAGGATTCCCCCGCTTTCCCCAACAAGTCAAATACACAGACATTGACTTTGGCTTGAATCTGCATTGAACAAGCCGCTATTCCCAATGCTGATAAAATTAAAATTCCCTTTTTCATTATCTCCGCCTTGTTTACTTTTCACTCAATTCAAGCACCGAATATAGGCAGATTTTTTCA
>NZ_LUAW01000021.1 GCF_001605895.1 Acinetobacter pragensis
SYAKKCTCACCACAATTTCGCCATTGGTCGCGACTGCGCCGGCAGATAAGCCTGTGCGTCCGCCAGATGGGGTGATTGCGGTATTAAATTGATTCGCAAGCTTAACAATGGCCTGCACTTGCTCGGTCGATGACGGAAAAACGATGACCGACGGGTTTGGGTCGAAGTGCTTGGTATGGTCACGTCCCCAATTTTCGAGACTGTCCGCATCAGTTTTAATGCGGTTTTCACCGACAATAGCGGTCAATTGGGTTAATAACTCTGGGGTTAAAGCGACTGGAGCATTCATCGTTTTCAGACCTTGCAAGAAGTAAAACAAGTTGTAAATAGCCTAGAAATCATTCAGTTGCGCATTAGGCGGCACAGATTTAATTTTAGGCAGGCGTGAATAAAAAAGGAACAGAAATCACATCCTCTTTTCACGAGTGCATATTATAAGGCATTTTTTGGCAAAACCCGCAGAAAAACCTGTTTTTGCAATGTCACCTTTGAAATTACAGGCTTAATTAGACCGCACGCGACAATTACTGACACATATTTTGTCAAAATACCGCTCATTGGGGCCATAAAGGAAATGTATATCGCGCATTGTCCTATGCTATTATATCGCCACTAAATTTGGCCTTTGTAGCGGAGCCGTAATGAGCCAACATCTTTCACTGCCTAAAGATAAAATTCGTTTCTTGTTGTTAGAGGGCGTTCATCAAAACGCAATCAACACTTTAAATGCTGCCGGATACACCAACATCGATTACCGTAAAACAGCGCTGGAAGGCGACGCGCTGAAAGAAGCGGTTAAAGATGCGCACTTCATCGGTATCCGTTCGCGCACTCAACTCACTGAAGAAGTGTTTGAAGCGGCGAACAAACTGATTGCTGTGGGCTGTTTCTGTATTGGTACCAACCAAGTCAACTTGAATGCTGCCATGATCCGCGGTATTCCTGTATTTAACGCACCGTATTCAAACACACGCTCTGTGGCTGAATTGGTGCTTGCAGAAGCGATCCTGCTGCTTCGCCGCGTACCTGAAAAATCAACAGATACGCATGCTGGCGGCTGGAACAAATCTGCAGTTGGTTCATTCGAAACACGCGGTAAAATTTTAGGTATCGTCGGTTACGGTTCGATCGGCTCTCAGCTTTCAGTTCTGGCTGAAGGCCTGGGCATGCAAGTGATTTACTATGATGCGGTAACAAAACTGCCTTTAGGCAATGCGCGTCAAGTGGGTTCTATGGGTGAACTGCTTGCCAATGCCGATGTGGTGTCTATCCACGTTCCGGATGTTCCTTCTACACGCAACTTCATGGGCAAAGAACAGTTTGCTCAAATGAAAGAAGGTTCAATCTTCATCAATGCGGCGCGCGGCACGTGCGTTCTTATTGATGACCTTGCTGATGCAATCAAATCTGGCCACATTGCTGGCGCAGCGGTTGATGTATTCCCGAAAGAGCCTAAAGCCAACGGTGAAGAATTTGTTTCTGCGCTGCGCAACTTGCCAAACGTGATTTTAACCCCTCACGTCGGCGGTTCAACGATGGAAGCGCAAGCAAACATCGGCCTTGAAGTGGCAGAAAAATTTGTTGCTTATTCAGATAAAGGCATGACTTTATCTGCAGTGAACTTCCCTGAAATTGCGCTTCCATTGACTGAAGGCAAACACCGTTTGCTTCACATTCATAAAAACGTACCGGGTGTGCTGTCTAAAATCAACAACCTGTTCGCTGAGCACGGCATCAACATTTCTGGCCAGTCATTAATGACTAAAGGCGATGTGGGCTATCTTGTTATGGATGTAGACGCTACTGCATCTCAAGAAGCGCTTGATACTCTTCATGAAGTTGAAGGCACAATCCGCGTCCGCGTATTGTTCTAATTCAATTCTATTGAAAAACCACAGGCTTCGGCCTGTGGTTTTTTTATTTTTAAACGTCTTGTGATTTATCTCCCGCTCCGCAAGGCATCAAACCAAATTTAGTATGTTGAGCGCATGACGAATTTAAAAAATACGCCCCATGTGCAAGCTCTGTTTCTGCTGCTGATTGCAATGATCAGTATGCAAAGCAGCGGTTCTCTTGCCAAAATTCTGTTCAATCAATTTCCGATTATGACCGTGTCCAGCTTGCGCCTTTTGCTGGGTTCCATTATTTTGGCGCTGATTTTTAAAATCTGGCAGGTCAACTTTAAGCAGGTGCGCTGGAAAGCGATTGTCAGCTACGGCATGGCTTTAGCCGGCATGAATGCGCTGTTTTATTTATCTATTGACCGGCTTCCGCTTGGCATTGCGGTATCATTTGAATTTATTGGCCCGCTCAGTGTCGCGCTGTTTTATGCACGGCAAAAATTTGATTTTGTCTGGGTCGGACTGGCGGTTTTAGGCTTGGCGCTGCTGTTTCCTTTTGATCAGGCTTCGCAAAGCTTAGATCCGTTAGGCATTGCCTTTGCTTTAGGCGCAGGCGCCTGCTGGGCGCTGTATATTGTGGCCGGTCAAAAACCTTCCGGCATATCCGGCAATCATACCGTGTGTTTAGGCATGTTTGTCGGCATGCTTTGCCTGCTGCCTATTGCGCTTTTGACCGGCATGCCCGCTGCGGTATTTGAGCCGTCTAATTTTATTTTCTTTATTGCTTTGGCCATATTGGCCAGCGCCCTGCCTTTTAGCTTAGAGATGATGGCGCTGCGGAATTTATCTGCACTGAGTTTTGGCACCCTCATGAGTGTAGAGCCTGCAATTGCCGCCTTATCAGGCTTTGTGTTTTTAGGTGAACAGCTGCTGTGGACGCAATGGCTGGCGCTGACTGTCATTATTGCCGCATCTATTGGCTGCACAGTGACTACGCAAAAAGCCAAAAAATAGCGGCAGGACAGAATTTGAGAACTGCATGCTTTTATTCCCAAAATGCAGTTTCAGCACTCTTTAGCGCCAAAGACCAGCTCGCCGCAGGACAATTTTTTTGCTTTTCATTTAAATTCTGCTGAAACGAACCCTATTTTTTACCTGAACTGAATTCATTCTTCAGTATTGATATTTCATCTTTTTATCTCGAAATAACCGCTATAATTCGGCAACTTATTTTAATCCGCTCCCTGCTGCTGACTGTCTTATGCCGAACGCTCAATTTATTGCTGTGCTGTACATGGTGCTGTCCATGGTGTCATATCAAATCAGCGCATCATTTGCAAAGCAGCTGTTTACGGTGCTGGATCCTTTGTCTGTCACCATTTTAAGGCTGTGCTTTGCCGCCATCATTGTTTGTGTCATGTTCCGTTCATGGCAGATTGTGAAACGGCTGTCTTACTTAAAATGGCGCGATCTGCTGTGCTACAGCGCGGCGCTTTGTTGCATGAATGTTCTTTTTTATATGTCGCTGGGCAAACTGCCGCAAGGAATTGCGGTCGGACTGGAATTTATCGGGCCTTTGGGTTTGGCCTTGCTGTCTATTCAGCGGCGCAGTGACTATGTGTGGGTTTTGCTGGCAATATTGGGAATCGCCTTAATGGTGCCGTGGGGACAAACCGCAGGGACAGATTTCTCCATGACTGGCGCAGCGTGCGCCTTAGGGGCCGGACTTTGCTGGGCATTCTATATTTATTTCGGGCAAAAAGTCGTACATCAGAACATTGGCATGCATGCGCTGACCATAGCCATCACCTTATCGGCACTGGCCTTGCTGCCGATTGGCCTATACCGCAATGCGCCTGCTTTGCTGGAAACGCAGTATTGGGGCAAAGCCTTGGCCATTGCGGTTTTAGCGACTGCAATTCCCTATGCCTTGGATTTAAAAGCCTTAAAACAGCTGAATAAACTCAGCTACGGCACACTGTCCAGCCTTTCACCGGCATTGGCGGCACTTACAGGGCTGGTCTTGCTGGCGGAAAAAATTGGCACGCTGCAATGGGCTGCGCTGCTCTGCGTGATGGTTGCCTCAGTAGGCGTCACCCTCAAAGCCTCTCAGCGGCAGACAAATCCAACCAATTAAAAATCCAGAAGCATACAGCTTCTGGAAGCGGCTGACAGTTCGAGTCTGCAAATCGATTATTTTCGAACTTTAAGCAGTTCATTCCACCAAGCTGTCTTTTTCCTTCTGCTTGTATTTTTCATACTCAGCCAAATACTGCTGCGCCAGTGACATTTTTTGATCTGCGCTTAATATTTTTCCAGCCTGCTGAAAAAAGCCATGCTCTTCTTCTTTTAAATGATGATGCACGGTTTCGGAAAGTTTTTTAGCAATTGCCAGCCAGCCCGGATTGCTGAATTCTGTCTCGGTCAGCTGTTCCAGTAGCTCATCCATTTTATGATGTTCCGCCAAGGCATGGCGGGTGATATTCAGTCCTGAATCCGTCATCATTAACGGAATATATAAATAGCGGTCTTCGCCTACCGCATGGGCAAATAATTCGTTTTTCAGCAAATCAAATAAATTGCGGCGGTCAGGCGTATCTCCCGACGTTTTCAGCAGTTTTTCTGCAAGATCCCGCTGTTTCTCATGACTTTGGCGTAAAGCTTCAAATATGTTCATTTTCATGATGGCCTCTGATGCTTGGCTAGATGTGCAATAAATGCTTATTTATTTTAAAGTCAGGCTGACGCCTGTTTTTTATACTATTGCAATCTGCATCTGAGGCCTGTAAGCCTGTGTTAAATTTTGTTCAGGCTTGTCCAGTAATCGTCTGATAGCCCAAGCGCAGAATCAGGATACTGACCAAAATTAAAAATAAAATACGGATGAAGCCGCTGCCGTATTTCAAAGCGACTTTTACCCCAACGATTGAACCGCAAATATTGGCCACAGCCATCATGCCGCCAATGGCGAACAGCACATGCCCCGTAGGCGCAAAAAAGCTCAAAGCCGCTAAATTGGTGGTTAGGTTTGCAATTTTTGACAATGCCGAAGCATGCAGAAAATCTGCTTTTAAGTAGCGGATAAAAAAGAAAATAAAGAAACTGCCTGTACCCGGCCCAAAAATGCCGTCATAAAAGCCGATGGCTAAACTGCCAGCAGCCGCCAGCAGCAATATTTTGGGGGTCAGCTCCTGACGGATATGCACCTGTCCAAACTGCTTCTTCATAAAGGTATAGATGGCAATTACTATCAGCATCACCAAAACAAACGGCCGCAGCACTTCTTTAGGCACCATCGTCACACAGGCTGCCCCTGCAAATGAAGCAATAAAAGCACAGCTGGCAATCACCGCTAAAAGCTTCCAGCGCAGTTTGACCTGGCGTAAAAATGTATATGAGGCCGAAGCTGTGCCAAAAATTGATGACAGTTTATTGGTGCCGAATACCGTAGCTGGAGACAGCTGCGGCATCGCATTCATGATCGCCGGAATCTGAATTAGGCCGCCTCCGCCCACTGCCGCATCAATTGCGCCGGCAAAAAAAGCAAAAAACAGCAGGCTTAAGATAATTTCAATTTCCACAGGTTTGGCCTTAAATTCAAATACAGTGCAGGTTTTACAAATTCAATACGCGCTTAGGCACCAAGCGTTTGCCCTCGGTGATTTCTGCTAAGCCCAAGCATTTGTCGCCATCAAAAACCAGCGCTTCGGGGGCAGCTTCATGCTCAATGTTGCTTTCCATGCCGCGGCTGAAATATTCAGCACGGCCTTCCGGCGCTTGCACTTTCGGAAAATGATCGACTGGAGAATATACGGGCAGCAGCAAAGCTTCACGTTCCGCTTCGCTCAGCGCTTCCAAATATTCAATGGTATAGCTCGGAATCAGCTCAAAGTGCCCGGTTTTAATCCGATGCAAATAAGTCAAATGACCGCAGCTGCCTAAAGCCTTTGCAATGTCCTCGCCCAAAACGCGGATATATGTGCCTTTTGAACAGGTAACATCCAGCGTGATGCTATCAGCGGTATAGGACAGCAGCTGAATTGCCTCAATGGTAATGGGCCGCGCTTCACGTTCAATTTCAATTCCCTTTCGCGCCAACTCGTACAGCGGGCGGCCTTCTTTTTTCAATGCCGAATACATCGGAGGCACTTGTAGAATATCGCCGGTAAACTGCTGCAGAACAGCTTGAATACTCTGTTCTGACAGCGCTGGCACGGCGCACTGCTGCAGTACGTCACCTTCAGTATCGCCTGTTGTGGTGCTGTGCCCCAAGAAGATGGTGGTCTGATAGCGCTTAACCGAATCCAGCAGATAATGCGAGAACTTGGTCGCCTCTCCTAAGCAAATCGGCAGCAGGCCGGATGCCAGCGGATCTAGTGCCCCTGTATGGCCTGCCTTTTGTGCGCGGTACAGCCAGCGGACTTTTTGCAGCGCCGCATTCGAGCTGATGCCCAGAGGTTTATTTAAAAGGAAAACACCGCTGATAGAACGACGCTGAATTTTAGGAGAAGATGATTTCATGGTAAAAATAAGCGAGAGGAATCTCCGCAATGGTAACCGAATATTTACAACTTTTCTGTGATTTTGTGATCAAGCTGTGGCATATTCAGTCGCATTGCATAAATTATAAAACAAATAAAACGGATAAAAGGTGCATGAGGATATGCAGAAATATAAATTATGGATCATTGCCGCCGCGGCAATCCTTATCATTGGCGCATTTATTTTTTGGTTAGCGCCAAACGATGGTCAAGCTTCATCGGTCAAGAATACAGCGCAGCCCGAAGCAGGCAGCAGCCATGCTGCGCAGGCAGGCGCGCAATCTTCCAGCGGCTTGCCGTATTACAGCCCAAGCCAGCAAGATACAGAAATCAACTGCCAAATGAAATTAGACAGTTCTGGCCGGCTGATTGTCAATGAACAGACCCGCAACTGCTTTGAATACTTCATTACGCAGTACGGTGAAAAATCGATAGATCAAATTAAAAAAGATTTCAAAGGCTACATCAGTCAAAGCTATAAAGAACCGGCCCTGTCGCAGATTTTAGACCTGTGGAACCGCTACATGGATTACCGCGAGCGTCTAGGCACGCTGCAGGCGCCTGCCAATATCAGCCAGGACGATCCGCAGTATTACCGCTCCATTTACAACAGCACGCAAAATATGCGCAAGCAGTTTTTTTCAGACTACGAAATTGAAGGGCTGTTCGGGACAGAAAACATTTACCACGAATACACGTTAAAGCGCATGGATGTCATCAATGACAAAAAACTCAGCGAAACGGAAAAAGCTCAAAAATTAAAAGCGCTGTTTGATGAACTGCCGGAGGACTGGAAAGAAAATCTGGAACAGCTGAACAAGCTGGAAGATTTGCGCAAGCTTACCGCAGACATTAAAGCGCGCGGCGGCTCAGCGGAAGAAATTCACCAAATGCGCACCAATCTGGTCGGGCCTGAAGCCACTCAGCGCTTAGAAACTTTAGATACGCAGCGGGCGGATTGGAAAAATAATGTGAACAGCTATTTGACAGAACGCGACAGCATTATGAAAAGCGGCATGAGCGATGACGCCAAACAGAAAGCTGTGCAGCAGCTGCGCAATCAAAATTTCCAAAGCAAAGAGGATCAGCTCCGTGTCAGCACATTTGAAACCGTGCATGATCAGGGCGGAAAACTGCCGTACAGTGAATAATTCTGAGGATATTCAGTCCGGCGCCGGAAAAACTTGATTCAGAATGAAATCAATGCAAAACAAAAATAAATATCTTGCAGCCGCATTCTTTGCCGGCGTCAGCCTTGCGGGATTGTCCCAAGCGCAGGCTGGCGAAGGGCTGCAGCAGGTTATGGCCAAAGCCCAATCAGACTGTGCCAAGATGAAATATCCGATTGTCTTTACCCACGGCATGTTCGGCTTTACCGTCAGCATGCGAACCGATTAAAGCGGCAAGGATTATAATTTTATTGCAGCCGCTTCTCTCAAAAAATGAATGCATCGGCATCCATTTTTTGATATTTAAAACATGAATACAGCCCATTTCTAGATAGAAAACAGAAAGAATAGAATTATCAGGCATCCATATTTTCTTAGCTTTTCAGGACAAATGTATAGCAAATATATGGCATTTCAGGATATCTCGCGTCCTAAAATGATATGGAATTTATTAAGTTTCATGAAAAAATAACGTGGCATCTGCTTTATCTTCACTCTCTAAAAATAACACCTCAGATGTTCAGCGCAGAACTCTTGAACATCCTTTTCAAGATGCATCAGAGAGCTTGTTACACCTTACACGTTGCAAATTACTAGAACAGAAATAACAACAACTCCAATCAAAGGAATGCATATGCGTATTTTAACAACCAAAGCCAAAATTGCCTCTTTGGGCATCATGGCAAGCTTAGCGATAGGATTATCGGCAAGCGCGCAAGCAGCGCCAAGCGTTTTACAAGTGACGGAAACTGCAAAATCTGATTACGCCAAAACAAAATATCCAATTTTAATGGTTCATGGCTGGTTAGGCTGGTCACGCATTGGCAATGAAGCTTTTAATATTGATTACTGGTATCAAATCCTGCCGGATATGGCGCGCAATGGTTCAACTGTCTTTGCCGCGCAGCTGTCCCCAGCCAATACCACAGCATACCGCGGTGAACAGCTGATTGCTCAAGTTGAAGACGTGCTTGCCATTACCGGCAAAGATAAAGTCAATTTAATTGGCCACTCTCATGGCGGACCAACCGTGCTCTATGTGGCGGCCACAAAACCGCAATATCTGGCGTCCATCACTGGGGTTGCCGGCACCTATCACGGCTCTAAAGTTGCAGATGACATCCAAAACAACAAGCTGACGAAAACCGCCTTTAATATTTTAGGCGATTATATCGTCGGCCCGCTGATTGCTTTGGCGCAAGCTAAGCCTGAACTGGGAATTGATTTTGATGCATCCATGAAATCACTGTCACAAACAGGCTCTGCTGACTTCAATGCGACTGTGGCAAAATCCGCGGTGAGCGACGGTGTTTTAGCGTCTTCGGAAAACTGCAGCAAACAGCTGAATTCTGTCGACAGCAAAGGCGTGCGCTACTATTCATGGACTGGCGTTGCGCAAACCACCAACCTGCTGGATATTGACACTATTCTGATGCAATTGGGGCCTTTATCTTACGGCAATAAAGACAATGACGGCATGGTGTCACGCTGCAGCGCATATATTGGCCAAGTGATCCGTGATGACTACAAGCTCAACCACACCGATTTAGCCAACATGCTGTTCGGCTTAACCGGCTTATTTGCGCAAGATCCTGTCGCGCTGTATCGCCAGCACGCTAACCGCTTGAAGCTTCAAGGCCTATAAGTTCAAAACTGAAAGATTAAAGCCCGCCAAAGCCGTGCGGGCTTTTTTGTTCCCAAAATTACATCAATAAAATTTGTTACAACTGCTGATACGCTTTATCTGCACTGCTTTGCATTTCCGGCTTCAGACTGTTTTTATATCAGTGACAACCTTTATTGTCAGAAAATAATACTTAAAACTAGAGGATGCACCAATGAAATATGGATTTCTCACTGCCGGTTTAATTTCCCTACTTATCGGCAGCAACGCAGGCGCTTCACAGGCCACGCAGGTGAAAGCGGATAAAGTCAGTTCGGCTTATGCCAAAACCCAATACCCCATTGTCTTCAATCACGGCATGGCCGGTTTTATCCGCGTCGGCACAGATGAATTAGGTTTAGATTACTGGTACCAAATTTTGCCTGATTTAGCGCGCAATGGCGCCAGCGCGTGGGCAACCCGTGTATCCCCTTTAAACTCGACCGAAGTCCGCGGTGAACAGCTGCTGCAGCAAGTACTTGAAATTCGCGCCATCACCGGCGCAGCTAAAGTGAATTTGGTCGGACACTCGCATGGTGGGCCGACTATCCGCTATGTGGCGGGCGTGCGCCCTGATGTGGTGGCATCACTGACCAGTATCGCGGGGCCGAATAAAGGCTCTCCCGTGGCTGACCTGATTTTAAAAGCCGAAGGCACGCCTGTGGAGGCACCCTTGGTCGGCGCAGTTAACTTTGTATCCAAAGCCATCACTTGGGCGCAAGGCTTAGACCCAAACAGCTATCCGCATGATGCATTAGCAGGAGGCAACAGTTTGACTCTGGCCGGTTCTGCCGTATTTAACGCAAAGTTCCCGCTGGGCATGCCCAACACAGCTTGCGGGGACGGCAAAGCGCTTGAACAAGGCATATATAACTATTCATTTGCCGGAACAGGACAAATTACCAATCTGCTGGATTTAGATTCTGCGCTTAAATTCACCGCCCTTTTAATTGATGGCGGCAAAGACAATGATGGACTGGTCTCCAAATGCAGCGCCAAATTTGGCAAAACCATTCGGGATGACTACAATTGGAATCATTTAGATGAAGTTAATCAGGTGCTTGGCCTAAAAGCGCTGTTTGCGCCAGACCCTGTAGATGTTTACCGTCAGCATGCCAACCGCTTAAAACTGCAAGGCCTATAAAATACAGCCATAAAAAAATGCGCCTTTAGGCGCATTTTTTAACTCATGCAAAAACTTAAAATTAAGCTTTAACTTTACGAGCTGGCAATTTTTCACGAATACGCGCAGCTTTACCAGACAATTCACGTAGGTAGTAAAGTTTAGCGCGGCGAACATCACCACGGCGTTTAACTTCAACTTTAGCTACGATTGGAGAATGTGTTTGGAAAACACGTTCAACACCAACACCGCTAGAAATTTTACGTACTGTGAACGCTGAGTTCAAGCCACGGTTTTTCTTCGCAATTACAACACCTTCAAAAGCCTGAAGACGTTCACGATCGCCCTCTTTAACTTTTACAGAAACAATCACTGTATCACCTGGTGCAAATTCAGGTAGATCAGTTCTTAGCTGTGCGTTTTCAATTACTTGAACTAAAGGATGCTTACCGCTCATGGGGTATCTCCAATATGTGCGGGTCAGAAGAGGTCTGATATCCGCTGGGTATAGAGGCTAAAGCGCATACACCCGATTATCTTTCTCTTTATGCTTGACCACTTCAAACATAAGAGCCTATTAAAGAATACTTAAAAACGACTTTAAGTACGGTGTTCGAAGACAGAAATGATTACTCATCAATGCCTTACAAATCTTTTAGCCATTTTTTTTGCTGCTTGCTCAATTCAACTTGTTCAACCAGCTCAGGCCGGCGTTCCAAGGTGCGCTGGTAACGCTGCAAAAACCGCCATTTTTCAATATTTGCATGATGCCCGGATTTTAAAACCTCAGGGACATCCAAACCTTCAAAATGATCTGGCTTAGTGTATTGCGGGCAGTCTAAAAGACCGTCCACAAATGAGTCCTGCACGTGGGATTGCTCATCAGACATTGCACCCGGAAGCCTCCGGATAATACTGTCCAATAAAACCATCGCAGGCAGCTCTCCACCCGATAAAACGTAGTCTCCGATTGACCATTCCTGATCAATATATTTTTGGAGTAGCCGCTCATCGACACCTTCATAACGTCCGCAAAGTACAATCAGGCCGTCATATTCGACAAACTGCTGTACTGCAGATTCATTTAAGGTCTTTCCTTGCGGTGACATATACACCACAGGAACATGAACTGCGCCTGCTTGCACTGCAAGCTCTTTGGCACGGATGATCGCTTTTGCCAAAGGCTCAGCCATCATCACCATACCGGGGCCACCGCCAAATGGACGTTCATCCACTCTTTTGTAGTTGCCCTCAGCAAATTCACGAGGATTGATGCAATGGACTTGCACAATCTCGTTTTTTGCTGCGCGCCCGCTAATACCGTAGGCTGTAATCGCTTCAAACATTTCAGGAAAAAGCGTAATGACTGCAAAAAACATCGCAGACTCCTCTATTTTCCTGCTGCGTTAATCCTAAAAGGATTAATAATCTACGCCCCAATTCACGTAGATACGACCAGCTTCGAGATCAACCCGCTGCACCACATCTTTATGCCATGGAATCATGCGCTCTTCGCCATCGACGCTGTCTGCGGTAGCGCGAACCACCATCACGTCATTGGCGCCTGTTTCAAACAGTTCATGGATTTGACCGAGATTGATTTCCTGCTCTTCTTCATCCAGGCCTAACACTGTCAAGCCTTTCAAATCTGACCAGTAATACTCGTCCACGCCCGCCTGAGGCAGCTGCGATTTCGATATCCATACATTGGCGCCAACCAATTGGTCTGCTGCAGTGCGGTCAATGACCCCCTTCAGCGCAACCACTAAGCCTTTGCCATGCGGTTTCCAGCGTTTTACATCTGCTGTTTGCCAACCTGCCTTGGTTTCAATGTACCACGGCAGGTAGTCAAAGATGTTGCTCATAGGTTCTGTATTGGAATAGACCCAGAGCCACCCATTTAATCCATATGCTGAACGCAGCTGTCCAATCTGAATCCGATCTTCGGGCACATTCTGTGTTGGTGTCATGGGTTACCTGCTGATAATTAAAACATTTATTAATAAAGAATTAATTACGCAGCAACTACAGCTTTTTTAGCTTGAGTAGCTAAAGAAGCAACACGTTCAGACGGTTGAGCACCTTGAGCAACCCAGTGAGCAAAACGGTCAGCATCTAAACGAAGTTTTTCTGCTTTACCTTGAGCTGTAGGGTTGAAGAAACCGATACGTTCGATGAAACGACCGTCACGTGCATTGCGGCTATCAGTCACAATGATTTGGTAGAACGGACGTTTTTTAGCACCACCGCGTGCAAGACGAATAACAACCATGATAGAACCTTATAGTTTTTACGGATTATCCCTGCATCGACCATCGACACATTTCAAACCCCTTTCATAGAGGGCAATATTTTACGTTATCTTTCCTTTGAAAGAAAGATCAAAATTTGTTTATCCGCAATTTTGAATTTAGATTTTATTTGCCGTCCCAGTTTGAGGCTGCTGTTGGATTACATGATGAACCTTTAGTCCAGCATTTTTGACCTTTATGATCCAATACGATACTTCCATTACCTGACTGCATTGCTGAGGTCTCTGGGGCTGCAGTCAAAGTCCATGTTCCTGCTGTGACATTAGACAAAGTTAAAGAATAGAGTTTTTTAGTCGAGTTTGGATAATCTTCTGAAACCGCCAAATCTGACAAAGTTAATGGCTGACCTGAGTTTAAATATGTCGAATTCAACATTTTGTGCCTTTGCAGCAGAGACGCGATTCTAGCCATTTCAGTTTGGACATCAATACGGTTTGATTTAATTACATATTGTGTATATGCAGGGTATGCAATAGCCGCCAATATGCCAATTATCGCAACTACGATTAACAACTCAATTAGCGTAAAACCTTTAACATTTACCATAATTGCCCACCGCTCTGATTTGTCTCATTCCAAGGCTCGCATTTAAAATCCACATCACTCGCCAAATGCGACCTACATTTCAGCCCATTGCTTCCCATTAAGAAATAGTAATTTTTAGGATCAACTGGAGGGGTAACTTTAATATACCATCCCCGGCCCTGCACACCCGCCGTTAAACTTTTTGAGGTGTCATCAATATCATAAATATTTAAAGCATATCCATCAGGCATTTCTACTGATGTAGCTGTAAAATTTCGATAGTTAAAATTTCGTGCACGATAATTTTCAAGCTGCTCTGAAACTTTTAAAATTTCCTGCTGCACCTTGCTTTCCGTACTTTTACGTATATAGCTTTGGTAGCTTGGTATTGCGATTGCAGCAATAATCCCAAGGATTACCACTACAACCATTAATTCAATCAGAGTGAATCCATTTTTCTTCAACATAGAATCACCTTTTAGCGCTCATACCAGCGTTGAGAGATAAATTTCGTTTTCCCTTGATATGATTTCAAGGTTTTATCTGTCGGCAAATTCAGCACTAAACCACGTTTTTTATCAATACCGCCAAAGCTGATACCAATATTTCCGCGCCCTAATTCAATATCATCTGGACGTGTATCTGGAACATTATTACCTGCAGAGTCCTTTTTCATACATTGTCCAAATGGCAAACAAAATTGCTGTGCAATACTTTTTCCTCGCACGCCACCTACGCAATCCACATCAGTAATATCAACAGTCGAATCAAACACACTGATATATAAATCATTGTCAATCGCCACATTATCATTCAGCATGCGGTTCTTCGTCGATAATGGATAGTACCATCCACCAAATGTCAGTGAAATTCCTGTATTACCGGCCGTGTTTACAGCTAATTTTTTACCATCAGCCTCAGCTGAAGTACTCACATCTACGGTACTAAGCTCACTCTCCTTTAAAACAGATAAATTACGCTTAGCAACATCTTTATCATACACAACATATAAAGCATCATTTTGATTAGATTCAGACATTGGAAAACTCAAATTGCCTGAGCCAACTGTCACAACACCAAAATAACCATTGACTGAGCTATGAATTGTAAATGTCGGCGTACTATAGAAACGAGGCACATTAGCCGCAGATGACATATTTAAAATTCTAACCGCGCGCTTAGCAAAGTTTTCGGTATCCCCTGCTTTATTTGAAGCATTAAGATCAACACGCCATACTTGACCACCCAAATCACCAAAATACAAGTGATCGGCTAAACCATCATTATTGCGATCTACTGCTTTAATTTGACTGACCACACTGCGCTTCATATTTGCAGCATAGGTTTCTGTATTTGATGTTGAGCCTGATGCAACATTTGCACTTGACCACCAAAGCAATGAGCCGTCATTAGCATCAAACATATACACGCCTGCACCCTGATCAATACTGGATGAAGGATTGAACGTCAGGCTTTCATAAGCTGTATCGTACCCGCCGCCAACAATCATCACTAATTTTCGGCTACCCTTCCAATTCACCCATGTTAAGGTAGGCTTAGACCAGCTTTGCCCCATATGCCGTATTGCAGAATTTAATGAAGTTGCAGGATCAATTCTAAATTTTAATTTAGGTGTGCCGCCATCTGATGTCACATCGGATAAATCTAAAGCATAATAGCTTTTCCCACCCATTCTCAAACCGCCATAAAGCCACTGTTTACCGCCTTTTACCGTAACAACAGGCTCTGTTGGTTCTGTTCCGCTCTTTGTGACATATTCGGTATAGGCAGTCCATTGACCATCAATGCCGTATTTTAAATCACTTCCTTGCTGAGTTTGGTTCAGGAATCCCTGAGATTGCCCATCAACCATTTCAGTTGGCATAAAAGTAAAGACTTCCTTGCCGGCATCTGAATCAGTTCTCGTTTTTCCAGCACGCACAATATGCAATAAGCCTTGTGTAGAACCAAAGACAATTAAATCATCACGGTCCGTATAAGTTAAATCACCAGTTTCATCATTATATGATGTTGTTCCCGATTGCGTAATGAGCACAGGTTTAGAATGCATTACTGCACCCATCTGCCTTAAAGTTGCATTATTATTAGTTAAGTAGTTTGCAAAATTGGTTTGCGTGGCCGTACTTGTATCATCCTCCAACCCCTTAGCCATGGTTGCCCCAACATCATAACCAAACAAAGAAGCAATATAGCCGCGCTTTGGATCTTTAGAGAAATTATTTGCAGTATTCAAGACTTTTAAATCAGCCGTTTTAACTTGAACTAAATTAGAATCATCAGAAACTGCTGAATTAACACCTTGAGCATCAATTTTACGGTCTGTAAAAATTTTTCGTTCTTTACTATCAACCATGCCTAATTTAAATTGACTCAATGCACCGCCAACTCGAACCTCAATATCTTCCTCAATATCCGCCGTACCTACTCTTTTAATTTTGGTAATCGTTTTTTTGATTGAATTATCTGACCAAAAATCATTTGGATCATCAACACTAATTTTAGTGGTTGCATCAATCACATTTTTGCCGTCTCTGTCCAGTAAAACATTATTGACAACTTCATATTTTTTCAAGTTGCCAATCCAAGTGTTCACTTTAGAATCCGGCTGAGGATCAAATTGCGGGAAATAGCCCCAAGGCTGCACATTTTGTGTATCTAAATTATCTACAGGGATCGTAACTGAACCTGTTGTTACGGGCGGGATATACTTTTGTAGTTTTTTTAAGAAAGCATTTACACTCGTGACCACACCAACAGAGTCTTCAGCAGAGTACCAACCACCACCGCCGACTTCACCCCATTTTTTTGCATTTTTCACATTGTCAGATGGATCACTTACGTTATCAGTAAAATCATTACCAAAACCAACCACAGCTGTTTTAATTTGAACACCTGCTGGATTTCTACTAGGATCTAATAAAGCCTGAGCATAGCTACCAATACAATTCCAAATACCTTTATCTGAATGTAAAGGAGTAGGAGTAGAAGTACAACTAAATAAATTCGCCTTCGTACCTAACGTTTTTTTAAAAAAATTTACATTTGAATCATTTGAACGACTTGGTTCACCATCCGTTAAAAAATAAATTCCTTGCGTATTACACTGCTTAGCAGAGTTAATTGTATATTCTCGCTGATTTGGCGTTACTGAGGTATTTAGATAAGATGGTTTAATGTAGTTTGAACCATCTTGAATCAGACTATTAGCAGATGATTTATCAAACCCACTACCCGATTCACCTTTTGTAGTTGTGCCCATGAGATATGCAGCGACTTCTCCATAGGCAAAATCTGTTGGTGTCCCTCCATTTGCTGTAAGTGCCAATACTTCTCGGATCATTTTTTTACGATGTGTATTTTCAGCTGTACCAGTATATACCATATACTCATCATATGTTACTGAACCACTTGTAGCTGTATATTTCTGCTCGTTAACATTCCTATATTGTATTGTACACCTACGCCCACAACTTTCATCTTCTCTTGAACTCAGTGTTTCTGATCCTGATTTTATCCAATTTTGAGGAATAACGTTCACATTCTCTTTAGTTGAAATACTTGCAACACTTCCAAATTCATTAATTTTTTTTTCAGTATTTATCCATTGCGTACATTTTGCATTTACATCCCACGCTAAACACTCTTGAAAAATTTTAGAACCTTGATTATTTACAGGATAAGTAATAGGGGAACCAGTATTTACGGATTTTTCAATTGTGTAATTTACCCATGAGCCATTGCCTTCCCTTTTTTGACCAGTTTCAATAATTTTTGATGCACCTGTAATTGAAACCATTCCAGATTTAGCCTGAATTTCTCTGTAAACTTGTGCATTTAAAATTACTGTCATTTCACTTAGTGGACGAGCTTCAAGCTTTATACGTCCTGTTCCACTACTACCACTAAACTCAGAAAGTCCTGTCACAAGCCTGTCAGGTAAAGCTTCCACGCCTGCAGAAGCATCACCCTGCAACAACTGCAACATTCCTTGCTTTAGTTTACTTATTCGATTCGGCGTACATCCCTCATCTTTGTTTACTGTTCCATTTGCATTATCACAATAATCCATACTCCCTGAAACATCCATCATAAACATCAGTGTCGTCTGCGTTGCTTGAGGACTTTTATATAACTCAATATCACTTGCATGACTTGGAAGCGCCGAACAAATTAGCGATGTCATTATTGCAGATTGAATAGCAACAACCAGTTTTTTATATTTCATATTCATGTCAATCTCCTCATTCCTTAACTTTTCGACGCATAGCTAATGACGGCATAATCCATAACCTGCTGGCTATATGGCACCCCAAGATCGCTAAAGCACTCAGCCACAGTTTTCTGATCTGGATATTTCGTTGATTTTTCATTGATATGAAGTTTAAAACAGTCATTAATTTGCGTATCAAAACTAGACCAGCCAGACCCCGTTGCGCTTGCAGCACCCGGAATAATGGTTGTCACAATAATTTGTACAGGCTGAACTTGATCCAGCTGAACGGTAGACGTGTCAGTACCTAATGGGTAAAACTTGAAAGGCACATCAGTAGATAAACTGCTTTTTTTCACAGCAACCTGAGAAATCATAAAATCACGGCCACTGCTGTAGTCCCCAGATTCATATTGGCAAAAACCGGTCACACCCAATTCAGAATTATTTACTTCAGTTCCACTTACTGGATAAACAATACTTGCATTTTGCAGGCTGAATACTTGTTTTTGGCTTTTGGGACGATAGCAGAACACCAATTCCTTATCGAAAAAAGCATCAGACTTCACCATGCCAAAAAGCCCCAATGAACTTAAGTTTTTCTGAAAAACTGCAGAATCCTGATTATCCCGCTCAAGTGAGAAAAAAACCGCATCTGCTGTTTGCCGGGTTAAACTCTGAATTTGACTGTTTGTTGCAATATTCAACCCAACCAAACTCTGCTTAACAGCTAAAGTTCCTATTAGAATCATAAAAATCAGCACAAACAAAACAACAATCAATGTTGCCCCTTTTTGATAAAGCTTCATTTATAGATCCTCCATGAGACCATAGCCATTTCTTAAAGCAACTGTTTGACTGACCACTTCGCGGGCATATTTTTCTTTGGCGCTCGAGTCACTTAAGGACACTTTCTTATTCAGCACTTGAAAGGATGTCGGCATAGAATCATTCCCAGCTACAGAATCGTAACCGCGCACTAGCGCCCCCAGCTGTATAGACATAATACGAGGACGAGGTGAACCGTCTTTAGTTAATGCATTGCTGCTGCCCATATACTCATCAACAGTCATGTAGCTGAATTCATCAGAATTATTCTGTTTAACTCCCAGCAATACATGAAAATAATCGACACGGCGCATAATAATTTGACTTTGCTCCCCCAAACCTGAAATTCCGGCCGGTAAACTTGCTGTTTCCACCAAAGTTTTATAACGACCAGCATCGCAAACCAGAGCTAAATCTGATGTCTTTCCATCAGGGCGCAAATAATAACGCTGAACAACAAACGTTCCTTGATCTATTTCTTCTTGTGTAAAACCGCCGCCTTCGCAATCAAAACCATTTGGATCAAATGCTTTATATTGAATAACCAACTGATCGCTCGCGTCACCAACATTGCTTGGCCCTATTTTAGCCCGTGTTAATTTATCAACATCTGCCGTCGCATTCGTCAAAGTCAAAGGAAGATTCGCAGACTGCACTTCTAAATCTGCAGGTGTTAAAGATGAGTAACTTTTCAGACTGGTTAATACAATGCCGCTGTATTTGTTGCGGTCGTTAATCACAGCCAAGTCAGCATCCAAATTCGATAATTTAATATCTTTAATAATAAAATTCAGCCCAAAATTGCCATTATCCTGTAATTCACCTAAGTTTTTCTGCAAGCTGTAATTTATGCTGCCTGTCAAAAACAGCTGCATAGCTGCTCCAATAACAATTAGTCCAATGACTAAAGCAACCATTAATTCAATTAATGTAATACCTTTTGAATACTTCATTAATATGCCTCCAGAACAATGCATTTCGAACTTGCTAAGAAACTGCCATTCTTGGTGCAGCTTGTATCTGAAGAGCCATCTATAGGCAATGTTTCATCCCAAGCCACAAAAACACAATATCTATTACTGGCAGGACCAGGGCAATCATTTAAAGCCACTTTCATACCTAGAGTATTCGCCCTAAACAGCACCTGATTCACATCTTCTTGAGCAAAATCTTTGCTGTCGCATTTCGATGTATCAGCACAAGAGGCTGTATAACTCGTAATATAATATTTTCCAGAAAGGGCATTTGCATAAGCATCAACCAATTTGTCAGCATCGCCGTCTTTTACTGAAATTGTTTTAGCGAGGCCTACTTTGTTTGCTCTCATTCTTTCCGATAAATCACGCGCTAAATTCATTGCCTGTATACGCTTTGATGCATCTAATGAAGCATTCATCGCCCGCATTTGCAGCATAGAAAAACCCAGCACCCCAATAGCTAAAAGCAGCAAAGCCACAATGACTTCGACCAAGCCTATACCTTTTTGATTAAATGCATTCATTATGTACAGCTCCCTTCAAAAGCCGATTTAGCATTCGAAGCAACACGCCCAAAACTGGTTAAATAAATAAAACGATCTACCTGATCTCTTGTCAGCTTAACTTCTAAATTGGTTGGTAAAGCCGACACATTCCCTTGGGGTAAAAACACAATATCTGTTAGTGCCGTAATCGCTGAAGTGCTCCAGCTGCCGCCAGTACAAACGCCCTCATTAAAGCTTAAATCCACATCATCCGGGATACTCCAGTAACGCTCAGTGGGCGTATCTTTTCCTGAAGTGCCTAAATGAATCGTAATTTGCTTACGGCTTAAAACAGCATCAGATCTAGCTTGCGTAAGCGCCTTCTCAAAATCAGTCGTTGTCCGTTCTATTTGCCTTTTAGCTATCGCCTCACTCATATTTGGCGCAGCAATCATAGCGACAATAGCAATCACAGCAATCGTCACCATCAGCTCAATTAAAGTGAATCCATTATTTCTTTGCATACGCCCCCCAAAACAACCCTTTCCCTATTAAAAATAATATCTATTAATTTTACAAAACCAACACAAATAGAGATAAAAGGTATAAAAAAACAGATCATTGCCAAAAAGCGATGATCTGTCAATTTATGAAAAATATCAGAATGTTAAATAGTCTGCACTTTAAGCCTGTGTTACAGGAATACGTAACTCTTTTGGCAAACTAAATGTAATATTTTCTTCACAGCCCGATAATTCCTGAGGCGCTGAAGCCCCCCAATCCTGTAAGCGCTGAATCACCTGCTTAATTAAAATTTCAGGTGCTGAGGCCCCTGCAGTGACGCCAATTTTTGAATTTTCAGAGAACCATTCCTGCTGCAATTGTTCTGCGTTATCCACCAAATAAGCATGCTTGCCCATGCGCTCAGCCAATTCACGCAAACGGTTTGAGTTAGACGAATTTGGCGAACCCACCACTAAAACTACGTCACATTGCGCCGCCAAATCACGGACAGCATCCTGACGGTTTTGTGTGGCGTAGCAGATATCATCCTTGCGCGGCCCTTGAATAAGCGGAAATTTAGCACGCAAGGCATCTATCACTTTGGCCGTATCATCAATCGATAAAGTGGTTTGCGTTACAAAAGCCACTTTGGCTGGATTTCGGACATTTAAACCCGCGACATCATCTTCATCTTCGACTAAATAAATGACGCCGCCATTTTTCGTGTCATATTGCCCCATGGTGCCTTCAACTTCCGGATGGCCTTCATGGCCAATCAAAATAGCTTCCACACCTTCACGCGCATATTTTGTGACTTCAATATGCACCTTGGTCACCAGCGGGCAGGTCGCGTCAAAAACTTTCAGCCCGCGGCGCTCAGCCTCCTGCTGAACCGATTTTGATACGCCGTGCGCACTGAAAATCACAATATTGTCATCCGGCACTTCATCCAGCTCATCTACAAAAATTGCCCCGCGCTGGCGAAGGTCATCCACAACAAATTTGTTATGCACCACTTCATGGCGCACATAAATCGGCGGATTAAAACACTCAAGGGCCCGGTTCACAATCGCAATTGCTCGGTCGACACCTGCACAAAAACCACGGGGATTAGCCAATACAATTTCCATAGAACCCTCAATATTCAATTCAATACAGCAAACGATTTTAAAATAAATGCCAACAAAAAGATGCTCGGCTATTTTGTTTGCGGGCCGTCTGCTCTAAAATAGAGAAGATATTTTATCATATCAGGAAAAATATCATGTCGGGTCTCTTGTTTGTCGTTTCTGCTGCATCGGGAACAGGCAAAACATCTCTTGTTAAAGCCCTGCTTGAACGTGTTAACAATTTACATGTTTCCGTTTCTCATACGACCCGCGGCCAGCGCCCTGGCGAACTTGATGGCGTTCATTACCACTTTTCAACCAAAGAAGACTTTTTGGCATCCGTTCAAGAAGGCGGATTTATTGAATATGCGGAAGTTTTTGGCAACTATTACGGCACAGCGCAGCGCACTGTAAAAGAACAGCTGTCAAAAGGCCACGATGTCCTGCTTGAAATTGACTGGCAGGGTGCAGAACAGGTCCGTAAGCTTTTTCCTGAATCCAAACAAATTTTTATTTTGCCGCCAAGCCAGTTCGATTTGCGCCAGCGCCTGTCAAACCGCGGCACAGACTCTGTCGAAGTCATTGAACATCGCCTCAGCTGCGCCGTTGAAGATATGCAGCAGTATGTCAATTTTGATTTTGTCATTATCAATGATGATTTCAATAAAGCCTTGCATGATCTTGAAGCGGTAATTATCGCCAACCGCCTCGTGCTGAAACAGCAAGCCGAACGCCATCAGGAATTAATTCAAAAATTGATTACCCCGACCAGCGTTTTGTGATTAAAACTTGAGTCTTCAGACAAAGCCTTTTATACTGTGCAGTCTGTTAAAATTTACTACTCGAACGAGAATTCTTATGGCACGCGTAACCGTTGAAGATTGTTTAGACCATGTAGACAACCGCTTTGAGCTTGTACTAGTGGCAAGCAAACGCGCGCGTCAACTGGCACGTCAAGGCATTGAGCCAACTGTAGAATGGGACAATGACAAACCTACAGTGGTTGCTTTACGCGAAATTGCGGAAGGTCACGTATCAAAAGACATTTTGAAACAGCGTGATCAAGATTATCAAGCGTCAAGCCTGGATCTTGCACTGTCCGCAAATAACTTGAATTTAGACGGTTTTTCTTTCCAATAAGATTATCCGCCCAAAAAGCCTAGTTTTATACTAGGCTTTTTTTATGCTTCTATCTTTTATATTTGCGCGAGAACAGTTATAAAGTAAGCCTACATTTGGTTTTCTTATTAATTTTTTTTCACTTTTTTACCCGAAAAAATTGACAAGTCATGCAATATGCATTTCATTAGAAGATTAACCATTTCATTTGTAATTCAGCAGTAAAAAGGTGTTCTATGCCAGGCCCAGAGGTCAGCCAAGCCAAGCAGCAGCTCAAAATAATTATCGACGCTTATCTTTCAGAAAGCGATGTCGAACGTGTGCTTGAAGCTTGCGATTATGCTGATGTGGCGCATGACGGCATCACCCGGAAAAGCGGTGAACCCTACATTCTGCATCCCATTGCTGTCAGCTGCATTTTAGCGCACATGCGCTTGGACGCAGAAACTTTAATGGCGGCCCTGCTGCACGACGTCATCGAAGATACCGAATTCAATAAAGAAGATATTGCTGAGCGCTTCAGCAAAACGGTCGCTGAACTGGTTGACGGCGTAACCAAACTGAGCCATTCCAGTGACAAAGAATATAATAAAGCCGCGTCTTTTCGAAAAATTCTGCAGGCCACCTTACAAGACCCGCGTGTCATTATTATTAAACTGGCTGACCGCTATCACAATATGACCACCTTAGGCGCCCTGCGTCCTGATAAGCGCGCCCGCATTGCAAAAGAAACCTTTGAGATTTTTGTCCCAATGGCCCGGCTGGTCGGCATGAATGAAATGGCCGATAACCTTGAGCATTTATGCTATCAAAATTTAGATTTAGATATGTATAACAATGTCCAAGACGCCCTGCTGCAAACCAAACCCAAACGCTGCGAATATCAAACCAAATGGGAAAACAACCTCACTTCCCTGCTTCAGGAACACCGCATTTCCGGCCGCATCAAAAAGAAAAACAACAATATTGAACTGCTGCGCCACTTTGTTAAAAATGATATTGATCTGCAAGAACTCACACACAGCCACGCATTTGAAATTATCCTGCAAAGCATTGCCGACTGTGACCGTTTAGCAGACATCCTGCGCAGCAGCTTTCAAGTACTGCATTATGAAGATCATATCCGCCGGCCATTGCCTGGCGGCAACCAATCGCTCATGATGCGCCTGAAAGGTGAAAAGACCACACTCTCCCTGACGATTCAGACAGAACTAATGCGCAAAGCCGCCCGCTTCGGTGTCGTGCTCGGGGAAAATGCGCCGCAAGCTTGCCGCTCCGCAATTCAGGCGTCCATGCAGAATCTGAATGTTTTGGTCGATGGCGAATGCGCCAAAACCACTTTCAATGAATTGCTCGATTACCTGCATCAAGAAAAAATTTGGGTCTATACCCCGCATGGCCATTTGCATGAATTACCGCAAGGTGCGACCGCGGTCGATTTTGCGTATTCAGCCAGTTTATTTCTGGGCAACCATGCCGTAGGCGCAAAGATCAACGGTGAGACCAAGCCGCTATCCACTCCGCTTCAAAGCGGCCAAGTAGTAGAAATCATCACCGATGTGCTTGCCACCCCGAATCCTGACTGGCTGAGCTTCATCAACACCCAAAAGGCCCGGCGCGCTTTGCAGAATATTTTGCGTGATCAAGACATTGACGAGCAGCGTCTGGTCGGACAGCAAGCCTTAAACCGCGCACTGAAACTATTCAACCGCTCCGTCAAAGATCTGACTCAAGCGGACTGGGAAAATGTGCTGGAATGGCGGCACGTGAACAGCCCGGACAGCCTGTATGAACAGATTGCGGTCGGTGATTTATTGCCTCAGCTGGTCGCGAACCACTTGTTCGCCCAAGATGCGCCTCAGGAAATAAGCGCTTCAGACCGTCTGATTCAAGGCACGGAAGGCATTGACGTTAAATATGCGCATTGCTGCAACCCGGTATTAGGCGATCCGATTCAGGGGCACTTATCCCGCCGCGGACTGATTGTGCACCGCTCACGCTGCCACAACCTCTTGCATGAGCAGCATCTGCACCCTGAAAACATCATGCCTTTGCAATGGAATACGGAAGATACGGAAGAAATCAGTTTCAGCGCCTATCTCAGCATTAATATCAACATGAATGATGAACAAGTTTCTGAACTGATTTATCAATGCCGTAAAGAAAAAGTAGGGGTTGAATCCGTTCGCACGCATGATGATAAAACCTATGTCAGCATTGTTGTGCATAACCGCAAGCAAATTGCTGAAGTCATCCGCAATCTGCGCATGCATTTCGGCTTTCCGCGCATCGCCCGCCTTGCACAGCCTTTAAATACCGCAGAAACCTCTATTGCCAGCTAACTATTACGATAAAACAGCCCTGATGTGTTTATATCAGGTATGATGTCTGAATAAGATCTAAGGAGAAATCAATGCCTCGCCAAGTGATACACACTGAAAATGCACCAGCCGCTATTGGCACATACTCCCAAGCAATTTTGGTTGGCAATACATTGTACCTTTCAGGCCAAATTGGCTTAGATCCATATAGCATGGAACTTGTAGACGGCATTGAGGCTCAAATCCGGCGTGTATTTGACAACCTGAAAGCAGTGTGTGAAGCCGCTGGTGGCACTTTAGCAGACATTGCCAAACTCAATATTTTCTTGACCGATTTATCCAATTTCCAGCTGGTCAATCAAATTATGGGCGAATATTTCGCACAGCCTTACCCAGCCCGTGCAGCCTTAGGTGTAGCCAGCCTGCCAAAAGACGCTTTGGTTGAAATGGACGGCATAGTAATTATTAATCAATAAGTTAAATAAGAAAATTAAAGTTCTAACTTTATATTTTCCCTATAAATTATGAGCCGCCCTTGCGCGGAAATCCGAGCGATACTCGAATTTCCGCTCAGGCGGTGTTTTTTTATTCGATATTCCAATTACATTCATTGCTTTTTAAAATGATTTTTATTGACAAACGATAATAATTATCAATAA
>NZ_LUAW01000022.1 GCF_001605895.1 Acinetobacter pragensis
GAGAACGACGGTTCAAAGCGCTTCCAAAWTAACGCGGCCAACTGCGTGCACTGCAAAACTTGCGATATCAAAGATCCGTCTCAGAACATCACATGGGTAACACCGGAAGGCGGCGGCGGCCCTAATTACCCGAATATGTAATTAATATTTGAGTATGTGGAAAATGAAAAACTCTATTTTGAAATGATAAATGAGGCGTTCAATGGAAGAACACAATAAACTGCAGCCTGAATTTCGAGTACTGGTTTTATTGGCATCTATTGGCTTTTTTATGCAAGCCTTAGATACCACTATCTCCTAATGCGCAACTGAATGATTTCTAGGCTATTTACAACTTGTTTTACTTCTTGCAAGGTCTGAAAACGATGAATGCTCCAGTCGCTTTAACCCCAGAGTTATTAACCCAATTGACCGCTATTGTCGGTGAAAACCGCATTAAAACTGATGCGGACAGTCTCGAAAATTGGGGACGTGACCATACCAAGCACTTCGACCCAAACCCGTCGGTCATCGTTTTTCCGTCATCGACCGAGCAAGTGCAGGCCATTGTTAAGCTTGCGAATCAATTTAATACCGCAATCACCCCATCTGGCGGACGCACAGGCTTATCTGCCGGCGCAGTCGCGACCAATGGCGAAATTGTGGTGAGCATGGATAAAATGAACCAAGTGCTGGAGTTTTTCCCAGCAGACCGCATGGTTCGTGTGCAGGTGGGCATTGTGACCGAACAGCTGCAGAACTATGCCGAAGAACAGGGCATGTACTACCCGGTAGATTTTGCATCGGCAGGTTCATCGCAAATTGGCGGCAACATCGGCACCAATGCTGGCGGCATTAAAGTGATTAAATACGGCATGACCCGCAACTGGGTGCTGGGTTTAACCGTGGTAACCGGCAAAGGCGATGTGCTGCGTTTAAACAAAGGCATGATTAAAAATGCAACGGGTTATGCGCTGCAGCATTTATTCATTGGCGGTGAGGGCACTTTGGGCTTAGTGACTGAAGCGGAAATTAAGCTTGAGCGCCAACCGCAAGACCTGCAAGTGATGGTTCTGGGTGTGCCGGATTTTGATGCGATCATGCCGGTACTGCATGCCTTCCAAAATAAAATTGATTTAACTGCATTTGAATTCTTTGGTGAATTGGCCATGCAGAAAGTGCTTGACCGCGGTCATGTGCAGCGCCCGTTTGAAACTGAATGCCCATTTTATGTCTTGCTTGAATTTGAAGCGCCGTATGAGCCGATTATGGATGCGGCGATGGAAATTTTTGAGCACTGCATGGAGCAGGGCTGGGTGTTGGACGGGGTAATGAGCCAAAGTCTGGAACAAGTGCACAGCTTATGGCGTCTGCGTGAAGATATCTCTGAAACGATTGCGCCATTTACGCCGTACAAAAATGATATTTCAGTGTTAATTACGCATGTGCCTGCATTTATTAAAGAAATTGATGCAATTGTGGCACAGAATTATCCTGATTTTGAAATTTGCTGGTTCGGCCATATTGGCGACGGCAACCTGCACTTGAATATTTTAAAGCCTGCAGATTTAAGCAAAGATGAATTCTTTGATAAATGCAAAGTGGTGAACAAATATGTCTTTGAAATTGTGCAAAAATACGATGGCTCAATTTCTGCAGAGCACGGTGTGGGCATGACCAAAAAGCCGTATTTGGGCTACACCCGTTCAGCAGAAGAAATTGAATACATGAAAGCACTGAAAAAAGTGTTTGACCCGCATGGCATTATGAACCCAGGCAAATTATTCGATCTTTAATTTTTAAAGATTTAAAAAAACGCATCTGAGGATGCGTTTTTTTATGGCTGTTTTTTATTTATGCTCTACACAGGCTTACATTTGCTAAATAGTGTAAAAGATAGAAAAACGGCATGATGTGCAAGGTTATTATAAACTTGGGGTAAGAATTATGTTGCGAGTATTGGCTGCAGCCGTAATTTGCGCAGGCGTTTTGTCTGGCTGTGCGACAACACAGAAAATTGTCAATAAAGTGGGTACGTCAGAAACACCACTGGCTCAGGTGTTGAAAGAGCGTCCGGATTTGCGTAAGAATTTAGCCACAGTTGAAATCCGTCAGTACTTTAACCGTGTGGAGTCGCCAACGGCGGCAGAAGTGAAAGTGACAGAAACGGGTTTAATGGATGATTCCGTCCGTTCAGTCCGTACCATTTACCGCTTTAAGCATGTGGATGGTGACTGGGAACGTACGAGCACGCAAAAGGAATACCAATGCCAGCGCGGGAAAAATACCAAAACTTTCCAAACTGCAAAATGCCCTTAATCAATCTTTGATTTATGATTGAAATTCGGGCTGTAATGCCTCATAAAAAGCGTATCGGTGGATGCGCTTTTTTATTGGATAAATAAGAACAATGAATATTTTAATTGTGGGTAATGGCTTTGATTTGTCGCACTATTTGCCGACGAAGTATGACCATTTTATGGATGTGATGAGAGCAATCGAGGAAAAAGATACAGGGCAAAAAATCAAGGATTTATCAATTTATAAGGTTGATGAATGGATGGAAAAAATAGATAAAATGCTTGAGAAAAAAACTGATTGGGAGTTTCCTGATTATGCAATGAGTTTTGATGCACTTTTTTCTAAAACAAGAGAATTCAATTTTATTGAGAAAACGAAAGAATTTTATTTAACTGAAAACATTAAAATATCAACAAAAGATGTTTTGAAATTACAATGTCGTTTAGAGTTAAATCGTTGGTATCAATATTTTAAAAAGCATGTAAAAGAAGTAAAAACTTGGATTGATTTTGAATTAAAAATCGAGGAAGTCATATTTAGCTTTGCTCAGGCAATTCCATTTATTGAACAGCAAAATAGAAACTCATCAAACTCTTTTAGTATGAGTGAGTGGAAGCAAGAAGTAGGTAAAAAGAATACTATAATTTTGGAAAGTTTTAATATTTTTGAAATAAAGGGGCAAAGAAATGGATTTAATAAACAATTTTGTTATGGAAGCAATGATAGTCATGGAATGAATTCAGTATTATTTTTATCATTTGCATATGAACAGTTAGAAGAATTTATAAAAATTTTTGATTTGTATTTAGAGTTGGTCGTATCGCAGTTAACAGCTAATTGCTTACTTGGAATTGATTCAAAGGATTGGGTTTATCCTGATAAAATTTTTTCATTTAATTATACGAATACATTTCAGCGTATTTATGATTTAGTAGACGTTGAATATCTACATGGAGGTCATGGTCAGTATCAAAATATTGTTTTAGGTATTTCTGATATTGAAGATGATGGCTTAAAGAAACTAAAGGCATTTGGCTTTACGAAGTACCATCAAAAATTGTTTAAAGACACTGACTATTTATTTTTGGATAAATATAAATCAGATGTTGAGATACATAAAAGAAAAGTTGAATATTTTGAAAAAGATCTTGGCTATAATGATCCATTAGCTAAAAAATTTGCTAGACAAGATTTAATGGAAGTAGATAGTAAACTTAATTTAAATATTAGCATTTGGGGACATTCACTAGATGTCTCGGACAAGGATTATATTATAGATATCTTTAGCCTAAATGATGATATCGATCGAAATGTTCGAGTTACAGTTTATTACTTTGATAAAACTGCAAAATTTTCATTACTTAATAATTTATTAGCCATTTTAGGTAAAGATAAAGTTGAACAATGGATGAAAAATAAATGGCTTTGCTTTAAGCCTAACCCAGAGATTAAGTTTTTTGCTCAAGAGAGTTTAGATGTGGATCAAGTATCCTAAATCTGCAACACAGAAAACAACATTAGCCTCTCGAACAGATTAAAGTGAGAGGCTAAAATGAATCATCTTCAAGTATTCAAATAATAACATGAAAACCCTCGCCTTTATTCATAACACCACAACCCGATCCGCTGTAGGTGACTTTGCTCCAGTCACCTCAGTCTTTTCCCATTATGAATTAGGCAATACCGTTTCACCCTTTTTATTGCTTGACCATATTGGCCCCGGCACACTTAAGCCTATTCAGCTGCGTAAAGAGGTTGATGAACATCCGCACCGCGGTTTTGAAACCGTCACCATTATGTTTAAAGGCGAACTGGAACACCGCGACTCTACAGGCGGCGGTGGAATCATTTCTGCGGGTGATGTGCAATGGATGACAGCTGCATCTGGAGTCATTCATAAAGAAGTATTCAGCGACGCTTTTTCTCAAAGCGGCGGGCCCTTTGAGATGCTGCAGCTGTGGGTTAACTTGCCGGCCAAAGATAAAATGAATCCGCCGCGCTACCAAAGCTTGAGTAAAGCCAGCATACCCAAAGCAGATTTAGCCAATGATGCAGGCTTTGTCCGTGTGATAGCGGGGGAGTTTCAAGGGCAAACTGGCCCCGCGCAAACCCATACCCCTATGCAGGTGTATGATGTATACCTGCATCAAGGCCATACGTTGCAGCTGCCTGCGCAGGAAGGTGACACTACGCTTATTTATATGTGTTCTGGACGCGCATCATTTGCCGAAACAAATGAAGAACTGACAGATCATGCTGTGGCCGTCATGTCCAGCCACGGTCAACAGGTTGAATTGACCGCACAGCGGAACTGCTCAATTTTATATTTAAGCGCCCAGCCGCTAAACGAACCCATATCTGGCCGCGGCTATTTTGTAATGAATACTTTTGATGAAATAGTGCAGGCGTATGAAGATCTTAAGAACAATCAGTTCATTCAGCCTTAATGCGTGAATGCCTGCGCAGAAGGCGGCTTCAAAAAATTTACAATACAATATAGGCAAACACTGCTAAAATACAGGGACTTAAATCTGCGGGTGTACGGGTTTAAGTGCATCTTATTTCACCCTGTTTTTTATTTCTTTTAAGCGCCTTGTGAATGCGGCGCTCTCTGTGATCTCCAAATTTTAATTATTTATTACAGTGCTTGTCGTTGGGCTGACGTGTCTCTCCCCGAAAATAGACCATGCCCAATCCTGTACGCATCATATATGTAGATAACAATGCAAAACGTACATACTGCAAAGTTAAGCCGTGCCACCTTAATGTTTCCATTGGCACTGGTCTTATTTGAATTTTCCGTCTATATCGGTAACGATTTAGTCCAGCCAGCCATGCTGGCCATTACTCAGGATTTTGGCGTCAGCAGTTCTTGGGCGCCATCATCCATGTCATTTTATCTGCTGGGCGGCGCTTGTGTTGCGGCTGTTTTAGGCCCGCTGTCTGACCGTGTCGGGCGCAAGAAGGTCCTGCTGGGCGGCGTGGCATTTTTCACCCTGTGCTGTTTAGCGATTTTGCTGACCCATAGCATTGAAAGCTTTTTAACGCTGCGCTTTTTGCAGGGTTTTGGTCTATCGGTTATTTCCGCTGTGGGCTATGCGGCGATTCAGGAAACTTTTGAAGAGCGTGATGCCATTAAAGTGATGGCGCTGATGGCGAATATTTCCCTGCTGGCGCCTTTGCTTGGGCCAGTGCTGGGCGCATTTTTAATTGATCATGTGTCATGGCATTGGGGCTTTATCGGCATTGCCATGCTGTCTTTTTTAAGCTGGTTTGGCCTGAAAGCAAAAATGCCGAAACAGCAGCGCAGCATGCCTAAGCAGCCGATCGGCTATATTCTAGATGACTTTAAGCAGGTGTTTAAAAATAAGCGCTTTTTAGGCCTGACTTTAGGTTTGCCGATGGTTGCCATGCCGCTGATGCTGTGGATTGCGCTGTCTCCAGTCATGCTGGTCGAAGAGCTGGGACTCAGCAGCATGCAATATGGCTTAGCGCAGTTTCCTGTATTGGGCGGACTGATTGTCGGCAATATCGTGCTGATTAAAATCATCGACAAGCTGCCTTTAGGCAAAACGATCTTGATTGGCTTGCCGCTGATGCTCGTAGGTACAGGAGCCGTACTGCTGGGAAGCATTTTCCCGCAATACTTTTTATACAGCGCGATTTTAGGCATGACGTTGGTCAGTTTTGGCGAAGGCATCAGTTTTTCAGTTCTGTACCGCTTTGCCTTAATGTCTTCCGAAGTCTCAAAAGGCACTGTGGCTGCTGCTGTTTCCGTGCTGATGATGTTCTGCTTCTTTATTGTGATTGAACTGGTGCGGGTACTGTATGAACACTTCCATATTTGGGCCTACGGGGTGTCATGTTTTGCCCTTATTGCACTGTGGTTCAGTTTTCCGCGCGGTGTATTGAAAAGTATTTTGCAGCAAAGAAAGGCAGAAGGGGAGTTTTAACACCCGCCATAAAAAATCCCTCAATCAATGGGGGATTTTTTATGGGATAGACAATAAAAATTACAGGGTGCGCAGGGCTGGCTTAAAAGGCCCCATTCAAGCGGTGATGTCTTCTTTATGGATGCGTAATGATGGAGCAGGAACTTTTATTTAATCAGACTCAAGCTTCGGCCTGAGGCTGTTCAATTTTTTTTAATTTAGCATCAAAAACGAAAGGCCCAAATGGCAGGATAGATGCAATCAAACCCAGTAAAAACATTTTTATAGACCATTTTTGCTTTTCGCAGACGGCAAATAGAACAACCAGAAATCCAATAAAGAGCAGTCCGTGCCCCATGCCGACATATTTAACCAAAATCGGATTATCCAGCCAATATTTCATGGGCATGGCAATAAACAGCAGCAACAAAAAAGAAATGCCTTCGAGCGCGCCAACAATGCGTAAAGTTTGAATATTCATGGTCACTGCTTTAATGAGGATGAACCCTGAGTGTACTGAATTTAAACCCGAAAAAGAACTATGCTTATTTAATTATTATGATAAAAATCAAATATTAAAACCAAGCTAAGGGCTAGGTTTTTGTACTGAAAATTTTTAAAGGCACGGGGCTGTCCATTTCAAAAAATAGTTTAACTTGATTTTGAATAAGCGCTTTATTTAATGTCCTGACGCAGCAGTTCGGTCTGCAAATGCAGCAGTTCAGGTAAGGTTTCCAGCAGCAGGCTGATTTGCTTTAAGACCAGCTGCAGCCGGCTGCTGAGCTGTGCTTGAGTATTTAAGTGCTGAATTTCCAGAAGTTTTTGCTGAATTTCCTGCTCGGGCAGCGTGCGCTGATGCAGCAATACATGCATTAAGGTATTTTTGCACCACAGCATTAAATCCAGTACTTGCGCATCCTGTACTTTTTCACGGTGGCTGCCCAGCGCTGAAATATAGCTGAGCTGGCTATGGCTATACACCAAATAGCGGAATGCATGATGAATCAGCTGCGGGTCAGGGTTGGGTTCTGTGCTCAGGCTGGAAATCATGCTGGCCAGTTCAGTTTGCGCATTATGGGCGGCGCGCCGTGCACGGCGGTAGTCAATGCTGTTGTTATGGCCGTGTTGATACTGTTCTGTCACGGCATTAAAATAGTTCAACGTGGCATGCGTGCTTTTTTTAATGGTGGCGGAAATATTGCGGAAGTTCCAGTCGGGCCAAATAAAGCTGACGGCAAGCCAAGCAATGAGGCAGCCTAGAAGCGTATCCACTATTCTTGGTAAAATAATAGCGTAGCCTGCACCTTTTAAATTAAAAATCAGCAGCACCATTAACGTGGCCATTAATGTTGCCATGGCGTATTTTTTAGCGCTGAGATAAAAGAAACTCACGCCAAAAATTACCGTCAGCAGCAGCTGGCCTTCGATGCTGGGCACAAAATATAAAATCGGCACGCCCAGAATTACCCCCAGCACTGTGCCTAATGTCCGCATTTTTAACCGGCTTTTGGTCGCAAAATAGCGCATTTGGCAGACAAATAAACTGGTCAGCAAAATCCAGTAGCCATTTTTTGCAAACGGCAGCAGGGAAATGCTGTAGCCGACGGCAAATACAAAGGCGATGCGCACCGCATGGCGGAACAGCGCAGACTGCGGCGTTAAATGCTGTTTTAATTTCAGCCAAAGATCATGCCAGCCATGAATATCGTCATCGTATAAATTCAGATTGTCGATATGCTGCTGATAGCGCTGTTGCTGACGGTTCTGCAATTCATTCAGATGCAGAAAACGTTCATGCACACTGTCTAAATTATTTAAAATCAATTGCAGGTTTTTGACTTCAATATTATGCGGATTATCCCGTACCCAATCCTGCATCGAGCTGTGCAGATGGTTGAGCGCCAGACTGGCATTGGCGCTGGGCTGATACATTTCATTGCGTAAAATGCATTGCGCCAGTTCATGGCAGGCCAGAGCCTGCAGGCGGATATTTTTCTGAATGCGGAAAATTAGGTCTGTACGGCTGAAGTTTTGATGCAGCTGTTCATAATGCAGATAGTTGGAGCTTGCCTGTTCGTGAATATCCTGCGCTAAAAAATACAGATTCAGCCAATAAATAGTGCTGCTGTTGGCGCGGGACGCTTTTAAGCGGGTCAATAACGAACTTTTGGTGCTGTTGAAACTTTGCACTACGGTGCTGTTTTGCAGGGATAGGCTGTAGAGCAGGGTTTCAACATTGTCTTGATTATCCGGATCAAACAGCCAGGCTTTGGCATTCAGCAAATCTGCAATTTGATGAAAGCAGCGCGATAGATTGTCCTGAACCGCCAGTGTCGGTTTAATCAGATAAAACAGAATTGCCGTAAAGCCATACCACAGGGCGCCAAGTACAAAGCAGCTGGGCTGAAAATACCAGTGCGGATACTCTCCTAAGCCAAACATGGTGTAAATGGACAGCAGAATGGTGCCAAAAGAAATGGCGGCATAACGCTGGCCCAAAGCGCCCATCAGGATGAAGGCTGCGCTGGAGAGCGATAAATATAAAATAAAAAAGAATTTATAAGGGGATAGAAAATCTAGGATGCTGCTGACGCTGAAAAATAAAATGCAGACATAGGTTAAGTTGCGCAGGCGTATGCTAAGCCGGTCATCAAAATCGGTTAACGCCGTGGCGATCGCGCCTAAAGTGACTGGCACAATAAATGGATATAGGCCTAAGAAATATAAACCGAGCGTTGTGCCGCTTAAAACGATGCAGATCTGCAGGCAGTAAATGAATATTGCATTGGATTGAAAAGACTGAAACCACTGGCGGACGCTGTTCACGGCTGAATGATCAAGGCCAAATTTATTATGCAATAAGCCTGAACTGATTTGTAAAAACTGTCAATTTAATATCAAAAGAAAAACATAAAAAATCTGGAGTTAAGCATCAGTGACGCAGGGGCCGAATTATAAAAAAACAACGGACTTATCGTCCGCTGTTTGGGCTGTGAATAACTGAATACTTATCCACAGAACATCCTGAAAAAAAGAATATTGTCTGAATTATTGAATGACGCCGCAGGCAATCCGGTCACCGCCGCCGCCTAAAGGCTTCGGTGTATCTGAATAATTATCACCGCCTGCATGCACCATAATCGCTAAATTTTGCACGTCGGCCGCTTTGATGCGAGGCGCCAGTACGGTCACTTTCGCTGTGCCGTCAGCGGCTACGTTCAGTAAGGGCAAATCACCCATATGGCCCGTCAGCGGGTTGCCGTGATTGGGCGCGTGATTCGGGTTGTAGTGGCTGCCTGCCGCTAAAGCAGCGCCGGCTTTACCGTCTTTCATGGCAGGATCGCACGACCCTTTTTCATGAATGTGAAAACCATGCGGGCCTGGCGGCAACTGGCTGAGATTGGTGGTGATCACCAGTCCTGCGGCGCTGTCACGCAGCGAAATTGTGCCGATGCCGGCACCGATGCCTTGTGCGCTCACCGCATTCACCGTGATGGTCTGTTCATTGTCTGCAGTGGGCAAGGTTGCTGTTGTGGAGCAGCCCGCGGCGAATAAGGCCGTCAAGGCGCAGGCAGCACCGAGTTTGAGTTTCAGCAAAGGCGATATCATCACTAAGCATCCTGTCTATTATAATCTAAATTATTGAAACAGATCATAAATAGGATTGCCATGCCGTTTACGTGAAGGCTTTGTAACACTTTGCAGTACGGTATTGACGGTTCTGTTATTTTTTTGATGGCGTGTTTTGGTCATCCAGATCATGAACCATGCTTGCTTTTGGCATCATCACGGGTTCGATGTGGGTTTCATGCAGCCATTCGCGCCAAATCGCCAGCAGTACAGCTAAAATCACCGGGCCAACAAACAGGCCAACCATGCCGAAACTGGCCAGTCCGCCCAATACGCCAAACATAATCAGCAGGAATGGAATTTGCGTTGCGCCTGAAATCACCAGCGGGCGGATCACATTGTCTGCTGTGCTGACTACGCAAACGCCCCAGGCCATCACGCCAATGGCTTCAATGGTCTGTCCTTGTGAAAACAGCCAGAGCGCAACAGAAGTGTATGCAACTGGGGGGCCGAACGGAATCAGCGCCAGTATAAACGTCACAATCGTCAGCAGCATCGGGTTCGGCACATCAGCCACAAAATAGCTGAGGCCAGCCAAAGCTGCCTGCGCGACGGCGGTTAATCCCACACCGTATACTACGGCGCGGGTGGTATCTGAGATAGTGGCAAGATAGTGGTGCACGCGCGGACCAATCACCATTTCCAAGGCTTTGCTGACTTGGTTTAAAATAGTTGGGCCGTCACGGTAGAAAAAGAACAGTGACATTACGGCAAAACACAGTTTGAAAATATTCTTGCTGACTTCGTTCAGCAGTACTTTGCCGTAATTGAGATGGCCTTGAAACCACAGCTGTACGGACTGAATAATGCTGTTCGGGTCATTGTTCAATTCGCGCAAGGTGCGGGATACTTCTTTGCCGATAAACGGCAGCTGACGGATAAAATCCGGCACATTCACGTGGCCGGAAAATACCTGTTTCTGCAATTCGTAATATAAGCTCCGGCCTTCATGCTGCAGCAGGAAAATTGAAAAAATCACCGGCAGGCCAACCACTAAAATCACCAGCAGAATCATTAAGGTCGCGCTGAGCGTGGAGCGGTTTTTGCAAAAACGCTGCACCCGCTGATACAGCGGCCAAGTCATATAGGCAATAATGGCGGCCCAAACTACAGGCACAATGAAATATTTCAGGACACTGAAGCTTAGGAAAAGCAGGGCAAAAAACAGCCCGAACAATAAGAATCTTTGTAAGGTAGGCGCGTATTGGTGCACTGAATTCATGATCACTGACTTGGGCCGGGAACCCATATTAACTGAAAAAAAAGCACTCGAACATGAGCGCTTGGTAAGTATTGTAAAAAATACACTGTACAGTACTTAATCTTTTGATTTTAAATTAAAACCAATTGCTGGGATCATCAATAATCGCATTTAAAAGCGGCTGCCATTGCGCCTGCATGCTTAAATAGTTTTTTTGACTTTTATCAAAAATACTTAAGCCCTGCATAGCCAGCTGACCATAGGCCGTACGCTCCGAAATCCAGGCGGCGGGCTGCTGTTCAATTTTATTAAAAAAATCCTGAATATCTTTAGAACTGGCAGAATTCGGCTTGACGCGGTTCGCCAGCAGCAGAATCTGCACCTTGCCTTTACGGATGCGCTTAATATCCTGTAAATGCTTTAGGAAACGGCGGGTCGAGTCGATATCAAAAAAAGAGGGCTGGAGCGGGGTAATAATCGCATGCGCTTCACTGACCAGCTGCTCCGCATGTTCTCCGGACAGCGCGCCTGGCGCGTCAATAATCAAATATTCAGTATTTTTAGGGGTATCGCCAATTGATTTTTCATGGCGCCAGTCCAAGCTTTGAATGGGCGCCGCCGTATTCGGCCGCTGTTTCAGCCACTGCAAAGCGGATTTTTGATTGTCGGCATCAGCCAAGGCGACTTTATAGCCTTTTTGCGCTAATGCAGACGCAAGATTGATCGCAGTGATTGTTTTTCCGCATCCACCCTTTTGATTGGCAACTAAAATTGTTTTCATGACCCTAAATGATTTTATTCTGCTCATCCCTAGCATATCATTCTTTTCAGCGCTGGATAGGACCCATGACAAAAGTCGCAGCAGAATTAAAGAGAAGCACCGTTTTAATTTAGGAAGAGATAATGTCCGTATGGATGGCAATGCTGATTGGCGCCTGCATAGGCGTGGTGCTGACCACGCTGATTTTAAGCAATACACGCAATGGACGTGTGCGGGCAGAATATGAAACATATATTGCGGAACTGGAATTGGAACATCAGCAGTCCTTGGCTGCCGCTCAAAAGCGCAGTGTAAATACCAGCCGCGCGGTATTGAAAGGCAAAATGGCCGAGCAGCTGGCGCCGATCTTGCCAGAATTTCAGTATTTGCCCAGTGACGCTAAATTTCTTGGCGATCCGGTTGATTATATCGTCTTTGATGGCTATACCGATTTCCGTGATGGTGACGGTACGGCGGACGACATTGAAGTCGTGCTGATTGATATTAAGAGCGGCGGGGCGCGCCTGACCAAAGGCCAGCAGGCGATTGCGCAGGCCATTGCTTTAGGCAGAATCCGCTTTGAAACTGTTCGAATTAATTTTGATGAATAGCAGCCGTTCAATATGAAGCAATTACTCTGGGCATTGGCTGCACTGACGGCGCTGATTTGGGGCTGGAAAGAATATTTCAGGGAAATTCCGCATTTGGAACAGCCCGGCGTGCTGAAAAACTTTCAGGTTGAAGAGCGGGATGATTTTTCCGGAAACTTTACTGTGCTGGATAAGCGTTTCTATGGGCCTGCACGGCGGGTGCTGTATGCCACCTCGCCATGGGTTGGTGCGTTCAATGACTTGGCTTATCTCAGCAATATGGATGTATTGCTGGGGCAGGGCCGTTTAGCCAGTGCAAGTATTTACCGTCAGATTGATTTTGACCAGCACAGCCGGTGCTATGAATTTAAAATTCAGCCGCAGTCAGGTTTGCAGGCGGATACTGTCCGTGCCGACAGTATGAATATCAGTGTGATTGCGGCAAATGAGCGGATTGCTAAACAGCTGCGCCAGCTGAAAACAGGGCAGCAGGTGCAGCTTCAAGGAAAATATGCCCATGTCATGCAGCTGAAGGCACAGCAGCATTTTGCTGTTGGCATGAATATTCCGCGTCCGCGCCCTCAATGCGCGATAGTTAAAATCACGTCGATACAGAAATTAAGCGGCTAAGTTCCATTTAACGTTTAACGGCGCGCGCCAGCAGCATGCGCTGACCGATGCGGGGAATACCCGCGGCATCAAAATACTGGCATTCGCTAAGTTCTAATTCTGCATCTTTTACAGCGCGTTGAATATTGCGGTTTAAATGGCACCCATCCGCCACGCGCTTTTGAATCGGCGTCAGCAGGTTTTGCAGGCGCTGAATAGGCGTGCTTTCATTATGCAAAACGTGCTCGACCAAGTGGAAAGTGCCGCCGGACTTCAGCACACGGTAAATTTCATCCAGTGCCGGTTCAAGCTTGGCAATGCTGCAGAGGGTCCATGTACTGACAATATGGTCTAAGCTGCTGTCTGCAAACGGCAGTTTTTCCGCACTGGCTTGAATATGCTGCACTTCAAAAGGCGCTGCATGCACACGCGGCACTGCCAAATGGTAAATATCAGGATTCGGCTCTAAGGCATACAGGGTATCAACTTGCTGATAAAACGGCAGATTCAGGCCCGTGCCAAAGCCTATTTCCAGCACCTCGCCTGAGATGGGCAGCAGCAGCTCGCGCCGTTTATCCATCAGGCTGGGCGTTTGCATGACTTGATTCAGCAGATGCGGAAAAATATGCTGCTGATAGAATTTATAAATCATCATCTCTCTTCTTTTTTTACAGTTTTTTTCATTTTAGCCAAAGCTGCAGCCGAGTTTAAGGGCTGCGCTGACGGATTCTTTCGCATTGTTACCAAGACGCTAAGGTTTCTTCAGATTTCTTGCGTAATATAGAGTTACAACTAAGCTCAAGCTATATATTTAAGCTGCATTTAATTTTGCGTATGTAATGTCAAGCGGATGAATCTTATCCTGCCCGCAATATTCAGCGGAAGAGCTAAAGCGATGAACGCGCAATTTAAATGCCAACACAGAAGAGGTAAGCCGATGATTAAACGTATTTTACTCAGTGCAGCTGCTGTTGCGTTGCTGCTGAATTCGGGCGTGCATGCATCGGCAGATTACAATATTGCCAAAGGTTTGGCGCCGGCATCCAAAGATCAGTCAATCTCTGTCCTGCAGCCTTTTAAGGGGGATTTCCGTATTTTGGGTTCAAAAAAATATACCCAAGATGAGCAGGCAAAATTTTCTCCCATTGATTATGCCGTGAGCTGGGGCCTATTTGCAGAACCGGAAATTGCCCGCCATATTACAGTCAACCAATATGACCGCTATTTAAACTGGAAAATGGATAAGGTTCCTGTACCGACAGAACAGGCGATGATGATGGTGTCAAATATGCACATTATTCCGTCTAACCCTGAAATCGCCAAGCAAATTCAAAAAGTGAAACGCGGTGACTTGGTGCGCTTGCAAGGCAGTCTGGTTGAAATTAAAGATAAAGATTTGGTGTGGACTTCGTCATTAACGCCGACGGATACCGGAGATGGCGCATGTGAAGTCTTCCGTGTGGATTCAATACAATGGATAGAGCGGGTTAAGGGCTAAAAGCGGCCCTTGAAGAAAAGTTAAAAGGTTTAAAGCATGAAGATCAAGGCGCTGGGCCTCGCGCTCATTTTAGGTTTAGGGCTAAGCGGATGTACCGGCATGAGTTCGACTGTCGATGGCAAAACGCATATTTTTACCGGCGGGCAGTCTTGTCCTGCACTGCTGGAAATGGACCGCGGTCAAACGCTGGAAGTGATTCTGGATGAGAATCCAAGCACAGGCTACGTTTGGACCGTTGCCGAAAATTTAAAACTGTTTAAGACCGAAGAAATTTATGAGGCCGATCAGGCTAAATCTGAAGTGCCGACCATTGGCAAAGGCGGTCAGAAAATTTACCGCTTTACCGCAACTCAGGCCGGTGAAGAGCTGCTGCATTTAAAGCATGTGCGGGCTTGGGAAAATGCGCCGGTTGATGAGTGGCAATGCCGGGTCAGAATTTCATAACTGATACTCATATATTAAGTTTATTCTGTATTTCGGCTTTTTTTATTAGGCATCTTTGAAATATTGGCGTTACTTTTTTCGGGCCAAAAGTAATAAAAGCCCTGTTTTTCTGATGATGCATTGCTACATCACAGAAAAACGGGCAGCATCCCTGCTGGCAGCCGCGTATCAATTCGCGGGTGTCATTCAATGATGAAGCTTGCGTGCATTATTTTGCTGTTAAAGCCTGACCTTCAAACTGAATGCCGTCCCAGCCATTTTGCATGAACTGGCGGATGTTCTGATGATCTGCGCCTTCAGGCGTCGCTAAAACCGCTGCATAATGTTCGGCAAATAAACTTAAGGTTTGCGCCTGATCGAAGCCATTGAGCTGCGCAAATGAAAAGACTTTTGCACTGCCTTGGTTTTCATTGGCGCCATTGTCCTGCTGGCCATTTTTGAAGGCCGTTGGTGTATGCGCATAGCGCGCTTCAATAAATGCAATCACATCTGAAAATGCCGCTTTGCCCGCTTGAAGCTGGTTCAGTAATTCTTGAGCCATGAGTCCATCAATCCATAGAAAAATAATTAAAAACGCAGGCAATATAGCAAGTTTTGGCTTTCAGATTCATTAGAATTCTGATGATTTTTTGCGTTATAGTGAGGCAATTGCCTGCAGGCGCATTTTCTTTTTCACTTTTTTAAATGGAATATCCATGAATTGGCTATTGGTCGCTTTGGGCGGCGCAATTGGGGCAAGCTTACGCTACAGCGCCAGCCTCTGGCTTATCAAGCCCAGCGGCTTATTTCCATGGACAACATGGTGGGTCAATATGCTGGGCTGTTTTTTGGCAGGGATATTTTTTGCTTTTACACAAAAATATCCAGTGCTGCAGCAGGAAACACGCCTATTTTTAATGGTCGGCATTTTGGGCGGCTTTACGACCTTTTCCAGTTTTGGCTTAGAAACATTTCAATTGCTGAAGCAAGGACAAAACGGCTGGGCTTTAATGTATGTCTTTTCCAGCCTCATGGTGGGCGTGATTGTTTTAAGTTTAGGCTTTTATCTATTTCAGGCTGTTTTGAAAAATTAAACTCTTTCTCTGCCTGATTTAAGATGTACGGGAAATGCTGCGCATAAAAAAGAAGCCTAAGCTGGAGGAGATTTTCTTAGGCTTCTTCAATAGTTCTACTGTAAAAGTAAAACCTTAACTGAATATGAACTTATTGTGAGCGTTTGAAACGCGCAAAACGTTTATTGAAGCTGGCAACACGGCCTTCATTGCTGGTTTGACGCTGTTCACCTGTATAAAAAGGGTGTGACGCGCTGGAAATATCCAAAGTCACATAAGGATAAGTCTTGCCTTCATAGTCCCGTGTCTGAGCGGCTTCTAAGGTACTGCCGATCACAAAAAAAGCGTTGGCATTGGTGTCATGAAACAGGACTTCGCGGTAGTTGGGATGAATATTCGGACGCATAAGAACTTTCCTTGAAACTGTTAATTTGTGGAAATGTTATAACATAACAAATTGAATTGCAAATAAAACCCAGACCAAAGAATATGATCTGGGTTCTAGGCCATCTTCGGCGGGCATCAGCTGCGGGGCGGCACCAGCTCATCAAACACATCAGACAGATTATCATGCACTTTTAAATGGATCATGTTCCAATAGTGGCCGGAAACTGTCCGGTTGACCATCAGGGTATCCGGAGACGGTTTAAATACATCCCAATATTTCAATGACGATTTCACCAGCTCTACACCATCATGATGCGCTGAGTTTTCAGCAAAATCATAATGGGTGGTCAGCGGCCGCATCAGCACTTCCAGCCAAGCCTGATACAGTTCGGCAGGGAATTTGCCTTTCTCGGACAGAGAATGCAGGGCATCCAGCTGGTTTTCCATTTCAGTGACATTGCTTTCACGTGCGGCCTGAATCAGTTCTTTGAAATGATGCACAATATCGCTGGACAGGGTTTTTACACCGCCAAAGTCATAAATAATGACCGTGCCGTCTTCCCGAAATGCAAAATTTCCCGGATGCGGGTCGCAGTGGAAGCGCTTCAGGTAAAAAATTTCCTGCCCCATGGCGCGGAACAGGCGGCGTCCCAATTCATTGCGGATTTCTTGCGGCCAAGTGCTGGCGGTTTCAATGCTTTCGCCCTGTTCCAAACTCAGGGTCAACACATGGCGCGAAGAATAGTCCGGATAAACTTTAGGAATAATGATTTTACTGTCGAGTTTTTCATGGAAGGCGCGGGCGACTTCCAGATTTTGCGCTTCGATTTGGTAATTCAGTTCATTATCCAAGCTTTCCTGAATTTCGTTAAATAAGCGTTCCTGCAGCTTGCGGTCCACTTTTAATACGCCCATCAGGCGCAGCGCTAAACGGACTTGTTTTAAGTCGCTTTCGCAGGCTTCATCGACGCCGGGATACTGCACTTTCACCACAACCTGCTGGCCATTGGGCAATACTGCTTTATGAACCTGTCCAATAGAGGCTGCCGCAAACGGAGTTTCATCAAAGCTTTGAAAGATATTTAAAATAGGCTTTCCCAATTCTCTTTCGACTTGCGCCTTAATTTCGGCAAAAGGCATCGGCGGCGCTTGCCGCTGCAGTTTCCCAATGGCTTTGGCGACTTCAGGCGGGAAAATATCTTTGTACTGTGACGCGATTTGCCCGACTTTCATCACTGCGCCTTTCATCTCACCCAAAGTATCGGCAATTTGCAGGCCAATATCCTGAAAAAGTTTACTGCGGGATGCATTTTTCTGCTCTTCATCGGCAGTTAAGTTTTTAATTGAATTTGAAACAGTTTTGCTTGCAATGCTTGCTGTCATGCTGGCAAGTTTCATAAAGCGGCGGCCGGGTGTACTTGCCGTTTTTGCCATGTGTGATGCCTCAAGTTTTATATTTTAAATATGCTTCTGATCATAGGCGCTTATTGTTAAGCTGCCTACTTTAAATTGTTAAATCTTTGTTTCTGTTTGATTCTTTAGAATAAAACAGCACTTTATACGCGACGCGCCGTACATATCTGCAGGATATGCCTTAGAATAAGCTGAAGTGAAATATCCAGCAGAATAATGCATGAAAATTTATAAATATTTGACAGGCAAAGACGATGTGAATTTTTGCGCCCGGGTCACCAAAGCCTTAAATGAAGGTTATGAGCTGTATGGTTCACCGACCATGACATTTAATGGCACGGACGTAATTGTCGGGCAGGTCATTACCAAAGATGCCTCAGATGAATCAGAGCTGCCGCAGGGCTTAAAAAATGCCCTTGCCGCGCTCAGTTAAGATTGGTCCGGCTTTCATTTTTAAATTTGATTTTTCGGCACCGAACTGTGTTCAAGCTCATCGTTCGGATTTAAATATTTTGAACATTGATTGCCATGCTGGCTGGCATTGATGCGAAGCAAGGTATCGCTGGCCGAAAAATCCAAATCATCTGCAGACGTATATTGTTTATTGGCTAGCACAAAGTCTTGATAGGTATAGGCCATGCCGGATTGCTGGCAGCTTAATTTCATCCGTGCGGTAAATGAATCTGCTTGCTGATCGTTATAAAAGCGATAAGCCAGCCCAAGGTGCTTATTTAAATAATCAAAATCTTTTTGAGATTGGGCTTTAATGGGTGCCGAATACTCAGGAAAAGCATCGTGCTGGATTTCTTCAAGCGCTTGCGTACAAAATGGAATGAGCAGCGCCGCGCAAAGAGCAGTTTTCTGAAAGATTTTGCTAAACATGCCGTTGATCCTTTTTTGATTGTTGGACTCATCCAGTGCAAAGGTCAAACTGACTGGATGAATTGAAAAATTGAAAAGAAGGCTATTGAGCGATTCGCCGGTTGTTCATAAACAGCCGTGTCAGCAGCAGCACACAGGCGACAGTCAGCCCGACGATCAGGCCAATCCAGACACCCGCTGCGCCCATTTCTGTAAAGCGCGCCAAATAAATGCCGACAGGGAAGGCAATGATCCAATAGGCGATCATGGTAATCCACATTGGCCCTTTGGTGTCCTGCATGCCGCGCAGGCAGCCCGCAGCGCTGACTTGCCATGCATCCATCAACTGATAAGCGATAGCGAACAGCACGAGATAGACAGCAACAACTGCGACGTCATAGTCACTGGTATACAGCGAGACAATCTCATAGCGCAGCAGCCACAGCAAGCTCATGGTGGCCAGCGCCAGTACAGTTGCAGTAATTAATCCCAAAACTTGCACTTTGCGCATGGCCAGCCAGTTCTGTTCACCATAATAGGTGCCTACGCGAATGGTCAATGCAATCGCCAGTGACATGGGAATCATAAACAGCTGCGATGTAATTGAAATGGCCACTTGATGCGCCGCTACGGTAATCTCCCCCAGCGGGCTGAGAATAATCGCCGCGGTGCTGAAAATACTGACTTCAAAAAAAATCGCTAAGCCTATAGGCAGCCCCAGTTTTAAAATCCGCTTGACCCAATAGCTGTCGATAGGTTCATACACCGTCAAGGGCTGAGTCGACTGATAGGCTTTGCCCTTAAACACATAGGCCGCTAAAGCAAAGAACATCAGCCATTGCAGAATCGCTGTGGCGAAACCGCAGCCTGCAGAACCTAATTCTGGAATTGGCCCAAGGCCGTACATAAAAATAAAATTCAGCGGAATCAGCACCAGCAGCGCAATCAGGCTGATAGCAGTGACTGGTCGGGGGAATCCCAAGGCTTCTGAATAGCCGCGTAAGGCTGCGTACATGGTTACAGCAGGCATGCCTAAGCCGATGGCATGCAGGAACAGGCTGGCTTTAGGCAGCAGCGCTTCAGGCACGCCGAGGATGGGCAGTAAAAATGGCGCAATTTGCAAAATTAAACAGGCAATAATTCCCAAAATCAGCGCAACCCATAAGGACTGGCGCGCAATAATGGCGATTTTTTCCGGGGTACGCGCGCCATTGGCTTCCGCCACCAGCGGTGTAGTTGCAATCATAATGCCGCTGAACAGCAGCATGACAGGAATCCACAGTCCGACACCGACCGCAATGGCAGCTAAGTCGTTTGCAGATAAATGCCCTGCCATAATGGTATCAATCAGTCCAAAGCCGGCTTGCGCAAACTGAGTCACTAAAATAGGGAGCATCAAGTGAAGCAGTTTTTTTATTTCATAGCGGTTGGTTGTTGCAGATGCTGCATTCGACACAAAAATCACTCATTTCATCATGTGCTTAGGACGATGGTTTAGCGCTGTAAAGTGAGAAGCACACCCGTAAAAATCACCACGCTACCTAAAAGGCGCTGCCAGTTTATCGGCGTTTTTTCAGTGCCGAGCCAGCCATATTGATCGACAATCATTGACATGACAATCTGTCCAAAAATAATCAGTCCGGACAGCGTTAAAAAACCCAGCTTCGGTGCAGTATAAATACTGGCACTGATCGCATAGACGCCGAGAAATCCGCCCAGCCATAAAAACCAGGGAATTTGCGTTAAGGCGCCTACACTGGGTTTTTCGGCCGATTGAAAAAACACCAGAACAGCGAGCGCTATTGTACCAATCAAAAAGGACAAAAGGGCAGCTTGCAGCGGCGAATATAGATATTCCCGCAATTGGCTGTTGATTGCCGTTTGAATGGTCATGGCAATGCCGATGCCCATGGCAAGCGGCAGCAGCATCAGCAGCTGGGAAGTTATTTTCATTCTATGGCCCCTGATTTTTATTTAATTTTATTCAGTTTAACGGATTGGGCTGCAGAATAGGTAAGCGTGTTGATGGACTCATGTTAAAATGCGCCCATATCTGAATTGTCCTTTTGAGCGCTGTCCTTGTCTGAATTAAATCCTGCACTGGTTCCCTTGTCTTTGTACATTCATATGCCGTGGTGCGTGCGTAAATGCCCGTATTGTGACTTTAATTCGCATGCTGTGCCGGATGGAAAACTGTCTTTAGATTTAGAGCAGGAATATTTGCAGGCGCTGGTTGAAGACTTTAAAACCCAAGTAGGCTTTGCCCAAGGCCGTGAGATCCACAGCGTATTTATTGGCGGAGGCACGCCATCTTTAATTTCAGCCAAAGGGTATCAATGGCTGTTTGCCCAGCTCAGAGTGCTGATTCCATTTGAAGCCGGCTGCGAAATTACTTTGGAAGCCAATCCGGGTACTGTAGAACATGATCCTTTTGCCGGCTATCTGGCTGCGGGCATCAACCGCCTGTCTATTGGCGTGCAAAGCTTTAATACCGAACACCTGAAAAAATTAGGCCGTATTCACAGCAATGACGACGCAATATCAGCAATCGGTTTGGCCAAAGAGGCTGGTTTTGAGCGTATTAATGTCGATCTCATGCACGGCTTGCCGGAGCAGACCTTAGCGCAGGCGCTGCTGGATTTAAAACTGGCGGTGGAAAATGGCGCGACGCATGTGTCTTGGTATCAGCTGACGATTGAGCCGAATACGGTGTTTTTCCGCACTCAGCCGGTTTTGCCGGCAGATGAAGTGCTGGAAGATATTCAGGAGCAGGGTGAGGTGTATTTAAAAGCGCAAGGCTTTATCAATTACGAAGTGTCTGCATGGCGCAAGGAAAAACCGTCCGCGCATAATTTAAATTATTGGCAGTTTGGCGACTATTTGGCCATCGGCGCCGGCGCGCATGGCAAAGTGACTCAGCCTGACGGTGTGTACCGCTACCAAAAGACCCGTTTGCCAAAAGATTATTTAGCCAAAGTTCCTGCAGAACATGTGCAGTATCGCCGTATTGGGCTGGATGAGATGCCGTTTGAATTTATGATGAATGCATTGCGCTTAAATAACGGTGTAGAGGCAAAACTGTATGCAGAAAGGACTGGGCAAAGTTTAGAAACTTTAGATCCGCTGTTAAAGTCATTGCGTGAGCGTCAATTGATGGAGGCCGATGCAAATGTGCTGTCATGTACAGCGCAGGGGCATATCTTTTTAAATTCGGTGCTGGAAGAGTTCCTTTAACTGACTAACGAATTGATTAATTAAAGCAGTGATTGAAAGCGCAGGATCACTGCACCCATCATTTTAATCTGAATAAATGCCAAATGTCTCAGTGCAAGATGATGCCGGTTTTTGCAAAAGCTGAAAATACATGCTGTTGAAATTCAATCTGCTTTGAATTCCAGTTTGATGTTTTGTTCGGCTTTGGGCATCAAATTGTTTTTTATAATATTGAGGATATTTTTCGATTAAATCCTGAATTGCTGACGTATTAAGATAAATTTTGCAATTCAGATAGATGCTTCTGGCATAGAGCTGGATCTTTTCTTCTTCATTGGATGTTGCGGGAAACCGATCCACTGAAGCGAAAAATTCATCTACATATTCAGTATCTTTAAAATTCAAAGTATTAAAGCGCGTTTCGAATTCCGATTGAGTATATGCCAATACAGGTAGAGACGTTATTGCGGAAATGAACGTGATAATTAATTTTTTCACAATCTAGACTGATTGAAACAATGCCTCATTATAAATATTTATGCTCTTTCCGCCGTTGTGAAAGTTTATATATTGAGCGGTCTGGATAAATCTATACTCTTTAAAGGCAGCTAAAGCCGCAGCGGCAGAAATGCATCAGGCATCTAATTCAGAAGATAGCATCAAGCGACCCGCATTCTTTTCAGATTTTAAAATAAGCAAATAAGTATTCGCAGCTTCACCGGCTGAAAAATGCTTCCACTCGGAGGCAAAGCAATGTCATTTCTCAAAAAAAGAAAAATTTTAAATATAAAAAGACCGCCGAAGCGGTCCGTTTATCTTTTAACGTTGATGCTGCGGCAGTTTATGATCTGGGCCGGCCGGATGCTTCACATCATGTTTGACGGGCGCTTTGTGAATATTTTTTTGCGGATGTTTCACATCATGTTTCATTGGCGCTTTATGGTCATTTTTTGCAAAATGATTAACAGGCGCTTTATGATTTGGCGCATGCGCCGCTGCTTTCGGCGGCAATGGTTTTTTGTCCATATGATGAGCCGCTGGTACAGGTTTTTTATGATCTGCAGGCGCAGCCATGGCAGACATGGTGCCTGTTGCAGCCAAAGCGCCAACCATCAGCATTGCAATCATTTTTTTCATGGGGCATTCCTCGTTAATTTATTTAATAACTGCATCTTAGGACGGAGATGTGAAGAATCCGTGGAGAGACGGGGAGGAGTTGTGTAATTTAGGAAGCTTTTGCTTTTTTAAAAATAAAGCTTTGAATATTATGAATTATTTAAAAGTGTATTTAGATTTTAAGACGGAATTGCTGAATTAAAAGCCAGAATAGCTTCTTAAATTCTACATTTTTTTACATTGCTTTTATCAAATGAAGAAAATTTGAATAGAAAAACTCTAGAGTAAAGGCAGAAAAAGAGCGCAGAAGCGCTCTTTTTGAAAATTTAAATGATTTTTATGTCAGCATTAAAGGTGCTGAGCTTGAGGCATCAATAGTCAAAGCTGAAATGTTCAGCAGCCAAAGATGTCATGGTTTTAGACGGATTCACCATAGACTCTGCATGGCCTTGAGTGCGCGGCAACAGGCGTTCAAAGTAGAAATCCGCCACTTTAATTTTTGCTTTATAGAATTCAGGTGTTTCCTGACCTTCGCCAGACGCTAACTTAGCGGACGCTACAGCTGCCTGCTGCGCCCAGAAGTACGCCATCATCACGTAACCGGAGAACATCAGGAAATCTGTTGAGGCTGAAGAAACGATGTCGCGGTCTTTACGCGCAGCCAGCATAATGCGGACAGTTAATGCGTTCCATTGTGCGCACAGTTTAGTCAAGTCCCATGCGAAGCGGCGCATGTATTTGTTGCGTGCATGCTGACCGCAGAATTTTAAGATTTCTGCAGTGTAGTCGCGGATCACTTTGCCTTTAGACGTTAACAGCACTTTACGGCCGATCAAGTCCAGCGCTTGCACCCCGGTTGTGCCTTCATACAGCGTAGAGATGCGCGAGTCACGGACAATCTGTTCCATGCCCCATTCTTTAATATAGCCATGGCCGCCGTAGACTTGCATGCCGTGGTTGGCAGCTTCATAGCCTAATTCAGTCAAGAAGCCTTTCAGAATAGGGGTATAAAAACCTAAATGATCGTCATGCGCTTCAAATGCAGCCGTATCGCCGCGTCCTAAAGCATCCGCCATTTTATCCGCCAGCTGAGCCGCGTAATAAATCATTGAACGGCCGCCTTCAGCAATGGCTTTTTGCGTTAACAGCATACGGCGCACATCGGCATGGTGAATGATCGCGTCCGCCACTTTATCTGGATCTTTTTTACCGGACAGGGCACGCATCGACATGCGGTCTTTGGCATACGGCAAAGCGCCTTGGAATGCCAGCTCCGCATGCGCGATCCCTTGAATAGCCGTACCGATACGGGCAGTGTTCATAAATGTGAACATTGCGTGCAGGCCTTTGTTCGGCTCACCAATCAAATAGCCCACCGCATTGTCAAAGTTCAGCACAGCAGTCGCTGAAGCGCGGATGCCCATTTTGTGTTCAATCGAACCGCAAGTTACAGGGTTGCGCTCACCGAGAGAGCCGTCTGCATTGACATTGAATTTAGGCACAATGAACAGGGAAATGCCTTTCGTGCCTGCTGGCGCATCCGGAAGGCGCGCAAGGACAATGTGCACAATATTTTCAGTCAGGTCATGCTCGCCTGCCGAGATGAAGATTTTTGTCCCGGAAATTGCATAGGAGCCATCAGCTAACGGCTCTGCTTTAGACTTGACTTGGCCCAAATCGGTACCGCATTGAGGCTCTGTCAGGCACATTGTACCTGACCATGTGCCGGCAACCAGATGCGGCAAATATGCATTTTTCTGTTCGTCTGTACCGAACTGCATGATGGTGTTGATGCAGCCGACACTGAGGCCAGGATACATTTGGAATGACCAGTTGGCGGTACCCATCATTTCTGATTTGATCAGATTTAAAGACTGTGGCAGGTTCTGGCCGCCGAACTCTTCAGGAAAAGACAGGCCTTGCCAGCCGCCTTGCACGAATTGGTCATAGGCTTCTTTAAAGCCTTTTGGCGTTTTTACTTCACCGTTTTCAAAATGGCAGCCTTCTGCATCGCCGGATTGATTCAGCGGGGACAGAATGTTTTCGCAAAAATCAGCGGCGCCTTCAAGAATCATGTCTACGGTATCTGCATCCGCCGCTTCGCCGTTTGACAGTGTTTTATAGTGTGCTGGGTAATCAAGCACTTCATTCATCAAAAAGCGGATGTCGTGTAAAGGGGCTTTATAAGCAGGCATAGTGTTAATCCTAATTTAGAAATAGTTTTGGATTATCTGAATCGATGATTTGATTATTCACAATAATGGTAAAATTGCATTGATATCAGCGACTGAACAAAATGTCAGAAATGCGAATTTGGCAGTTAAAGCAAATTCAGTTTTCATCCAGATCTGTTACAGTCGGTGTTGACCTTTTGGTCACTTTCTATAATTAAAGTATAAATAAACTGGGTATTAAAACAATTTATGCGTTTAAAATATTTAACTTTCTGCTTATTGGGTCTCAGCCTAAGCGCCTGCACACAGCATGTCATAAAGTCCACTCTAGCCAGTGAAGGCCTGGGCGAGCGCGCAGCGCAGGGCATCAATGCCATGCTGGAAACTTCTAGCTATGATGTCAAAGGTCAATTTTCCGTACAGGTGCCGCTGAATCAGCAAACAGCGGCAGAAAAGCCCTCTAAAGCGCCCGATGCTTCGGGCTTGAGCATGGAGCAGAAAAAACAGATTGATCTGGCCCTCAAAGCCAACAGTATACAGCTGAGCGCGAAAGAGAAAAATCAGCTGTATGATGCCATTGCCAAAGAACAGGATCCTTATGGCTTTCTGGGTGGCGGGCGTGAGCGTGCAGGCGCGGCGGAGACCATGATCAATTTACTGAATGATCTGCAGTTCAGTTATGACGGTTCAGTGCATTACCGTCAAAAAATGGCGGCGCTGAATTTTAATTTGAAATATTTGAAGCCGACACTTCAAGTACAGGCGCAGCTGCCGGTGATTGTTGATTTCAATGACTTCAAGCTGTACACCAATTATTTCGCATTTATGCCTTTTATGGTGAACCGTGATAGTCAGGCTTCTTACGCTTATGTCGATTTGTCTAAATATAAAGATAATTTCAATCAAGTCGATTTTAAAAAATTAGCGGCTTATTTGAAGCAGATGAATGCTGTGCCTTTTGTTTTAGCCGCGCCGAATCAGCTGAGCGCAGTCACGTTAACCACAGCGGAAAAACAGCAAGGGCTGAACAGCAAAATACGCTATCAGGGTACGCTTGAAGATCTGGCCCTGCAGCTAAGCCTTTTTGAATTGGTGAATGAACCGTATTACACAGAACAGGTAAAAGGCCAGAAAAATCTTTCTGATGCGCAGGCGGTTGTTCAAGCTGCGTCTGCACAGGAGGCCAGCGCGCCTGCCGGTATATCTGCAGATCAGGCAGCAATTGCAGATTCAGCAGTCGAGCAGCTGGATGTAAAGTCGTATCAATCCGCAGAGCGTGTCGGAGATTTGGTGCGCAGCAAAGTGCATGAAATGATGTATCACCATAATGAACATCAGCCCGAGGCTTATGCGGCTGAAGAAATCACTGTGGCCGATGCCGATGAAGCCGCGTCAGGCTATGCAGAGGATGCTGATCAAGGCGCTGCAGCAGAGGCCGCTTGCGCTGCGGCTGATGAATGCGATGCTTATGGCAGCGCTGAAGCTGAAATAGAGACTAATGCAGAAGACTCATCAGCTTTGTCCGTAGAAGCCTGTGCAGCTTTAATCAATGCATCCAAAGTTCCGGCAGGGTACTTTACACAATGCCGTGACCGGTTCGGGGTAGACGTATTTAAGCCGGCTTCTGCAGAAGCGCGTGACCGCGCGGCTGAACCTGCAGCATATAAGCAGTCTGCTTTTGAACAATTGACGCCTATTTTTACAGCCTATCAATCTGCTCAATTCACTGATGCTCAAAGCTTTAAGCCGCTGTGGCAGAAGCATCAGGCCGAGATTCAGCAGGCGCTGAAAGCTGAACGCTCAGATTCTGTTCCGTTAACGATGGATGTGGGTTTGGATGCGGCCGGGCGTTTGCAGTCTGTAGATTATGCGGTTGTGAAACAGGACACAAAATATGGTGAATTCCGTTTCAGCAGCACCAACCAGATTTCCAATTATGGCCAAGCCAAAGCCATTGACCGCAATGTGCTGAAAAATGCTAAATCCATTGAAGAAATTACCAAGGGGTCATTGCTGGAGCGTTTTTCGAAAGGCATTTTGGCGCCATTAAGCGCTGATGCTGCAAGTGCGGCCGCTGAAACTGCAGAGGCTCCTGCACCTAAAACGGCTGATGAGTATTTGAATCAAATTGCGCGGGATAGCTATAAAAAAACCAATTCATGGGTGAAAGCCTATCAAGCGGTATTCGGACTGTATGCGGTCATGAAGCAGTCTGATTTAAGCCAGCACTATACGTCAGCAGAACTGAATGAAATTGCTGAAGTCTCTGCTTATCACTTTAATGCGGACTTGCCGAAGCCCAAAGGCGCGGCTTTGGCCCGCTTGAATAGGCTGACAGAAAAGCACCAGTTGAAGAGCCGTGACAGCTTTGATGATCTGGGCTATTCGGTAAATAGAATAGTGAATGATGCGGTGAAAGAATATCAAGCGCAGCAGGCATGGACACAGCGGATCAAGCAGCATAAGACTAGGCAGGCGGTCTTCGCGGCCTATTATGCAGAAGTTTTTGCCGATGAATATTCACTTAATGATGAGCAAAAACAGCAGTTGCCGAAAACTGCAAAAACCGTAGCGCAGGCATTTGCAGATGATTTGAACAATAAACTGTCGGAGCATTCCATTCAAAATCTGCATGAAGACGATGCAGATTTATTTGATGAGGATATTTACCGAATCGCGTATCGGGATGTCATCACGCATTTTTCCCAGTAAAGTCATCTTTTTGATGGCTTAGCTTTCGAGGCTGTTCAACTTAATACCCTAATTAAACAGCAGTATTTAAAAAAAGAACCTCAGTGGAGGTTCTTTTTTATCGCGCTTTTATGGTTCTATAGAAAATCTTTCAATTCTGGCTTGATGCCATTCCAAATGCGGAAAGACTCAATGGCTTGACCGACCAGCATGCCAAATCCTTCAGAGGTCGGTACACCGCGCGCTTTGGCTTGGTCTAAAAAGCTGGAGGGCTTGCCGTACGCCATTTCATAGGCCTGCTTGAACTGCAGCGCTTCCGGCAAAATCAGCGCATCGCCGCTTAAGCTGGCAGAGGTTGCATTAATCACAATATCGAAATTGCCTTGCAGCGCTTCTAAGCTGAGGGCAGATAAGTCTGTTTCAGGCACAGCCTCTTTTAAGTCAGCAATCAGCTGTTCTGCGCGGGCAAGAGTTCGATTGGCGATTACAATTTTTTTAACACCGGCTTGAGCCAGCGGATAAATCACGCCGCGTGTTGCGCCGCCGGCGCCGATAATCAGAATGGACGCGTTATGCAAAATCCAGTCCAGCGCCTGAATGGCTTCGACCAGCCCTTGGCCATCGGTATTGTCACCGTGCAGCTGGCCATCCTGCATCCATAGGGTATTCACGGCTTTGGCGATTTTTGCGCGTTCGCTCAATACAGCGCAGGCGGCAAACGCCTGTTCTTTGAATGGCACGGTTACATTCATGCCGGCGCCGCCTTGTGCAAAGAATTCATGCATGCTGGCGTCAAAACCGTCAAGAGGCGCTAAGCGTTTGCTGTAGTGCAGCTCAAGGCCGGTTTTTTCAGCAAAGGCATGGTGCAGTTCTGGAGAGCGGGACTGTTCAATCGGGTTGCCAATAACGGCAAATTGCTTGCTCATCGCACAAGGTCCGTGTGGAGAAATGTGCATCAATATACGGCAAATTTTGGACGCTCTAAAGCGCTATTGTAAAATTTCGGCAAGATTTGATGGAGGATTTAAGTACGGGCGCTATGGATTGCACACCGCCAATACGGCATCCACCATCAGAAAAGCCGCGCTGATCAGGATGCCTGTCAGTGCAAGCGCCATCATGCTGAAGGCAAAGTTATCATGGAATGAGCTTCCAGAGAAAACAGCGATACTGATGGATCCTAGCATAACAGCCAGAAAACTCCAGAACAGCAGAGCGGTCGGGCTGATTTTATGGGTATTCATTTTGTTTTGCCTCATTCAATCGAGAGGAAATCTAAGCCTGCAGATTAAGATGAATAAATAGATAGAATCTGCATGTCATTTCTATGTCTATGCTGATACTACACGAGCCAAAAAATAAAGGGTGAATTTGTTGAAAAATTAGCAGGGCTTCCAGTCAGAAATTTGTGTTGACGGGTTAATCTTTGCAGCGCCGGTGTAAAAGATGTGAATGGCTGGCTGCCGATGTAAACATGTGTATGGATGCTGCAGAGAAAAAACCTCCAGAAATGGAGGTTTTTTGCTTTTAAGGGCTGCAACAGCATATGTTTATTTCAGCTTGCCGAGCCAGTTCTGCGGTTTTAGATAGTAATCAGTCAATTCTTTTTCTGCAGAATGCTCATCCCATTCTGGCCGGTAGGACCAGCCTGCCAGCGGCGGCATGCTGACTAAGATCGACTCAATCCGCCCGCCTGTCTGCAGGCCGAATAATGTGCCCCGGTCATAAACCAGATTATATTCGACATAGCGGCCGCGGCGGTACAGCTGAAAATCGCGCTGCGCTTCAGTGTATGGCTTATTCTGATTGCGCTGGAATATGGGAAGGATTGCTTCTAAATAGCCATTGCCGACCGCCTGCATATATTTAAAGCAGGTTTCAAAATCCCACTGATTGAGATCATCAAAAAACAAACCGCCCACGCCGCGCTGTTCATCGCGGTGCTTTAAATAAAAATAGTCATCACACCATTTTTTGTGTTCGGCATACACTTCATCGCCAAACGGCGCGCAAAGATCATGTGCTGTTTGGTGCCAAGACAGGACATCTTCATCATTCGGGTAAAACGGCGTCAGGTCAAAACCGCCGCCGAACCACCAGATCGAGTCTTGGCCTTCTTTTTCGGCCACAAACAGGCGCACATTGGCATGTGAGGTCGGCACATTGGGATTTTTTGGGTGAATCACCAGTGAAACCCCCATGGCTTGCGCTTTGGCGCCGGCGATATTGGGGTGGCGTTCAGTGGCGGATGCCGGCAGTTTTGAAATATTGATGTGCGAAAACATCACCCCGCCTTTTTCAATCACGGTGCCGTTCTGCAGCACGCGTGAACGTCCGCCGCCGCCTTCTGGGCGCTCCCAGTCATCAATAATGAATTCGGCTGTGCCGCCGCCGGCACGTTCCTGCTGCTCCAGCGCTGCGCAAATGCGGGCCTGCAAATCGGTGAGAAAATCGTGAACGCGCTGAATATCAGCTGAAGTCGGGTGCTGCATCTGAACCTTCAAAAAGGAAAAATCAAAAACTGTTCTAATCAAAGCACAGATTCAGTAAAAACTTAAGGGATTTTTCCCGATGGTTATGATTGGGTGCTTGAACTGAGCTTTCAGGATGTCTGGGCATTCATGGAATTATCCCGACCAAAAGCCTAGGTTGAATTCAAAAATGAAGCTCCGCAGAATAGATGCCAGTTGAATCTTTTTATTCAGGCAGGGCAGTGCGCATGCAGCAGGTTAAATCACTCATTCAAAAGTACAATGTGCCGGGACCGCGCTATACCAGTTATCCGACTGTGCCGTACTGGGATGAGCCGTCATTTTCATTAGAGGCGTGGAAGCAGACGCTGAAGCGCTCATTTGATGAATCCAACCGCAGTGAAGGCATCAGCCTGTACATTCATTTGCCGTTTTGTGAAAGCCTCTGCACTTTTTGCGGCTGCCATAAAAAAGTCACTAAAAAACATGAGATGGAACAGCCTTATATTCAGGCGGTGCTCAAAGAATGGTTACTGTATTGTCAATTGCTTGAAGATACTCCGGTCATTAAAGAAATTCATTTGGGCGGCGGTACACCGACCTTTTTTTCACCGGAACATTTGACCCAGCTGATTCAAGGCATTTTATCCAAGGCGGAAGTTGCGCCGCAGCATGAATTCAGTTTTGAGGGGCATCCGAATAACACCACGCGGGAGCATCTGCAGGCATTGTATGACTTGGGTTTCCGCCGTGTCAGCTATGGCGTGCAGGACTACAATGAACGGGTGCAAAAGGCTATTCACCGCATTCAGCCCTATGAAAATGTAGAGCGCGTAACGCAGTGGGCGCGGGAGATTGGCTATACCTCTATCTCTCACGATTTGGTATTTGGCTTGCCGTTTCAGAGCTTGGACGATGTGCTGCAGACCATTGATCAGACCAAGCGCTTGATGCCGGACCGGCTGGCTTTTTACAGCTATGCGCATGTGCCGTGGATTAAAGGCAATGGCCAGCGCGGCTTTAAGGATGCGGATGTGCCCAAAGATGACATGAAGCGTCAATGCTATGAAGAAGGCAAAAAGCACTTGCTGGCGCATGGCTATCATGAAATTGGCATGGATCATTTTGCGCTGCCGTCCGATGCGATGCATCAGGCCTTTCAGCAAGGCGCGCTGCACCGCAATTTTATGGGCTATACCGCCTCTAAAACTCAAGTGATGATTGGTTTAGGTGTGTCTTCTATCAGTGACAGCTGGTACAGCTTTGCGCAAAATGAAAAGCAGCTGGAAGATTATTATGCGCGTTTAGCGCTGGATGAAATTCCAGTCTACCGCGGGCATATTTTATCGAATGAAGACTTGATTATCCGCAAGCACATTTTAAATTTGATGTGCGGTTTTGAAACTTCTTGGAATGAACCAGCAAGCCATTTCCCAGAATTGCCGCAAGTGCTGGAGCAGCTGACCGAAATGCAGCAGGATGGCTTGCTGGAAATCAGCGCAGATACCCTGCAGGTGACGGAGCAGGGCAAACCTTTTGTCCGGAACATCTGCATGGCGTTTGATTTGCACTTAAAACGCAAAATGCCGGAAAACCGGATTTTTTCGATGACGATATAATCCCTTCAAACCTCCCCTTAAAAAGGGAGGCTTAATTTTCCCCTCTTTTTTAAAAGAGGGGTTAGGGGAGGTTATTTAAAAATCATCTTTATCGTACATGTGCGACATGCGCTCATGCTTGGTTTTTAAATACTGTTCATTGAATGGATTTAAGCCGACTGTCAGCGGCACACGGTCAACCACCTGAATGCCCAAATCAGTCAGCGCTTTAATTTTCAGAGGGTTATTGGTAATTAAAAGCACTTCTTTAATTTGCAAATGATCCAGCATGATGTTGCACATATCGTAGCGGCGCGCATCTGCCGGCAAATTCAGCATTAAATTGGCGTCTACCGTATCGTGTCCCTGATCCTGCAGCGCATAGGCGCGGATTTTGTTGGTCAAGCCAATGCCGCGGCCTTCCTGGCGCAAATACAAAATCACCCCTTGGCCGGCTTCATTGATCAGTTTCTGCGTGGCCTGCAGCTGCGGTCCGCAATCGCATTTTAACGAGGCAAAGGCATCGCCTGTCAGGCATTCTGAGTGAATGCGCACCAGCACTGGCCCCTCTGGAGGCGTTTCCAGTCCTTTAGAGAGTGCCACATGTTCTTCGCCGGTTTGAGGATCTTGAAATACCGTAATTTTAAATTCACCAAATGCAGTAGGTAATCTCGATGTTGCGACAAATTCTATAGGCACAGTCAAACCCGTTTTTTCGTTTAAAAATTGGCTAAAGTATAGCGTAATGCTTGGACATTGGTAGAATTGCTACTATGAATTTATGCAGAACATTTTCTTTTTTGTATAAAGCGAACGATAATAGTTGATAAATAGTAAGATTATTCAGGATAATCTCCATCATTCAACAAACACCCGATTTTTTGAGTGCTGTTCAAAATTGCAACGCTAGAAATATGGCTGATTGCAGGTGATACAATCCGACGATATGATCGGATATCCATTTGACCTAGCTTAGAATTTGCCAGGCTTTAGAAGGCTTTGCCATATTATGCTGTATACAGAAATACCGTCTCACCGTCCAAATACACCGCTGCTGGATACGATTGATCATCCGCAGCAGCTTCGTTTGCTCAAGCGCAGCCAGCTTGAGCAGGTGGCGGATGAACTGCGTCAATTTATTTTGTATGCAGCCGGACAAAGCGGCGGACACTTTGGCGCAAACCTTGGCGTGATTGAGCTGACCGTTGCGCTGCACTATTGTTTTAACACGCCGCATGACCGTCTGATCTGGGATGTGGGCCATCAGGCTTATCCGCATAAAGCCCTGACGGGGCGCCGTGAGCAGCTGGTGACTATCCGTTCGAAAGATGGCTTGGCCGCTTTCCCTGCGCGGGATGAGTCTGAGTTTGATACTTTTGGTGTGGGTCATTCATCGACGGCTATTTCCGCAGGTCTTGGCATGTCGCTGGCGCGCCGCTATCAAAAAGTTCCGTGCGATGTTGTTGCCATTGTCGGTGACGGCGCAATGACCGCAGGCATGGCTTTTGAAGCGATGAATGATGCCGTCGCGCACAATGCTGACCTGATTGTGGTGCTGAATGATAACGATATGTCGATTTCATGCAGCACAGGCGGCTTTGCAAAGCATTTGGCCGCATTGTGGGAACGCGGTGAATCGGTCAGTATTTCAGAAAATGGCGATGCCTTTGTGCAGCCCCATCCTGAATGGACTTATAATTCGCGCCTGCACAGCTCAGCAACAGATGCCGCCGATAATTTGTTTAAGGCGGTCGGTTTTGACTATTTCGGCCCATTTGACGGGCATGATGTGAATCAGCTGGCGCAGGTGTTTGAGGCGTTGAAGAAGCGTTCAGGCCCGCGTTTAATTCATATCTACACTAAAAAAGGCAAGGGCTTTGCAGCTGCGGAAGCCGACCAGATTAAGTTTCATGCCATCAGCAAAATCAATGCGCCAGCCGCAGTAAACACTGCGCCTAAGTATTCCGATGTATTTGGAAACTGGCTGTGCGATGAAGCCGCGCAGGATGACCGCCTGTTGGCGATTACTCCAGCGATGTGTGAAGGTTCAGGCATGGTGAAATTTGCCCAGCAGTATCCTGAACGGTTCTTTGATGTTGCCATCGCAGAACAGCATGCAGTGACTTTAGCCGCCGGCATGGCCTGTGAAGGCTTAAAGCCGGTCGTTGCGATTTATTCGACCTTCCTGCAGCGCGGCTACGACCAGCTGGTGCATGATGTGGCGCTGCAAAATTTAGATGTCACTTTTGGCATAGACCGTGCAGGTTTGGTTGGCGAAGACGGCCCGACGCATGCAGGCGCTTATGATTACGCCTATATGCGCACTGTGCCGAATATGGTCATTATGGCGCCTAAAGATGAAAACGAATGCCGTCAGATGCTGCATACCGCCTATTTGTATAATGGCCCTGCCGCTGTGCGTTATCCGCGGGGCAATGGCTTGGGTGTCGAGATTCAAAGCCAGCTGACTGCCATGGAAATCGGCAAGGCTGAAATTATTGCTGTGCTGAATGAGCAGCATGACGATTTTATTTCAATTTTAGCTTTTGGCAGCCGTGTGCAGCCGGCTCTGGAAGCCGCGCAGGCATTTGCTGCGCAGCATGATATTGCTGTGCGTGTAGTGAACATGCGCTATGTCAAGCCGCTGGATGAGCAGCTGATTGATGCGATTGCGGACAGCACTTTACTGTTTGTGACGGTTGAAGAGCATGCTGTGATGGGCGGGGCAGGCAGTGCTGTCAATGAGTATCTGGCCAAAGCCAGCATTGTAAAGCCGATGCTGAATTTAGGCTTGGATGACAGCTTCCTGCATCAGGCGACGCATGGCCAAATGCTGCATCAGGCCGGACTGGATGCGCAAGGCATTGAAAAGTCCATTGAACAGGCCTGGCAGAAAGTCATGCAGGTTGCGCCTTAGCGCCTTTATCAAAAATTAGAAACATTTTTCCCCTAAAAGCCCGAATATTTGCTAAAATCATCGGGCTTTTATGCATTATTCTTTATCAGTATCTTCAAATTTGTAGTGGGTGTTCAATGGAACCTATGGTGGTGATGGCTGCGCGTGCGGCTCAATTAGTTGGTCAAGAGATTTTAAAAGCGCATCAAAATCGTCATAAACTCGATCTGCAAGTCGAAGAGAAAGGTATTGATGGTCCTGTTACTCGTGTAGACCGCTACATCGAGCAGCTGACAATCGATACGCTCCGTAAAAGCTATAAAAACCACAGCTTCCTTGGCGAAGAGTTTGGTTTTCAAGAAGGCAAAGGTCACGATGCAGATTGGTGCTGGGTGATCGATCCGCTTGACGGCACACTGAACTTTATCAATGGTTTTCCTCATTTCTGTGTATCTATCGCAGTTCAGCATAAAGGTGTAACTCAGCACGGCGTCATTTATGACCCTGTAAAAGATGAGCTATTCTCTGCCAGCCGCGGCCGCGGTGCGATGCTGAATCAGCGCCGTATTCGTGTAAACGTGAAAGACAGCCTGGAAAATACCTTTATGGGTGTAGGCCATGCCTTCCGTAAAGTGCGTAACGGCGAAGTGGTGTCTTATGCCAAAAATCATTTTGATTCATTGCTGAATGTGACTGAAGCAGGCGCTCAATACCGCCGTTCAGGTTCTGCAGCTTTGGATTTGGCCTATGTGGCAGCGGGCCGTCTAGACGGTTACTTTGAACTTGGCTTAAAGCCTTGGGATATCGCAGCAGGCGAACTGATTGTGAAAGAAGCGGGCGGCACAGTGGTTGACGCACGCGGCGGTTCAGACTCTATGGACAATGGCCAAGTGATTGCATGTTCTATGAAAATGCTGAAGCCATTGATGCAGGCTGTTGTTCCTGCATGGGGCGAAGCGGCTAAATAAGCCTCTGCCTTATACTGTTTAAGTTTTTAAAAACCCTCATTGATGAGGGTTTTTTTTTATGGGTGCCTTATGAGCCTGAAGTATGTCGCCTAATCCGTTCGTACCCTGTAGATAAAATTTGCCCACTATTTTAAATGGATGGGCTGAATTAATGGGCTGCTCACTTCTGCAGATGAATGCGCTGAGATGTGAACTTGATTTTAGGTATACCGCTCCGGAACCGATCGCTTCACGGCTGAAAAAAGGTTATGGAAATGCAGGCCTGAATTTTGCAGATCCAAGAAATGATGCGGTAATATTTCCTAAGCGGTCAAAAAAATCCTGCTGAAAGCTATATAAATGAGGTATTTTAGAAAATATTGTGTCATTCCAACTAAAATAGATGACTTTTAAAAATATTCTGCTATAATCCGGCCACGCACTAAATTTCGTTCATTACCTGAACATTCTCTTCTATATTGTGTATGCGCGTCCGGTCCAAAGAGAGGACATTATTTCGCGCCCCACCCAATCGCTTAAGCGATTCCTTCAGGTTGCGGCTGTAATCATGTGTGCGTTATACGCATCGTCGTTCTCGGATCGCCGCTGATTCTATATATTTTCAGCGTTTATTGCTGTGCCGCTTTTTGCCGATGTCCATCAGACCATATATTTAATGGAGCACCCACATTAGGGTGAATATCTCTATGAGCAAAACTTTTGCTGATTTTTCTTTAGACCAGTCTCTACAACAAGCACTTGAGACTCTTGGTTTTACTACACCTACTCCTGTACAAGAACAGTCAATTCCTGCTGCTATGGAAGGGAAAGACCTTCTTGTATCAAGCCAGACCGGTTCTGGTAAAACTGCTGCTTTCTTACTTCCTACGTTAAATGCTTTAGCGGGTGAAGAATCTGCAGTTCCATTTAAAGAACGCATGAAAGCTGTGACTCAACCGAACATTTTGGTTATTTCACCGACACGTGAACTTGCACAGCAAGTTTGCCAAGATGCAATCGCATTTGTTCGCCACATGAAAGGCGTACGTGTTGCTGCAATCATGGGCGGCATGCCTTTCGGTAAGCAAATCCAGCAATTAAAAGGCGCGCAAGTTGTTGTTGCAACTCCAGGCCGTTTGCTTGACCTTGTTAACCGCCGTCAAATTAAGCTTGATAAAGTTGATGCTTTAATCGTCGATGAAGCTGACCGCATGCTTGACCTTGGCTTCTCTGAAGACTTGGAAGCAATCAGTGATTTGGCTGCAAACCGCAAGCAAACTTTAATGTTCTCTGCAACTTTTGCGCCGCGTATTATTAATCTTGCTGAACGCATGATGAATGATCCAGTTCGTATTGCAATTGAAACGGGTCACTCTACAAACACAGACATTACCCAAACTTTGCATTGGACTGATGGCTTCGAGCATAAGAAAAAATTGCTTACGCATTGGTTAAGTGCTGAAGATGTAGATCAAGCAGTTGTATTTGCGTCAACTCAAGAAGACACTGACATGCTGGCTGAAGAGCTTGCAGAAGCTGGTCTTTCAGTTGTAGCGCTTCATGGTGCTATGCCGCAAACTGTACGTAACCGTCGTTTACGCAGCATTCGTGAAGGCCGTGCAAAAATCCTTGTTGCTACAGACGTAGCGGCACGTGGTCTTGACGTACCGACAATCTCTCACGTAATTAACTTCGGCCTTCCAATGAAGAACGAAGACTACGTACACCGTATTGGCCGTACTGGCCGTGCTGGCCGTACTGGTAAAGCGATTACACTAGCGACTTACCGTGAACGCGGTAAAATCCGTGCGTTAGAAGATTACTTGGATGCTCGTTTAGAAGTATCTGAAATTGAAGGCCTTGAGCCATCTCCACCTCCTGCACGCGGCAGCCGTGATGGCGGCGGTCGTGGCCGTGATGGCGGCGGTCGTGGCCGTGGCGGCCGTGATGGCGGTCGTGGCGGTTTCGGTGGCGGTCGTCGTTTTGAAGGCGAAAGCAACTTCAAGCGCCGTGAAGGCGGTGATGATCGTCCGCGTCGCAGCTATGATGACAAGCCTCGCGGTGATCGCCCATCATTTGGTGGTGAAGATCGTCCACGTCGCGAATTCAACTCTGATCGTCCGCGCCGTGAAGGCGGTTTCGGTGATCGTCCGCAGCGTTCTTTTGATGACCGTCCAAAACGTGATTTTGGCGACCGTCCAGCACCGCGCCGTGAAGGCGGTTTCGGTGACCGTCCGCAGCGTTCTTTTGACGACCGTCCAAAACGTGATTTTGGCGACCGTTCAGCACCGCGCCGTGAAGGCGGTTTTGGTGACCGTCCGCGTTCGAATGATGACAACCGCGGCAACCGTGTAGACTACAAACCAGCTCGTGAAGGTGGTTTCGGTGACCGTCCAAAACGTGATTTTGGCGACCGTCCAGCGCCGCGCCGTGAAGGCGGTTTCGGTGACCGTCCAAAACGTGATTTTGGCGACCGTCCAGCGCCGCGCCGTGAAGGCGGCTTCGGTGACCGTCCGCAGCGTTCTTTTGATGACCGTCCAAAACGTACTTTTGGCGAAGATCGTCCAAAGCGCGAGTTCAATGAAGATCGCCCGCGCCGTAAATTTAATGACTAAAATTTAGATTTTAGTGATCAAGTGAAAAAAGCCAATGGAAACATTGGCTTTTTTTTATTGCACGTTTTATTGAATAAAATGTATACTGGTTCATATTTTTAATATTTTTTGATGATTATGGATAGTGAATCTATTGAGTTGAAAAAGACAGTATCGCCTATCATTTTGCCGTTCTTTGGGCTGATATTACTTTTGTGCAATATCCTTTATTATGTGTACAACTATTTCAATTGACCTGCATTGATGCGCAATAATTCAAAGGCGCAGTAAGAATAACCACAAGACTGCCGCATTCCGGTAAAAACTGATTACATGGAATGGTAACATTTTGAGCTCTAATCCTTTATAGTATGCATGCTGAAAAAATGCAGGAAAACGCTCAGCTATGAATAATCAAGCATCTCTGCAAGCTCAGTCACTGATTGAAGTGAAAAACTTGAGCTTTAAGCGGGGCGACCGCGTCATTTATGACAATGTCAGTTTAAATATTCGCCGTGGGCAAATCACGGGAATTATGGGGCCTTCTGGGACCGGTAAAACCACTCTTCTTCGATTGATTGGCGGACAATTAACGCCGGATCAGGGCGAAGTTTTGCTGGATGGAAAGCACATTGGTCAGATGACCCGCCAAGAGCTTTTCGCTGCGCGTGCAAAAATGGGCATGCTGTTTCAAAGCGGGGCCTTGTTCACCGATATGTCGGTTTACGAAAATGTGGCTTTTCCAATCCGCGCGCATACCAAGCTGCCAGAGCATTTAATTGCTGAAATGGTGGCGCTGAAACTCGAATCTGTCGGGCTGCGCGGCACAGAGCAATTGATGCCTTCAGAGCTGTCGGGCGGCATGAACCGCCGTGTGGCTTTGGCGCGCGCCATTGCGCTGGATCCGGAACTGATCATGTATGATGAGCCTTTTGCAGGGCAGGACCCGATTGTGATGGGGGTACTGACCCGTCTCATCCGTTCTTTGCGTGAAGCTCTTGATCTGACGACGATTATTGTCTCGCATGATGTTGCAGAAACGCTTTCCATCGCTGATTACATTTATGTGGTGGCTGAAGGAAAAGTGCAGGGTGAAGGTTCGCCGGAACAGTTAAAAGCGCATGCATCGCCGTTTGTACAGCAGTTTTTAACGGGTTCGGTCGAAGGCCCTGTAGATTATCAGTTCAGCCATCAACCGTATTTAAGTCATGAGGTGCGCTAAATGAATGCTATTGCCTCATTGGGTAGACGCGTCATTGAGCGTGTCCGCGGCATTGGTACAGCCTCACTGCTGCTGCTGCAAGTTTTATTTTCCTTGCCGACTTGGCTGGGCGTTCAGCTGTTCATTTATCAAATGTACCGTGTCGGCGTGATGTCGCTGCTGATTATTGTGGTCTCGGGCTTATTTATTGGCGCTGTATTGGGCCTGCAGATGTACAGTATTTTAGTCACTTTTGGCAGTGAAGCGATGCTGGGCGCGGCGGTCTCATTAACCTTGCTGCGTGAGCTTGCGCCTGTTGTGGCGGCACTGCTGTTCGCTGGGCGGGCAGGCTCTGCGTTAACGGCTGAAATTGGCTTGATGAAAGCGACTGAGCAGCTGTCCAGTATGGAAATGATCGGGGTTGACCCATTGAAGCGCGTGATTTCACCGCGTTTATGGGCAGGTATTTTCAGCCTGCCGATGCTGTCAGTGATATTCGCCGCTGTCGGCATTATGGGCGGTAAAATGGTTGGCGTCGATTTTCTTGGCGCAGATGAAGGTTCTTACTGGAGCGGTATGGAAAATGCCGTGCAGTTTTATAAAGATGTCTTTAACGGCACCATAGTTAAAAGTTTTGTTTTTGCATTTATTTGCACAGGGATTGCGGTATATCAAGGCTATGCCTGTGAGCCGACTTCTGAAGGAATTGCAACGTCCACGACCCGTACTGTAGTGTACTCGTCGCTGTGTGTTCTAGGTTTTGATTTTGTGTTGACTGCGGTCATGTTTGGAGGTGTTTAATGAAATCACGTGCAAGTGAACTGGCCGTCGGTGTATTTGTTATTTTATTTGGTATCGCATTATTTTTCTTGGCTATGCGTGTCAGCGGCTTGGTGGGCAGCACCATGAAAGACCCGTATGAAATGACGGCAGTCTTTGAAAATGTCAACGGCATTAAGCCGCGCGCAAAAGTAGCAATGAGCGGTGTTAAAATCGGTCAGGTTGATGCCGTCACTTTAGACCCAGTGACCCGTTTGGCTACAGTGCATATGTCTTTAGACGGCAGCCTGACCACGTTTAATCCAGAGCAGTTAAAGCAAGTGCAAAAAGATGCTTTGGAAGAGCTGCGCTACAGCTCCGACTATACTGCCGCAGACCCAGCGCAACAAAAAACAATGGAAAAGCAGCTAACTGACAACATGAAATCCATCACTAATATTGATGAAGATGCTTACATTATGGTTGCGACCAACGGTTTGCTGGGTGAGAAATATTTAAAAATCATACCGGGCGGCGGCTTGAATTACCTCAAGCGCGGTGACCGTATTGCCAATACGCAAGGTACGATGGAAATTGAAGATTTAGTGACTAAATTCGTAACTGGCGGTGCTGGTAAATCGTCAGAAGATACAGGCAGTGCGTCAGAACCTTCAGACAAAACATCTGCACAAGCGGCAGATGCAGAGCCTGCATTCGTTGAATAATTTTTGAGGAGATATTGCGTGAATACTTTATTTAAACAGACGCTTACAGCAAGCATTCTTTCAACTATGATTGCGGGAACTGCTTTTGCTGCACCGTCTGAAGCGCCGCCTGCATTTGTTAAAAAAGTAGCGGATGGCTTAATTTCACGCCTGAAAGCAGATCACGGCAAACTGCAAAGCAATCCTGCTGCGGTTAAAGTGATTGTGCGTCAAAACCTTGACCCTTATATCGATTCGCAGGCGTTTACCCGTATTGTGATGGGTACCTATGCGACGAATCAATACAGTTCAGCGGCTCAGCGCGCGCAGTTCGAAAAGAACTTCCGTGAAACTTTAATTGAAAATTACGGCAGCGCTTTTGCTAAGTTCAGCAATCAGACTTACAGCATGCGCCCGTATAAAGACACTGGCAGTAAAAACCCTGTAGTGACGATTGATTTCAATAATAACGGCGAAAAGATTCCGGTGTCTTTCCAGTTGGCGGATAAGGGCTCACAGTGGAAAATCCGCAATATCAATGTTTCAGGCATTGATCTGGGCCTGCAATTCCGCAACCAATTTGCGGCGACTGTAAAACGCAACGGCGGCAATATTGATAAGGCAATCGCAAACTTTAAACCGGATGCTGAAGCAGCGGTTGATAAGAAAAAATAAGACAGGCGGCATATGATTAAATTCGATCAGCAGGAAATGCAGGTTGCTGGAAAAATTGACTACAGCAATGCTGAGCAATATTACCAAAATGGCTTGAAAGTCATTCAGGCGAACCCGCAGTATCCGATTGTGGTGAATCTTTCACAGCTCGAGCAGGGCAGTACATTGGCTTTGGCTGTACTGGTGCGCTGGCTGCGCCAGACACCGAATGCGCAGGGGCTGCAGTTCAAGAGTGTTCCTGCAAAAATGATGAATATTATTCAGGCCTGTCATTTAGAAGATGATTTGCAGCTGATCTAATAAATCATTGCCTGTAAAAAAAAGCACCTTCGGGTGCTTTTTTATTGATTGCAATTAGGCATTCATTAAATCTGGAGCGTTTCTTGCGCTTCGCTTTGAAGCAATGCTTCAAAGCTTGCTCAAATCCATTTTTTCCAGCGGAAATAAATCATTGGTCCAACCAAGAACGCAATTAAAATAAAGCTGACAATGACGAAACTGGTGGTGCCATGCGCAAAGGGCAATACGTCCGTGTTCATGCCGTAGATGCTGGCAATCAGCATAGGCGGCGCCAGCATGCTGGGCAAGATGGAGAATCGGCGGATCGTATCATTCTGTTCGGTGTTAATAAATCCAGAGGTGGTGTCCAGCAGGAAGCGCACTTTTTGGAATAGGAAAGCGTCATGTTCGACCAGTGAGCGCACATCTTCACTGAGCTCTCGGATGTCGGCATCGTAAATATGGCTGCCTAAAGCGCGCGGACGCGACAGGAAGGTCAGTACACGGCGCAAGTCGATCAGACAGAGCTGGGCTTTTCCCAGCATGTCTTCCAGCTGCGCTAAGCGCGTAATCATGTCATCCAGATCTAAAATCATTTCACGATGACGGTTATTCAGTACTTCTGTGGAATACTTTTCCAAGTCCTTGTGGATATCTTCCAAGATATCCGCAAGCTCATCCAGCTTGGCTTCCAGCAGGCCCAGTAAAATCCAGGTCGGATCTTTGTAGTCAATTTCATAATCATTGCGGCGCGCGCGTGCGCGGAATGCCCGGAATGCGACCAGCTTTTCACCGCGCAGGGTGAATAAGCGCTCTTTATGCAGAATAAAAGCAACTGTTTGAACCGTGGCTAAAATGCTGGAATTTTCTTCTGTTTCACCGTCAACTTGAAAGTTTTTATTTTTCGTTAAAAAATACGTGCTGATATGTAAAATTCCATCATCATCGCGGTAAAATCGCGCTGAGGATGAAATGTCTTCCAATGATTTCAGGGTTGGCATGTTTTGATCGTAAGCATCCAGAATCCATTGCTGTTCTTCTTGAGAGGGAGCAATCAGATCCAGCCAAACTAAATCAGGATGTAAGTCAAAGTCGCCATTAATGGTGGCGTCTTCCAAACTACCGCGCTCTGTGGCGTAAAAGGCTTCAAGCATGCCGTCTTTTCTCCCTTGCGCAGTACGTGTAAATGAATGCGTGTATTTTAGACAAGGATTTCAAGAAATACACTGCTCGAATGGTTATTTTATTAAAAAAACTCAATGAAGTTTATTTTAGCAGCATGACAGATTAATAACACGGTGATACATCATGAAATCTATAGCAATTTTTTGCGGTTCGGCATTGGGTTCAGATCCGGTCTATTTAAAGACTGCTCAATTGGTGGGCCAGACCTTGGCAAAGCAGCAGATTGCTTTGGTGTATGGCGGCGGCCGTTCAGGCTTGATGGGCATGGTGGCTGACAGCGCTTTACAGGCCGGCGGTGAGGTGATTGGCGTGATTCCGAAGCAGCTGGTAGACCGTGAGCTGGCGCACCCTGGCTTGACGGCTTTGCACGTGGTTGAAAATATGCATCAGCGCAAAACGCAAATGTCTGAATTGTCCGATGGATTTATTGCGATTCCTGGCGGTGCAGGTACGCTGGAAGAAATCTTTGAGCAATGGACGTGGGCGCAGCTGGGAATTCATCAAAAACCTTGCGCATTTTTGAATGTGGATGGCTTTTATGATGATTTGCTTAAATTTATTCAGATGACTGCCGATAAGGGCTTTACCCATCAGCGTTTCAGCAGCGGCTTAATTGCATCGGACAATATTGACGATATTTTGTCTCAGTTTGAATCATATGTGCCGCCGCAGCCTAAATGGGGAATGGCGGCCGATCAGCAAGCATTAGTTAAGCATGGGTGAACGCAGTCAAAATGAATAAGGCAGATAAAAAAGTCATTACCGTGGCAGCTGGAATTGTGCTGAACGAGCGGCACCAGCTGCTGCTGGTGCGCAAGAAAAATACTGCCTGCTTTATGCAGGTGGGCGGAAAGATCGAACCGAATGAATTGCCGGAGCGAACGATCTTACGGGAAATTGAGGAAGAAATTGGCTGTACGGCGAAGGTTCAGCAGTATCTGGGGCGTTTTGAAACGAAAACAGCCAATGAGCCGGATCATTTGCTAGTGAGCTATGTTTACCATGTCACTTTAGATCAGCTGCCAGAGGTTCATGCTGAAATTGCAGAACTGAAATGGATCGATTTGGATGATGCAGAAACGTCTTTAGCGCCGCTGACCAAAGAGGTGGTGATTCCTTGGTGTAAAAAACATCTCACATCAATGGCGTAATACCGCTGCGTTAATATGCGCTACTCCGCTGCAGCCAAGCACACGGCATGAATCTGCTGGCAGCCCAATTGCGCTAAACACTGCTTTAGGGCGTGGATGGAGCTGCCGGTTGTCACGACATCATCTACAATCAGCACTTTACGGTAATGGACTTTTGGCTTGCCATCGATGACAAATTGCTGCTGAATGTCTGCAAGCCGTTCTAAGCGGCTCAGTCCTTTTTGCGAATGCTGCTGCAGGCGCATGACCGGTTGCCAGACGGGAACTTTCAAGTGCTTGGCTAAGCCTTTGGCAATCAGCAGCGATTGGTTATAGCCCCGTTCAGTCAGTTTTTCTAAAGAGACGGGCATGGGGACAACCGCATGGACTTTGGGATATTTCAGATTGCGCAGTAAGCCTGTTAAGGCTGCTTGGTAATGCAAATGCTGTTCATATTTAAACTGTTGAATGATGCGGTCGATTGGATAGCCATAATGGCAGGCGGCTAAAATCTGCATTTCCTGACGCAAGACCGGAGTCTTTAACCATGGCAGGCTGTTCCAGCAGTCTTCACATAAGCTGTGTTTGCGCTGCGTATCGATACCGCACAGCACACAGGGCATGAGCAGCTGAAAGCTGTTTTGAAGCAGTAAATGTGCCGCTTGAAGCATATTTTTCTCATTATTATGATTTTTATTGCAGGCGCTATTTTAGCGGGTTTTAAATGCGGTGACTCATCCTTGAATCATTTTGCATTGTGTTTTCGTCGCTTTTATATTGGTTTGACTTTGCTACACATAAGCATAGCGCGGCGCTTCAGGCAGCCAGCGTTTCAGCAAAGCCTCTGCATTTTTGGGATAATGGGTTAGAACCTGCTGCGCCACATAGTGCGCCTGATTCAGCAGATGGTTATCGCGTTCCAGCTTAGCCACCCGAAAGCCCATATCGCCTGTTTGCTTGGTGCCTAAGAGTTCACCCGGCCCGCGCAGTTCCAAATCCTTTTCTGCAATGAGAAAGCCGTCATTGGTTTCCCGCATGATGCGCAAACGTTCCTGACCATTTTGAGACAGCGGATTTTTATACAGCAGTACACAGAAGCTGGCTTTAGCGCCGCGGCCCACCCGTCCACGCAGCTGATGCAGCTGAGACAGGCCTAAGCGTTCAGCATTTTCAATCACCATAATAGACGCGTTCGGCACATCCACGCCGACTTCAATGACCGTGGTGGCAATCAGCAATTGCAGTTCATTATTTTTAAACTGCTGCATCACGGACTGCTTTTCATCGGCTTTCATTTTGCCGTGCACTAAGCCGATGTTCAGGTCGGGAAAGCGTTCTTTCATTTCGGCAAAAGTGGCTTCTGCGGCTTGCGCATCCAGTGTTTCAGACTGTTCTACTAAGGTGCAGACCCAATAGGCCTGTTTGCCTTCGGCGCAGTTAGTGGCAATGCGCTGCAGGACTTGTTCCCGACGGTCCAGCGGAATGGTCACGGTTTGAATCGGGGTGCGGCCCGGCGGCAGTTCATCAATGACAGAAGTGTCGAGGTCGCCATATGCAGACATGGCCAAAGTGCGGGGGATTGGGGTGGCGGTCATCACCAGCTGATGCGGCGTCATGCCGTTTAAGCCTTTATTGCGCAATGCTAAGCGCTGATCTACGCCAAAGCGGTGCTGCTCATCAATAATCACGAGGCCCAATTTTGCAAAGGCGACATTGTCTTGAAATAGGGCATGTGTGCCGACAACGAGGTTGGCTGAACCGTCTTGAATGCTTTGTTCGGCAGCAGCGCGGGCTTTGCCTTTTTGCTTGCCGGACAGCCAAGAAACTGTGAGACCCAAAGGTTCAAACCATTTTTTAAAATTCAGATAATGCTGTTCCGCCAAAATTTCAGTAGGCGCCATCAATGCGACTTGCCAGCCTTCTTCTAGGGCATGGCAGGCAGCCACGCCAGCCACCAGTGTTTTACCCGCGCCGACATCGCCCTGAACAAGCCGCAGCATAGGTTTATTTTGTTTTAAATCAGCCGTAATTTCTTTTGATACCCGCTTTTGCGCGCCAGTCATTTCAAAAGGCAAGCTGCCTAGCAGTGCTTTGGCGAAGGTTTTACTCGGGCTAAAAGACGGCGCTTCAATCTGCTGAATATAGGCGCGCCGTGTCAGCAGGCTGACTTGATGGGCGACTAATTCTTCAAAAATTAAACGCTGCTGCGCGGCATGCGAACCTTGGGTCAGCTGCAGCATATTGGCATTAACGGGCGGATGGTGAATATAATCCAGCGCCTCTTTCAGCGCATAGCCATTGGTGAATTTTTGCGGCAGCAGTTCAGGCAGGCTGTCGCTGTGGTTCAGCAGCGCCTGTTTGACATATTCGCGCAGTTTGGGCTGGGTTAGCCCATCGGTCGCAGGGTAAATTGCGGTCAGCTGTGTCTGCGGCAGCGGGGTATGCTCGGTGATCAGCTGCAATTCGGGGTGATACATTTCTAGCCCGCGCGCGCCGACACGCACCTCTCCAAAGACCCGCAGGCGGCTGCCCATTTTAGCGCGGTCAGTGATGCCTTTATAAATATGATAAAAGCGTAACGTCACTTTGCCGGAGTCGTCATCCAGCAGCACGGCCATAGATTTGCGTTTTCCGGGCGGAAAGTCCACACTTTTGACAATCCCTTCCAGCAAATAGCTGCGTCCGACAGTCAGCTGATTCATTGGGATAATTGTGCTGCGGTCTTCATAGTCACGCGGCAAATGAAACAGTAAATCATCGGTCGTGAAAATATTCAGTTTTTCAAGCAGTGCGGCAGCAGCGTTTCCTACGCCTTGCAGTTGATGGACAGCAGCCATTTCCCCTCAGTATGATTGTGACCGATAACGTGATCCGGTCTGTGATTAGGTGCTAAATGCATATTTTATTTATAGGTTATGGTAAAACATCTCAGCGCGCTGCAAAACAGTTATTTGCGCAGGGCCACCAAATTACCACAATCAGCCGTAGCCCGAAAACGGATGCTTTCGCCAAGCACCTGATTCAGGATGTGCATGCTTTAGATTTGGATAATATTGCGCCAGTAGATGCTGTGTATGTGCTGCTGTCACCAAGCGCATCGACAATCGAAGCCTATCAGCAGACTTATGTTGATACGGTTTTACCTATTATCCAAGCGTTAAAAATTCATCCGGTTCAGCGTATCATCGTAGTGTCTTCTACGCGGGTCTATGGCGAAAATGGCGGTGAGCGTGTTGATGATGATACTGCGCCCAAGCCGATAGATGCACAGGGCAGGCTGCTCTTAAAAATGGAACAGCTGTATCAGCAGGCTTATCCTGCTGCATGTGTTATTGTTCGGCCGACAGGAATTTACGGAACATCTGCTGCGCGTATGGTAAAGCTGGCGGAAACTACGCAAAACTATCCGAATATACAGTGGTCGAACAGCATCCATATTGATGACCTTGCGAGATTCTTAGTGCATTTGCTTCACGTGGAACATGCAGAAAAATCATATATTTGTACCAATAACACACCGCAACCTTTGCATGAAAAAATTTTAAGTGTTCAACGGTCATTGAGTTTGCCTGAGTTGGTTTTAGAAAGTCAGAAGGAAGCAGGGAAAAGGATTTATGCAGCGCGGATGGTGGAAAGTGGTTTTGAGCTGGAGCATAAAGATTTTTAATGTGCTGTCAGTTTGCGCCGTGAAAATATTTTGTAATTTAGCTTATAAAAAGATGGAAGAATTAAATCAAAAAAAGCGTGTGAAACATGAAAAATCATATAAAACGCGCTTTCGTATGCTTAATTTTGGAATGTATAGATTTAAGTATTTGATTTAAATTGGCTAAAATAGGCTGTTTCGTATAACGCGTATTATGTTAATTGTAGAAAACCTTAATTTTTATAATAAAGAGTGAAGTTAGTATTTTTAGGGTTAATCAATTTTCCTTTAGTTCCTTTATTTCCTTTATTTCCTTTATTTCCTCATTTAATATTTTTAACGCTGTTAAACAGATATCTAAGTATTGTTCATTAGTAACATAAACAAAATGGGCATTATAGATTCTTATAAGAATCCCATTCCATTTAAAACGACCTGTTTTAGCGCTACACGATTCATGATTAAAAGTATTCAAATCTCCATAATAGTATTGAGGTGAATACATAGAAATTTTAAAAAAAGTCCCATAACCAAATTCATTTTTCCATTTTTTCCCCAATATTTCATTTACAGTATCAGGCCAATTTATATTAAATCCAGTATCACCATAGTATTGCCTTGGTATTAACCAAAATCGGCCATTACGCTTTTCTAGAGCATACTTTCGAGAATCAAACTTAGGTAATCTTGCGCGTTCCTCTGGTTTAACTATGTCAAACTCTTGAGCCAATCTAAGCCTCTGTCTTTCTATATTTGAACGAATAAGAGAATCCTGCTTTTTCTTAGTTAAAGGAATACATTTAGGAACTATCCATGCCATCAAAATGATGATTAATAAAGTCCACATAAAACCTTTAGACGGGCGATAATTTTTTATTTTCATTGCTTTTAATAGTCTGAATGACTTAGATCACTAATTTAAACTATATTTCTATCAATTTTTTTGAAATATGATTATTTAACATAATGGCGATTATACGAAATCCTTTATGATTTTATTTGCTTATGGCTTTGTATGGCTAAACAGATCAGGATGAGGGGCAATCTTATAAAAATTTTTCCCCCTAATACCAGTCTTTACTTGAGCTGCTAATCAATGCTTGATTAGCAGCTCATAAGAAACTTCTTCCTTGCGCAGTAGTGCTGCATATTTCTTAGAAGGAGAATAAGGCTTTTACTTCTTTTTGCGCTTCAGGCGTTTTTTCGCCTGTTCAGCGGCTACCTTATCCAAGGTATCTTTCAGTTCATCATCGCTGAAGGTGGTGATATGCTGCAGCATTTGCAGGGTCACATCATCCAAAACCAAATTGGCGTACTGTGCGACATTTTTGAAGTTATCGTCAAAGACAATAGCGCCTTCTTCATTTTTGTCGATATAGCCTTGCTCGGTCAGTACTTTAATAAAGCTTTGGAACAGCGCCTTATCAAAGAATTCAGGCGAATTAAATTCATATAGCACAGACAGGCGCTGACCGACTAAATGGCTCAGCTCTTCCACCTGACGGGTCGAAATATTGCCTGAACCGCGCTGAGTAATTAAAGCCAGCGTCATGTAATAGCGTTCTAGGCTTTGCATGACAGGTGCCGCCAATACCACCAGCTGATTGTGATCTTCACTGTTCGGCAGTGGCGAAAGCAGATTGCCTTCAGCATCTTCTGAAATCAGCTTGGCTTGAATCAATGCGTCTGCATATGCGCAGATTTGATCTTTCAGCTCTTCATCCTGCCATTTTAGGAACAGTTCAGCTTTTAAGAACGGATACAGCGTACGGATGACATTGATTAAATCACCGCGGCGGATCGAACCGTTATGTTCGACCAATGCGGCAATCAGCGATGGCAAGACAAAGGCATGCAGAATATTGTTGCGGAAATAAGTCAGCAGCACAGCTTGATTGTCTGCAATGGCAATAATATCGCCCAAGACATGCTTAACCCGCTTGATCAGCTTGAGTTTCAAGCCATACGCGATAATTTCTTTGCCTGACAGCGGGGTGACTTGCATGCGCTCATCATAAGGCAGCGCGGTCAGCAAATTGCGGTAAGTATCCAGCTGTTTTACGCAGATTTCTTCATCCAGCGTATGTTTGGCTGTCGCCAGCAAAATAAGTGACAGCAAGGAAACTGGGTTGATGACGACAGCGCGGTTAATGTTTTCTAAAATGGCATGCGCCGAGCTGTTTACGGCATCAGACACTTCTTGCGGAATTGGCGCATCATTGCGGTCTACGGTAATTTGGTCTGCGCCATGCTTTTTCAGCATATCATCCAAAAATACCGGCTCTCCGAAGTTCACATGCACTTTGCCAAAAATGCGTTCGATTTTACGCAAGGTTTTCACAATGCCTAAAATGGATTCACCTTCTTTGGGCTTGCCGTTCATTTCGCCGACATAGGTTGCGCCTTCCATCAGGCGTTCATAACCGACGTAGGTCGGCAAGAACACAATCGGTTTGGCGCGTCCGCGCAAGTGGCTGTGCACGGTCATGGCCAGCATGCCGGTTTTAGGCGGCAGCAGGCGGCCGGTCCGTGAACGCCCGCCTTCTATGAAGTACTCAATTGGCGTGTTGCGCGACAGAATGCTGTATAAATATTCTTTGAATACGGTGGTGTAAAGGCCGTTGCCGCGGAAGGTGCGGCGGATGAAAAAGGCGCCGCCGCCACGCAGAATTTGACCGACAAAAGGCATGTTCAGGTTATCGCCGGCGGCAATGTACGGCACCATTAAGCCGCGTTTATAAATGACGTAAGACAGCAGCAGGTAGTCAATATGACTGCGGTGGCATGGGGTATAGATAATTTCATAATCTTTCGCCAATTCACGCACAGTGCTGAAGTTATGCACTTCAACGCCGTCATAGAGCTGTGTCCATAAGCGGGTCAGGGCTACATCGGCAAAGCGCACGGTCGAATGCGAATAGTCAGAAACAATTTCGTTTAAATAGCCAATGGCGCGCCGTTCAGCTTCAACCATGCTGACTTTTCCGCGGATGCTTTCACGGCGAATCGCATCCTGCACATCCGGCGCTTTAATCAGGCCATGCATGACATTGCGGCGGTCCGATAAATCGGGGCCAAGTACTACTTCCCGCTGCGCGTCTAAATAATCATTTAACGCGCTGGTAATAAAGGTGGCTGGGGAGGAATTCGGGTGCGTGGTTTTTGCATGGGCAATCAGTTCACGTAAAGACTGGCCGTCATGAAATTCGATATAGGTTTGGCGGCCATGCAAGCCAATATTCACCAGCTGCTTGATTTTGCTGGGTGTTGACCAGGTATCGGTAAATAACAGCTTGAGCCAAGAATCTTCTTTTTCTGGATCACGGCCCCACAGCAGGGTTACAGGAATCAGTTCTACATCTAGCTCGGGCTGCTTTTCTAAGGCTTCAATTAAACGCAATAAGCGCGGCGGAAATGCATGCGGCGGCGGGTTCAGCAGATTGTTTTCATCACGGTGCTGTAAAAAAAGCACAGAGGCTTTTTCTGAATGGCTGCCCAGCACTAAAGGGTTCAGCGCAGGCTGAAGCTTCAGGCGGCGTGTTTCGCCATCTACCACCAGCGCATTGCTGCGGGAATGATTCAGCAGTACATAACACACAACTTTCTGCGGGGAGCTTGCGCTGTCTTCGCTCTGAGCGGGCACTGCCGGTTCAGCAGGGACTTCTCCTAGAACGTGCGGGGTTACGACAAGGTCAAGAAGCTTACTGGAAAGCTTTCTATACATTTGACCAAAACCACTTTTGGACATACAAACTCCTAGTTAAACGGCCCAAGCATCAGAAATACAGCGGCGGCCGGCTATTTTGCGTCATTGTACTGAAAATCAGTATGCTATTTTCTGATAATTCACAGGCTAAGTGTAAGATTTTATCGTTAAAAAGCGTATTTTGATAAGATTATTAAAAAAAGGCGATGTGACACGGCAGTCAACCAATCTCTAGGGATTTACTCTGGATTTATGGCAATATAAGCGTATGCTGCACCCATTGTTTTTTGCCTGACTTAGGGCTATCCCACATTTGATAGGTTGCTTATGAATGCCTTAACACAAGAACTGGTAGATTTGCTTAGTTTGGAAAAGCTGGAAGAAAATATTTTCCGCGGCCAAAGCCGCAATTTGGTTGGCAAGCGGGTTTTTGGCGGGCAGGTTCTAGGGCAGGCTTTGCGGGCTGCATCATATACAGCAGACCGTCCAGCGCATTCACTGCATGCCTATTTTTTATATGGCGGCGATATCCATGCCCCGATCATTTATGAAGTCGACCGCCTGCGTGACGGTAAAAGCTTTGTCAGCCGCCAAGTTCGCGCCATTCAGCATGGCCGGACTATTTTTACCGCGATGATTTCATTCGCAGGCGCGGAAGAAGGGCTGAATTATCAAATTTCAGAACCGGAGTTTCCTGCGCCGGAAACTTTGCAAAATGAAGCCGAGCTGAAAAAGCAAATCGTAGAATTTGTGCCGGAAAATGTCCGCGCCAGCTTTATGCGCGACCGCCATATCGAAATCCGCCCGATCAATCCAAGCAATCCGTATCAGCCGCAGCCGGAAGCGCCGACCTATGCGCATTATTTGCGCACGCATGATCAGATCGCGGCTGAGGTTGATGAAATATCGCTGCATCAGGCGATTGCCGCATTTTATTCAGACTTCACATTAATGACCACCGCATTGCGTCCGCACGGGCTGAGTTATTTATCGCCAAGCCTGCAATGCGCCAGCATTGACCATGCCATGTATTTTCATAAGCCCTTCCGCGTCGATGAGTGGATGCTGTATGACATGGATGCAACAGTCAGCGCCAATTCACGCGGTTTGAATTTTGGCCGCATGTGGCAAAATGGCGAATTGGTCTGCAGCACCACGCAGGAAGGCTTAATCCGTCTGCGTGAAATTGAAACGCAGTAAAGATCATGCAGACTCAAAAAGCCGGAAATGATTTCCGGTTTTTTTACGGCTGGTTTTAGCGCTCAAACAGCATTTAAATAGATGGATTTATGCTGAGCTTGTGACAAAAAAATTCTCGATTCTGCAGGTTCGGCATGGCATAGTGCCAGCAGGAAGATATCAATAAGCATATGCCATGAGCTTGAATACACAGATTTTAATAGCCGCGATATTGGGCGTGGCCTTTGGTTTTTTACTGAACCTGTTTCCGCAAACTCAATTTTTTGATGCCAGCCTATACGGTTTGGGCATCATCAGCAGCGTATTTATCGGCCTGCTGAAAATGCTGCTGATTCCCTTAATTTTCAGTTCTATTGTGGTGGGGGTATCTAACCTCCAGGCAGGCGGTCAGCTCAGCCGGGTATGGAAAATCACCTTGGCCTGCTGCGTCACCACCACTACTTTAGCGCTGATTCTGGGCTTGGCGTGCGCGCATATTTTCCAAGTGGGCAAGGGTGTGGATATTGTGATGTTTCAGGATGCGATGAATCAGCATCAGACCCCTGATACCTTAACGCCAGCATCCTTCTTTACCAACTTTATTCAAAATACCTTAATCAATCCGTTTAAAGCTTTTGCTGAAGGCAATGTTTTGGCTGTGGTGGTGTTTGCCTTATTCATTGGCGCGGCGCTGGTCAAAGGCGGAGATAAATTCCGCAGCGTGCGCAAGCTCAGCCAGCAGTTTTTCGACATCATGATGCTGATGATTGGCTGGGTAATGAAGCTGGCGCCCTTCGGTATTTTTGCGCTGCTGGCTAAATTGATTTCGACTGAAGATATTACGGTGCTAAGCCGCTTGGCTGAATTTGCGGCCGTAGTGACGGGAACGACTATTTTTCATGGCGCTGTGGTGCTGCCGCTGCTGCTGTGGATTTTTGGCAAAATGAGTCCGATGACGTTCTTTAAAGGCACGCGTGCAGCGCTCATTACGGCATTTGCAACCAGCTCAAGCTCTGCCACCATGCCGCTGTCAATGAAGTGCGCGCAGGAAAATTTGGGCGTGCGGCCGCAAACGGCAGGTTTTGTGATTCCGTTAGGCACGCAGCTGAATATGGATGGCACCGCTTTATATGAAGCGGCAGCGGCATTGTTTATTGCCAATTTAATGGGGCTGGATTTAAGTCTGGGCCAGCAGCTGATTGTCTGCGCGACCGCAATGATTGCATCACTGGGCGCGCCCGGCATTCCAAGCGCAGGTATGGTCACCATGATTATGGTGCTGCAGTCGGTGGGCTTGCCTGCCGAAGCCATTGCAATTTTGCTGCCGATCGACCGTTTGCTGGATACCGTGCGCACAGTAGTGAATGTGCAGGGCGATATGATGATCAGCGTGGTGGTGGACCGCCATACCAAAGATTTAGAACAGCCTGCAGTATCGAATTAAACGCAGTTTGAATTGAACTGAGGATTGCAGTTTCCCGCAGACATATCTACGCCTTGAAAATAGCCTTGCATAGCTGCCGTAAAAAATGGGCTGTGCAGGCACTTTTTGGGCGCCTACTTGAATCTGCTGCAGCATCTGATGGTTAGGCAGGGGGCAATGTGGCTCAGGGCATCTACGAGATACAAAAAAAGCAGGGCCAAACCCTGCTTTTAAATTTGGATATGCAGTGCCTTAAGCGACTTTCAGCACAGCGCGTTTGGCAGCGGGCGACTGGTCTAAATAAGCAATCGCATCTTCTGTTTTGGCTTCATGCACTGGATCGTACCAAGGCATGAGATAGCCGAGCTGTTGTGAAACCAGCCACAGCGGATGCGGCATCATGCGATTGTCTTTTTGCGCAATACGCGCCCATTCGCGCCAAATCCAAGGCTTATATACGGCTGGCTTAATCGATGCATACCGCGGGTCTTGCTTCATAATATGCGCTGCGCCATCCACCCAAAGGCCCAGTACGGCAGCAATCACAATGACGCTTTGATAGTAACGTGAGATATAGCCGCCGCCTAAGTGGCGATAAAGATCAAATGCGACAGTGCGATGCTCAATTTCTTCAGCGCCGTGCCATTTCACCAAATCCAGCATGTTTGGATCTGCGCCTAAGCGTTCCCATTCTTTGTTGTACAGGACATATTTACCCAGTACACAGGTCATGTGTTCAACCGTGGCAATAATCCCAAGGCGGAATAGATCCCATTGATGTTCTAAGGCCTTTGGTACTTTCAGGCCCATGGGCTGATCCGCCAGCATGGTGCCAAAAAGATAATCCATGACTTTCAGATTACGGCTGACATCGATATGCTGAAGGGTAAGATATTCTTTGTTGGCGGAGCTGTGGGCTTGAGCATGCATCGCTTCTTGGCGGATAAAGGCCCTGACGTCTTCAGCCAGTTTTTCATCGGTAATTTTAGGCAGGACTTTGTTATACAGGCGGCAGAACCAAAATTCACCCGCAGGAAGAATCATATTGATTTCATTGACGAAGTAACTGACAAAGGGCTGGTTCGGAATCCAGTCGACAGGCGTATCCTGCCATTCAAATTTCACTTTCCGGGGTTTAATGCTGTAGCGGATAGATGAGCCGATTTTTGTTTTTTTAAGGCGGGAGAGCAGGGTCATGAAAATATCCTTATTTTTTGCGCGCCGTGCATTGAGTGATTCAATTTTGGCGCTGCGTATCATGGGCCCAGTATGAAAAAAAAATCCCGTATTGTGATTAGCAATACAGGACATTTAATATCAAAACATGATGCTTTTTGTCAGACAAAACGCCGCTGAGGTTTATTTGCTGTCAGCCTCCGGCATCTGCTCTTCCTCTAAGGCTGCAGCATCTTCAAGCGCTTCATCGATAAATTCATCGTCCGTATCATGTTCGAACTCGTCATTATCCATCTCGCCGTCATCTGCTTCGGCATCAGGAATGCTGTCTAAGTCAAACGCTACAGACTGCTCCAATGTGAAGTTTAAGCGCCCGCCCATGACACTGGCCAATTCCTGTAGGCCTTCTTTATTCAGCGATGAGAACAGCTGAATCGAAAACTGCAGCTTCATTTTTTTCAGCTGCGCTTTCACTTCCTGCAGCGCTTTAGACGCTGGGCCGCGGTTCAGTTTATCTGATTTGGTCAGCAGCACATGCACGAACAGCTTCCGTGAATACGCCCATTCCAGCATCATGATATCAAAGTGCTGCAAGGGATGGCGGATATCCATCAGCAGAACAAGCCCTTGCAGGCTTTCACGGTGAATTAGGTAATTTTCCAGCTCTTTTTGCCAGACAATTTTCATGGCTTCGGGCACGGCGGCATAGCCATAGCCGGGCAAATCGACCAAGCGCTGGTCAGGGTTTCCCAGGCTGAAAAAGTTGATCATTTGGGTGCGGCCGGGTTTTTTCGATGCACGCGCCAGCTGCTTTTGGTTGGTCAGCGCATTAATAGCGCTGGACTTGCCGGCATTGGAGCGGCCAGCAAAAGCAATTTCATAGCCTGTATCTTCTACGCATAAATTCAGTTTAGGCGCACTCATTAAGAATTCAGCTCTGCGCAGCCAATTCAGAGCGCGTTCAGAGTATTCAGTAATGGCAGGATCAGCCTTTTTTTCATAGCTGATCTTTTGCTTAGGCGCATTTGCTGTCTTACTGTTTCTGGATTTTCCTCTGTGCTGATGCATAACTTAACTTCAATGACTGATTTACAAGCAGCTATTATAAAGGAAGTCGTTCGGTCAAGCGAACTTTGATCAATACTATGCAGAGGAGCAAGCAGAATTAAAGATTGATCATCTGAATTGGCGAGTGAGTGGTGTATTTTGATGACGGCGGAGTACTCAGCACATCAGCCAGCGTATATTGATCCAATGTTTGATAAAACTGTTCCATGGCTTGATCTAAAATGCCTTTCAGCCCGCAGTTGCTGCGCAGGACGCAAGGGGGTGTATTGCACTCGACAATTGGCGTTTCGCGCTGCAGGATCCGAACAATCTGGCCCAGCTGCAAGGTCAGGGCTTGCGGGTTGAGGCGAATGCCGCCGCCTTTGCCGCGAGAGGTGATCAGCCAGTCCTGTTTCGCCATGAAATGCACAATTTTCACCAAATGATTTTGCGAGACATTCAGGCTTTCTGCAATTTCCGCAATGGTATACGGCATCTCTTTGGGCTGAGCGATATACATCAAAACTCGTAATGCGTAATCGGTGAATTTATTCAGCTGCATGATAATACTGTAAATTTGGGGGAAATAAATTAGGGTTAGTCTAGCATACCTAAACTAACCCTCTGTCTATTTCAGGCTGACGCGCAAGTTAGTGCTTAACACCGCCTGTGCCGAAAGCCTCGCTGTGGATGTTCTCAGCTGGAATACCGCGGGCAACCAAGGCTTTGTGCTGTTCAGCCATAAATGGCATCGGGCCGCACAGGTAATAGTCTGCATTTGCCGGCAGTAAAGCGCTGTCAATTTTGCTGAGGTCTAGACGGCCTTCGATTTCGTAATCTTCACCTAATTTGTCGCTGGCATGCGGGAACTCATAGGCAGTCACTGTATTTAAGCGTGGATATTTTGCCTTCAAATCATGAACATGCTGCTTCATGGCATGAACCTGCTTGCTGCGGCAGGCATGAATGAACGTCACAGGCTGCAGCATATCTAAAGTGACCAGCTGATTCAGCATTGCAATCATTGGGGTCAGGCCTACGCCGCCGCTGATGAATACATTGCGCTTATTCGGGGCAATTAAGTAGAAATTTCCATTAGGTGCAGAAACTTCTATTTCAGAACCTTCCGCAAGGCTGTGCAAGGTATTGGATACCCAGCCTGCCGCCAAGCTGCCTTTTTCATCTTCGCGTTTTACCGAAATGCGCAAGTAGTCTGCCTGAGGGCTGGTAGAAAGGGTGTATTGGCGAGGCTGTCTTAAGCCAAGCTCCGGCACAAAAACACGCACTGAGATATATTGGCCCGCTTCGTATTTTGGTAAATCGCCGCCATCTGAAGGCGCTAAATAGAACGATGTAATTTCATCGCTTTCCACCACTTTTTTAGCAATTTTGAAATTGCGCCAGCCTAGCCAGCTGCCTTTGGTTTGCTCATGCTGCGCATAAATGGCTTTTTCTGTGCTGATGAATAAATCTGCCAGTTGGCCGTATGCAGCCGCCCATGCATCAATGAGCGGGTCTTCCATCGAAATGCTGAGCACTTCACTGATGGAGTGCAGAAGGTTTTCACCTACGGTATTGTAATCCGGCGCCTGAATGTTCAGGCTGACATGCTTGTGAGCGATCAGCTCCACTACAGGTAAAAGCACAGACGGGTCTTCAATATTTTCGGCATATGCCAATACTGCGCCAGCCAAGGCTTGTGCTTGCGCGCCGCTGCGCTGATGGCCCATATTGAAGGTTTCTTTCAAGTCTGGATTATTGCCCAGCATGCGGTTGTAGAAATAACCGGTCAGCGCGACACCATTTTCGCGAAGTACAGGAACAGTGGCTTTTACAAGGTCAATTTGCTGCGGAGTCATAGCTGATCTCTCATGGCTGTTATTTATAAGATGTATTTAAAATACATCTTATAAAATGTAAGCGCAATATCTAATGCAGTAAAAACCATAAAAAAATTATGGGATATAAAAATATCCCATAATTTAATGCTTTTTGATTGGCGCTTTAGATCATTTCTTGCCGAATAAGGAGCCCAGCAGCCCGCGGACAATTTTTTGTCCAGTGCTGCCGCCCAAACTGCGGGCAGCGCTTTTGGCAAAAGTACCCACGGTATCTTGAATCAGCTTTTCACGCTGCTTCGCTGAACGTTCGGCTTCTTTTTGCTGTTCACGCGCCAGCCGCTCCTGCTCGCGCGCTTGCTGTTTTTCTAAAGCCGCCTGATCTTTGGCCTGCTGTTTGGCCAATGCATCCTGTTCTTTAGCCTGCGCTTTTTCCTGCTCCGCCTGAACTGCTTGCTGCTGGCGATCTGCAATTTTGTTTTGCAGCAGTTCAAAGGCGCTTTCGCGGTCAAGCGTCTGTTCATAAATGCCGGCGACAATACTTTGCGCCATCAGCACTTTGCGCTCTTCAGGGCTGATCGGGCTAAAACAAGAGTAGGGCGGCATGACCCAGCCGCGCTCAACCATTTGCGGTGTGCCTTGTTCATCTAAGCAGCTGATCAGAGCTTCTCCGACGCCCAGCTCGGTAATGGCCTGATCGACTTTAAATTCAGGATTGGCCCGGAAAGTATCGGCCGCGGTTTTTACCGCTTTCTGATCCTTCGGCGTAAAGGCCCGCAGCGCATGCTGCACACGGTTGCCCAACTGCCCTAAAACGCTTTCTGGCAAGTCCAGCGGGTTTTGGGTAACAAAATAAATGCCGACGCCTTTCGAGCGGATCAGGCGCACAACCTGCTCAATTTTTTCCTGCAGTGCCGTACTGGCATTGTCAAACAGCAAATGCGCCTCATCAAAGAAGAAAACCAGTTTAGGCTTATCCATATCTCCGACTTCGGGCAGCTGCTCAAACAGTTCTGAGAGCATCCACAATAAGAAGGTTGCATACAGTTTTGGCGTGTTCATCAGCTTATCTGCAGCCAGCAGGTTGATGTTGCCTCGGCCTTGGTTATCCGTCTGAATAAAATCGAGAATATTCAGGCTGGGTTCGCCGAAGAAGTGATCACCGCCCTGATCCGCCAGCGCCAGCAGATTGCGCTGAATTGCACCAAGGCTGGCAGGGGAGAGGTTGCCATATTCTGCTTTAAATTCGGCGGCATGCTCGCTGACATAGCTGATCATGGCTTTGAGGTCTTTAAAGTCAATCAGCAGCAGGCCTTGATCATCTGCAATACGGAAAACAGCCGAGAGCACGCCTTCCTGCGTATCATTTAAATTCAGCATTTGCGCCAGCAGCAAAGGGCCGATTTCTGACACGGTGGTACGGATCGGATGGCCTTGAACCCCGAATAAATCCCAAAACACCACCGGGGACGCGGCAAAGGGAATGGATTCAATATTCAGGCTTTTGATGCGTTCATCAAATTTGGCATTGCTTTCGCCGGCTTTGGCGAGGCTGGATACATCGCCTTTGGCATCGGCTAAAAAGACAGGAACACCAATTCTGGAAAAGCTTTCCGCCAATACTTTTAAGGTGACGGTTTTACCCGTACCGGTTGCGCCCGCAATTAAGCCGTGGCGGTTGGCGAATTCTGAATGCAGCACGATAGCTTGCTGTGTATCGGCTGTTTTTTTGGCGATGACGAGTGGTGTTCCCATAAACTGTCCTATTTAAAATTATTCGATGTGCAGTGTTTTCAATTGTTTTAACGCATTTTCTATATCTTGAATTAAATCTTGCGGATGTTCCAGTCCTATGCAAAAACGGACCAATAAACCTTGTTGTAAATGTGTATGTTCCAGCGCGCGCATATCTTTTATGTTGTACAGCATGACTAAGCTGACAGGGCCGCCCCAGCTGAATCCTAGTTTAAATAAAGACAATGCATCGCAGAAATTACGGATGTCCTGCAAAGTGTATTCCGGCTTGAAAATGACGCTGATCAGCCCGGCGCTTTGACTTGTGGTGCAGATTTCTTTCCAGTGGGCATGACCTGCGGAAGACTCAACTGCAGGATGCAGCACCTGTGCAAACTCAGGCTGCTGCTTGAGCCAGTGCATTAACGTCATTGCGCTTTGTGATTGATGTTCATAGCGGATCTGCATAGACCCTAAACTGCGCTGGATTTGCGCGGCATCATCGCCGGAGATGGAAATCCCTTGAAGGGCATGCATGCGGAACAGCTGATGATGCAGTTTTTCATCACGGGTCACGACCGAGCCCATTAAGATATCACCGCCGCCGCTTGGGTATTTAGTTAAGGCGTGAACGCTGATATCTACGCTTAAATGCGCTTCGCCAAAATCAAAGGCATTGAAGGCAAGCCCAGCACCCCAGGTATTGTCCAGCGCTGTTAAAATATTGTGCGCTTGGGCTTTTTTCACCAGCTGAATGAGATCCGGAAACTCTAAAGTCACCGAACCGGCGGCTTCCAGCCAGATCAGCTTGGCCTGATCGGTAGGCTGAAACGTCGCGGCATCGATTGGATTGTAGACTTTGACCTGAATGCCGTAGCGCTGCTGCAAATTGCGCAGATGTTCCATGTTCGGACCATAAATATTGTCTGCGACCCAAACTTCATCGCCTTGCGCTAAAAAGCATGAATTGACCAAATTAATCGCGGAGAGGCCGCTGGGCGCCAGCAGGCAGAATTCGCCGCCTTCAATCTGCGCAATATTATCCGCTAATGTGAAGGTGGTCGGCGTGCCATGGGTGCCGTAACTGTAATCGTAGCGGTCAGTCCAATGGCGATTAAATAGGGCATCGGTGCTGTCAAAAATTATTGTGGATGCACGAAATAAGGGAGGCTGTACTGTTGATACGTATTGCGGGGCTTTTCTTGGTGCATGGATTAAGGCGGTTTGAGGATTTTTTTTCACAGCACAGCTCTAAAATAGGGTTGGATTCATCTCAAGCTTAAGAGATCGGCCTCATTTTCGCTACCGAATGTTTGAATAGGTTAAAAATGGTTGAACCCGCGCAAAGTTGGCTTCATTTTTGCAAAAGTATCTATATCGCTGCAATAATAGGTAGGGTGCATGAAGCCGCATTTAAAAGTACATTATTTTCAGCATATTGCTGGTGAAGGGTTTGGAAGCTGCTATGCGTATTTAAAAGACATGAACGCGCAAATTACCGCCACAGAATTTTTTGCATTGCCTGTAGATTTGGCGCTTGATATAGAAGCTTTGCCGCATGTGGAGGATGTTGATTTGCTGATCATCATGGGAGGAACCATGAGCGTAAATGATGAGGCAAACTATCCTTGGCTGAAAATTGAAAAACGTTGGATCAGGCGTTATTTATCGTTAGGCAAACCGGCAGTCGGCCTGTGTTTAGGGGGGCAGCTGATCGCCAATGCGCTTGGCGCTGCGGTCAGTAAAAATGTAGCCCAAGAGCTGGGGTGGACAACGGTGCGTAAAATTAATTTTGTGCCAGAAGGATGTTTCCAGCTGCCGGAACAATTCAGTGTCATGCAGTGGCATTCTGAAACCTTCGAAATTCCGAAAGGCGCCGTGCATCTGGCCGAAAATGAAGTGTGCCGCAATCAAATGTACCAAATTGGCAAAAATGTGCTGGGCTTCCAATTTCACCCGGAAATTACCCCTGAAACCTTGGCGCTATTTTTAGAAGATGAGGAGGAGCTGGCGCTGTTTAACGGCGGCAGCGTGCAGAGCGGAACTGAATTGAAAAAATCATCAAAAGATAAATTTATTCAAGGAAATCAGTTATTAAATAAAGCAATTGAGTATGTTTTAGCAAAAACGGTTTATTGATTGAAATATAAGCAATTGATCTGCTGTAAAATTTTTTAAATATAGGAAAAACAGGAAAAGACATTTGCTTATGCAATAAACAATGGCTATAATGAGCGACCCTTTAATGAAAGGGGGTTGGTTGCGAATAAAGCAGTCAGCATCGTGACAGTCGCGGCATCGATCGTGACCTTAGTGATATTTCACTGCCTTTGACACTTGCCTTAATTTTAGTGGGGTGAGATGCGTCAAGGGTGATTCTTTATATATTTGGCTTGGAGTTAACTGGTATGTCTAACCAGAGAATTCGTATCCGTCTTAAGTCTTTTGATCACCGTTTAATTGATCAATCTTCTCAAGAGATCGTAGAAACAGCAAAACGTACTGGCGCGCAAGTTTGCGGTCCTATTCCGATGCCTACACGCATCGAACGTTTTAACGTTCTAACATCACCACACGTTAACAAAGATGCGCGTGACCAATATGAGATCCGCACTTACAAACGTTTGATCGACATCGTTCAACCTACAGATAAAACTGTTGATGCATTGATGAAGTTGGATCTTGCAGCTGGTGTTGATGTTCAGATCGCATTGGGTTAAGGCTTTCGGTTAATTAACACTCTAGGTTAATTAAGCCGCTTTTTTAGAGGTTTATGCACATGGCTATTGGTTTAGTCGGTCGCAAGTGCGGTATGACACGTATCTTTACAGATGCTGGTGTTTCTGTGCCTGTAACAGTGATTGAGGTTGATCCTAACCGCATCACTCAAATCAAAACGCTTGAAACTGATGGTTATCAAGCGATTCAAATCACTACTGGTGAACGTCGCGAATCTCGCGTAACTAACGCTCAAAAAGGCCACTTTGCGAAAGCTGGTGTTGCTGCAGGCCGTTTAGTTCAAGAATTCCGCGTTGCAGAAGCTGATCTTGAAGGTCGTGAAGTTGGCGCTTCGATTGGTGTTGACTTGTTTACAGTCGGTCAAATTGTTGACGTAACTGGTCAGTCTAAAGGTAAGGGTTTCCAAGGCGGCGTTAAGCGCTGGAACTTCCGTACTCAAGATGCTACTCACGGTAACTCGCTTTCACACCGTGTTCTAGGTTCTACTGGTCAAAACCAGACTCCTGGCCGCGTGTTCAAAGGCAAAAAAATGGCTGGCCATTTAGGTGCTGAGCGTGTAACTGTTCAAGGTCTTGAAATTGTATCTATCGACGCAGAACGTTCAGTTCTAGTTGTTAAAGGTGCGATTCCTGGTGCTACTGGCGGCGACGTAACTGTTCGTCCTACGATCAAGGCCTGAGGGGAAATAACGTGAATTTAAATACTGTTTCCGGCTCTGCTGTTGAATTGTCTGAAGTTGCTTTTGGGCGTGAGTTTAACGAAGCTCTTGTACATCAGGTTGTTACAGCTTATTTAGCTGGCGGCCGTCAAGGTTCTAAAGCTCAAAAGTCTCGTGGCGACGTATCTGGCGGCGGCAAAAAGCCTTTCCGTCAAAAAGGTACTGGCCGCGCGCGTGCCGGTTCTATCCGTAGCCCAATCTGGGTTGGCGGCGGTAAAACTTTTGCTGCTCGTCCACAGGACTGGTCTCAAAAAGTAAACCGTAAAATGTACCGCGGTGCTATGCAATGCATCCTGGCTGAACTTGTTCGTCAAGACCGCCTTGTTTTAGTTGAAGAGTTTGCTGTTGCAGCTCCAAAAACTAAAGATTTGCTTGCAAAACTTAACGACTTGAATGCAACTCGCGCATTAATCGTTACAGATGCTGTTGATGAGAACTTGTATCTTGCTGCGCGCAACATTCCACACGTTGATGTGGTTGATGCTGCTGCAATCGATCCAGTTAGCTTGATTGCGTTTGACAAAGTTGTTATGTCTGTAGCTGCTGCTAAGAAAATTGAGGTAGAACTCGGATGAACAACGAACGTATCTATCAAGTCCTGCAAGGGCCTGTATTCTCAGAAAAAGCACAAGTTTTAGGTGAAACTGCTGGTGTTCAAGTTTTTAAAGTTGCACTTGATGCGAACAAACTTGAAATCAAAAAAGCAGTTGAGCAGCTGTTTGGTGTTCAGGTTGTTAAAGTTAACACCACGATCACTAAAGGTAAGACTAAGCGCTTTGGTAAAACATTGGGACGTCGTTCTGATGTTAAAAAAGCATACGTCACCCTGAAAGCTGGCCAAGATGTTGAAATGGCTGACTTGGGCGATACCGCTGACAACACAGCGGAATAAGGACGAAAATTATGCCAATTCAAAAATGTAAGCCAACGTCTCCAGGACGTCGCTTTGTAGAGAAAGTGGTTCATGATCACCTTCACAAAGGCGCACCGTACTCTCCGTTGGTTGAAGCTAAAAAACGTACTGGCGGCCGTAACAACAACGGTCACATTACGACTCGTCACGTTGGTGGTGGTCATAAGCAACACTACCGTCTTGTCGACTTCAAACGTAACAAAGACGGCATCCCTGCTGTAGTTGAGCGTATTGAATACGATCCTAACCGTACTGCACACATTGCTTTAGTATTGTATGCTGACGGCGAACGTCGTTATATCATTGCACCTAAAGGCCTTCGCGCTGGTGATTCAGTTCAGTCTGGTAACGATGCTCCAATTCGTCCAGGTAACTGCTTGCCGCTTCGCAACATGCCAATCGGTTCTACTCTTCACAACATCGAGCTTAAAATCGGCAAAGGCGCACAATTAGTACGTTCTGCTGGTACATCTGCTCAGTTGTTGGGTCGTGACGGTTCTTACGCGATTATTCGTCTGCGTTCAGGCGAAATGCGTAAAGTTCACGTTGAATGCCGTGCAGTTCTTGGTGAAGTTTCTAACCAAGAAAGCAACCTTCGCTCACTAGGTAAAGCTGGTGCAGCTCGCTGGCGTGGCGTTCGTCCTACCGTACGTGGTATGGCGATGAACCCAGTTGACCATCCACATGGTGGTGGTGAAGGGCGTAATAAAGGTATTCAACCTGTAAGCCCATGGGGTCAAAAAGCTAAAGGGTACAAAACACGTACCAACAAGCGTACGACTAAGATGATCATTCGCGACCGTCGCGTTAAGTAACAAGTAAAGGAATCTGACAATGCCTCGTTCTCTGAAAAAAGGCCCATTCGTCGATGCGCACTTGTTCGCTAAGGTTGAAGCGGCTATCGCGGCTAATAACCGTAAGCCGATCAAAACTTGGTCGCGTCGTTCGATGATCCTCCCGGATTTTGTTGGTTTAACAATTTCTGTCCATAATGGCCGTAACCATGTTCCAGTGATCGTATCTGAACACATGGTTGGTCATAAACTCGGTGAATTCGCGCCAACTCGTACCTATCGTGGTCACGGTGTTGACAAGAAATCTAAACGTTAAGGTGCTATGATGGAAGTTACTGCTAAATTACGCGGTGCCGCTATCTCGGCACAAAAAGCACGTTTGGTTGTGGATTTAATTCGCGGCAAATCTGTTGCGCATGCTTTGAATATCTTAACCTTCAGCAATAAAAAAGCTGCGGTTTTAGTTAAAAAAGCTTTGGAATCTGCAATTGCAAACGCTGAACATAATAACAGTTTAGATGTAGACGACCTTAAAGTTGCTGCGATTTACGTTGATGAAGGCACTAGCCTTAAACGTATTATGCCACGTGCTAAAGGCCGTGCAGATCGTATCACTAAACGTACTTGTCACATCACCGTTAAGGTAGGGGTTTGATATGGGTCAGAAGGTTCATCCAATCGGTATCCGCCTAGGTGTTGTGAAACGTCATAACGCTAACTGGTATGCGAATCCGAAACAATACGCTGAATACTTGCTTAAAGATTTGCAAGTTCGTGAGTTTTTGCTTAAAAAACTTAAGAACGCAATGGTAAGCAATATTCTTATCGAACGTCCTACAGGCGCTGCTAAAATTACAATTAGCACTGCTCGTCCAGGTATCGTTATCGGTAAAAAAGGCGAAGATATTGAGAAATTACAACGCGAATTGACATCTATTATGGGTGTTCCTGCGCAAGTAAGCATCAACGAAATTGATCGCCCGGATTTAGATGCACGTTTAGTTGCTGAAGCAATTGCTTCTCAATTAGAAAAACGCGTTATGTTCCGCCGCGCTATGAAGCGTGCGGTTCAAAACTCTATGCGTGCTGGCGCTAAAGGTATCAAAGTAGAAGTTTCAGGTCGTTTAGGCGGTGCTGAGATTGCTCGTACAGAATGGTATCGTGAAGGCCGTGTGCCTTTGCATACACTTCGTGCTGACATTGATTACTCTTCAGTGCGTGCTGAGACTACTTACGGTACGATCGGCGTTAAAGTATGGGTATTCCGCGGCGAGATCCTAGGTGGCATGAAACAAGTCATGAACCCTGCTCCTGCTGAAGAACGTCCAGCTAAGCGCGGTCGCGGTCGTGGTGAAGGTCAAGAGCGTCGTGGTCGTCGCAATGATCGTTCTGCTGAAAAAGGAGAATAATCCATGTTGCAACCTAAACGTACTAAATTCCGTAAAGTGCAAAAAGGCCGTAACACTGGTCTAGCACATCGCGGTAGCACAGTATCTTTTGGTACTATTGCACTTAAATCAATTGAACGTGGTCAAATGACTGCGCGTCAAATTGAAGCAGCGCGTCGTACAATCAGCCGTCGTATTAAACGTGGTGGTAAGATCTTTATCCGTGTTTTCCCTGACAAGCCAATTACTGAAAAACCATTAGAAGTTCGTATGGGTAAAGGTAAAGGTTCTGTGGAATACTGGGTTTGCCAAATCAAACCAGGTAAAGTCTTGTACGAAATTGATGGTGTTAACGAAGAATTGGCTCGCGAAGCGTTTACGCTTGCAGCTGCTAAACTTCCGTTTAAAACCACTATCGTGACTCGGACGGTAATGTAATGAAAACTAATGATCTACGTGAAAAGTCGGTAGAAGAGTTGACAGCTTTGCTTGATGAGCAACAGCTAAACCAATTCCGTCTTCGTATGGCTAAAGCAACTGGTCAATTGGGTAAATCGCACGAAGTTGCGCTTACTCGTAAGACAATTGCTCGTATTAAGACCCTCCTTACCGAAAAACAGGGGAACGGACAATGAGTGAAAATACAGTCCGCACGTTAACCGGCAAAGTAGTAAGCGACAAAATGGACAAGTCTATTGTTGTTCTTATTGAACGCCGCGTTCAACACCCGTTGTATGGCAAATCAATCCGCCGTTCAACTAAATTACACGCTCATGATGAGAACAACACAGCTAAAACTGGCGATGTTGTGACTATCAAAGAAAGCCGCCCAATTTCTAAAACTAAGTCTTGGACTTTGGTTGAAGTTGTTGAAGCAGCTGCTGAGTAATTAAACGTTCTTGCATCATCGGTCAATTTCGAGTACTCTTTGAGCCTTTCGAAATTGCGACCGGTGATGCTCGGTTTTGGAGTAGGGCAATGATTCAAACCGAAAGTATGCTCGACGTAGCAGACAACAGTGGGGCTCGCCGCGTACAATGTATTAAAGTACTTGGTGGTTCACATCGTCGTTATGCTTCTGTTGGCGACATTATTAAAGTTACTGTAAAAGAAGCTATTCCTCGCGCACGTGTTAAAAAAGGTGACGTGATGAATGCTGTTGTTGTACGTACAAAATTCGGCATCCGCCGTCCAGATGGCTCTGTTATCCGTTTTGATGATAACGCGGCTGTTATTTTGAACAACAACAAAGCGCCGATTGCAACTCGTATTTTCGGACCAGTGACTCGTGAGCTTCGTACTGAACAGTTCATGAAAATTATTTCACTGGCTCCTGAAGTTCTATAAGAGGCAATCATGGCTAAGATTAAAAAAGGCGATCAAGTAATTGTGATCGCAGGTAAAGAAAAAGGCAAACAAGGTACAGTTTTGTCTGTTTCTAATGACCGTGTTATGGTTGAAGGCCTTAACTTGGTTAAGAAGCATCAAAAGCCGAACCGTGCAACAGGTGCTGAAGGCGCTGTAGTTACACAAGAAGCTTCGCTTCACATCTCAAACGTGGCAATTTTTAATGCTGCAACCCAAAAGGCTGACCGTGTTGGTTACCAAGTAGCTGAAGGCGTGAAAACTCGCGTTTACAAATCTACTGGTGAATCAGTGGCGGTAGCGAAGTAATAGGTTGAAATAGGCGATGGCCAGACTTAAAACACGTTACAACGACGAACTGAAAGCTCAGTTACTAGAGCAATTAGGCGTTAAAAATGTGATGGAGATTCCTCGCATCACTAAAATCACGATCAACATGGGTGTTGGCGCAGCTTCTGCTGACAAAAAACTCCTTGATGGTGCTCTTGCTGATATGCAAGCGATTGCTGGTCAAAAACCAGTTCTTACATTAGCTCGCAAATCTATCGCTGGTTTTAAAATCCGCGATGGTTGGCCAATTGGCTGTAAAGTTACTTTACGCGGCGAACGTATGTACGAATTCTTAGACCGTTTGATCTCTATTGCGATTCCACGTATTCGTGACTTCCGCGGTTTTTCTGCGAAATCATTTGATGGCCGTGGTAACTATTCAATGGGTCTTAAGGAACAGATTATGTTCCCTGAAATCGATTTTGATAAGATTGATCGTATTCGTGGTATGGATATTACCATTACTACGACTGCTCGCACCGATGACGAAGGCCGTGCGCTTATGCGTGCATTCGGCTTCCCGTTCAAATAAGAGGTCGATATGGCTAAGAAAGGTATGATTAATCGCGAATTGAAACGCGAAAAGACTGTTGCTAAATACGCTGCAAAACGTGCTGAATTAAAAGCAATTATTGCAAATGTAAATGCATCAGACGAAGAACGTTTCGAAGCGATGATGAAATTTCAAGCATTACCACGTAATGCATCTCCAGTACGTCTGCGTAACCGTTGCGGTTTAACTGGTCGTCCTCATGGCTATTTCCGCAAGTTCGGCTTAAGCCGTAACAAACTGCGTGAAACAGTAATGCAAGGTGATGTACCGGGCGTTGTTAAGGCAAGCTGGTAAGGAGCACTATAAATGAGTATGCAAGATACCGTTGCCGACATGCTAACACGTGTTCGTAACGCACAAATGGCTAAGAAACAAACTGTTTCTATGCCGAATTCTAAGTTGAAAGTTGCGATTGCGAACGTGCTTCAACAAGAAGGTTATATTTCAAACGTAGAAGTTGCTGATAATGAAGGCAAGGCTACTTTGACTATTACTTTAAAATATTTCGAAGGCAAACCAGTAATTGATACCGTTAAGCGCGTTAGCCGTCCAGGCCTTCGCCAATACCGCGGTAAAGATGCACTTCCTAGCGTTAAGCAAGGTTTAGGTATTGCAATTGTTTCTACAAGCAAAGGCATCATGACTGATCGCGCTGCACGTGCTGCAGGTATCGGTGGTGAAGTTATTGCTTTTGTTTCTTAATAGGTGATTCCTCATGTCTCGTGTGGCTAAAGCCCCAGTAACTGTACCTAACGGTGTGACAGTTACTCAGAACGGCCGGCAGGTCGAAGTGAAAGGCAGTAAAGGTACTTTGTCTTTCAACCTGCATGCGCTGGTCGAGCTAAAACAGGAAGAAGGTAAACTTCAAATTGCTCCTGTTAAAGAATCTAAAGATTCTTGGATGCAAGCTGGTACTGCTCGCGCTGTGTTAAACAACCTTGTAAAAGGTGTTAACGAAGGCTTCGAACGTAAGTTGCAACTGATTGGTGTTGGTTATAAAGCTGCGGTTAAAGGTAACATTGTTAACCTTAACCTTGGTTTCTCTCACCCAATCGACTATAACCTTCCTGAAGGTGTAACTGCTGAAACTCCGACTGCGACTGAAGTTGTACTTAAGTCAGCAAACAAGCAATTGCTTGGTCAAGTTGCAGCTGAGATCCGTGGTTACCGTCCGCCAGAGCCTTATAAAGGTAAAGGTGTTCGTTATTCTGACGAAGTTGTTCTTCGTAAAGAAGCTAAGAAGAAATAAGGCGCGAGGTTCTTATGAACGAAAAGAAACAAACCCGTTTGCGTCGTGCGAAAAGCACACGCTTGCACATCCGTGCATTGGGTGCGACTCGTTTGTGTGTAAACCGCACTCCGCGTCACATCTATGCTCAAGTTATTTCAGCCGATGGTGGCAAAGTATTAGCGCAAGCTTCTACTTTAGATGCTACTTTACGCGCTGGTACAACTGGTAACGTTGAAGCAGCTAAGCAAGTAGGTGCTTTAATCGCAGAACGCGCTAAAGCAGCTGGTGTAACTAAAGTTGCATTTGACCGTTCTGGTTTTAAATATCATGGTCGTATCAAAGCCTTGGCTGATGCTGCTCGTGAAAACGGCTTGGAGTTCTAATCATGGCTAAAGTTGAACAAAACGAAGGTCTCGTTGAGAAGCTGGTTGCCGTTGATCGTGTAGCCAAAGTTGTTAAGGGCGGTCGTATTTTCTCTTTCACAGCATTAACTGTTGTGGGTGATGGTAATGGCCGTGTAGGTTTTGGTCGCGGTAAAGCGCGTGAAGTTCCAGCTGCTATTTCTAAAGCGCTTGAAGCTGCACGTCGCAACATGATTACTGTTGATCTTGTTGACGGTACTGTTCAGCATCCTATCAATGCCCGTCACGGTGCTAGCCGTGTTTACATGCAGCCTGCTTCTGAAGGTACTGGTGTAATCGCTGGCGGCGCTATGCGTGCAGTTTTAGAAGCTGTTGGCGTGCGTAACGTGTTGACAAAATGTTATGGTTCTACAAACGCTGCGAACGTTGTAAACGCGACTTTTAACGGTCTGCGCGATATGACTTCTCCAGAGAAAGTAGCTGCTAAACGCGGTCTTTCAGTAGAACAAATTCAAGGGTAATCAATCATGAAAACGATTAAAGTTACCCAGACTAAATCTTCATCGCACCGCTTGAAAAATCACAAGCTTAGCCTTAAAGGTTTAGGTCTGCGTCGTATTGGTCATACTGTAGAAGTTCTAGATACACCTTCTAACCGCGGTATGATCAACCAAGTCTACTATATGGTTAGTGTAGAGGAATAAGCCATGACTCTGCGTTTAAATACAATTGCGCCTGCAGAAGGCGCTAAGCGTGACAACCTTCGTTTAGGCCGTGGTATCGGTTCTGGCGTTGGTAAGACTGGCGGCCGCGGTGTCAAAGGTCAAAACTCACGTAAGAGCGGTGGTACACGTCCTGGTTTCGAAGGCGGTCAAACTGCGCTATATCGCCGTTTGCCTAAATTCGGTTTCACTAGCCAATTGGCTTTGAAAACTGCTGAAGTACGTTTGTCAGAACTTGCTAAAGTTGAAGGTGATATTGTTTCACTAGAAACTTTAAAAGCTGCTAACGTTGTACGTAAAGATATGCTTCGTGCACGTATCGTACTTTCTGGTGAAATTACCCGTGCTTTCACTGTTCAAGGTGTTGCATTGACTAAAGGCGCTAAAGCTGCTGTTGAAGCTGCTGGCGGTAAAGTCGAGGAGTAATCCCAGTGTCTATGACTCCTAGTTCTTCAGGTCATGTAAATATGATGAAAGGTCAGCCATTTCATGTGAAATACCGTGAAATTATACGCCGAATGATGTTTCTCATTGGTGCTTTGCTGGTTTTTCGGCTAGGAGCGCATATTCCAGTACCGGGCATTAATAATGCTGCGCTAGAGAATCTGTTTAATGCAAACCAAGGAACTATTCTTGGTTTGTTTAACATGTTTTCCGGCGGTGCGTTAGAGCGCATGTCAATTCTTGCTCTTGGGATCATGCCGTATATTTCAGCGTCTATTATTGTACAGCTGATGTCTACGGTGGTTCCGTCACTTGAAGCTTTGAAAAAAGAAGGTGAGCAGGGCAAGCGCAAGATTAATCAGTATACGCGTCAAGGTACTTTGTTTCTTGCATTAGTGCAGGCTGTCGGTATGTGTGCAGGCTTAATCAGTCAGGGGATTACTCTGAATTCTGGTTTGGCTTTTTACGTTCCGGCAGTAACGTCACTGGTTGCAGGCACAATGTTCCTGATGTGGCTGGGTGAGCAAATTACTGAGCGCGGGGTGGGCAATGGTATTTCCATGATCATCTTCGCCGGTATTGTTGCGGGTCTGCCGAACTTGGTTCTGCGGTCTTTATCATCTACAGACAATGGTCAAACCAGCTTAATTGGGCTGGCTATTTTTGGCTTATTGTCGCTTGCCGTTTTGGCTGCCATTGTATTTATCGAGAAAGCGCAGCGTCGCATTCCGGTAAACTATGCGCAAAAACAGCAAGGTCGACGCGTATTTTCAGCACAGCAGTCACATTTGCCATTGAAAATTAATATGGCGGGTGTGRTTCCGGCAATTTTTGCCAGCTCATTGCTTCTGTTCCCTGCGAGCTTAGGCCAGTGGGTCGGCAGTGCTGATCCAAGTGCTGGGTTAATTAAACGCAGCCTGCAAGATTTGGCGCTCGTTTTATCGCCTGGACAACCGTTGTATCTGGTGCTCTTTGGTGCGTTAATTATCTTTTTCTGTTATTTCTATACTGCGCTGGTATTCAGCCCGAAAGAAGTTTCAGAAAACCTTAAACGCAGCGGAGCGTATGTGCCGGGTATCCGTCCAGGAGAGCAAACTGCTCGTTACTTAGATCATATTCTCAACCGTTTGACGTTTATTGGCGCGATTTACATCACAGTCATCTGCTTAATGCCGATGATTCTGCAAAGCTCTTTTGGGATTCCATTCAGCTTGGGCGGTACATCTTTACTGATCGTAGTGGTGGTGGTTATGGACTTTATGGCGCAGCTTCAAGCCCATTTGACCTCGCATCAATATGACAATCAATCGTTAATGAGAAAAACGACTGCTCATCCTAAGGGATAAGCGCACTTAGAGGTTTCATCATGAAAGTACAAGCTTCTGTAAAGAAAATTTGTGGTAGCTGTAAAGTTATCCGTCGTAATGGGGTTATTCGCGTAATTTGCAGCGCAGAACCTCGTCATAAGCAGCGTCAAGGTTAATCTGATCAAGACCTGTTGATTTCAGTAGGCTAATTAGGTTATTATCCGCCCCTCAAGATTTTTGTGGGGCGGTTGATTGTCTTAACTGCCTTTTTGGAGAAAATTGAATGGCTCGTATTGCCGGTGTAAACATTCCGGATAACAAGCATGCTGTTATCTCTCTCACGTATATCTTTGGTATTGGCCGCCACACTGCTAAGAACATCTTAGCTGCTGCAGGCATCACTACTACTACTAAGATTCGTGAATTAGACGACGCTCAGCTTGATGCGATTCGTGCAGAAGTTGCTAAGGTTCCGACCGAAGGTGACTTGCGTCGCGAAATTTCCATGAACATTAAACGTTTAATGGATTTAGGCTGCTACCGCGGTCTTCGTCATCGTCGCAGCTTGCCTGTCCGCGGTCAACGCACCAAAACTAACGCACGTACCCGTAAAGGTCCGCGCAAACCAATTAAGAAATAAGATTTCTGGAAGCTAAAAGATGGCTAAAGATACTCGCACACGCAAGAAGGTCACCCGTACCGTCTCTGAAGGTGTTGCACACATTCACGCTTCTTTTAATAACACCATTGTGACTATTACCGATCGTCAAGGTAATGCACTGGCTTGGGCTACCTCTGGTGGACAAGGCTTCCGTGGATCACGTAAATCAACTCCGTTCGCTGCTCAGGTAGCTGCTGAAGTTGCTGGTAAAGCTGCTTTAGATTACGGTTTGAAAAACTTGGACGTCCTTGTAAAAGGTCCTGGTCCTGGTCGTGAGTCTGCGGTACGTGCTTTAGGTGCAGTGGGTTATAAAATTAACAGCATTACCGATGTGACGCCAATCCCGCACAACGGTTGCCGTCCACCTAAAAAACGTCGCGTGTAAGGAGAAACATTCATGGCTCGTTATATTGGTCCAAAATGCAAACTCTCTCGCCGCGAAGGGACAGACCTGCAATTAAAATCTGGCGTTAAACCATTTGACGTTAAGACTAAAAAACATGCGAAAGCTCCTGGCCAACACGGTGGAGCTCGTGGTAGCAAACAATCTGAGTACTCACTACAATTACGTGAAAAACAAAAAGTACGTCGCATGTACGGTGTTTTAGAGCGTCAATTTAGTAACTACTATAAAGAAGCTGCTCGTGTTAAAGGCGCAACAGGTGAAAACTTGTTGAAATTGCTTGAAAGCCGCCTCGATAACGTTGTTTATCGCATGGGTTTTGGTTCTACACGTGCAGAAGCTCGTCAGCTTGTATCTCACCGTTCAATCACTTTAAATGGCCGCCGCGTTAACATCGCGTCGATCCAAGTTAAAGCGGGTGACGTGATTGCAGTTCACGAAGGCGCTAAGCAACAATTGCGTATCAAAAACGCAGTTGAATTAGCGGCTCAACGTGGTATTCCTTCTTGGATGGAAATTGACCATTCTAAATTGGAAGGTACATTTAAAGCTGCACCAGATCGTTCTGATTTACCTGCTGAAATCAACGAAAGCTTGATTGTAGAATTGTATTCTAAATAATCCTTGAGGTAGCAATAATGACGCGTACTGCAAATGAGTTTCTAACACCGCAAGCGATTAAAGTCGAAGCGGCAAGCGGGACCTCGGCAAAAGTTATTCTAGAACCCTTAGAGCGTGGCTTTGGTCATACTCTGGGCAATGCTTTACGTCGCATCCTACTTTCTTCTTTACCTGGCGCTGCTGTGGTGGAAGTTGAAATTGAAGGTGTCGAGCACGAGTACAGTACTTTGGAAGGCTTGCAGCAGGACATCGTCGAGCTCTTGCTGAACCTGAAAGGATTGTCTATTAAGCTGTTCGATCAAAATGAAGCTTATTTGACATTGGAAAAACAAGGTCCTGGCGACGTAACTGCTGCCGACCTTCGTTTACCGCATAATGTTGAAGTGGTTAACCCTGAACATGTGATCGGCACGTTAAGTGCTTCAGGCAACATTAAGATGCGCCTGAAAGTTGCTCAAGGACGCGGCTATGAGACTTCTGATTCACGCTTCCCAGAAGGCGAAACTCGCCCAGTGGGCCGCTTGCAATTAGATGCGTCTTACAGCCCAATCAAACGCGTTTCGTACACAGTTGAAAATGCTCGTGTTGAACAGCGTACTGACCTTGACAAATTGGTCATTGATCTTGAAACAAATGGTACTGTTGATCCGGAAGAAGCGATCCGCAAAGCTGCGACTATTTTGCAGCAGCAAATTGCGATTTTCGTTGACCTTCAGAAAGACCAGGCACCAGTTGCTCAAGAGCCTCGTGAAGAAGTTGATCCAATCTTGCTTCGTCCAGTAGATGATCTAGAGCTTACTGTTCGTTCTGCTAACTGTTTGAAAGCAGAAAATATTTACTACATTGGCGATCTTGTTCAGCGTACTGAAGTTGAGTTGTTAAAAACTCCTAACTTAGGTAAAAAATCGTTGACTGAGATTAAAGATGTTCTAGCTTCGAAAGGCTTGCAGCTTGGCATGCGCTTAGAAAATTGGCCACCAGCCAGTTTGCGCATGGACGACCGCTTTGCCTATCGCAGCCGTTAATTAAGTAGGACTATCACCATGCGTCATCGTAATAGTGGTGTGAAATTAGGCCGTACAAGCAGCCACCGTAAGGCGTTGTTTCAAAACTTAACAAATGCTTTAGTAGAGCATGAGTTAATTAAAACGACTTTGCCTAAAGCGAAAGAACTTCGCCGCGTTGCTGAGCCTTTAATCACTTTAGCTAAAAACGATACAGTAGCAAACCGCCGTTTAGCGTTTGCTCGTACTCGTTCAGCAGCAACTGTTGGTAAATTGTTTACCGTTCTTGGCCCTCGTTACAAAGAACGTAACGGCGGTTATCTACGTGTTCTTAAAGCGGGCTTCCGTGCAGGTGATGCTGCGCCGATGGCTTACGTTGAACTTGTAGATCGCGAAGTTAACTAATTTCGCTCAAGAATAACGTTTGTTGTTCTAAAAAGGCTGGTTGAAAAACCAGCCTTTTTTTATGCCTGATTGTTGGACAATTTTATATTCTGTCCCAAGATGACAAGGAAAAGTCCGCTTTAATACAAACTTGACATTGTGTATTGTCAAATTTATGCTTTAATAAAATGATAAAGCTGATACAGGTTAAAAGAACAAAATGGAAAAAAATGTTGATATTCTCATTGTCGGCGCTGGCATTTCAGGCATCGGTATTGCCGCGCATTTATCTAAGCATTGCCCGCAGCGTTCATTTGAAATTATTGAACGCCGGGAAAGTTTTGGCGGCACTTGGGATTTGTTTAAATATCCGGGCATCCGTTCAGATTCGGATATGTCAACTTTTGGCTTTAATTTCAAGCCATGGAAAAAAGCCAGTGTTTTAGCTGATGGCTCTTCAATTAAGGGCTATTTGGCCGAAGTTGTAGATGAGTATCGCATTAAACCAAAAATTCATTTTCAGCACCGTGTTCTGTCCGCAAATTATGATTCCAGTTCGCGCAAATGGCAGGTCGTTATTGAGAACAGCAAGCAGCAGACTGAAACGTGGACTGCGAATTTTGTGCTGGGCTGTACCGGCTATTATAATTATGATCAAGGGTTCCAGCCTGAATTTCCCGAACAGGCGCAGTTTAAAGGGCAATTCATTCATCCGCAGCATTGGCCTGAAAATTTGGATTACCGCGGCAAAAAAGTCCTGATCATCGGCAGCGGGGCGACAGCAATTACATTAGTGCCGGCAATGGCGAAAGGCGGTGCCGCTCACGTTACCATGCTGCAGCGTTCGCCAGCGTACATTGCATCAATTCCTTCCGTAGATTTAGTGTATGACAAAATGCGTAAAGTCCTGCCTGAAGATCTTGCATATAAATTGACCCGTGCTCGGAATATTGGGGTACAGCGCGCGATTTATGCCGTTGCGCAGAAACAGCCTAAACTGCTGAGAAAGTTTTTATTGCAGTCCATCAAAATGCAGCTGAAGGGCAAGGTGGATATGAAGCACTTTACCCCAAGCTATAATCCTTGGGATCAGCGCTTGTGTGTGGTTCCTGATGGTGATTTATTTAAAATCCTGCGTGAAGGGCGCGCCAGCGTAGAAACAGATCAAATTCAGTGTTTTACCGAAACAGGCATTCAATTGAAATCGGGCAAGCATTTGGAGGCTGACATTATTGTCTCTGCAACAGGTTTGAATATTCAGATTTTGGGCGGAATCAAGGCAACCATTGATGGCAAGCCGCTGAATACATCTCAGCATATGCTGTACCAAGGTATTCTGGTCAGTGATGTGCCGAATATGGCGATGATTATTGGCTATATTAATGCGTCATGGACGCTGAAAGTTGATATTGCATCTGAGTATATTTGCCGCCTGCTGAATCACATGGATGCGCAGGGCTATGATCAGGTGATTGCGGAAGGGGATGCTACCCAGATTGAGCAGGATACTGTGATGGGAAGCCTGAGTTCAGGCTATATTGCCCGCGCTGCGGATGTCATGCCGAAGCAAGGTAAAAGCGGTCCTTGGCATGTGACTAATAATTATTTAGCTGACCGGAAGGCGCTTAAAAATGCCAGCTTTGAAGACAGTATTCTTAAATTCAAAAAGAAGTCAGACGAATTGGCTGCTAAGCCGCGCTTAGTGTCTTAATGCGTGTTTAGTCCTAGAGGAAGCTTCGGCTTCCTTTTTTTGTTTTCTGCAGGCGTCAGAATGCTGAAAATTGCCTATTGGCATATTTTTTCAAGCGTTAGGGAAACGGCATGGCATATTGATTCATATACTATGAATGTCTGAGCATAATGGGGTTTTGATCAGTGGAATCCAATAGGCCGTATCGGCAAATACCAGACAACTAAGCGTCATTTGTATGGGCTGCGTAGATTGGATCGCAGTGCAGAAGCTATCATGTAGTGATGCTTCAGTTTGATGGATATTTTAATGTATCTGAATTTAATCCTGCAAATGGATTTATATAGATCACTGAATTATAGCCGCATTATCACTGCTGTATTTTTACGGGGCTTAAGGTCGATGACCGGATTCACAATTGATGATGAAGAAATAAAACTGGAGCGGGCCTTAGGCTTCAGCGGCAAATTTTGAGAAAAATACGCCGGCTGGCTGTAAAAGAGCCTTCAAAAAGAAGACTCTAGATCCAGCGTGAAGCCTACAGGCTTCTAGAAATCAGTTCTTTCATAATTTCATTGGTGCCTGCGTAAATGCGGTTTGCCCGGTTGTCGATATAAGCGCGGGCAATCGGATATTCCAGCATATAGCCATAGCCGCCATGCAGCTGCAGGCATTCATCGACAACCTTAGAGAACATGTCTGAAATCTTATATTTGGCGGCAGCAGCAGCATCAATACCAAGGCTCTCTGTCAGCTGCAATTCCATGCAGCGGTCTAAATAGGTTCGGCAAAAATCGATTTCAGTGCGTAATTCTGCCAGCTTGAAACGGGTGTTTTGAAAGCTGGATACACTTTTTCCAAAAGCTTTGCGGTCTTTGGTGTATTGCACCGTGTGGGCAAATGCCGCCTCTGCGCCCGCTTGGCAGATAATTGCGACCAGCATGCGCTCCCAAGCCAGCTCTTTCATCAGCATCATGAATCCCATGCCTTCCATGCCCAGCAGGTTTTTTTTAGGAACACGGACATTGTCAAAAAACAGCTCGCAGGTATCCTGACCCTTCATGCCGATCTTATTCAGCGGTTTGCCTTTGCTGAATCCCGGACGGTCGGCTTCAACCATTATCAGCGATAAATTGGCCGAACCCTTTTCAGCATGCCCTGTCTTGCAGACGACAATCGCCATATCGCAAAGATAGCCATTGGTAATGAAAATTTTTGAACCGTTAATGACATAGTCATCGCCATCTACTGCTGCGGTAGTGCGGACGGCCTGTAAATCTGAACCCGTACCCGGTTCAGTCATGGCAATGGCGGTCACGGTTTCTCCGGATGCCATTTGGGGCAGCCAGCGCTGTTTTTGCTGTTCATTGCCAAAATTATTGATGTAGTTGGCGACAATGTCCGAATGCAGTGAAAATCCTGTAGAGGAGTCCATGGCGTAGGCTTGTTCTTCAATCAAAATCATACTGTAAAGGCGATTGACCGCTGATCCGCCATAGGCTTCAGGCATCGTCGAGCAGAGCAGCCCCAATTCACCGGCTTTATTCCATAAATCACGGTCAACATGCTGCTGCTGTTCATATTTTTCAATATTCGGCACCACTTCTTTTTCATAAAATTTTCGGACAGTATCACGGAAAGCTTCATGTTCTTCACTGAACAGTTTGCGCGGCAGCATATTGGGAAGAGGGCGGATAGCTCCTGACTGCATTGTGGTTTTCCTGAGTTTTTATTTAAGTGCTTTCAAGCTATAAGATGTGGAAAATCACGGCAATGGGCTGAATGATCAATTGCTGCGGTATTGCTGGAGGATTTCGCCAATTTCAATAAATGATGCAAACAAAGCCCTCAGGATCGGGTAAAATATGGAAGCTTAAAATTACTGGGGAAGATGATGAGTGATGAAATCACATTAGAAGAACGCAAAGTGATTTACCGTGCGCGGCGCGGTTTAAAAGAAATTGATGTTTATTTTGACCCTTATGTCAGAAATTATTATCTTCAGGCTGAGCCGTTCGAAAAAGAGATGTTTGCCGAGCTGGTCGAGCAGGAAGACCCGGATTTGCTGGACTGGTTTATGGAAGTCAGCGAACCGCCGCGCCCTGAGCTAAAAACATTTATTCAGAAACTCAAGCATTACGTTCATGGATAAATGCAGTTTTCAGCTGAAGCGCAGCTATTTGGCGCTGCTGTTTCAGCTGGGTGTTTTTTGTGTGCTGATGACGGTTTTATATCAGCTGCTGCCATTGGCGCTATGGTGCGGATTTTTATTGCTGGGCGGCTGGGTTTATCTGATGTTTTACCGCAAAACGCCGCAAATTACGGGATTGGATTATCTTGATGGCAAGGAGTGGACACTCTCGGCATCCGGTTGCCAAAGCCGGGCCCAGATCAGCCATATTATTGATCATCAAGCGTATGTGGTGGTGTATTTTCAGCATGTGCGGACCAAGCCGATTATTGTCTGGTGCGACCAGATGCCGTTCAGACAATGGAAATCTTTTAAGATATTGGCGAAAATGATCTGATTGTCTGACACGCTGTTTACGGTTTATTTTTAAAAATTAAATAAAAACAAATACCTATTATTATACCTATATCCTTTTGTCAGACAGGATTGGATGAAATTGGCATAAACTATCGATTGTCTGACAATATTAAAAGCCCCGCATTTTTCTTTTATGTACATTATATCTTACCAACAGCAAGCGGAGTACGAGATGGATTATCCAACTTGGACGTTTCTGGCAGTAGCAATTGTGTTAGCAATTGTTGTAGGACGGCTAGGAACTGTGCTGAAGGAACGATTTGCACAAAATTAAGTGTTTAGGCACTTTACCCTTTAATAAGCAGCATGTGCCGAACCGTCGCAATGCTGCTTTTTTTTGCCTAAAATTCGTCATTTCTTAAAATACAGTCAATTTCACGCTTTGAATTCCATGGCAAAGTGCAAGCCGGTATTAGAGTAAATGCTCTTTAATTCGGAAATTGCTTCTGATATGTTTGTCGATATGGACATAAACACAATTATAGAGGACAGGAAAATGTCGAGCGTCCAAAAAATATGCCAAGGTGTGGCAGCAATAGCAATAACAACTACATTATTAACAGGTTGTTCACAAGTTGTGAAAACAGGCGCAAATGTTGCGCTAGGATTTACCGAAAACCATATTGTACCGCCTATTTTAGCTATGGATGATGCTGAAATGGTCTGCAATTCAGGGAATTCATTGACCCCAGCCATTATGGCCACTCAAGATATGGGAGCAGATCCCACCCGCGTTGCGGTGCTGATGTATTCTGCTGCCGGCATTTGCGCAGAGCAAAAAGCGCTGGATGCAGAATTGCGCTACTTAAGAGCGTCTCGAGCCAATCAGGTGAGTGAAGCGCAGGATGCCCGGATTGAGCAAAAGCGCTGGGCTGCATTGGCGGCGCAGCGTCAATACACAGGCTATCAGCTGTTTCAGAACCGCTATGAAAAGAAATACAAAAAAGCCTTGGGTGAAAGCTGTCCTAAAATGAACAGCGATATTGAGCAAACCGTTTATCTGCTGGGTATGCTCAGCGGTTTGCAGTCGATGACCAATGACATCAATTCCGGCGGTGCGGTGAATGTGCCGAAAGATATTGCGGCTGTGGTCGAACGCGGCATGGCTTGCCTGAATAATGAAAAATTCTGGGGGGCGCCTGAAGCGACCCGCGCAGTGATTTGGACCTTGCTGCCAGGCGCAGGAGAGGGTAAGCCGGATCCCTATCAAACGCTGAAGCAGTCGACGAAAATTGGTGAGCAAAAAGGCGTGCGCCTATCGCATGCGATGTATGCCGTGGCAGCGCAAGCCAGCGGTGATGATGCAAAAATCCGTGATGCACTCAAAACCTTTGCTCAGGCGCGCAGTGATGAGAAGCCTGTGAATCCTCAATTCAAGCTGATTGACAGCATGGCGGCTTCGATGGTTAAAGGCATTTCAGACCGCTATTGGACAGAACATACAGGGGTCCGGACTGCAGATGACGGCATGGAGCAGTTCTGGGATGAGTCGAGCAATTCATCAGATTTAGATGAGCTGTTTGATGGAAAAAGTGAGTAAATCTGAATAAATAGAAGGATAAATGCAGTATTGAGAATATTTGCTCTTTTATTTGAGGACGCACACAGGGAGTGCGCATGAAAGATCACCATCTAACTCGAAAAATCATTTTTTTGGCGGCCGTGTTCTCGATCTGCGCATGCCTGCAAGTATTTAAAGAATATTTTTTCTATATTCATGCGCTGCTGTTCGCTGAGCCTTGGCGATTATGGACTGGGCATTGGGTGCATGTGGGCTGGATTCATTATTTTTTAAATATGCTGGCTTTCATGTGCTTGCCATTTATTTTTCCTCGCGCATCTGTTTGGCATTTCACCGCATTGCTGCTGGTGCTGCCGCCGTTAATCAGCCTGAGCTTCTATTATTTCTTGCCCGATATCGACGCGTATGCAGGACTGTCCGGGGTGCTGCATGGCGCATACGCTGCGGTGGCCTGTGTGCATTTGATCTATAAGCGGGAACGCAATTTTGCCGCTTTGGTGCTGTTTCTGATTTTATCCAAGCTGATTTGGGAAAATACGGTGGGCAGTATGGGGACTGCACAGCTGATCGGCAGTCCTATTTTGGTGGAGGCGCATCTGCTGGGGGTGATCTGGGGGATTGGTACCGCCAGCGCGTACTTATTGATAGAGCATTTTACAGACCGCTACATGCATGAATGAAGCAGGATACATTTGAATTCAAAATAGATTTAGGTGCATGAGTGACAAAGTTGACATTTAAAACATAAAAGAAAATAGATATTGTCATTTTCAAAGACTGAAAAGTAATGCAAATTTGCAATGAATAAGAAAGCAATAGGCTTGGAGAAAGGATCTTTTTCAGCCGAAGGGACAAGGATACAGCGCTTTAGTGTTCTGTATCCAAAAATAAAAAATAGGACAGCTCATGCAAAATAATGAACACAGCAGATCAGGGCAAGGTCTGTTAAGTTATCTATGGAACGAGTGGATTTCGACCCTCGTCGTTTTAATTTTATTGCTGCTGACGCTCATTATTGGCACGGGTGAGATGATCCATGGCCAGCTGCTGCGTACCGGCGAGCGCCTGTATGGAAATGAATCCATTGGCATGCAGTATTCCTTTCTGCGCGCAGAGCCCGTAAAGCCGGACTGCAACCGCCATCCGAATGTGGATGCGCTGGTTCAGGCGCAAATGAAGCAGAACGCCAATGATGAATTTGCCGATATTTTTGGCACGTCTTCTCAAGCTGATGTGCGTGCATCGGTCATGGCTGGAGTGCAGCAGTGTGAAGAAAAATACCAATTTTACGACAAAGCTGAAAAATATTTGGATGATCATCCAAGCATCCGCACTTATCGGACTATTGAAACCACTTTCTTCGGCATTTTTAAATTCGGCTCTGAAAACCGTGTTTTAATTTTACTGCTGATGGTGCTGGTTTCAGCAATTACCGCTTCAGTTAAATTCCACCATATCGGCCTGCGTGCGCCAACGACTAAGCTGGATTACAAAGTCTATGCGCTGTTCATGGCGGTCGGCAATGGGTTACTGACTTTTTCAGTGTATAGCCAATTCAACTCTGTGCTGAATTCCGGTGTGAAATCGACGGGTGAAACACTGGCTGTGTATTGGCTGTGGCTGGCCCTGTTTGGCATTGTGATGCTCATCAGCATCTACCAGTTCTTTAAGCCGCCGGCAGCGAAACAGGAAGGCCCCGGCAATATTGGCTTAGGGCTGCTCAGTGTGCCGCTGTACGCTTATATGGCGATCATTACAGGCATTGCCTTTACCTTCTTCATGGACTATCCAATGGGGCAGGGGATTTATTTGGGGCAGCTGGTTGAATTCTCAGGAATTTTCTTGAACTTGGCCTTATTTATCTGGGCCGGTATGCTGTTGACGCAAACCCGCATCATGGATTTATTTTTGGGTATTTTACGCCCTTGGAATTTGGCGCCTGAAACCCTGACATGGCTGATTTTGATTGCCGCGGCCATTCCTACAGCCTATACCGGCGCATCGGGCATTTTTGTTGTCGCTGCCGGTGCGATCATTTATAAGGAAGTCTGGAACTCTGGCTCACGCCGTCAGTTTGCACTGGCTGTTTCTGCGATGTCCGGTTCTTTAGGGGTTGTGATCCGGCCATGCCTGCTGATCATTTTAATTTCAATGCTGGACAGCCGCCATGTGACTTCGGATGAGCTGTTTGATCACGGTATTTATGTGTTCTGGCTGACAGCGTTTATTTTCTTGGGCATTTCGCTATTTTTGGCTGAGACCCGCTTCCGCGTGAATTCGCCGAAAGTGGCAGTGCCGGGCATGCTCAAAGCCTTCATTCCTGTAATTCCATATATTGTGCTGACTTTCATTGTGATTGCATTCTACAAATATGGTTTAGATACGCAGATGGATGAGTTTACTGCGCCTGTCATTCTGCCGATTCTATTGATTTCTTATATTATGTTTGACCGCTGGTTCGCTGACCGCTTTGTCAAAGAGCCTATAGACCGGCATGCTGATATTGCCTTGAAGCATGAGCAAAGCTCCGAATTTATGCGTGAGCATGGCGGGCATGGCAGCAACCGCCGCGGTTTTGGCAGTTCAATCTGGTTTGCATCCTCTGAAACTGTCGGACATATTGGCGCGCTGATTATTTTAATGGCATTGTCAGCAAGTGTCGGCGGTTTAATTGAGCGGACTGAAATTGTAGAAATGCTGCCGACGCATTTGGGCAATATCTATATTTCCTTAGCCTTTATTGCTTTGCTGCTGGCGATTGTCGGCATGACCACCGACCCATTTGGTGCAGTTATTTTAGTCGCTGCGACCATTGCGCCTGTAGCTTATGAAAATGGCATTCATCCAATTCATTTCTGGATGATTGTACTGGTGGCATTTGAGCTGGGTTATGTATCACCGCCTGTTGCGCTGAATCATTTATTGACACGCTTGTCTGTCGGAGATGAAGAAGTGCGCGCAGCGGATGCAGAAGCCAAAGCAATGTATAACAGTTTCTACTATCGCTATGAGCGCTGGATTTTACCGATTATGGTCTTGTTCCCGTCATTGCTGGTGGTGACGTATGCGCCGTATATTTTTAAATTATTCGGCTGGTATCATTAAACCGTGGCATTGCGTCACGAATCATTAAAAAGCGCCTTCGGGCGCTTTTTAATTTTTCTGAATGGCTTGGCCGGCTTGAGTAGATATTTTGCCGCAGAAAGCTATCCGCCGCATGGCGGGGTATGAAGGCAAATTCAATCCGGTGGCCACGGTTCATTTTTGAATTCTGTATTCAATACCAAAATTCCGATGCCTGCATCCATTGAAGGGCTGAACTGCATTTAAATAAACCTAAGCCCTGAACATTTGCTAAGAATGATGCCAAGGGGAATACTAAAAAGGGAAAGCAGGAATGGTTCATTGACCGCCAGATGCTGGCGAGCCTGTGAGGACTAAATCTGCGGGAAAGCAAAGCTGGCATCTGTGTCAGCTGCTTCTGCTTGGGAAGTTTCAAGTATAAAAAAGGCTGGAAACCGGCAAGGTTCCAGCCTATATAAATTGATAAGATTATGGTTTTTGAGCAAGCTGCGCTTCGAGCAGCTTAATCTGCTCTTCTTTTAATTTAATCAACTGATCCGCATCAGCATGCTGCGCATTCAGTGATTTTTCTTGTTCAGACAGCTGCGATTGAATGTCTTGCAGTTTGGCCACTTCTTCTTTAGCTAAAGACGCATTTTCAGGGACAGGCGCTTTTAAGATATCTTCTTCAACCAATTTTACGGTATTTGCTGCGGCTTCAGATGCAGCCGCAGGAGGCGCTTTGACTGCTTCTGCGGGCGCCGCTTTTGCAGGCAAGGCATCCGCCTGATGCTGCGGCAGATCTTCTGCATTAGACGCTATCATCCACTGATAAGTCATAAACAGCGCGATCACCGCAATTAAGCCCCCAGCAATCCCGATTAAAAGTTTCGGGCTATGTCTTTGATCTTCAATCATATAAAAGCCTTGTTGTTATTTCGGCTGGCGAGGCTTGAATTGAATGACACCGACATCGTCAGGAACAGCGGGCACTTCCGGCGCTTCCACATGGGTCGGCCGGTTTTCACTGTAACCGCAGTCAATGCATTCAATCCATTCGTCGTCGCCTGAAGTCAGCATGACAACCCGATCTAACGCCTGGCATTTTGGACATTTTGCTCCAGCAATGAAACGGCGTTTAATGGTCATCCTACTTACCCTTAATCAAACTAAGGCCAATAGTTTAAGCGTTTTATGATGCGTTCGTCCAACCTTGATGACGAAGCAGCGCATCTATTTTTGGCTCGCGTCCGCGGAAATTGATAAATGCGTCAAGCGCCGTATCTTTTCCGCCAACTGCTAGAATAAACTGCCGAAACTCTTTTCCAGTCTGTGTATTGAAGATGCCTTCTTTTTCAAAACGGTCGAAGGCGTCGCTGGCCAAAACCTCGGCCCATTTGTATGAATAATAACCAGCTGCATAGCCGCCCGCAAAAATATGGCTGAACCCATGCTGGAAACGGTTATAGCCGGTATTTGGCGCAACAGCATACTTTTGACGGATATCGTCCAGTACGGCTTGAATTTGCGCGGCATTTAACGCCGGTGTCTGTTTGTGGATGTTTAAGTCAAAGAGAGCGAATTCAATTTGACGCAGTGTCTGCATGCCGGACTGGAAATGGCGGGCATCCAGCAGCGCTTTCAGCAGGTCATCTGGCAAGGATTCCTTGCTTTCGATATGCTCGCTCAGCAGGTCTAAACTGTCTGCATCCCAAGTCCAAAACTCCATAAATTGACTAGGAAGCTCTACAGCGTCCCACGCTACGCCATGTGTGCCGGCGACGGCGATATTGTCTACCTCTGTCAGCATATGGTGCAGGCCGTGACCGAATTCATGGAATAAGGTGTTTACTTCATCATGCGTTAATAAGGCAGGCTGATCGCCCACAGGCGGCGTGAAATTGCAGACCATGTAGCAAATTGGTTTTTGCAGGCCATGAGCCGTTTGCATGCGCGAACGGAAACCGCTCATCCATGCGCCGCCGCGTTTGCCGCTGCGGGCATACAGGTCAAAGTAGAAACCGCCGACCACAGTGCCTTGATCTTCCAATTCAAAATAGCGGGCATCCGGATGCCAAACCGGCGCTTCACGTTCGACAATATTGATGCCGTATAGGCGGTTCACGATACTGAAGAGGCCTTGCAGGATTTTAGGTGCAGGGAAGTAAGGCTTGAGCGCTTCTTGAGATAAATTGAACTGCTGCATTTTCAGCTTTTCTGCGTAATAGCCTGTGTCCCAAGGCTGCAGCTCAGTTACGCCGTCAGCCGCCGCAATGGCTTTCAGCTCAGCAATTTCTTTTTCTGCAGGCTTGCGCGCGTGTTCAGCCAAATCAACCAAAAATTGATTGACGGTTTCAACATCCGGCGCCATTTTGCTGGCTAAGGACAGTTCTGCGTAATTCTGAAAACCCAGCAGCTTCGCCATTTCCTGACGCAGGCTCAGAATTTCTTCCATTACGGGCGTATTGTCAAATTCGGGGTGGCCGCCTAATTCAGAGGCTTTGGTGGTGTAGGCTTTATACAGTTCCTCCCGCAATTCGCGGTCTGCCGCATAGGTCATAATGGCAAGATAAGAGGGAATATCTAAAGTTGCCGCAGGCTGTTCCAGTTCACGCTGCTGTCCGTATTGCGTCAATAAGTCGATGCTGCTTTGCGGCAGGCCTTTCAGCTGCGCTTCATTCAGCGGTTTGAAATAGGCCTGTGTTGCATCTAAAACGTGGTTGGAAAAATCAGAAGACAATTGAGACAGCCGTGAAGATATTTCTGCATAGCGTTTTTTGGCTTCACCTTCTAAAGCGACACCGGACAGCTTGAAATCACGCAGGGCAAGTTTTACAGCGCTTTGCTGTGCAACTGGCAGGGTGCTAAAAATGCTGTTGTCATGAACGTGCTGATAGGTTTGATACAGCGCTGTATGCTGGCCGATGGCGGTGTAATATTCGCTGAGCGCAGGTAAGAGCGCCTGATAAACCTCACGCGTTTCGGTGTTGTTCATTACGGCATTTAAATGCGACAGCACGCCCCAGGATTCGCTCATGCTGTTTTCAAGATTGTCGACTTTTTCCAGCACCTGCAGCTGCGCTTGAATGTTGTCTGGAACCGCTGACAGCGCATTTAAAAAAGCCTGTCCATGCTGAATGGCTTGTTCAATTTGTAATTTCAGCTGATCTAATTGAATTTGATCGAATTGCGGAACGGGCAAGGTTGCCTTTTCTAATGTCATGATTTTAATGCCGTATAAAATATGCTGTGTTATGAGTAGATGTAAGGCTTAAGCACAGGGAAATCAAGTTATCTAAAATTTTTTATCTATTTTTGTGTTTAATGCCCTTAATTCTTTATTTATATTTGTCATTTGCTCGATTAAACCACCATCAGATGCTGGTAATGCTTCTAATTCATTTATATCAATAATTGAGATATCGGTAACTTTAGTTTTCCATAAGTTTAATGGGTGCTTATATAAATAGGTGACTTTAAAAGTAATTGGTTTTTGATTTAAAGCTTCTTTCAGTCCACCAAATTGTCCCCAATCATATATATAACTTTGATTAGGTGGAAAAACTTTTACTCCATATTTAAATATCCCGCTTTCAAAATTCTTTTGTAGTTCATTTAAACGTGAAATACCAAATGCTCCTCTAGGTATTGGTTGATCACTAGATATATGGATGTTTTCAGCTATTGATTTCCCTATATTTTTTACATGAAGTTGAATTAACGAAGGTTTTCCATAATGAGGTGTTGCAAAAATAATAATTTGAGGCTGTTGATCCGATTTAAATACCACATAAGTAACAAGTAATGCTAATAATGAAATGATAAGTGTCAAAATGTTTACTGCATCCAATTTTTGTTTTCCTGTTATGTAATTTATTGATTGTAAAGAAAAGAGCGCCGAAGCGCTCTTTTTCATTTAAGTAAAAATTACTCAGTCTTGGCTTTCGCATTCGACTTTTTCTTTTTCACCTTGGCTTTTTTCTTTACTTTAGCTTTAGCCTTTGCTTCAGACTTCGCTGCAGATTTTTTATCAGACTTTGCGCCGTAAGAGCTTGGTTTTGATTTTGGCTTTTTCTTTCGAATGGGGCGTTCTCCGTCTTCACTGACAGGGGCTTTGCCCTGTTCAGAAAAGACTTCTTCTTTTGCGTCTCCACGCGGGGCGGGCCGTGCATCGCCGCGCTGTACCGGTTTAGCGACGCGCGGCGCGCGGCTGCGTACAGCACGGCCTCCGTGTGTCAGCTGCTGCAGCAATTCAAAATCAATTTTACGCTCTTCTAAATTCACGCCAGCGACTTTAACCTTAACTTCATCGCCTAGGCTGAACGTTTGGCCATGGCCTTTTCCAACCAGGCTTTGGCTTGGCTGGTCAAAGACAAAGAAGTCATCGCCTAATTGGCTGACATGCACCATGCCGTCAACATACAGATCTTTGAGGGTGACAAACAAGCCGAATTCCGCGACAGCAGAAATCGTGCCGACAAATTCCTCACCTAAATGCTGCTGCATATAATGGCATTTCAGCCAAGCAGTAACAGAGCGGGACGCTTCATCTGCACGGCGTTCGGTTGCCGAGAAGTGCTCGCCCGCATCATTTAACGATTCGCCTGACAGCGGGTATGGTTTTTTCTGCAGATGCGCTTTAATCGCGCGGTGAAGCAGCAAGTCAGGATAGCGGCGGATTGGCGATGTGAAATGCGTATAGGCTTCATATGCTAAACCGAAATGGCCGGCATTGTTCGGACCGTAGTAGGCCTGCATCATTGAACGCAAAAGAACAGCATGAATGCTTGGCGCGTCAATCCGGTCTTTGGTGGCGTCAATGACTGCCTGATAGTCGGCCTGAGTCGGCTGTTCTGGAAAATTCATGCCCAGCAGCTTCACAAAATCACGGACTTTTTGAATGCGGGAAAACTCTGGCGGCTCATGCACGCGGTACAGCATTGGAATTTCATTTTTCAATGCGTAGTCCGCTGCAGCAACGTTGGCCAGCAGCATGCATTCTTCAATCAGTTTGTGCGCTTCATTGCGTGAACGGGGCAGAATTTCTTTAATGCCGCCCAGCTCATCAAAAGTCATGTAGGTTTCGACTGTTTCGAATTCCATTGCATGGCGTTCTGCACGCAAGCCTTTTAAGACTTGATACAGCTGGAACAGGGTATTCAATGACTTGCGTACGTCGCGGTTTTCTGGAACCGCTTGGCTGTCACCCTCAAAATACTGCGCAACCTGTGTATAAGTCAGGCGCGCTTTAGAGTGCATGACCGATGGGTAAAACTCATAACCTGTTACACGGCCAGCGCGGGACAGTTTTAAGTCGCAAACCATGCACAGCCGGTCAACATCTGGATTCAAAGAGCAAAGGCCATTCGACAGCGCTTCCGGCAGCATCGGCAATACAAAATGCGGGAAGTACACCGAAGTACCGCGTTCCTGCGCTTCGTCATCCAGCGGTTTGCCTACCCGTACATAATGGCTGACATCGGCAATGGCAACCACTACGCGGTAGCCGCCGCCAGCGCGTTTTTCTGCATAAACGGCATCATCAAAATCGCGGGCATCTTCACCGTCAATGGTGACTAACGGCAAATCACGCAGGTCAACTCGGCCTGCACGGTCTTTTTCAGCCGGCTCTTTAAAGCTTTCAGCTTCCTGAATGACAGCTTCCGGAAATTCATAAGGCAAGCCAAATTCTAAAATGGTTTGCGGGATGATGATTTCGGTGTCTGCCTTATCCGCCATAGACTGCACAATATGGCCAGTCGCAAATTCTTCTTTGGTTGGGTAGGTGTCAATGGCGACACGGATGGAATCGCCGACTTTGACTTTGGCGTGCTCAATCAGCTCTTTTTCTAAAGTAATCGGCTGATGCGCATTTGGATTGCCGGGCTGTATAAAGTATTCGCCTTCATGCACAGACACTTTGCCGATAATTTCTTTGACACGGTGCTGCAGGACTTCTGTAATAAAGCCCCAGGCTTTGCCTTTGCGGTCTACCGATGTCTGACGCACTTTGACGCGGTCGCCGTTAAAGACCTGACGCAGCTCGCGCTCAGGCAGCAGCAGATCATCCTGACCTGAGATATTGGCTGTACCCAAGCCTTTACTGTTAATGTAGACCGTTGCTTCATGGGTGGGCTGTTCTTCAGCCAGCTGAAATTTAAAGCCGTCTTTCATCAGCTGTCCGTCACGCACCATGGCAATTAAGCGATGGCTTAGGGCGTCAATGCTTTTTTGATCGGCAATTTCAAAATGCTCGACAAAATCGGCATGAGACAGCGCGGTTTTGCGCTGTTCAAGAGTTTCCAAAATCAGCTTTCGGCTAGGAATTGGATTTTCGTAACGTTCGGCTTCAGCTTTTGCTTCAGGATCGACCCAATTTTTCATAATGTCTTTGGCTTCAAGTCAGAAGATTAGGTTTAGCATAAGTCATGCGGTCTTAGACTGCACGCAAATGATTGCAATATTGTGTTTTAAGCTGCATTTTACGACGTTTGCCATTTTTATGAATGCAATAGGCTGTTTTTTTATCCAATCAGATCAAAACTTTCCTGAAATTGTTTAAAAAATATTTAATTGAGCAAAAAAATGCAAAAAAACAGTAGGCATTGCTTGCAGTGCAGCGGTTAAGTTTGTATTATGGCGCCACGTTACGGTGAGATGGGTGAGTGGCTGAAACCACGTCCCTGCTAAGGACGCATACGGGTAACTGTATCGAGGGTTCGAATCCCTCTCTCACCGCCACGCTTTACTTATGTCGCGCTCATAGCTCAGCTGGATAGAGCACTTGGCTACGAACTAAGGGGTCGGGAGTTCGAATCTCTCTGAGCGCACCAATAAGTAAACACGAAAAGTAACGTAAGCCGTAAAGGCACACAAGTTTAGCGCTCATAGCTCAGCTGGATAGAGCACTTGGCTACGAACTAAGGGGTCGGGAGTTCGAATCTCTCTGAGCGCACCAACTTGAACAATAAACCGCACATGCTGCGGTTTTTTTGTGTCTGAATTTTACCTGTTGCCTTCAACTCTAAAAATAAGACTAGTATAAAAATCATCAGGCGCTGTCCGCAAAATGCAGAGGAAATGCATACGGTGAGAAAAATCATTGTTCAGGAATTCATGACGCTGGATTGCGCCTTATTTTACCGAAGGCGATGGGGCGCTAAAGGCCATTATGCCGGCATGGATGCAGCCGATGGATATTTTGCTGGGGCGGAACACGTTTAAAATCTGGGAATCTTACTGGCCTGCGCATGCGGCGCAATGGCCTGGAATCAATGAAGTGACCAAATATGTGCTGACTGCCACCTTGGAGCATTCTGACTGGAATAATTCAGTTTTTCTGCGGCAGATCGAGGACGTAAAGAAGTTGAAAGCTCAAGACGGTCTGGCCATTAAAGTGCATGGCAGCGCTCGGCTGACACAGGCGTTGTTCGCGCATGATCTTGTTGATGAACTGCAGCTGATGATTTTTCCGCTGATACTCGGTCAAGGCAAGCGTTTATTTGCGCAAAATGCAGTCCCTGCGGCTTATGCGCTGAAGGAAAATTCAGTGACGGCTGGCGGCGTGATTTTTGCCCGCTATGTGAAGTGCGGCGCTGTAAAAACCGGCAGTCTGGCCTGAAAGCGGGAGTTTAAAAATAATGCTGCTGGCAGAGCAGCAGATACGGCTTTCAGTAGTGCTTCAGCCTGCTCAAATTCAAGAGCGCCGCGATAGAATGAACGGCTGAATGCTGTAGATTGATGATCTTTAGCGGATATGCCTAAATACTAGGCATTCAGTTCCATTTATACAAATAAGCGCTTAACAAAATATAAAAATCACGTATAATGCATTCCATCAAGACGTCGCGCTCATAGCTCAGCTGGATAGAGCACTTGGCTACGAACTAAGGGGTCGGGAGTTCGAATCTCTCTGAGCGCACCAACTTGATCAAGACTGAAAAACCGCACATGCTGCGGTTTTTTTGTGCCTGAAATTTGTATTTTGAGATATTAAAAAACGTCTCACCGCTATCTTATTTTTGCTGAACTTCTAAGGGTAAACTTGGCGCGGGCTTGAATGGCTGTGCCGCAGAAGATGCGCAGCAGTGTATGCAGTGAGGTATTTTTGATTGGTATAAAGACCTTGCATCTTATTTAAGCATTTAGGGTTTGCTGTGTTTTAGCTTGTTTAGGCGGGGAAGGATTGACGAAATCCATTCAGCGGAGCTGGAAAAGAATAAGAAAATGGCATGTTTTGGTGTAAGATTTAGCTCAATTTCTATAAATGATGTGCTTGTACGCGTATGTCTGATACTCAACCTGCCTTATCGCTGCGTTATTTTTTAAATTTGGAAGAATCGCAGGACGGCTTTGCTTTAGCGACTTTCGGCAAAAAGCAATTCACCCGCTTTATCACTCCAGTGATCAGTATCGGCATTATTGTCTGGGGATTCTATTTAGGCTTTAACGGTGTTGGCCGCTACTATGTCGCTTTAGGCGCATTTTTTCTGATTATGCAGATTTTGATGCGCTATTGGTTTTTACCGATGATGTTCAAGCGCCAGTTTGTAAAATATCAATTCGGCAAAAGCGAGCAGGGCATGGATCTGTATCAGGATCATGGCGAGCTGCATGCCAATGGCCGAAAAAATGTATTCAATTATAGTGATATAGAAAATTTCGCATCAGGTAAATTGACGTATATGCTGGAAATGAAAAACCGCACGGTGGTTATTGTACCTAAACGCGCTTTTGCCAATCCAGCCGACCAAACGCTGTTTGAAAATACCTTTAAAAAGTAAGTTTAGACCGTAAATTGTAATAGTTCAGGAAGGGAAGACCATGACGATACGTCCATCTAAAATTGTGTGTGTGGGCCGCAGCTATGCAGATCATGCCAGAGAGCTGGGAAATGCGATACCGGATCGTCCGGTTTTATTTATAAAGCCGCCAAGCGCGCTCGGCTCGCTGCAAGACGGCATTGCATGGAATACTGCATTAGGCAGCTGTCATTATGAATGCGAACTGACTTTGCGTATTGACCGCCCATTAAAGGGAGAAACCGATCCGATTAAAGCTTTGGAGGCTGTTGGCGCGGTAACTTTGGGCTTGGATTTAACTTTGCGCGATTTGCAGGATGAGCTTAAGACAAAGGGCCAGCCGTGGGAGCGTTCAAAAGCTTATGACGGTTCGTGCATTTTGTCAGACTGGGTCGCCGTGAATGATGTGGTGAGCGATTGGAATGATGTGCACTACACGCTGCATGTAAACGATGAACTGCGCCAAAAAGGCGACACTTCTCATTTGATTTTTGATATTGGTTCATTGCTGGCCGACATCAGTCAAGTGTTTAGCCTAGAAGCCGGTGATGTGGTGATGACGGGTACGCCAGCGGGTGTAGCTGCCCTACAGCCGGGTGAAAAGCTGAAAATGACTTTAATTGGCAAGGCACAGAATTATGTGTGGACGACTTTTGTGAAGTAAATTCAGATTAAGCTGAATCAAGAAAAGACTGCTATAAGGCGGTCTTTTTTTATGATGGAATGCTTTTTTATTTGCCTGAAGATAAATCTTTTGGCGTTTAAGAGGATGGCAAGCGGCCTTCATGTGCTCATTCTGCACGGATTTCAGTTATTCTTTTCACCTGACTCTCAAATGTTTTCATCGCAAAGTTTTACTAGAGCGTCATCGGGCGCGTTTCATAATAATAAGCCCTTGATTATCCAGCACTGAAACTGCGCATATTGCATGCAGTTCATTGTTATGGATAGCACGAGCGGATTATAAGTGGTGATTCAGCTTTCTAAACTGATCAGGCGTCAGATTCATCCAGCGTTTAAACATATTAATAAAGGCGGAGGCATTGGCGTARYCKRARKMSMGTSSWRTRSKKWMARMKTKTKTCMSTWM
>NZ_LUAW01000023.1 GCF_001605895.1 Acinetobacter pragensis
AATGTTCAACTCAAATATACCTGTTAATAACTCATTTGGTACGAAGTAAGGCATGCGCTGTGAAATACAGCCCAAATAAGACCCGAACAAGTCCATAACAGTTGTGCTGGCGACAATAGCAAGAGTGAACCACCTGATCCCTTCCCGAACTCAGAAGTGAAACCTCTTAGCGCTGATGGTAGTGTGGGGTTACCCATGTGAGAGTAAGTCATCGCCAGCTCATTATTCGAAACACCCCCTGATAACCCAGGGGGTGTTTTTTTATGTGCAGGAAAAGGGAGGGAAAGGGGATTTAGATAAGTGCGGACTGCAAAACATCAAATGCTCAACCAAATGTAATGTAATGAAATTAAATCAATCTTATGAGTTGAATAGCTTGGAATTTTTAGGTTTTTCTCTATAAGAGCAGTATAAAAATTACGTAATATTATTTATTTTGTATGTTTTTTAATAAAACCATGGTATAAAAAATAAAACGGCACAATAATTGCTTATAACTTAAAGAATGCGCTAGCGTACGAGGAAAAATATAATATGAAGTTATCGATTGGATTGAAAGTTGCAAATTCGCTGTCATTAACACCACAGCTGCAACAAGCCATTCGTTTGCTTCAGCTTTCAAGCCTAGAGTTGGAACAAGAAATTCAGATTCAGTTAGACAGCAATCCGCTGCTTGAAAAAATTGAAGAACAGTCTACAGCAGAAAGTTTATCTGAGCTGAGTGAATTAGAACAGGATGGAAAAGATTTAACCAATGAATTGAATGCAAACCATTTGCCGGATGATTTGCCTGTAGATACCGATTGGGATGATATTTATACACATCAGCCGACCAGCTTAGGAACACCGGATTTTGAGGAACGGGAAGATAACCGCCAAAGCCATACAAGTCTAGGGCAGCATATGCTGGAGCAGGTTAATCTGCTGCATTTTTCACCGGTTGATAAATTGATTGCACACTGCATCATCGATTCGCTGGATGATAGAGGTTTTTTAGACTGTGAATTAGCGGAAATTACCCAATCAGTTCAGCATTTGCTTGAAAGCATGGATTATGATGAAGTTGTTGAAGATGATGAGGTTCTGGTTGTTTTAAAATATATCCAGCGTTTGGAGCCAATAGGTGTTGGCGCTCGTAATTTAGCAGAATGCCTGATCATCCAGTTGCAAAGCTTGCCTGAAAATACGGCTAACCGCAAAGAGGCGATCACTTTGATGCAGCATTATGAGTTGCTGATTTCAAACGAACTGCCAAAACTGGTGAAACAAACGGGCTTAAACCCTGATCAGTTGAAAGATGCAGTTGACTTGCTGAAGACTTTAAAAGCGCATCCCGGCATGGAATTTGAAGACCGGGATTCTGACTATCAAATTCCGGATGTGGTTGTATCTAAACGTGATGAGCACTGGCATGTCCAGCTGAATCAAGATGTCATGCCAAAGCTGCGTGTGAACTCATTTTATGCCAATATGATTAAGCGGGCAGATCAGAGCAGTGATAATCAATATCTGCGCAATCAGATGCTGGAAGCGAAGAACTTTATTAAAAGCATTGATGAGCGGCATAAAACCTTATTAAAAGTCGCGACCTGCATTGTAGAGCATCAGCGTTCTTTTTTTGAAATTGGCGCAGAAGGAATGCGGCCGCTGGTATTGCGGGATATTGCGGAGGAAGTAGAGCTGCATGAATCTACTGTATCCCGCGTGACAACCAATAAGTTTATGCTGACACCGCGGGGCTTATTTGAGCTAAAGTATTTCTTTTCCAGCCATGTGGGGACTACGTCTGGCGGTGAAGCTTCTTCGACAGCAATCCGTGCCAAAATCAAAAAAATGATTGCGGATGAAAATTCCCGTAAGCCTTTGTCTGACAATGCAATAGCCATCATGCTGAAAGAAGACGGGGTAGATGTCGCGCGGCGCACAGTCGCAAAATATCGAGAATCGTTACATATTCCTTCATCTTCAGAACGAAAAGTCTTGATCTGATTTTTAAAATCTGACTATTCTAGAGGTTCATTATGACGAAATAATGAATCTCTTTTTTATTTAAGGAATGGCCAGAATGATTTGATGCTAGATGCAGAACTCCAGTTATTTGCACAGATTCGGACGTTGTGGCCAGTTTCTTTCTAATCCTAAGGAAGGTGAGGGATAGTGTTATGCAGATTACAATTCGTGGCCATCATTTAACTGTTACACCTGCTATTGAAGAAGATATCCGTTTAAAGTTCGCGCAGATGACCAAGCATTTGGATCAAGTGAACAGCATGCAAGTCAAACTGACCAAAGATCATCAAATTGATAAGCGTTCACGTAAAGGAAGCTCCAATCACATTGCTGAAGCCATTATCCGTTTGCCCGGAGCTGAGCTGTTTGCGCAAGCGACAGCCGATGATATGTATGCGTCGATAAAAAAAATGACTGATAAATTAAAAAGACAGCTGCATAAACATCGAAAAATGCAATTAATTTATATGCCGCTGGAGGCCTAGTCGATAATTTGCGCAAAAAGAGGTTTTAAATAACCTCTTTTTTTATTGATATATTGTACATGTCTAATGAATTATTTTTTTTATTTATAGTAAAATGGCAGGTTTTACACCGTTAGTCCTATAAAGAGGTCTTGTGATGAATAGTGAACAGCTCACTGATATTTTAAAAGCTGCGTTTCCAGATGCTGAAGTTGCAGTGAGTGGGCAAGGCGGCAAATTTGATCTTCGCATTGTCGATGATCAGTTTGATGGCAAACGTCCTGTTGCACGTCAGCAAACCGTTTACGCGCCGTTGAATTCCTATATTGCCAGCGGTGAAGTTCATGCAGTCACAATTCGCGCAATGACAAAAGAAGAATGGCGTAAAGCAAGCCTATTCGGAGCTTAATAATTTAATGGATAAATTTTTAATTCAGGGCGGCGCTAAGCTCGAAGGTGAAGTGCGTATTTCTGGTGCGAAAAATGCGGCGCTTCCATTACTGGCGGCAATGATTTTAGCGGACTCTCCAATTACGCTGACTAACGTGCCTAATCTGAAAGATGTCAATACGTTAGTTAAATTGATTGGCGGCTTAGGCGTTCAAATGTCCTATGAAGGCGATACTGTAAAAGCGGATACGTCTACTTTAGACAATCAGTTTGCACCGTATGAGCTCGTAAAAACTATGCGTGCATCTATTTTGGTGCTTGGCCCATTGCTGGCGCGCTATGGCAGTGCGCAGGTGTCTTTACCTGGCGGCTGTGCAATCGGTTCACGTCCAGTCGATCAGCATTTGAAAGCCTTAGAGGCTTTAGGCGCGCAGATTGAAGTTGAAAATGGCTATGTGCACGCCAAAGTGGATGGCCGCTTAAAAGGCGGTGAAGTTGTTTTTGACATGGTGACTGTCGGCGGCACTGAAAATATCCTGACGGCGGCTGTACTGGCTGATGGCGTTACAACCATCCGCAATGCTGCCCGTGAGCCTGAAATTACCGATCTGGCGCAAATGCTTATCAAAATGGGCGCCAAAATTGAAGGTCTGGATACAGATACGCTGGTCGTTACTGGGGTTGAAAGCCTGCATGGCTGCGAGTATGCGGTGGTTGCAGACCGGATTGAGACAGGATCATATTTGGCGGCGGCGGCGATTACCGGCGGTAAAGTAAAAACAACGCATACAGATCCGAATCTGCTTGAGTCAGTTTTAGATAAATTTGAAGAAATGGGTGCGGAAGTGACCCGCGGCGATGACTGGATTGAATTGGACATGATGGGCAAGCGCCCTAAAGCGGTCAGCTTCCAGACATTGCCTCATCCAGAATTCCCGACGGATATGCAGGCGCAGTTAATGGCAGTCAATGCGATTGGCCGCGGCTTTGCGACAATTTCTGAAACGATTTTTGAAAACCGTTTCATGCACGTTCCTGAATTGGCCCGTATGGGAGCCAATATTCAGGTCGAAGGTAATGATGCTGTGGTAACAGGTGTAGATAAACTGTCTGCAGCGCCTGTTATGGCAACTGATTTGCGCGCTTCATTCTCCTTGGTGTTGGCTGCATTGGCGGCTGAAGGGGAGACGCTGATTGACCGCATTTATCATATTGACCGCGGCTATGAAGACATTGAAGCAAAATTACAAGGTTTAGGTGCCCAGATTAAGCGAGTAAGTTAATGAGCGATATGAGAAACGATGATCCAAACTTTGACGTAATGGGCAATTTTGATCATGGTTTAACTTTAGCATTAAGTAAGGGACGTATCTTAAAAGAAACTTTGCCGCTGTTGGAAACAGCGGGGATCAATTTATTGGAAGATCCGGATAAATCCCGTAAATTGATTTTTCCGACAACCCATAAACAGGTGCGCATTTTAATTCTGCGCGCTTCTGATGTGCCGACTTATGTTGAAAATGGCGCAGCGGATCTTGGTGTTGCGGGTAAAGATGTTTTAATGGAACATGGCGCGCAAAATGTCTATGAACCGCTGGATTTGAAAATTGCCAACTGTAAATTGATGACAGCGGGTAAAGTCGGCATGGTTCGACCGAAAGGCCGCCTGAAAATTGCGACCAAGTATGTGAATTTAACCCGTCAATACTATGCGAGCTTAGGCGAGCAGGTGGATGTGATTAAATTATACGGTTCGATGGAATTAGCGCCCTTGGTGGGTTTAGGCGATTATATCGTCGACGTGGTGGATACGGGCAATACGCTTCGCGCCAATGGCTTAGAGCCTTTGGAAGAAATTTGCACGGTATCTTCCCGTTTGATTGTGAACAAAGCCAGCTTTAAGCGTAAGCAGCAATTATTGAATCCGATACTTGCACAGCTGGAAACGGCAGTGGAAGAGCGTCAAAAAGCGCAGCAGGCTTAATTCATATTTTGCAGAAAACCGTCCTTTGGGGCGGTTTTTTTATGCCGATGATTTTTGAATTTAAATTAAAGCGCTGAATGTGCAGGCTCAGTTTTTTATATTTGAGACGCATGAGCAGCATATAGTATTGATGGGCAATGCCTGTAATTTTCATATCAGTATTTCTATTTTTCATCTGATTTGATTGAGTTCAGATTCAAATGGAGACTCAAACTGGTTTGCCAATTAAATCAAAAGTAATTTTTCATTAAACTCGGCGGTTAGGTGAAGGATTGTTGCCCACAACATATTGGAAACAAGGTAAACTAAAGTTTTCCAATTCAAACCTTGTGGGTAAATTGATGCGACGTTTATCGACTCAAGATCAAAACTTCAAGCAGGCTTTTGCTGACTTGTTGGCTTTTGAGACAGTTAGTGATCCTGAACTTTTAAAAACCGTAGACCAAATCATTGCTGATGTCCGTCAGCATGGCGATGCTCATGTTCTTAAGCTCACTCAACAGTTCGATCGACATCCAGCGCATCAATTTTCAGATCTGGAACTGACCCAAGAACAGTTAAAAACTGCGTTTGAAGGGCTGACAGCAGAAGTGCGTGAAGCTTTAGAGCTTGCGGCTCGTCGTGTGCGTGAATTCCATCAGGCGCAAAAGCAGGATGGCTGGACTTATGTGGATGCTCTAGGCAATACCTTGGGGCAAAAAGTCACTCCCTTAGACCGCGTAGGCATTTATGTGCCGGGCGGTTTAGCCTCATATCCATCTTCTGTGCTGATGAATGCGGTTCCTGCGCATGTTGCTGGTGTGCCCGAAATTATCATGGTGGTACCTGCCCCAAATGGCGAGCTGAATCCATTGGTGCTGGCAGCAGCTTATTTGGCTGGTGTGCACCGGGTATTCACCATTGGCGGTGCGCAAGCGGTCGCTGCTTTGGCATACGGTACAGAAACCATTCCATCGGTTGATAAAATCACAGGCCCGGGCAACCGTTTTGTTGCGGCAGCTAAACGTGCGGTATTCGGTCAAGTCGGCATTGATATGATTGCCGGCCCATCTGAAATCCTTGTCTATGCTGAAGGCGCGAATAATGCTGAATGGCTGGCGATGGATCTGCTGTCTCAAGCAGAGCATGATACTGTTGCACAAGCGGTGTTCATCACGCCAGATGAGCAGCTGCTGAATGACGTTGAATACTGGATTGAAAAGCATTTAGAAGCTTTGCCTAAGGCCGATATTGCGCGGACATCCATTGCCAATCGCGGTGCATTGGTGCTGGTAAAAGACCGTGCAGAAGGTGCTGAACTGATTAATCAAGTTGCCCCTGAACATTTAATGCTTTGTTTAGATGAAGCTGAAGCAATGTCTCAAGACATCCGCCATGCAGGCGCGATCTTTATGGGACGCTATACGCCAGAAGCTATTGGCGACTACTGTGCTGGGCCAAATCACGTCTTGCCAACATCCGGCACAGCGCGCTTTTCGTCTCCTTTGGGTGTTTATGATTTCCAAAAACGTTCAAGTTTGATTATGTGCTCTGAACAAGGTGTGAAAACCTTAGCGAAAACTGCAGATATTTTGGCGCAGCAAGAAAACTTAGACGCGCATGCACGCTCTGCACGCTATCGTTATCAGTAAGCTATCATTTAAATAATTCAGTAATGATCGTTCCTCTCCCTTAGGGAGAGGCTGGGAGAGGTAAACGTAAAGACCTCACCCTAACCCTCTCCTAAAAGGAGAGAGAATTTAGAGAATATCAAATGTCGAATATCAGCATGGAACAAATGCGGTTTTGGAGTCCTGATGTACGCGAATTAGAGCCGTATGTCCCAGGCGAACAGCCCAAAATACAGAATTTATTGAAGTTGAATACCAACGAAAACCCATATCCGCCTTCGCCAAAAGTCGTGGCTGCGGTACAGGCAGTATTGGAAAATTCAGCAGATGCCTTACGGTTATATCCTGACCCAGATGCAATGGCATTAAAGCAGGCAATTGCAAAACAGCAAAATACTGCTGTAGAAAATGTGTTTGTGGGCAATGGTTCAGACGAAGTTTTAGCGCATATTTTTAAAGCCTTTTTTGTGCAAGATTTACCTATCCTTTATCCTGATATCACCTACAGCTTCTATCCTGTTTACAGTCAATTTTTTGGCATTGCCGCCAATACTAAAATTCTGCCTTTGAACGACGATTTTGAAATTGCTGTTGATGATTATAAGCAGCCGAATGGCGGCATTATTATTACCAATCCGAATGCGCCTACCAGCATTGCTTTAGGTTTGCCTGAGATTGAAGAGGTATTGCAGGCCAATCCGGATTCTGTCGTGGTGATTGATGAAGCCTATGTGGATTTTGGTGCAGAATCGGCAGTCAGTTTGGTTGAAAAATACGAAAACTTAGTCGTGTGCCAAACGACGTCTAAGTCACGTTCACTTGCGGGTTTGCGTGTCGGTTTCGCTATTGCGCAGCCGCATTTGATTGCCGCGCTGGAAGCGGTTAAAAACAGCTTTAACTCTTATCCTATTGACCGCTTTGCGATTGCAGCGGCTGTTGCCTCTTTTGAAGATCAGGCTTATTTTGAAGCCCAAAACCAAAAAGTTATTGCAAGCCGTGAAAAACTGACGGCGCAGCTCACTGGGCTAGGGTTTAAAGTACTGCCGTCAAAAGCAAATTTTATTTTTGCATCATTGCCGTCTAAGGATGCTGGCGAGCTGGCTGCCGCATTGCGGGAGCAAGGCATTATTGTGCGTTACTTCAATAAGCCGCGCATTAATCAATTTTTGCGTATTACTATTGGCACAGATGAACAGAATCAGCGTTTGGTTGATACTTTGAAGAATATAATTTTAGTTTAATCAAATTGTTAAATAAAAAAGCCTAACGTCAGTTAGGCTTTTTTGTAGCCGAAACCCAATGTTTAATTCGGCTGATGCCATGTATTGAGTAAATCGAGTATCGCCGAAACTTTATCAAAACATTCCTGATATTCGGCATCGCAATCGGAAGCAACCGTAATGCCGCCGCCGGCCCATAGGGATACATTATTTTGATATTTTTGGATCGAACGGATCAGAATATTCCAAGAACCTGTCCCATCTTCGTTAAAATAACCCAATGAGCCGCAGTAAGCCCCGCGCGGAGCGCCTTCAAGTTCATCAATAATCTGCATGGCGCGAATTTTTGGAGCGCCGGTGATTGAACCGCCAGGAAGTGCAGACAACAGCATGTTAAAAGGGTTTACGCCCGGTTTTAATGTGGCTTCTACTTCACTGACCATGTGATGCACTTGATTAAATGATTCAATATTAAACAGCTTTGGCGTTTTTACTGAACCGGTTTCTGCATAAACGCTGAGGTCATTGCGCAATAAATCCACAATCATCACATTTTCAGCTTGATCCTTTTCAGAGTTTTCTAAAGTCTGTTTGGACTGAGCATCTAAAATAGGGTCTGTAAAACGGGGCATCGTGCCTTTAATCGGTTTGGTAATGATTTTCCGTTCCGCTTCAAAATCAATAAATAATTCAGGTGAACAGCTTAATAGCTCAAAATCATCTATGCGCAGGTAGCCCGAATAAGGCGCATCGGTCAGTGCCCAAAGCCGCGCTGCGGTATCTAACAATTGGCCTTCCGCTAGTGCGGTGAATTCCTGTGTTAAGTTAATTTGATAACAATCTCCAGCCTTTATGTATTCCTGAACGTGATGGAAAGCCTTGGCATATTGGGCTTTGGTCCAGCGGGCGCTGCAAGCGGTACGCAGTTTAAAGTTTGAAGGAGTTTCAGGGGCATTCATCAACTTGAGAATCAATGTCTGCATTTCTATAAAATTTTCTGATGGGCAGTGCAGTTCCCAGCCAGTTTCAGACCATGTTAAAAAAGTGCTGAAATGTCCCAAAAATAGGCTGGGCTGGTGCTTCTGCGCTAAATTGACGTGCTGAGATGCGCCATAGTCATAGCTGATGAAGCCCATGTATCCGCCTTTGAAGGCTTTGTTGTTATTTTCTTTCAAAATGTTATTGAAAATTTTCGGCAGCTGATCTGCGGGTGATTGGCGATAACTATTCAATTCCTGCTGAGTGCAATGAGTCAGCTGTGAATTCTGCAAAATAAAATATTCATCTGCACAAAAAGCAATGACAGGAAAACCATTATTTTGCAAATACACGGCATGATTCAAGCCAGCCATCGCCTTTAAAATTTTCTCGGCGGTAATGATGTGATTAAGAATAATTTTTTGGCTGAATTGAGGGTTTTGCATGCGTCAAATGAAAAAAATCTGAGTGGATAAGCATAGTTTATATCAATGCGGAAGCAAGGGTTGAGTAAATACCGTTTATCGGCAAGAGATAGATTGCGACCAACAGCAGTTGAACAAAAAATGACACGGATATAATTTAGTCAAGCAGAACACTGCTCAAGGAAAGATGTAACAGCTGTCACAAAACGAATAATCAGCTGTGTATATCGAGTGGTTGACAATCAAAAAAAATAATACTCTTGGGAGAGTAAAAGATGAAAAAATTCACTCAACTTGCTTTGGTTTCTTCTCTAGCAATCAGTGCAAATGCAATGGCAATGCAAGCAATGGATGATGCATCGCTCAGTGCTTCAACAGGTCAAGACGGCATCAATATCGGTATCGGCATTTCAAAAATTGAAATTGAAAAATTATTGATTCATGATAATGACGGTTTAACCAGCACAGCTTTAGGCGGAACTTCAACAGCTGGCGCAATTGTTATTAAAGGAACAGGCGTTGCAGGTACTGCAAATGAAAAAAATGGTATTGTAATTGGTGCAAATACAGCAAGCTTATTGGCTTCGCATAACTTGGCTGATTTGCAAATCGATTCAGATGCAGGTACTTCTGCTAAAGGCGGCGCATTTATTAACATTGCCGCGCAAGTCTCTGGTTTGGATATTCATATCGGTGAAATTGGTGTCGCTGCTTCTGGTGACTCAACGGCAACAGGTATTCGCCGCGGTGCTACAGAGAACTATAACAAAATTTTAACAGGTCTTAATATTAAGACTGGCGTAATGGATGCAAATGTGCAGTTGGGTGCAACACCGCAAGGTGCGATGATTAAATTGAATACAACAATGCAAGGCGGTCTGGAGATTTCTGATCTTGGCATCGTTGATAGCTCAGGCGGCGGTCAAATCTGGTTAGGCAAGATCCAAGTAGCAGATGCTAGCGGTACTGATTTATCTATTTCGAATAAAATTTCAGTAAAACCAACAGGGCTTAGCATTTTAAATGATGGTACAACAGCGACCGATATTTATGTTCAAGCGATTGCTTTAGGCGCTAAGCCAACAGCTACTCTTGGCGCTCGCGGTACTGCTACTGCTGGCTCAATTGGCGATGTTGAAATCCAAGGCCTTCAAACATATTACATGGATTCAGCAACAACAATGGCGAAGGGTTCTGTAATTACAATTTCCGGCCGTTAATATTTATAGAGAAAAAAGCGCGTGAAATTCACGCGCTTTTTTTTACATAAAAAAGCTAAAACACATCAAAAAAGTAAAAAAAATACTGTTTTTTTTTGAAAAAAACGGTATCTTTCATATGACATGGATGTAGAGCTTTAGCTCTAAAATAAAGATAATAAAGGCACATCACTGCCGATAACTAAAAAAGTTAGAAGATATGTTAGAGATAGCACTAGGCTCGGCATTGATGTATTACTTTGCCAAAGAGTCTTTCGATATAAAGCAAAAGCCAGCGGGGACGGTGCAATACACTGAAACTCTGGATTCCCGCAATGATTCCTTTACGCGCATGCATCGTGAAGCCGTTAAAATTAAACCTGCTATAGAAGATCAATTCCGCGGTATTGTGCGTCAGGCCTATGACTACAGCTGCGGTTCAGCAGCCTTAACCACTTTGCTGAATGGCTATGTCGGCACACAGCTGACAGAACAGCAAATTATGAACGGTTTGCTGAAATATGGTGAAACTGAAAAAATTATTGAGCGCCGAAGCTTTTCTTTATTAGACATGAAGCGCTTTGTCGCGGCTTTAGGTTTGGAAAGCGGGGGATACCGCGGTGAATTTTCAGATTTAGTCAGTCAAGGGCAGCCCGCTATTGTTCCTATTTCTTACGCTGGCTTTAAGCATTTTGTCGTGTTCAAGGGGTATAAAAACGGCAGAGTTTATGTGGCAGACCCTGCGCTGGGAAATATCAGTTTTGATGAAACCCGTTTTAAGGAAATTTGGGAAAATAATACCTTATACCTGATTAATGTTGCGCCAGAACAGCGAAAAAATATGTTAGCGCTGCAGGAAGCCGACATGCGCCATGTCGATGATGCAACAATTAATAGATATGCCTTTGTTGATATTCAATATCCGCAGTTTTATATGAATAAAATTGCAGATAAAGCCTCTACGATCCGGCTGGATACGAATATGAATGAAGATTCAGAAAATTATGGCAAAAAAGAATATAACTATTTGCGCCTTTATTATAAGAGCAAATAATTTTTATAAAAAAGTGAATTGAAACAAAAGCGAAATTAAAAAAATAAAAGCGGTAGGATGGAACATGAAAAGTAAATGGATGAACAGAACCTTATTAGCCATGAGTATACAGCTGGTAATGGGCGTTGCTTATGCTGCCGAAGAGCCAGGTGTAGGGGAGTATGAGCAGACTGATCAGCAAGAGGAAGCTGTTGCCGCAGATAATTCTGTTGGCGGCTATGACTCTGTAGATGAGCCGAATGCTGATGCAGTGGCAGTTGAGCAAAAGACCGAGCAGACTTCTGAAAATCAGACCGTAAGTACAGCGGTTGCTGCGTCGGAATCATTGGCTGCTACAGATGCATCATCTGCTTTGCAGCAGCAGGCGGGTGATGCTAGTCAGGAAACAAATCTGCAAGAAGTTTTTACTTCGAATGAGCGCCAGTTTTCATTGATTAAAAAGGGCGAAATATCTTCTTTTTATGATATTGATTACACCTATTACCGCGATACACAGCTGGATATGGAAATGGCCAATGGCCAGCTGTATCAATTGCGTGTACAGGAAAATGCAACGCATTCAATGACCAATACGTTCACGCTGCAATATGGTGTTCTGGATAATTTAACTTTTACTGCTTCATTGCCGCTGGTGGCAAAATCAGATTTGCTGAAAGATACTTCAACCGCAGGTTTAGGGGATATTTCACTTGGCGCGCGCTGGGAGCCATTCCCTTTAAAAGCGGGACGTTTACCGCTGATTTTGTTTGGCAATCTTTCCACCAAAACAGGCGACAGCCCATATGAAGTCAATGCTGCGTCAGATTTAGCCACGGGCAAAGGCTACTATTCTGTCGGTGTAGGCGCCAGCACACGCAAATATATTGACCCAGTGGTTTTATTCGCTTCAGTTTCAGCCAATTACGGGCTGAAGGAAAGCGGTTTAGATCAGCGCCGCGGCACGCGCGTAATTAACGAATTTGATCCTGGAATCAGCGGCGGTTTTGCTTTCGGTTTCGCTTATTCATTCAATTATGATGTTTCAATGACAATGTCATATCAGCAAAGCTTTAACACGGGTGCCGAATTCAGTTATAACACAGGCGAAACCTATTCTCCTGCAGATCAGACCAGTTCTACTTTGGCAATTTCATTAGGTGTTCGGGTTTCACCAGACACTATTGTGAATGGAACAGTCGGTTTAGGGTTAACGGAAGATGCGCCTGATGTGTCCTTGGGCCTGTCTTTCCCGCTTGATATCTTAGGTTTCGGCAAAAAATTCCGTTAAGAGGGTTGCTGCATGAATAATATTCGGCTCAGCCCACTCGTTACCGCGATTATTTTAACGGGCTGCTCCAGCACCGCATTTGCGCAGCTGGGAACAAACTTATCTGTAGATGTCAGGTCTTTGGCCTTAGGCAATGCTGTGACCGCTGACCCGCCAGGAATCAGCGCCGTGCACTTTAACCCTGCCGCGTTAACCAAAATTGAAGGTTTGCAGACAGATGTTCAAGGCATTATTGCCAACTTTGACATCAAGCGGGAATTTTCAGTTCCTGCGGGCTATAATGTTTTTGGTTATTCGGATGATCCGATGGTCTGTAATGACGGTCCGGAAATATCCTCTGATATTTGTACCGACTTCAAGGGTACAGTAAGCGGTGATGTTGAATATGCCAGCCTGTACGTGCCTATATTGAAGAAGATGGTCGATTTGGGTGAGGGCATGCCTTTGGCTGCGCCCACTGCAGGCATTGCCTATAATCCTCCAGGTTCAAAACTAACCTTTGCAACTGCCATGTATGCCCCATTAATTGCAGGTTTCGGGGCCGAAAATGGCAATGTTGGCAATTATATGGGCCAGCAGGTTGCGCTGGAACGCATTACCTATCTGTCGCCTACCATGGCTTATCAAATCAATGATGAGCTGTCGATCGGCGGCGGTATCGGCATGTCGTATCAGGCGATTGGCCTGAAAACAGATTTGCGGTTCCCCAATGAATTGATCGGCATGCTGCGCATGATCGATGAAGTCGTCTGTACGCCATTTAAAGACAATTCAGATATTATTACAGATATTCTGCTTTTGGGAATGTGTAATGCTGATGAGGGAATGAATCCTTTCGGCAAATTCGGGCAGCTTCAGCTGGCGCTTGAGCAATCCTTAAGTCCAAGTTACAACTTGGGTGTACTGTGGGAACCGAGGGAAGATTTCAGTTTTGGTATGGTCTATCAAAGCGCTGCTAAAATGCGCCTGAAAGGCAAGTACCACATTGATAATGCGAAAGCGCCGCAAGAGCTGATCAAAGGCCTGATGTCATCGCCGACGGGCCAAATTTTAGCGGCAATTTTAGGTTTTCCTAGTACTGTACCTGCCAGTGAATCGGGTTTGGTGTCTATGGATTTTGAGTATCCTCAGCATTTTCAAGCGGGCATTAAATATAAAATTTTACCTGATCTTCAGGTTAATTTTGATGTGGGCTGGACGGATTATAAAGCCTGGGATAAATTCCGCTTTGAATTTGACCGTCAAATTTCTGCTTTGAAAATTGCCAAATTGCTGTCTGAAAATATCAGTGATACTTCTTTAGCCTTGCCTTTAGGGTTCACATCACCTTGGAATTATGGCATTGGATTGGAATATTCGGCTACAGACCGCCTAAAACTGCGTGCAGGCTATGAGCCCCGTACCAGTGCAATTCCAGACGGCAAGCGCAATACCATGATTCCAATCAATGGCGCGCAGCTGTTTGGTTTGGGTGTGGGCTACCGCTTTGATGCAGATACCGATTTAGATCTGTCGATTGGTTTTTTACGCAGCAAGGACAGCATTCCTGCCAATAGCAGCAGCTTGGCTAACCAAACAGGGGTTAATAATATATTGTTGAATCCTTATGCAGGATTGAATGTTAAAACAGACACAAAAGTGACCATTTTGGGATTGAACTATAGAACGCGATGGTAGGAAAGGCTTAAGAATGAAAGGGAATTTATTCATGAAGTCGGTGCTTGCATTTGGAATAATGCAGGCATCCGCTGCTCATGCAGGTGCATTTCATACGATCATTGGCCCAGATGGCAGGCCAATGGTCGTTCAGATGCCTGATCGGAATGTTTCAATCAAAGAAGCTAAAAAGAAAACTGAATCTCAGGTGTTGAATACCGAAATTTCTGAACCTGCTAGTGTTCCGAAAGCGGCTCAGCTATCTGTGCCTATTAATCCAGCGCAAGAGCAAAAGTTACAGCAAGTGATTCACGGTCTAGAGACAAAACCATCCAGTAAATCCACTCTTCAAAGTGCGGTGCAGCCTCCAATTCAAGTGAACAAACTGGCTGAGGAAAATCAACCTGATACCTTAACCTCAAAAGATCTGCCTGCAGTTTCTGCAAAAGAAAAGACAATCGACGTTGTAAAACCGGCCATACAGCCTGTGGCAAAGCAAGCGTTAAAAATTGCGCCGAAATCAAATGAAGCGCTCAGTACTTCAGAAACTAAGTCGGCCGCAGTCAAAAATACGGCAGACTCTTTAACGAAAACATCGCCTGTGCAAGTTCCAGCCGCTGTCATGAGGTCCATTCAAAACAATGAGGCGCTGAATATGGCGAAGTCGCCATTTAAAGCTTTACCGCCGGAGCTGGTAAAAAAACCCGCCGCAACTGCGGTCCAGCCGGCAGAGCCGCAAACAGGCTTTTCTGCAATGAATGGCGAACAGTATGTAAATAGTGAATATTTAGAAGATAAAGAGTTTAATTTAGAAGGCAAAAAACGCTTTTATGCGATGCCTGAGGGCGTGATCGATAATAAAATTGGCGCGACCCGCATGCAAATGGTGGAGCGTGAAAAAGGCGTCAGTAAATCGATCATTGAGTCCCTGTTTAAACGCAGCCAGCCAGCTGAAAAAGGGCCTGTTGCTCTGTCTGCATCATATTACCGGGTTTCTGAAGCCGATGCGGTAGCAGGCTTAGGCCAGCAATGCTTTAAAGAAAAGCAATTTAAAAATGCGAAAAGCTTAAAGCCTTTATCTGAAATGAACCTATGGCCCCGCGCGCCGCTAAAAGATGAGTTCGATTTTGAAGTGATTAAACTGGAAAATGCAATACAGAATATTCAGATCAATTCTTATGCATCTAAGCAAAATAATCCGACATTTTATTGGCCATTTGTTGTATTTTTAGATACGCAGGGATGCGTGCTGGAAGGAGCTGGCGGCTATAAAAATAAAGATGGCAATGAAGATCATTTACGCCGAGAACGGATTGAAGGTGTTATTCAGGTGCCTGATAAAACACAGTATATTTTGATGACACCTTTGGCGACTGCAATTGATGTTGAGCAGCGCGAATTAACAAATCATGGACAACTTAAATTAATTGCAATCCGTTAGGGATAGAACACGAGAATTAGGATGAAAAATAAAAAAATACTGCCTTTTGCATTCACCGCATTGGTCATGGCATTAAGCGGCTGCGGTGGCGAAAGCGCCAATATTATTCCAGAAACATATGACACCAGCACAGAAAATGGAGCCTGCTACAGCAATACGGAAGGCTGTATGGAATTTGTTTTAGACTATCCTTTTGATGGTTTGAATTTCACCTGTTCCAGCGATACCACCAATAAATTCATTACGCTGTTTGACACAAATGAAAGTGTATCTACCGGCGCCTGTAAAATTGGCGATACCGTCACATTTTATTTGATGGGCGACAAAGATAAAAAAATTGATCTGGGCAAAGTGGACCTTAGCGCCATTTCTAATGTCGCGAGCGGCACGTCGCCTCCGCGTTTGACCTTGCTGGATATTGCAGGCGGCATTAATGGGCAGGTTGCGCTTGAGCTCAGTAAAAGTGATTCAACGGTCAAGGTTGCAATGCGTTTAGCCAAGATTATTCAGGCGATTGCATTAAAAGATGGAAAAATTACTTCGGCAACTGATATTCAGCCCGTTTATATGAATGCACTGAACAGGACGGGGCTGGAAGGCATTGATGCGTCGATAACAACAGCAAATATCATAAACTTAGATGATGCCTCATTTAATGCTTTATTTAATCCTTGGCTGGACTTAAGTGCTGTCAGCAATGATGATGCCTTTATTGTTGTATCCAAGCTGGCGAATATTTCTGTCGCCGCTGTTTTTCAGCCAGAATTTGCGCTGTTTTCAACGTCACAAGCTGTTGTGGCCGGGGTAAGCGGTTCAAATGGAATGATTGGCTGTGATAAATCTGTATGTAATCCACAAGATACCAGTAAAACCAATTCATTTGGGCACTTTATGCTGATGACTGACCGTCAGGGCATGACTTTCGGCAGCGGTGTGCAGTGGCGCGGCAAAGTTGATACGAAGCTGGACACTATTGGCGGCGTGAATTTACAGCTGATGCTGAAAGCAAAGCCGAAGCAGATGACTGCGACGCAGCAGGATAACTGGATTGATCCGATCACGCATGAAATTGACCGTAAACGTCAATTCGGTTTCAAATTTGATGTTGCTGAAGACAATGCCGAACCGCTGACAATTAAACAAGGAACTTTGCTGGCGGATAAAATGGTGGCTGGAACAGATGGCACAATTTATCGCGCGCTGGCGGGATTAACGTCAACAGCTACGCTAACAGCGCAAGACAAAGCGCGGATGGGCCTATGGACACAGCGGGTCAATGGGGTTGACTATCAGGGGACAATCGATCTGTATAAGCAATATCCAATCAGCTATTTAGATAGATCAGTATTTAAAAATGCAGAGAATACCGCGGCATCACAGAATTACTTTTTCCCGCTTTATGCCGATTTAACCTTTAAATTCAGCAATACGGATGTGAAGCCAGTTAAATTAGGCATTGTGATTGACCGCAATGGCGATATCCGCACCAATATTCGTCCAAATGTGCCTGCAGATGTTTTTAGCAATACGTCTTCAAGCGTTGTTGATTTATCTACAGACGCTGCCAATGGGTGTCAATCTGATGTACTGCAATATCCGGAGTTGATGCAAGACAGTTCAAATACGCAGCAATACCGTATTGGCACCGTATCCAGAACATTTACCAGCAGCTATATGCTGAGCCCGAATTCTTTATCGCTGCGGATGATTTTAGCGGGTGATGCCTTTGGTACATTGAACGGCGCATTGATTGGCATGAACACCACCATTAAAACCTCAACTGATACCAATGAAAGTATTGTTGTGGGTGGAGCGCTTTTAAAAGCCGGCAGTTTGATGGATGCCGCTGCAGGAACAAAGCCAGCTTCAATTGTATTTGCTGACTCCGAAGGCAAGACCGTGAAATGGGCAAACAGTTTTGCAAGTTTTAATTCAACGTATAATCAGAATAATACAACTGATTTGGAGTCAAAAGAATTGGCCAAGCTGGCAGGCGGTACAATTACCTTTGATTTAGCGCCGTGCTATACCGTAAAGCAGAAACAGTAAAAGCAGAAATCAATCATAAAGAATATGACAATAAAAAACCCATCGGTTGATGGGTTTTTTATTGATTTGCCTTAAAGAGCAGCAAACTCAATACCGTTAGCCGGTATGATCTAAACGAGTGCCCAATGTTTCTAAATGAGTGGCGAACTGGCCGGTTTTTCGGTCTTCAAAATAATGCCGAAGCGTGCGCTCAACACTCGGAAAGGCCAAATCATTCCAAGGAATTTCTTCCTCGGTAAATAAGCGGGATTCAATGGTTTCTTCGCCTGCGCCAAACTTTCCTTCGGCAAGATCCGCTTTAAATAAGACGTAAATTTGACCAATCCGCGGGATGTTGTACATGCAGTAGAGCTGCTGAATTTCAACTTCAGCCTCGGCTTCCTCACGGGTTTCGCGGGCTGCGCCTTGCTCCATGGTTTCAAAAAGCTCCATGTAGCCTGCAGGTAAAGTCCACAGTCCATAACGCGGTTCAATTGCGCGCCGGCAGAGCAGGACTTTATTTTCCCAAAGCGCTAAAGCGCCGCAGATTACTTTGGGATTAACATAATGAATATAACTGCACTGAGTGCATACACGGCGGACTTGGTGATCACCAAGAGGAATTTTTTCAGCTGTTGCACCGCCGCAGTTCGTACAGAAGTTCATATTCAAGGTCAATGATTAAACTTGCAGTCAGCATAACTTAAAAAATGAACTTTGGCATCATTTCTCAGGCAAGGGCAGAAAAATTGAGCTATGATAAAATCAGCGCCATAAGAAAGAGAAACATGGATGACGGATCGTTCATTAACACAGAAACTGCAGCAAAGTTTACGGTTTTCTTCGCGGGTGCAATACGCGCAAGCTGCTGTGTTAATTGCGATAACTGATGAATCAGACCCTAAAATCCTATTGACCCGCCGATCGGTCTACCTGTCCAATCATGCTGGAGAGGTTTCCTTTCCTGGGGGAAAGCGTGACCCGAATGATACCAGCAATATTGTTGTCGCTTTGCGTGAAGCGCAGGAAGAAACCGCTTTAAATCCTTTTGATGTGCGGCTGCTGGGCGATTTGCCTATGCAGAAAGCCCGGAATGGCATGCTGGTTAAACCCGTTGTGGGGTTAATACCGCCGCAAGTTGAATTGATTGCGCAACCCTCTGAAATCGACCGGATTTTTTTTGCTTCTGTGGAAAACTTAATGCAAGCGCCGCCCATTCCGTATGAAGTGCGTTATGCGCATCAGTCACTGTATTTTCCCAGCATGCGGGTAGAAAATGAAATTGTTTGGGGCTTGACCGCGCGCATGCTAATTTCTTTGTTTAAATATGGATTAGGCTATCAAAAAGAATGGCCATTTTTAGTCAATTCACCGACATTTAAGCTGCGTTAAATGACCGTTGACTCTGCGGGATATGACAAATGTTAAGGAGACGCAATGCTGTATAAATTTGAAGGTCATGCACCGAAAGCTGTTCACCAGCCTTGGGATGGCTGGGTGGCTGACAATGCTGCAGTCATTGGGCAAGTTGAGCTGGGCAAGCAAGTCAGTGTTTGGTTTGGCGCCGTAATCCGTGCAGACAATTGCAGGATTAAACTGGGTGACTATACCAATGTGCAGGAAAATGCGGTACTGCATACAGACGCAGGCATTGAAATGAACGTTGGAAATTATGTGACCATTGGCCATCAAGCGACGCTGCACGGCTGCACCGTCGGCGATAACAGCTTAATAGGCATAAATGCAGTGATTCTAAATCATGCTGTAATTGGAAAAAACTGCATCATTGGCGCCAATGCCTTAATTCCTGAAGGTAAAGTGATTCCGGATAATTCTGTCGTCATGGGCTCACCGGGAAAAATTGTTAAAACTTTGGATGCCGCTGCGGAAGAAAAATTGAAAATGAGCGCTTTGCATTATGCTTCACATTTTAAAAAATTCATGCAGCTGGAGCCAGCAGAGCTGGATTGAGTTGCATTTTTTTGATCTTAAGCCTGGATTATTCTGGGCTTTTTTGTATCCACAGATGGAAAATCTCGCGAAGCATCGGTGAGTGGAGTATGATAATCACCGTTTTTCAGTTTGATTTAATTAAGGTTGTGCATGAAAGTGCTGGCACTGGAAACTGCCAATGAGCAGTGTTCCGTTTGTATTGCAGATGAAACTCAAGAGCTTTATTTCCAGCTTGATGCGCGGGCGAAAGCACAAACGCAAACTATTCTACCGTTAATCGAGCAGGGGCTTGCAGAAATTGGCATTCAAATTTCAGATTTAACCGCGATTGCATTCAGCCGCGGACCCGGCTCATTCAGCGGCGTGCGCATCAATGCGGCAGTGACGCAGGCTTTGGCATGGTCAAATGATTTGCCGGTTATTCCTGTGTCTACCTTGCAGGCATTGGCGCAAGCAGCGTACCGTATCGCCGGATTGACTGAAGTCACCGCAGTGCTGGATGCGCGTATGAAAGAAGTCTATGCAGCCAGTTACCAGCTGGATGGAAACGGCATTATGCAGCCGGTGAGCGAAGAACAATTATTAAGCTATAGCGATGCGGAACAGGCTGTCAAATTTACCGTGATCGGCTCGGGTTCAGTTTTAATTAAGCCAGAACAAATACAATACAAAGATATTAGCGCAACTGCACAGGACATCGCGACAATAGCGCGCGTACATGCACAGCAGCAGAATTGGGTAAGCGCAGAATATGCTTTGCCTGTTTATTTGCGTGATAATGCTTGGAAAAAAATCCCAGAACAGGGCAAACCATAATTAGGAATTTCTATGGATCTTTTACTGCTGCTTAAAGCGGCAATCATGGGCATTGTTGAAGGCATCACTGAATTTTTGCCAATTTCAAGTACTGGGCACTTGATCTTAGCCTCTGAATTGATGAACTTTTGGACCAAAGAAAAGAGCGATGTTTTTGTGATCGCGATTCAAATGGGCGCCATCGCAGCGGTAATTTACGAATATTGGTCACGCCTTTGGGGGGCGGCAACCGGCATGTTTACCGGTGAGGAAAAAGGCCGCCGCTTAGGTTTCAGCTTAATTATGGCTTCAATTCCCATTGTCTTGATTGGTTTGACTTTTGGCCAAGCCGTCAAAGAGCTGCTGTTTAATGATATTGCTGTCGCCATTGGCTTAATTGTTGGCGGTTTTATTATTATCTGGATTGAAAAGCATCCGCCGAAAGTGAATGCGCAGGAAGTTGAAAACATCAGTTATAAAGAAGCGATATGGATTGGCCTCATTCAAGTACTGTCTTTAATTCCGGGCACCTCGCGTTCAGGCGCTACGATTATCGGCGCAATGTTTTTGGGCATTTCGCGTAAAGCCGCTACAGAATTTTCTTTCTTTTTGGGTATTCCTGTCATTATTGGCGCGGGTTTGCTTGATTTATACCAAAGCTATGATGTGTTCAAAACCAATGAAGACTGGACTGTGCTGGCAACAGGCATAATCGTTTCATTTGTTTCCGCATTGATCCTGATCCGTGCATTGGTGGCTTATGTCGCGAAACGTGATTTCATGATTTTTGCTTGGTACCGCATTGCATCTGGCCTATTGATCCTATTGTTTGCATTTACAGGCTGGAAATTATGGTAAGCGAAATGCGCTTATACACAGAAGCCGAGTTTGAACCGAAAGCACAGCAGTTCTCTGCTGTGCTTTCTTCTCGTGGGGTTGACGTAAATATTCAGGTTGCAGAAAAACTCAATGCGCGTTTTTTCCGCCAAAATCCGGATATCGCTTTAAGTGTCGATGCGGATGGCCTTTGGCTATGCGCCAATGGCATGAAAATGCAGCCGGACTGGAAAGCCGAAGCCGGACGCTTGAAACGGGCCTCCATTAAGTCTGAAATGATTGCCCGTGCCTGCAGTTTGGCAGAAAAGCCCCGCTTGATTGACGCGACAGCCGGTCTTGGCCATGACAGCCTGCTGATGGCATATTTGGGTGCGGATGTAACATTGCTGGAGCGCCATCCTATTTTATTTACGCTGCTTGAAGACTCGCACCGGCAGGCAATGCAGGATCCTTTTTTAAATGCAGCGGCAGCGCGCATTCATTTGGTCTTTCAAGATTCAGCCGATTATTTGCGTGAGCAGGCTGTACAGCACCAGATGACAGATGTGGTGTATTTAGACCCGATGTTTCCCCAGCGCGATCAAAATCAGCAGGCCGTAAAAAAGCAGGCGCAAGTGAAAAAACAGATGCAGCTGCTGCATATGCTGCTGCCGGAAGACGGTGAGATGGATTTAGGCGACAATTTGCTGGGGTTGGCGCAGCAGGTTGCCAAACGTGTTGTGGTGAAACGTCCAAGATTAGCAGTATTTTTAGCGGATCAAGCGCCGCAGCATCAGTGGCAAGGAGATGCCTGCCGTTTTGATGCCTATTTTCAGCATGATCTTTTAGTCTAATGTGAGAATTATTTCAAAAACTGTTCAAAATTTGCTATATAGTTGAAAAATAGCATTGATAAAAACTGCATCAAGCATAAACTTGCTTATGTGATAAGTGAGCCATAACCCCGATAAGATTTATATGATCGACTTGAAACCTTCCATCAATTTTTGGCATGATTTTAAAAGCAACCAAACTGCGGGGATATGGCTGTTTTTGGGATCTAGGCGCTCGCTTCAGATTGTCCGTCCATCCATTTTTCAATTGGTGTTTTGGGGCATTTTAGGCGGCTGTGCAAACAGTTTATTCAGTTGGCTGAGCAGCGGGCGCATTGGTGATTTTAACCCGCAAGGTTTGGTCAGCTACGCGCTTTGGCCTTTTATCGCCTTGATTGTCGGCATCTTTTTGTCACAGCGGGTGAACAATCCGCGTTTAATGCTGGTCCCTGCGCTGTTATGGCTGGTGCTGGATACCCATATCATGCTGTTCCAGTGCCTGATTCAGTATTTGGGCGATTTGGATCTTCTGCCGTATATCTTCTATGACTTTATTCCGACACTGTTCATCATTCTGTTTGTCTGGCAAAGCCTTGCCGTTGTGTGGGTTATTTCCCGTGAACTGAAGTGGCCATGGTGGGAACGCGCGCTGATTATGCTGGCGACGTTATTCACCTTGGTAGTTTGGCAAATGTCTGTGAAAGACCAGCCGATCTGGAAAGTGGAAGAAACTCCGCCCACGTTTGCTGAAGATGCATTTTATGCCCAAAGCCGGCTGCTGAATAAGTCTCTGGATGCCGTTGAATATGGTGAATTCGCTCAATCGCACTGGTACTTTTTAGGGGTGGCTGGGGCAAGCTATCAAGATGTCTTTAAGCTGGAAATTGAGCGGATTAAAGAACAATTTGATACGCGGTTTGGAACTTTTGGGCGCTCTATGGCGCTGGTGAATAATCCGGAAACCCGTACAGAGCTGCCGATAGCATCGAAGACCAGCATGGAAATGGCTTTGCGCCGTATCGGCCAGCAAATGAATAAAGAAAGCGATGTGCTGTTTTTATACATGACATCGCATGGCCTGCCGAACGTATTTGAGATGGAAAATGCGCCTTTGGATTTGGCTCAGGTCGATCCGAAATGGCTGCGTGAAACTTTGGATGCGGCGGGTATCCGCTGGCGGGTGATTGTCATTTCATCGTGCTATTCAGGCAGTTTTGTGCCTGCGCTGCAAAATGAAAATACACTGATCATTACCGCATCGGCGGCTGACCGTCAGTCCTTCGGCTGTTCGAGTGAAGCAGACTATACTTATTTTGGCCGCGCATTCTTTGATCAGGCGATGCGGGAACAGCCGTCGATAGAAACTGCTTTTGAACAGACCAAAGAGACTGTGGCGCAATGGGAAAATGCCCAAGGCTTTGAACCCTCTGAACCGCAATGGTCGATTGGCAAAAATATGCAGTTAATGCTGCCGCAATTGGAGCAGCGTTTATTCCCGCCGGCAGCAGCGCCGCAAAAACCTGCAGCTGCTGCCTTGAATTAATTTATACATCAAATGAAGGCCGCGCGTGATGTGCGGCCTTTATCGCAAGTGTGAATTGGCTGAACCGCTAGCCCAGCGCGATGGATTAGGGCTGCCGCTGAAGATTGCGCACTTGCAGTTTAGTTATTTTTATTAAAATCAGCATTAAATTCATTATTTACGTGATCATTCAGATATTTTTGATTTGCCTATTATTTTTCTAAGCCTATATTTAATTTTTATGATTCAAAAATCAACAGGGATATTGAGCAGTTAGGTTAGTATGGCATGGGTTATGATTTAAGGAGAAGTTCGTGGAAAGATTAGAAAGACATGCCTCATTCGGCGGCTGGCAAGAGGTCTATAAGCATCAATCAGATGTTTTAAAGTGCGCCATGAATTTTTCGATTTATATTCCAGAACATGATCTGAATGAAAAGCTGCCAGTACTGTATTGGCTTTCAGGGCTGACCTGCAATGAGCAGAATTTTATTACCAAAGCCGGCGCTCAAAAATATGCCGCTCAGCATAAAGTGATACTTGTCGCGCCGGATACCAGCCCGCGGGGAGATGCAGTTCCGGATGATGGGGCTTATGATTTAGGGCAGGGTGCAGGCTTTTATGTCAATGCGACTCAAGCGCCATGGTCTGAAAATTATCAAATGTATGACTATATTGTGCATGAATTGAGAACGCTGATTGATGCGCATTTTCCCAGCAGTCGGGTACAAAGCATTATGGGGCATAGTGCCGGCGGCCATGGCGCTTTAGTGATCGGCCTACGGAATCCTGATCTTTACCAGAGTATTTCAGCATTTTCTCCGATTGTTGCGCCTTCTCAAGTGCCTTGGGGGAAAAAAGCATTTACAGCCTATCTTGGCGAAGAGCAGTCGCTTTGGCACAATTATGATGCGGTTGAGCTAATTCAATCGGGTACGGTGAAGCAGCCTATTTTAGTTGATCAAGGCATGGAAGATTCTTTCCTTGAAGCGCAGCTAAAACCTGAACTCTTAGTCAATGCGTGTAAAAAGAGCGATTATCCGCTGACACTGAATTTAAGAGCCGGATATGATCATAGCTACTATTTTATTGCCAGCTTTATTGAAACGCATATTCAATTTCATTGCGCGCACTTGAAATGATCAGGCCGCTGCAGAAATAGTTTGTATGTACTGCGTCAAATGCTGTCAGCAGATTCCCCATGTATTGGCTCAGTAATTCAGCCAAAGAAGCGTGACCGCTCTAATGTGCTTGGGTCAGCTTTAAAGCACATCATGCTGATGGCAAATCATCGGTTCTAAAGATTTTAGCGCTTCAATAATCAAATAGAATTTTGGGGTCTAAAAGCCCATGCCGCCACTATAAATTCAAAGAATAGAGGAGGGACTGACAATCATGATATTCAGCTTTCAGCCGCTGCTGTTTACTGCGCCGGCTGCATGATCTTAAAGGGCCGTCATTGGCGTTTTTTTCTTTGATGCGATTGAAAAAAAATAGATTCTGATTCATTGTATAGAGAGCTTTTTCCAATTTAGCGTCAAAGCAAAGTTTTTGATTGTCCATTTAAAAAAAATTATGACTTTAAATTTTGTGCCGGAACATTTTTCCCCAGCATTTCTTTCTGTTCAATCCGTTGTGCGGAATTACGGTCAGCCCTTCAATTATTAAAATAATGCTTAGGTTTGGTATGCAAAATTCAGACAGCTATCTCCATCAAGATTCAGAACTGGCGTCACCCTTTCAGGAAGAACCGCGGCAGAATGCGCTGGGCGCTTCGATTGATTTGGGGCTGCAGTATTCATTCCGCTTTAAAGGAACGGCGTCAGAATATTTCGGTATTTGGATCGTCAATATTTTATTGACTGTGATTACGTTGGGATTGTATGCGCCATGGGCCAAAGTGCGCCGATTGCGCTATTTTTATGGCAATACCTGGTTTATTCAGCGCCGTTTTGATTTTACCGGCCTGCCGTCTAAAATTTTAATGGGACGGATCATTGCCTTGGTGATTTATGGCGCTATTTCCTTAGCCATGAAATATTCACTGGAGCTGTTATTGGCAGGCATGGCGCTTATTTTCTTGGCTGTGCCCTGGCTGGTTCGTTCAACCATCCGTTTCCGTGCACGCAACAGCAAATTCGGCAATAGCCGGTTCTTTTTCTCTGGAAGCAATAAAAGCGCATATTGGTGTTTTTTGAAATGCATTTTGGTGACTGTATTCACGCTGGGCTTATTTTTTCCTGCAGCCGTATGGCTCTATAAGCGCGAATGCCTGAATCATCTGTATGTTGGGCAGTTAAACTTTAAATTAAATGCAGACTGGCCAGCTTATATGCGGGCCATGTATATGCCTGTATTTATCTTTATTGCAGCAATGGCTGTGCTGGCGGCACTTCTCGGCTTGCTGTTCAGCATGAGCGGCGGCAGGGGCTTTCAGGAGTATGTCGGGCTATTCGTTATTTTTTATTTCATTGGATATTTATTTATTTGGCCGCTGATGATGGCGCGAATTTTTATCACGTCATGGAACAGCACAACGCTTAACCGCAGCCAATTTACGGCAGGCTGCAGTCAATGGCGCTATGCATGGATCATTCTCAGCAATTGGCTGGCAAAAATGATTTCTTTGGGCCTGCTGGCGCCTTGGGCCGCTATCCGCCTCTATAAATTTCAAGCTGAATCTTTAAAGCTGGTGCTGGTCGATAATCCGGATGATCTGATTAATCTGCTGCAGCACGACCATCATGCCATTGCAGAAGAGCTGAGTGATTTTTTTGATTTAGATATCTCACTATAACAGCAGGAGAATGCAATGAACCTGTCTGCCGATGCGGTATTTTATGATGGAATTAGCGCCAAGCCGCAGCTGGCGCAGGTGCTGAAATTGGATGAACAGCGGGTTTTAGTCAAATATGGCCTGCAGCTCGATCTGCAGCGGGTATATATGTATGACGATATGACCCTGATTGGCGCTTTAGGCAGTATTCAGCCGATTGTCGAGCTGAAAGATGATGCGCGGCTGGAATTTAAAGATGCTTTGCCGGAATGGTTTAATTTATCCCGCAAGGATCATCTTGATACGGTTTGGAAACTGGAAAGAACGCCAAGCCTCATTCTATTCAGTATTGCCTTTGTCGCCGTTTTAGTCTTTGCCATGGTGAAGTGGGGAGTGCCGGCAGCGTCTCATCAGGTATCCAAATACTTGCCGGTGCAGACCATGAAAAGCTGGGGCGATGAGGCAGAAAAATATATTTTGGGAATTACTCAAGAATCTCAGCTGCCGAAAGCCCGGCAAACTGAATTGCTGCAGAAATATAAAGTGCTGGTTGCAGATGACAAGCCTGCGAAAGTGATTTTCCGCGCAGGCGGCAGCATTGGCGCAAATGCGCTGGCAATCCCGAATAACACCATCATATTGACAGATGAACTGGTTCAATTGGCGAAAAATGATGATGAGCTGATGGGAGTGATGGCGCATGAACAAGGCCATTTGGCGCAGCGGCACAGTTTGCAGCAGGCATTATCCAGTCTGGGGTTCAGTGTGATTTTATTGATGATTACCGGCGACAGTTCAGACTTAGTGACGACATTGCCAGTTGCGCTGATTGGAGCAAGCTATTCCAGAGATTTTGAAACGGAAGCCGATCTATATGCGCTGAAGATGATGGATCAGCATGATTTGCAGACCATGCATTATGCCAATTTTTTGCAGCGCCTTGCAGATGACAGCGGTGAAAAGATGACAGAGAAACGCAGCTGGCAGGACTTTTTAAGCTCGCATCCCGCGACTTTTGAACGGATTGAGGCGGTAAAAAATTACCAAGCTCAGCCTTGATTGAACAGGCATTGCCTGCTTGATAGCGGTCAGGTATTTTGCTTGCAGTGTTGCGTAGCTGAAAATTTATTTTAAATTTGAAAGCACAATTATTCGGAACGCTGCCATACAGCGGTCAATTCTTCTTGTCCCATACGGATTAAATGATCCAATACAACCTGTTCTAATCTGGGCAGGTCAGTATCTTCTTGCGTGGCCGTAATTTCGACAGCCAAAGATTCTGCCAAGGGCGTTAACTGCACGGTTGCGCTGGGCATAACAATCTGCAGCAGCTGCTCTGAGTCAGCCACTTCAAATTTATGTTTCCAGTGATTAAGCAAGCGCTTGGTAATTCGGCCTGCTTGTACGGTCGCAATGGTTGCACGGGTTGTTTTAGGCATGCAGAATCTTCTTTAAGTATTTGTATGAAAAGGTATTTGACACTAGCGGATTTAGAGGGTTTTGACTATCAAAAAAATGCAGCGGATTATTTTTACCGCAGATTCTGTCGCTGCATTTTCAACGCTTCAGGCCGCCGGGCAAGCGCCGGCAATTCAGTTTTGCTATAATAGCTAAAATATCATTCTTCCATAGCCAGGTTATTCATGTCCAAGCCATTTTTAATTGCGCCTTCTATTCTATCTGCTGATTTTGCCCGCTTAGGCGAGGAAGTGGAAAATGTCCTGCAGGCGGGCGCAGATGTCGTGCATTTTGACGTGATGGACAACCATTATGTGCCGAATCTGACTTTTGGCGCGGGTGTGTGCAAGGCCTTAAAAAAATACGGCATTCAAGCGCCGATTGATGTGCATTTGATGGTATCTCCAGTAGACCGCATGATTGATGACTTTTTGGAAGCTGGCGCAGATATCATTACATTTCATCCTGAAGCCACCGATCATATTGACCGCTCTTTACAGCTGATTAAAGCCGGCGGCGCCAAAGCGGGTTTGGTATTTAATCCTGCAACACCGCTGCATTATTTAGATTATGTGCTGGACAAGGTAGACCAAGTTTTACTGATGAGTGTAAACCCGGGCTTTGGCGGACAGAAATTCATTCCAATGACATTGGACAAGCTGCGTCAGGCGCGCAAAATTATTGATGCCTCTGGCCGTGACATCCGTTTAGAAGTGGATGGCGGTGTTGGGCCTGCCAATATCCGTGAAATTGCGGAAGCCGGCGCGGATATGTTTGTTGCCGGTTCGGCTATTTTTGGCAAGTCCGATTATAAAGCTGTTATTGATGATATGCGTTCTGAATTGGCAAAAGTTGGCACTGTAGAGGTTTAAGGATTTTTAAATAAATCCAGCGCCAATTGTGGATAACTTTATGGATAAACATATGGATATCTATGTAGATAACTATATGGATAACTTGAATAAAGAATAAACAATTGAGCGTCAAAGGTTTATTAATTAGACTTAATTTGTATAAAAAGGACTCATTTGAGTCCTTTTTTACGCTTTTAAAGTGCTTGAATTGTTGGCGGTTTATTCAGCATTGCTTAAAAATAATGCTGTTTAAAATATAACTATATTGTTTTAAATGATTTGCGCTAAAGAAAAAAAGGCATACACGAAAAAATTTAAGACATTGTGCATAACTGCTTAGTTCTTTATGATAGAAATACATTAACCGGCTGTGGACCGCTGCACAAAAATTGGCAAAATTGGCAAAATTGCTCATAATGGCAATAGCTGATGCAGGGTTCGTAATTTTATTCATTGAATGCTGAGGGCAGAATTGGTTTGCTGAAATTTATGCAGCGCTATACCGGCTTTGTTTTTCTGATGGCTTTTGTCATTGGATGGAGCAGTGTTGCCTTTGCTGTGCAAAAACCAATTCACCAGCTGATGATGAGCCAGTCTGTCAAGATGAATGCTGCTGAGCGTGAAGCTTCGCAGAGTATGTCTTCTGCATCTCATGATATGGGTGCGAAGCACAGTTCCGCTTCACTGCATGAGATGGCGCAGGATGCATCAGACACGGCAGTGTTCAGCATGAACATGCAGGACTGCCTTCAGGCTAAGGCCGATAAGCCGTCTGACAGTGCGCAGAGTTTTGAGCATTGCCAATCTAAAAGCATTCAATTCAATAGCAAAGCGCAATGCGCTGACTGCGCCTTATGGCATTGCCAGCTGGCATCGGTTTCTTTGGAAATGCATGCGGTAGAGTTGAACTTGCCTGAGTTTTACATATTTTCCGAGCAGCCCAATATCGCGTTTACTGCGCAATATCTGCCAGGCCACTGGCAGGAACTGTTGCGCCCTCCCAAAGCTTAATCCATTTTTAGAACACTTTTAACTCAAAGTTCCTTCATAAAATCAGGATTAAGCAATGTCTATTAAAATCAGTCAAAGCCTGCTTGCAGGTGTTTGCTTCATTTCGTCTTCTTGTCTGTATGCTGCAGTCAAGGAATACTCGCTCAATATTGGCGAGGGCACCGTCCAAGTGACGGGCAAGCCGCTCACCAGAATTATGGTCAATGGCCAATTTCCGGCACCGCTTCTCGAATTTGAAGAAGGCGATGATGCGGTTATTCGGGTTAAAAACAGCCTCAAAAATAAAGACTCTTCCATTCACTGGCATGGCTTGCTGCTGCCGGGAATTATGGACGGTGTACCTGGGTTTAACGGCTTTAACGGCATCAGCCCCAATGAAGAGTTTGTCTATAAATTTAAAGTCCGCCAGAGCGGCACATATTGGTATCACGCGCATTCCAAAGGGCAGGAACAGGACGGGCTCTATGGCGCTTTAGTGATTTATCCTAAAGGGAAACAGCCTTTGGCGCAGCATGAGAAAACTGAGCGTGATTATGTGGTCATGCTGTCCGATTTTCATGAGCAGCGCAGTGATCAAATTCAGAAAAACCTAAAAATTTCAGCCGAATACTATCAGGATCAGCGTGAAACATTAGGTGATGTCTGGAAGCAAGTGCAGCGAGATGGCCTAAAAGCGGCGTGGTCAGACCGCAAAATGTGGAATCAGATGCGCATGCTGAAAACGGACCTTTCTGATGTGACCGGCTATACCTTTCTGATTAACGGGAAAACGCCTGAACAGAATTGGACGGGCATGTTTAAGCCGAATGAAAAAGTCCGCCTGCGCTTTATTAATGCCTCAGCTATGTCGTTCTTTGATGTGCGCATTCCCAATTTGAAAATGACGGTGGTCAGCGCGGACGGACAGCCGGTCAAGCCTGTGCCTGTCGATGAATTCCGTATTGGGACAGCTGAAACCTATGATGTGATTGTTGCCCCGCAAACAGGCCATTATCAGATTGAAGCGGAGTCTATTGACCGATCAGGTTTTGCTATTGGCACATTGCAGCATGAATTGAATCCGGAAACTCAAGGGATTCACATGCCGGCGCCGCGCCCGCGGTCTTTGCTGACCATGGAGGATATGGGGCATGGCAATATGCAGGGCATGGATCATTCAAAGATGAACCATGATGCAATGCAGGGCATGGATCATTCAAAGATGAATCATGATGAGATGCAAGGCATGGATCATTCAAAAATGAACCATGATGCCATGCAAGGCATGGAGCATTCACAGCAGAGCTCTGCAGCATCGGCGCAGCAGAAACATGATCAGACGGTGTATGGCTGGGCCAATGCTTCTACGCCAGCGGGTGATAAAGCATTGCAATACAGTGATTTAAAATCCTTAAATCCGCAGGTGGATACTCGTGAAGCGACCAGTGAATTGGTGATCCGCTTGGGCGGGACGATGGAGCGCTATATTTGGACGATCAATGGAAAGAAATTCAGCGATGCTGAGCCGCTGAAAGTGAAATATGGTGAACGCATCCGCATTAAATTTATCAATGACAGCATGATGGCGCATCCAATGCATTTGCATGGCATGTTTATGCAGCTGGAAAATGGTCAGCCTGCGGCGGATATGCCAAACAAACATACGGTCATCGTGCCGCCGGGTAAAACAGTTACGGCTTTGCTGACTGCTGATGAGCTGGGCGAATGGGCGATTCACTGCCATCTGCTGTATCACATGAGCGCAGGCATGATGAATAAGCTGATTGTCGCGAATGTGACAGATGCTCAAGCCTCTTCAGCGCCAATCCAGACCTCTAAAGCAGTACCTGCGGCGGAGCAAAAAGGAGATCAGCATGCGCATCACTAATCTATTTTTGACATCAGTTTTGGCAGCTGCGGTTCTCAGTTTGAGTACACTGGCTGCGGCTGAATCAAGCGTTGAACAGCGTCATGCGGTTCAGCCGCCTGCGGAAAAAATGCAGCCGATGGATCATTCTCAGCATGCTGCACATGAACATGGGCAGATGATGCAGCAGGCCAATCAAGCGAAGACAGCAGAAAAAGCTGAGCAGGCCAATTCAGATAAGGATCAAACAGCAGCGAAAGGGGATCATCATGCACACCATTAATCTTTTTTCTAAAACTGTTTTAAGTGTTTCTATGCTGATGATGAGTGCAGGGGCAATGGCGCAGAATGGCGCTGATCATCATGCTGAAATGGCGGCTGCAGCGGCGCAGCCGGATCAGGTACAGATGATGCCGGATACAGCGCATGCCATGATGGATCATTCACAGCATCATGCTGAAGCCCCTGTGCAAAATCAGTCACAGGCGCAAGCAGAGGAGCAGAAACCTGCAGCTGAGCATCAAGGGCATGATCACCGTAAAGAACATGGCGGTCAGGTGTATGCCGTGACCAGCTTTGACAATAAATGGCTGGTGAATGAAGATGGTGATGGCGTTTTAAAATCGGAGCTGGAAACGCGTATTGGCACCGATGAGAATAAGGTTTTTATTAAAATTCATGCCGATCAGCAGGAGTCTGATGCGGCTGAATGGGATGCAAAACTGCTTTACAGCAGGATGATTTCAGATTTTTGGGATGCTCAGATCGGCGCACGCTACCGTTCTGAAAAAATGAAGCTGGATCATGGGCAGAGCGATACTGAAGAACACGTCGATGCAGTCCTTGGTCTGCATGGGATGGCGCCGTATTTCTTTGAAACCGATGCCTATCTATTTGCAGGGGCAGACAGCTATTCAGGTTTCAGTTTGGAAACTGAACGTGATTTGCTGCTGACACAAAAGCTGATTGTGCAGCCTTATTTGAATTTGGATGCCGTATTCAGCGATGAGTCTAAATATGCCAAGAAAACCGGTTTGAGCCATGTCACAGCCGGTTTAGAAACCCGCTATGAGATCAGTAAAAGAGTCATGCCTTATATTGATATTGCGTATGCATATGATAAAGGGCGGGATGAAACTGCTTGGCAGGCAGCGACAGGCTCAGAGCATGGCTGGATTTATGGTGCCGGCATACGCTTTAAATTTTAAAATCATTAGCCTTTGATGCAGTGCATCTGCATTAAAAATAAAGAAAGCTGCGGGTGCACTAGCAGCTTTCTTTATTGTCATGGCTTTACTGTTATTTTGATGAAAAATGGTGCGCTTTTTGAGCGTGCAATGGGTCATTTTTTGTAAATAAGATTAAAAATAATGCGAAAATTAGTATAATCAGCAGAATATAGCGGGGGAACGACCTCCCTTGGTGCAAGATGGCCTTCTATTAAAAAATTAACTTTCCATTGGTATTTTTTTTAATGCAGGTGTATTTCGCTTGGATCAAGAAAAAACGTCAGGACGGCCTGACTCTATTGATTGGAGCACGGCATTATGGCCTGGATTATTCTTATTTTTGCGGGTATTTTCGAAATTGTCTGGGCATATTCGATGAAGCTTTCAGAAGGCTTTACGAAACTTACCCCAAGCCTCATCACCCTTTTTTTTATGATCCTCAGTTTTGGCCTGCTGGCTTATGCTATGAAAAGCTTGCCCTTGGGCACTGCTTATACCATTTGGACAGGAATCGGCGCGATTGGCTCATTTTTAGTCGGGATCTTTATTTTAGGTGAGCCGGCAACGGCAATGCGCATGCTGGCTGCTGTTTTAATTGTCTCAGGCTTGGTTTTAATGAAGCTTTCTTCCGGCTGAATAAGCCTTTGAATATTCAATCATCTTAATTTCTTTCATTGATTTTTAGCAGGTCATTATGGCAAAGGCCGGAATCATCCGGCTTTGCCATTGTGCAATAGGTAATTTAGTTATGGCGTGGATGGTCTTAATTGTCGCGGGCTTACTGGAAGTGGTCTGGGCCTATTCGATGAAAATATCGGAAGGATTCAGTAAATTAACACCCAGTATTTTAACAATTGTCTTTATGGCCGCCAGCTTTGCTTTGCTGTCATATGCCATGAAGTCTTTGCCTTTAGGCACTGCCTATACCGTATGGACAGGGATTGGTGCGGTCGGTTCATTTCTGGTCGGAATTTTTGTGCTGGGTGAGCCAGCCAATGCAATGAGAATGTTGGCGGCTGTCTTAATTATTTCAGGCTTGGTCTTGATGAAGGTGTCATCCGCTTAAATAATGAGATAATTTTTTTCAACGACTTGGCGGGGGCGCGCATGCAGCTGTCTTATATATTTTTAGAGTCACCTGTAGGTCAGCTGAAACTGGTTGCGCATGAAAGCGCTTTAGTGGCTGTGCTGTGGGAGAATGAAAATCCGAACAGAGTACGTTTGGCCACATTGGTTCATGATATTGAACATCCTATTTTGCAGGCAACGGCGCAGCAGTTGAATGAATATTTTGCTGGACAGCGCAAGCAGTTTGATTTGCCTTTGGATTTTGCCGGAACACCGTTTCAGCAGAAAGTTTGGCAGGCGCTGCTGAGCATTCCTTACGGTGAAACCCGCAGTTATAAGCAAATTGCAGAACAAATTGGCAATGTCAAAGCGGTGCGTGCGGTTGGCGCGGCCAATGGCAAAAATCCAATTTCTATTATTGCGCCGTGTCATCGTGTGGTGGGAAGTACGGGCAAACTGGTGGGCTTTGCCGGAGGATTGGGGAATAAAGATATTCTCTTGAAATTAGAAGCTTTATGAACAGAATACGTTGATGTTATTGCACTTTAAAAGCTGATCCAAGAAATATAATATGAGTTTGATTGAATGAGTATTTCTCAAATTTTTGCACCGCTGCTTTCGCAATTGTGGTGGCTGATTTTATTGGCTGCAGCCCTTGGGCTATTTAAAGTATTCAAGCCTTTGCTTAAAGGGAAAATGGGGGAGTTTACGGTCAGCGTGCAGGCCAAACTTTACTTGGATAAAGAAAAATATATCCTGTTAAATGATTGCACTTTGCCTGATGCGCAAAATAAAACCACGCAAATAGACCATATTCTGTTAAGCCCTTATGGCATTTTTGTCATCGAAACCAAAAATTATAAGGGCTGGATTTTTGGCAGCGCCCATCAAAAGATATGGACGCAGAAAATTTATAAAAAGTCATTTAAGTTTCAAAATCCATTGCATCAAAACTATAAGCATCAAAAAGTTTTGGAAACGGTTTTGACTGATATTGTTGAGCCTGAATTGATTCATTCGATTGTAGTGTTTATGCCAGACTGTGAGTTTAAAACTGCAATGCCTGATAATATCTTCCGCGGTGCGGCATGGACAGATTATATCAAAGGCTTTCGAGAGGAAGTTATTCCAATGATGAAACTGAAACGGGTTCAATTGCGGATTGAAAAAGAAGTGCTGGAAAAATCTTGGAAGACCAACAGCACCCATGTAAAAAATTTAAAACAGAAAAATAATGCAGCTGAAGCGGAGTTTTAAATAGACGCATTGGGCTTTATAGCCTTCATTTTTGTATCTTGTACATACAGAGGGGAGGCTTGCTGTTCTATTTTTATCGCTTTAATCTGCAGCCAAAGGCCTGAAGAATACTTCTGAATGCTTAAAGCAATGACTGCCCTAATATTTGCTGTGAAGTCACAGAGGCATGGCGCGCATTCAGTGTGTACGGAACAGCACAATGTGAGCAGGCTGTTCCATTTTTTCAGACGAAACAATTATTGACGGTTTAAATAGCGATGACGTTTTTAGCGCTTAAGCATCAAGTCATTGATGGCTTTGCAATTTCTGCACAATCTCATCTAAAGGCTTCACTTTTTTCACTTCATCCCATAGCGCTTTCGCTTCAGGATAATGCTTTGACATCATGCCCAGCCATTGCTTATAGCGGCCAACCATGTTCATTTCTTTTTTATAGCTGCCGCTTAAAAAGCGGATTTGCAGCTGAATCAGTTCATTCCATGTAATTAATGCGTCATTGGTATTTTGACGGATGCATTGGGTAATATCCGGTGTGGTGACGGCACCGCGTCCAATCATTAAATCCGCGCAGCCGGATTCCATCTGACATTGCTTGGCATCGGCATTGTTCCAGATCTCGCCATTGGCAATCACATTAATCTTCAGCGCTTCACGAATAGGCCGCAGCTGATCCCAGAATGCCGGCGGTGTATAGCCCTCCGCTTTGGTGCGGGCATGCACAGTTACCCAAGACGCGCCAGCATCTTCAATGGCATGCGCATTTTCAAGCGTGAAATTTCTATCCATATAGCCTAAGCGCATTTTAGCGGATACTGGAATATGCTCAGGTACGGCATCCCGTACAGCTTTGACCAGCCCGTAAACCACTTCCGGCTCATCCAGCAGCACCGAACCGCCGCGGTGGCGGTTGACAGTTTTCGCCGGACAGCCAAAGTTCATATCAATCGCAGGCGCGCCTAATGCGACTGCGCGCAAGGCATTGGCTGCCAGCATTTCAGGATCATTTCCTAAAAACTGCACATGCACAGGTGTTCCTGCCGCGGTTTTTCCGCCGTTAAGCAATTCCGGACAATAGGCGTGATAGACATGATCGGGCAGAACTGAATTGGTTACGCGAATGAACTCGGTCACACACCAGTCAAAGCTTCCCATGGATGTCAGTACATCCCGCATGATTGGGTCGGTTAAACCTTCCATTGGCGCTAAAACAAGTTTCACAGCAGCTGCCTGAACGATGAAAAACGGTGTTATACGTTTTTTTTCAGCGCTTGTCCAGCTCACGAAAATTACAGGGTCAGATTCTTTTTAGATCTTTAATTTAAAGGATTTAACTGGTGGATTTAGGAGATTGCTGACTCAGCTGAGAATGGAGATTTCCCCATGCATATAATGCACGTAATTAATGTTTTAATTAAAGCATTTGAAATAAATAGCGCTGGGCGTGCTGTATGAAATTAATACACATGGGCCATTCATACTTCAATAAAAAGATAATGCGATGGATAGAAGTAAAGTGTTTAAGTTAACTGAATAAATCGAGTTAAGGCAGAGCGCAAGGCATTAAAGCCAATAGTTTAAGAAAAATGATGCTTGAAATTTAAGTTAAGAGAGAAACATCCTGTTTTGTTAAATGCTTGAAATGATTTTTTGAATACAGGTTAAAACTAAGTGATTGATAAGTTGTTAAGATATTTTATTTTTTATAATAAATTGAATGATCAGCTTACTTTTAAAGCGGGCAATTAAATAAAAAGAACAAGCTTGTGAACTGGTTATCAATCTTGATTTTTTTTGATAATTTGGCGAAGTAAACAAATATTCACTTGTGCTATAAAAATATTATAAGAAGACAAAAGGGACAGGGATATGTTTAAAAAATTAGCGATAATTTTTATATCTGCAATCTCAGCGTGTTCGATTTTTGCGCAAGATGATATGAAGCTGAATTTCCGCGGTGAAATTTATGAAAATACCTGTGACTTATACCAAGCTTCAGCTGAAGAAAAATGCGCCGTATTAGAAAATCAGTGGTTTCAGCTGCACAATAGAATCATCGATCCAAAATTATCTGCAGAAGAAATTCAAGCATATGTGCGAAATTTCTCTGAAGTTCATTCTACTTTTTATGGCGCAAGCCTGAAATCAGTTAACGAAAACCAAGCTTTCAATATCGAAATCCACTATAAATAAAATAATTTTATATATATCAATAAAATAGCATAATTTGAATAAAATTCATGCTATTTTTCATTTTTAGAGGGAAGTTTTTTTGTACCTGATAAAATGCCATTGTAATTATTAATATTAATATAAATCATTATCTTAATTTCTATTAATCATGGTTTTTATGTGTAAAAGATAAGTTTTTCTCGTGAAATTTACAAAAAATATATAAAAAAGGTTTTCAAATTATTTTTTTCTGCTATCTTACACAAAATGTAAGATATGTCACACTTTATGCTGTATCTGTGTTTGTGACCATATTTTAATAACTCCATGATTAATTGGAAAACTTATTTATTTGCTTTAGGTTAAACACATGAAAACACAAATCGCTTTGACTCTTGCTGCATCACTTTCTGCTTTGACTTTCACTGCGCCAGCTTTTGCTGCAGGCCAAATTAACTTTACAGGTGAAATTATTAATGCTGCTTGTGACATTAAAATTAATAGCAGCACGTCCAACGAAGTTGTTCTGGGTAAATGGCCAACGTCTATGTTCAAGGTTGCAGGCGACAAGTCAACTCCTGCAAACTTCACGATTAACGTAGAAAACTGTGCTGCGGGCACTTATCAAGTGAACTTTTCAGGAACTGCAGATGCAACTAATACGCAGCTGTTAAAAGCGTCTGCGGCGACAGGCGTTGGTATTGCAATTATCAACAGAAGCGGTACAAATAAGCCGGTTAATTTAAATACAATTACTGGACAAGATTCTAATGCGGTTTTAACTGCAGCGGGCACAGGCGTTACAGCGGTAGGCGAATTGCCTTTGCAAGCTTTTTATCAAGCGACTGGCGCACCGGTTACTGCGGGTAAAGCGGATGCGACAGTAAGCATTACGTTGCAGCAAAAATAATTTAAAATTATTGAGGATTTGCCATGCGCCTGAATTTATCTGTACTCGCGGTTATTTTATCTGGCCTTGCTTTTGCATCGCCAAGTTATGCCGCAATTCAGGCTATGGCAAGCCGCGTCATTTATAGCAGCGAAAATAAAGCTGCGACACTGACGCTCAAAAATAATGCATCTAAAGCGTATATTGTTCAAACTTGGCTTGAGCCGGGTGAAGATAAAACAGCTATATCAAAAGTGCCGTTTATTGTTACTCCGCCATTGATTAAAATTGAACCGCAAAAAGAATCAGTCTTGCGTTTTATCTATTCAGGCACAGGTCTGCCGACAGACCGTGAAAGTCAAGTATGGATCAATGTGCAGGAAATTCCGCCTAAGCCGGAAGAAGAGAATACCTTGCAGCTGGCTGTACGTTCCAAAATCAAGCTGTTTTACCGTCCGCAGCAAATTGAAATGGATTTGCCTGAAGCCGTAAAAAAACTGCAATGGTCGCTAGAAAATGGAACGCTGAAATTAAAAAACAATAGCCCGTTATTTATCACCATCGGTGATTTAACACTGGGAAAAAATGACAAGCCAATCAGCCAAATGCAGCGCGATATGGTTCCGCCATTTCAAAGTATTGATGTTTTGAATCATATTCCGAACACGATTAAAAGCCTTCAATTTACGTATATTAATGACTATGGCGGCAATACTGAAATGCCTGAAGTTATTTTGAAATAAATGTCAAATTTGCGGCAGTATCACGTGCGCTATTTAAAACTTTCATTACTTAGCCTGAGTATTGCAGCGCAGCATGCTTACGCTGAAGATCCAGAATTTAATACCGCTTTTTTAAAAGATGTAAGCGATCAGGTCGTATTTGAAGCCGTCACGAAAGGCTACAGCCTTATTCCAGGCAATTATGATTTCAGTATTTTTCTGAATGATCAGCGCATAGATAAAAGAAAAATCAAGTTTTATCAAAAAGGCCAAGAGGTTGTGCCTTGCATCGACGCCAGCTTTATTGACGATTATCAGATTCTGTATGAAATTGATCAATCAGCTCAAGAAACATCTGACTCGGCCTGCTATGACCTGACGGCATTGCCCGGCGCTAAACTGAATTTTGATGCAGGCATGCAAACCTTGAATTTATCTATTCCTCAGGTTTTTCTGCGTCAAAATGTTCGAGGCTATATTTCACCTAAATTATATGATCAGGGCATTAATGCTTTGATTGTAAATTACAATGCCAATACCAGCTTATATAAGGCCCAGTCCGGCAAAGAATTCAGCAACAGCAGCTTACTGCTGAACAGCGGAATCAATTGGGGCGCATGGCGTTACCGCAATCAAAGCAGTTTTATAAAAAGCAGCGGATATTCAGCGGAATGGGACAGCGCGGTCAATAAAATTGAGCGTGACATTATTCCGCTGAAAGCGCGCATAGAATTAGGCGATGCAAATACCCGAAGCGATGTCTTTGACAGCATTAACTTCCGCGGCGTGCAGTTCAGCAGTGATGATGCGCAGCTGCCTATCGGCCTGCAAAATTATGCGCCGGTCATCCGCGGGACGGCGCGCAGCAATGCGCTGGTTGAAATCCGTCAAAACAATTATTTGGTGTACAGCATGAATGTTGCGCCCGGTAATTTTGAAATTAAGGATTTATACGCAGCCAATGACAGCGGTGATTTAGAAATTAAAGTCATTGAAAGCGATGGATCGGTCCGCACCTTTACTCAACCATACGCTTCTGTCCCGAATATGATTCGCGCAGGTCAGAAAAAATATCAAGTGACTGCTGGACAGTACCGCAGCGGTTCTGATGATTATCAGCCCTATTTTGGGCAATTGACCTATACTTTGGGTTTAAATAATTACCTCACGCCTTATGCAGGAATTTTAGCGGCTGAAGACTATTATTCAGCTGCAGGCGGCGTTGCCTGGTCGGTTGGCCAGTTCGGCGCCCTATCTGCGGACTTAAGCTTTGCCAATAATACTTTGTCGAATGGCCGTCAAGAGGATGGCTTGGGCGTACGGCTGCTGTATGCCAAATCTATTCAATCGTTGGGTACTGATATTCATTTAGCAGGCTATCATTATACCGCCAGCTATTATGGCTTTTCTGATGCAGTACAGGAAAAGGCTCAGTGGAGAAATGGCGTCTATGAATATAATGATCAAGATCCGTCTGCTGTGAATGATCCGGCTGTTTCAGCGGAGGCTCAGACACGTTCATACTATTCAACTGTTTTTTATAATAAAAAAAATCAATATCAAATTTCCTTGAATCAGCGGTTGGGTAAATGGGGGCAGCTCTATGCTAACTTATCCGATACGCAGTTCTGGCAGAAAGATTACAATCAGCGTAACTGGCAAATTGGTTATAACAACAATATTCAACGCTTATCCTATGGTGTGTATTATCAGAACAGCAAAAGTTTGTTCGCTGGCTCTGATTATTCCATTGGGCTGAATTTCAGTTTTCCGCTGGATCAGCTGAAACCGTTTAAAAAGCACGATGTGACTTCTAATAATAATTATCAGTATTCAGGTGATGATGGCGCAATGGTGCAAAGCGCTTTGACAGCCAATTTTCTAAAAGATAATAATCTGCAAACACAGCTGCAAGTGAGCCATTCTGAGAAAAGCGGTGACAGCTTGAATTTAAATGCGGCCTATCAGGGAACTAAAGGCAACAGCAATATCGGCTATGCGTATTCGGATCAGTATCAGCAAGTGTATGCCGGGGTGAATGGCGGCATTCTGATGCACGAAAAAGGGGTGATTTTTGGGCAGCAGATGAATAATTCGCCTATCCTGATTGAAGCGAAAGGCGCAAGCAATATCCGCATAGAGAATCAAACTGGCTTAAAGCTGGACAAGAATGGCTATGCGATTATGAGCGGCAGCAGCCCATATGCGAAAAACCGTGTGGCATTGCAAGCCGAAGATTTAGGCCAGAATATTTTTATTGAAGATTTGGTGCGCAATGACATTGTTCCGACTAAATTTGCTGTCGTCAAAGTTGAATTTAATGTAAAAACTGGCCACAGTGTTTTGGTGAATTTGAACTATAACGGCCATGAGTTGGCGGCTGGTACAGAAATCAGCGATGTAGCCAATTTGAACCGCTATGGTTTAGTCGGTTTAAATAGTCAGGCTTTTTTAACCAATGTGGAATCCGGTCAAAAAATGTTTGCAAAGTGGGGCAGTGCAGATACTCAGCAATGCAGCTTTATACTGCCTGAATTAAACAGCCGCAATATCGGCTATGATGAATTGACGCTTGCATGTGAAGCAGGAGAGTAAAATGAAAAATAACCGGTTTCGGCTGCTTCTTAATTTATTTTTACTGGCTATTGGCCTGACTGCGGTACAAAGCACATGGGCAATGCGTTGCCTGTCGGGTCCCAAAGCGTCGAGTTCTTTTAATATTGATAATGCAACAAATAAAACAAATACAACAAATGTCGGCACGATCACCGTGACCAATTTTAACAGTGCCGCGAATGCCTTGCTGTGGGAATCTCAAACCTATTCATCGACATTTACCTGTTATGATGATGCAACGACCAACTCAAGTGAAGATGCTTATTTATATGTCGATGACGCTGCGAAAAAATTAGCGACAGATTTTGGCAACTCTAATTTAATTATGGGCATCCGTTTCAATGGCCAAGAATATCCCATTACAAAAACTACCGATAAAATCGCCACAGGGAAGCAAGCTTTAAGCTACCAATCAGATAATCTTTTTTCATTTTCTACAGCTGCTGATAATTGTCGTTTTATTGGGAAGTATGCCGTGAGCCGCCGCTGTGCTGACCCCAAAACCATTACTTTAACGTATTCTTTATATATTAAGGCGCGCGGTTCAGGCAGCAACTTTCCTGCAACAGTTAAAACTTACGATGTTTTTCAGCTGGATGGGAAAGGGGGCCGGAATGGCAGCGGTAATTTTCAGGAAAAAGTCAGCGGCATTCAAATCAAATATGTCGAATGCGTACCGGTTTTGAACACACAGACGGTTGATTTAGGTCAATATTATGCCTATCAAGACACCAATACTATTTTAAGAAAAACACCATTTTCTATTAATGTTATTACCAATGGCAAAGACTGTGCAGCATATCCTTTTGTAGGAATTTTTAGTTCAGCCTATCAAGTTGATGATCAGACCATAACCGCAATTGAAACGGACATGAAAGATGTGATTGGCATCCGTCTATTTGAGTCCGGAAATAGCGCGCCGCTGAAGTTGAATGACAAGATTGATTTCGGCTATAGCAGCAATACTCAATTGACGAAAAACTTCGAAGCAGGCGTACTTTTTTTGAAAAAGCCAGCCAATGCGGGAAAATTTACGTCAGTGATTAATTACGAAGTTTATTTCAAATAGGCATGGTCTAAATATTTTATCTCTTGCCTTGGAATATTTTTAATAAAGAAAATGGCTGATTTCATTTTTGGCCTAGGCGTTTTTAATCAGGATATTTCTATTCTTGCAATTATTTTATAGTCCGTAAAATATACAGAACGGCATCAAGGTATTTGGGATGAATTCGGCTTTCATCCAATGCCAGCAAATGCGGGACAGGCAGCCAGAAAAAACTGAAAACATGCCCATAATCATCTAAAGTCTGATACTGCCATTGTTCTGATAAGCTTAAGTCCAGAATATCGATCGCAATAAAATGCCAAGGCGTTGAGGCAATCTGGCATTGTCCTATATAGGCGCAATGCTCGACCGTGCGAATAATGCCAGACTCTTCAAAGAGTTCCCGTATGGCGGCTTCTACAATAGATTCGTTCGCTTCCAGTGTGCCTTTGACCAGTTGAATTCCAGCAACAGGATGCTGAAAAACCAAAACCTCGGTTTGCAGTTCGGCATTTTTTCGAAGGATAAACGGGCAGACTTTTTCCATATCGGCAGCTTTAAAATTAACGGTGCAAAATCATTTCTAAAACAAGTTTGGAGCCAATAAACCCAACCGCCAATAGAAAGAATCCGATAATCGTGAAGCGGATGGCTTTTTGGCCGCGCCAGCCAAATTTGTAATGCCCAATCAGCAATGACCCATAGATAAACCATGAAATGATGCTGAATGCAGTTTTATGCGCTAAATGCTGTCCAAAAAAATCATCTATGGTGATGAAGCCAAAGCCCAGCGCCAGTGTCAGCAAGGCAAATCCGGCAATCAGCATATCAAACAGCAAGGATTCCATCGCTTGGAAGGGCGGCAGCAAATTGACCCAGACGCGGCGTTTTTGCTTATTTTTTAATTCACGGTCTTGAAACCACAGCAGCACGGCATGAATGGTCGCCATGAGCAGCACCGCATAGGCCGATAAAGACAGAACAATATGAACGTCTAAACCGGCAGAGTTTTGCGTAATAAACAGATCATGCTTGCTGAAGGCAAAGCCCATGATCAGGCCGGCAGCTGCAACAGGAATGCCAATTAAGCTTAAAGGCAGAACGGGGCGGTAAGTGCTGAATAAAATGCTGAGCAGCAGCATTAATGCAGACGTAAAAGACATAATGTTGAACACATTGTAATTTACGCCCATTGGGGTCAGCATGTCGCTGTACAGTACGCCTGCATGCAAAAACAGGCCTAACGTTAAAATTACGCCGACAAACCAGTGATTGGGAACACGCTTAGACATCAAATGCATAAACAAATACCAAAAAGACGTGGTGTATGCGATTAATGCTAAAATTGTGTAAACCAAGGGCAGGCTAATCATGTCAAACCTTTTTCAGGATGATGAAAATTCAGAGATGTAAATTCGATGAGAACTACAGTATCCTATAGCATTCTATGCATAAATTTTCTATTTTAAGAAAGATTTTTTTGCAACAACCATTTTAAGCGGATTTTGCAATGTTTGATACCTTAACAGAACGACTCACGCAGAGTTTAAGAAATGTTACTGGCTCTGGGCAGCTAACAGAAGACAATATTAAAGATACGTTACGTGAAGTGCGTATGGCGCTTCTTGAAGCCGATGTGGCGTTACCTGTAACTCGTGAGTTCATCGCGAAAGTTAAGGAAGAAGCATTGGGTCAGGAAGTGATGACTCAGTTATCGCCAGGCCAGGCATTCGTCAAAATTGTACATGACGAACTGACTAAAATGATGGGTGAGGCCAATGAAAGCCTTGACCTAGCCGCTAAACCGCCGGTGGTCATTTTGCTGGCAGGCTTGCAGGGTGCGGGTAAAACCACCACTGCGGCGAAACTCGCACGCTTTTTACAAGAACGCCAAAAGAAAAAAGTCGCGATGGTTTCTGCGGACGTTTACCGTCCGGCGGCCATTAAGCAGCTGCAAACCGTTGCAGGCGAAGTCGGCGCGATTTTCTTTGAATCCAGTGCAGATGAAAAGCCGATTACGATTGCGACCCGTGCCATTGAGCAGGCAAAAATTCAATTTGCTGATGTCCTGATTGTCGATACTGCAGGCCGTCTGCATGTTGATGACGACATGATGGATGAGATTAAAGAGCTTCATGCGGCGATTAAGCCAACTGAAACTTTATTCGTTGTCGATGCTATGACCGGTCAGGATGCTGCCAATACAGCGAAAGCATTTAACGATGCTTTGCCGTTAACAGGTGTGATCCTGACTAAAACTGACGGTGATGCACGCGGCGGCGCGGCGCTTTCTGTCCGCGCAATTACCGGCAAGCCAATTAAATTCCTAGGGATGGGCGAAAAGCTTGATGCCCTAGAGCCATTCCATCCGGAACGTGTTGCGCAGCGTATCTTGGGCATGGGTGACGTGCTGTCTTTGGTCGAAGAAGTTGAACGCAAAATCGACAAAGAAAAAGCCGAAAAAATGGCAAAAAAATTGCAAAAAGGCGGCAGCTTCAATTTTGAAGATATGCTGATGCAGTTTGAGCAAATGAATAAAATGGGCGGCATGATGGGCTTCTTGGATAAGTTGCCTGGCATGAGCAATGCCGGTATTCAGGATGCTATTGCCCAAGCGAACCCTGAAAAACAAGTGAAAAAGATGGAAGCGATTATTCAGTCGATGACCATTAAAGAACGCCGCAATCCAGACTTGATGAACCCAAGCCGTAAAAAGCGTATCGCTGCGGGCTGCGGTATGGAAGTGGTTGAAGTGAATAAGCTGATCAAGCAGCATGCGCAGATGGCGAAAATGATGAAAAAATTTGCCAATCCGTCAGGTATGGCAAAAATGATGAAATCATTAAGCGGTATGCAGAAGCAGTTTGGCGGCGGCGGTGGCATGGGCCCGCTGTTTGGCGGTAAAGATCAGAAATAATTTGATTGAATTAAAAAGGCGCTTTAGGCGCCTTTTTTCATGCCTGCCGTTTTTGAGGCTGCGGATAAAAAATGGCCGTTCCTGATTCATCATTTAAAACATGTTTGACTCTGGCTCAGAGACTCATGCTATTTGCATTCATTACCAAAACCAAGGTCAATCTTTTATTGGCTTTCCCGCGCTTGAAAATTTCTTAGCTTAAAGCCTGACTCCTATCTAATCGCGGAATCGTTGAATTCAGTTTGCATACCATGGAGGATAAATACCAATTTTCCGCCATAGGACTAGGTACGCAGCATGACATTTTACGCGTACATGCTGCATAAGCGCTGATGCTTCAGTTTTTGGCTAGAGACAAGGTTTGAATATAAACCTGCAGCCCTTTCAGCAGCAGATCATTTTCAATTTCAGGCTGATAGCGCTGTAAGTATTGAGCAAATAAGGGGGCATCGCCGCCAGTTAAAATCAGCTTGCTTGGATATTTATCCATGACTTTTTCAATGGTGCTGAGCAGGCTGAGTAAAATGCCGTGATGCACCGCATCAATGGTATTGCGGCCTGGGCTGAGCTCATCAAATGACGCATCAGGAATTTTAATGCCTTTGGTATTTTGAATGAGGGAATCCCGCTGCAAATAAAGATTCGGCAGAATATAGCCGCCTAAATGTTCAAAGCCATCGCTCAGGTCAATGGTCAATGCCGTTCCGCAGCTGATCACACAGTATTTTTGCTGAGGATCCTGCACGACTGCCAGCATTTGCAGCCAGCGGTCAATGCCGAATTTGCTGGTATCTTCATAGGCGCAGCGCAAGCCAGCAAACTCTGCATGAACTTTGGCAAAGACGACGGGAATCTGCAAAAATTTTAAAATTTTATGAATGCGGTCGTTGTTCTTTTTGTCTTGTACCGAGGATACACCAACATGCTGTAAATCAAGGCTTTTAAAATGCTGTATTAAACCGAGCAAGAGTTCGGCAGGAGACTGCAAATGCAATTCTGCTGCCTGTTCGATGATTTGCCCATTTTCGGTAATCCAGTATTTGAGGCGGGTATTGCCGATATCGAGCCATAAATTTTTCATGTGTAATCTCTGGATCACTGCGCCGATGCGCCTATTCTGCGCAAGCGTCCCTGAAAGAAATGTTCAGTGCCATTTTCATTGCTGATTTCAATCGCGCCGTCATTGCGGATGCCGAGGAAAATGCCCTGACTAATGCCTTGCAGGTGTTCAATTTCGACCGCTTGGTCTTTAAAAGCTGCATAGTGATTGAATCGGGCCGCCAAATTGCAGCTGTCATGATTGAACCATTCGCCCGCTTGCTGAATGGCTAAATACAGTTCAGCAGTCAATTTAATGCGGTCAAAACGCGCCAGCCCGAGTTCTGTCAGCGATGTCACCGCTTGGTCAATTCCGTCTTTAGGCAAGGGCAGAACATTCAGTCCGACACCGACTACCGCTTGATGGGCATTCAGAGGCTCAATTAGGATGCCGCCCCATTTTCCTGCTGAGCTGTAGAGGTCATTCGGCCATTTTACTTGCAGGTCTAAATGCTGCAAGCTTGGCATTTGCAGGATATTTAACGCAATTTCCAAAGCCAAGCGGCCGTCAATAGCTGTTCGGGTATTGAGCAATGTGCTTAAATAGATGTTGCCTTCCGGTGAGACCCATTGGCGTTGACGCTGTCCGCGGCCCTGAGTTTGCCGAACACTGGTCACAAGGACTTGCTGTACGCCTTTGAGCGCAATTTCCCGCACATCATCATTGGTAGATGCGGTCACGGGTTTCAAGAGCAGCACTTCAGGAAGCTGATGCGCATCGCTCAGCATCTGCTGCAGTAATCGAGTCTCTAAATCCATTTGAATCTGAGAATTGTGGAATAATTGATGGAGTTAATCATATATTTGCTGATCGGCGCAATCGCTGGTTTTGCTGCGGGCTTATTTGGGGTAGGCGGCGGGTTAATAATTGTCCCGATTCTGTATATTGTTTTTACCCAAATGCATTATGACCCATCGATTATTATGCATATGGCTTTAGGCACGTCTTTGGCCACCATTATTGTGACGTCTTTCAGCTCTGTCAGCGCGCATCATAAAAAAGGCGCCGTGCTGTGGCATGTGTTCCGCAATTTAGCGCCCGGTTTAGTTGCAGGTTCGTTTATTGGGGCGGGTATTGCCGATTATCTTTCAGGACAGGGGCTGCAGCTGCTGATTGGCTGCTTTGCCATTTGGGTGGCTTTTAAAATGTTCCGAGGCGCAAGCGCTGCAGTTGATCCTACACGCCAATTGCCTTCTGTTCCAAGGCAGCTGGCCGCTGGCGGCGGTATTGGCATCGCTTCAGCGATATTCGGCATTGGCGGCGGCAGTTTAACTGTGCCGTATTTGAACCGGCACGGTGTGGTGATGCAAAAAGCCGTCGCAACATCGGCGGCGTGCGGTTTGCCGATTGCTATTGCAGGCGCATTGGGCTTTATGTGGTTTGGCAAGCAGTCAGAGGTTGCCATGCCCAATACCATCGGTTATGTGCATATTTATGCGTTTATCGGCATCAGCGTAATGAGTTTTATCACTGCCAAGCAGGGGGCGAAAGTGGCGCATATGCTGTCTCCTGCCGTGCTGAAGAAATGCTTTGCCTGTCTGCTGACGACAGTCGGCTGCTATTTTATGTATCAGGGCGTGAGCCAGCTGTTTTAAAACAGCATGGCGGAGCTTCGGATTGGCTTTATAGACATAAGATTGTCTGACAATGTCATATTTAATTGACTGGAAAACCGTTTAAATGAATGCAGATTTGGTGAAATCCATCTTTGCATTTTATAAAAACAAGACGGGAACAGCATGCACCCACAAGACGCGGACAGTTTGTCAGAACAGATTGCCAAGCACATCAGCGAGCAGATTATTCGCGGTGAGCTGGTAGAAGGAGAACGGATTCAAGAGCTGCGCATTGCTTCTGAGCTGGATGTCAGCCGCGGTTCCGTGCGTGAAGCGTTGCTTATTTTAGAACGCACCCAGCTGATTGAGATTTTCCCTCGCCGCGGCGCAATTGTGTCCGAGATGTCTGCACTGCAGGTGCGCTCTCTGTTTGATATGGCTTCTTTGCTGCTGGGGCAGATTGTGCACCGGATGGCGGAAACATGGCGCAGCCATGAGGCCGAAAAGATTCAATTATTATTAGAACAATTAAGTTCCGAGACCAGTCAGGGTCATACCGAAAAATTTTATGATTTAATCTTTCAAAGCATGGCGCGCCAGCATGAAATGGTCGGAAATCCGTATCTGATGCGTTATTATCAGGAACTGTTGCCGTCATTGCGCCGCAGCTATTTTTTAACCTTAAATATCTCGCGCAGGGAGCTTCAAGAATCTTTTGAGCTGTTTAAGCTGGTAAGCGATGCTGTTTTAATCAGAAAGTCACAACAAGCCGCTTTATTTATGGAAGATTTTTGTCGACACTTGCGTAACCTTGTGTTGGAATCGCTGACACGGATGAAACAAATTGAACTCGCGTGGGCTCGGCGCTCACGACGTTAATCAGGACACTATGCGTTTAAGCAGTTTAAAACTTTCTGGCTTCAAATCTTTTGCCGACAGTACAACATTACAATTTAAAGAGAACCGCACCGCGGTTGTTGGCCCTAATGGCTGCGGCAAGTCTAATGTGATTGATGCAATCCGCTGGGTGATGGGTGAATCCAGCGCGCGGCAATTGCGCGGCGGCAGCATGCAGGATGTCATTTTTACCGGCACGGCTAAGCGTAAACCCGTTGGCATGGCCAGCGTTGAGCTGCGTTTTGACAATACCTACGGCAAATTAGGCGGCGCTTATAATGCTTACAGTGAATTGGCGGTACGCCGTCAGGTCAACCGCGATGGACGGTCTGAGTATTTTTTGAACGGCACAAAATGCCGGCGCCGTGATATTACCGATATCTTTTTGGGTACAGGCCTTGGGCCGCGTTCATATTCAATTATTGAGCAGGGCATGATCAACCGGCTGGTTGATGCCAAACCTGAAGAAATGCGGGTGTTTATTGAAGAAGCCGCGGGCGTTTCACGCTATCAGGCGCGCCGCCGTGAAACGACGACCCACTTAGAGCACACTACGCAGAACTTATCCCGCTTAGAAGATATTGCATCAGAACTGAAATCTCAGCTGAAAACCTTAAAGCGCCAGTCTGAAACTGCAGTGCAGTATAAGGAACTGGAAACCCAAATCCGTACCATCAAAATAGAAGTGCTGTCATTTCAATGTGAACAAAGCAGCCGGCTGCAGCAGGAATATACGGTGCAGATGGATACGCTGGGAGAAAGTTTCAAGCTGGTGCGTTCTGAACTGAATACTTTAGAGCATGATTTGACGTCAACCAGTGAATTGTTTCAGCGCCTGATTCAGCAGTCGACGCCGTTGCAAAATGAATGGCAGCAGGCAGAAAAAAAACTGGCTGAACTGAAAATGACGCTGGAGCAGAAACAGGCGCTGTATTCTCAAAACTCTGAAAGCTTGGTACAGCTGGAACAGCAGAAATTTCAAAGCAAAGAGCGTTTGCAGCTTATTGAACTGCAGTTGGAAACTTTGCATGCGCAGCAGGAAGAGTTTGATGGGCAGTTAAAGCGGCAGGAAAGTCAAAGCCAAGCGCAGTCTCAGGGTTTTATCGATTTAAAGACCCAGCAGTCTGCGGTGCAGCAGCAATATGAACTGGCGAAAGCGCAAGTCGAAAAGCAGCAGCAGCAAAAACTCCAGATGCTGGCGCAAAGTGAGCAGCTGGCGAAGAATATCAGCCGTTTGGAACAGCAAAAAGATACGCTGAAACTGCAGTCTGCTCAAATTTTAAACCATGCGCAGCAGGATGAACTGGAGCAGCTGGAACAGCAGAAAGCCCAGCTGCAAAGTGCCATAGCGGAAAAAGAGCAAGCCCTGACTGAGTTAAAACAGCAGCAGGAACAGCTTCAGTCGCATCAGTCGCAGCAAAAAGCCGCGATGCAGGAGCTGAAATCAGATATTCAGGTGCTGCAGTCTGAACAGAAAAACCTCAATCAGCTCTTAATTAAGGTAAGTCCCAAAACACAGTCAGATACAGTGCGCCTGATGCAAGCGCTGCAGCTGTCTCACTTGGGGAAAGCGCATGCGGCATTAATTGAAAAATATTTGGCTAAATGGCTGCATGCTCAAGTGCTGAGTCATGCCGATCAATTCCAAGAGCATACGGCGCGTCAAATTAAGGCGTATCCAAATGCAGAAAAAATCGCGTTGCAGCCGCTGCCGTGCTTAGCCGATTGGATTGAAGCGCCGCATTCTTCTTTGTGGCTGCAGGTTGCAGTGGCTGGCAGCTTGCAGGAAGCTCTTCCTTATCAGGCGCAGCTGCAGGCCGGCCAGTCTATTTTAACTTTGGACGGCTATCAGGTTGGCGCAGACTGGGTCATTGGACTGCACTATGATGAAGACAGCCAAGCGGGACAGGGCGCGCTGAGCCACCGGATCCGCTTAGATGAGATTGAGCAGGCTTTAGCGGGAAAAGGGCCGCTATTGACGGAAAGAGAGCGCGCATTGCCTCAGCTGCAGGAACAAGTGCAGCTTGTGCATAAGACGCTGCAGGCTGAACAGGATCTGCTGAAAAATCTGCAGAAAGCGCTGCAGCAGGCAGACATCGCTATCGCTAAAGTGCAAAGCGCCGCGCAGGCTTTTGCTGTGCAGAAGCAGCAATTGGGTGATCAGCTGATGCAAGTGGATGCGCAGCTGGAAGAAGATGCAATGCAGAAAGATGATCTGGAAATTGATCTGCATGCGCTGGGCATGAAGCTGGAACTGGCGCTGCCGAACTTTAAAACCTTGCAGTATCAGGCGGAAGAACTGACAGGCCAGCTTGAAGACTCCCAGCAGCTAACGCAGCAGGCGCAGCAGGAGCTGGAGCTGATCCGCCGTCAAGCCGTGCAAGCCAAACAGCAAATTGAACTGCTGGAAAAAGATGCCCTATTCTTAAAAGCGCAGCGTCAGCAGATTACGCTGCAAATGGAACAGGCGAAGAAATTTGTTGACCCTGCGCAATTAGAGTTGCCGAGTTTGCAGTCACAGCATGCCGAACAGGCTGAAAAAACTGAAAAGCTGCAAAAGAAATGGGTGGAGTGGCAGCAGGAGCTGAACAGCATTCAGTCCAAGCAAAAAGAACTGACGGAACAGCGCCACAGTCATCAGCAGCAGGATGAAAAACTGCGCGCTGAACTGGAGCAAAAGCGTTTGGCTTGGCAATCCGCCCAGTCTGACCTGCAGCATTACAGCGAACAGCTGAAGGAGCTGAACAGTGAAATGCTGACCGGACTGCAGATTGATATAGCCTCGCATCAGCAGATCTTGGCCAAAGCCCAGCAGCAGTTTGATAAATTGGGCGCAGTCAACTTGGCCGCTTCTGCCGAATATGACGATGTATTAAAGCGCTATGAAGAGCTCAGCCATCAAATTGAAGACTTGGAAAAAACTGTAGAACAGCTGCAAGGCGCGATGAAAAGCATCGATCAGGAAACCCGTAAACTGTTCATGACCACATTTGATCAGATCAATGTGGAACTGCAGGAGCTGTTTCCGAAGGTCTTTAATGGCGGCGAAGCGAGTTTAAGCCTTGAAGACGGCTGGCAATCGGGTGTAAAACTGATGGCTAGACCGCCCGGCAAGCGCAACAGTTCGTTGGCATTGCTGTCCGGCGGTGAAAAAGCCCTGACGGCATTGGCATTGGTATTTGCTATTTTCAGATTGAATCCTGCGCCATTCTGCGTGCTGGATGAGGTGGATGCGCCTTTAGACGATGCAAATGTAGGAAGGTTTTGTAATTTGGTAAAAGAACTTTCTGAACAGGTTCAATTCATTTACATTACACATAACAAACTGGCGATGACCATGGCAACTGACTTGCTCGGTGTGACCATGCCGGAACCGGGAACTTCAAAATTAGTGACTGTGAATTTAGAACAGGCAAAAGAATACGGTTTAGCTGCGGAGTCATAACATGGAAATCACCACAATCGTTGGGATTGTTGTTGCTGTCATTTTGATCTTAGTGGGTTTAAGGCTGGTCTTGAAAAAGCCGTCCGATGCAGCGCCGTCGCTGGATTCTGAACTGCACATTGATCCTGATAGCCAGCAGCCAGTGATCCCGCGCCACGTCCGCAATCAATTAAGTGCGGCAGAGCGTGTTGAACCGACCTTAGCGGCAGAGTCTGCTGATGCGGAATCTGCGCCAGCTGCCGCTGCTGAAACGCCAGCTGAAAATTCAGATTCAGCAGAGGCCATTGCAGAGCTTGATGCGGCAAAGGCTCCATCTGAAACAGCGGCAGTTGCGCAAGAACAGCACACTGCAGATGATACGGGCGCGCCGGTGCAGAATAATTCAGATTCAGAAAAGGCTGAAGAGCCTGCCTCTGAAGCGGCAGCAGCTGAGGAAAAGGCGGCGCAGGAGCTTAGCCTGAACCACATTGAAAAAGCTGAAATCAGTGAATTCGAAGATGAAAGCAACATTCTGGATGCGCATCTGTATGAGCAGAAGCTGGTTGATGATGAAAGCGCGCTGGCGACGGCAGAAACTTATATTGCATTGAATGTCTATCCTGACAGCCGTGCATTGTCCGGTGAAAAAGCCTTGAAAGTTCTGCTGAAATACGGGCTGCGCTTTGGTGAGATGGCTTGTTTCCATCGTTACAGTGAAGACGGCAAGCTGCTGTTCTCTGTGTTGCAAATCAGCAATGATGGCGCCGCTGCAGGATTTGATCTGGAAACACTGTCGACTGAACAGGTCAAAGGCCTGGCATTCTTTTTGGCCTTGCCGCACAGCGATGTGCAAATTGCCTTTGATACCATGGACAGTGTATCAAGGCTGATTGCGCGTGAAATTGAGGGGACTGTTTACGATCAGAATAATCAGGAATTCACCCTGCAGCTGCGTGAACATTGGCGCCATCAGGCGATTGATTACCGTCCGGGCCAGACGGCAGCAGAAGTTTGAAATTAAAATTCTTTGATTGCAACTATTTCAGCTGATTTTTATAATCGGCGCAGATTAAAAGATGTTAAGGGCGGCAGATTCACCGCCCTTTTTTATGGTGAAAATATATGACACAGCAAAACACTGTTGTTGCGCAAATGCGCCAACTGATTCAGATTCTAGCCAAGCACAATCATGCTTACTATGTCATGGATCAGCCCACTATTGAGGACAGTGAATATGATCAATTATTTCACCAGCTGAAAGCGCTGGAAGCGCAATATCCTGAATTTGTGCAGCCGGATACGCCAACCAAGACCGTCGGCGGCAAGCCGCTGTCTAAATTTGCCAATGTGACCCATGCTGTGCCGATGCTGTCTTTGGGCAATGTTTTTAATGAAGAAGATTTATATGCATTTGCGCGCCGTGCAGAAGAGCGTCTGCCGAACCAAAAAATTGAATATGATGTCGAACTGAAGTTTGACGGCCTCGCAATTTCACTCTGGTATGAGCATGGCGTGCTGGTGCGCGGCGTAACGCGGGGGGACGGTGAAACGGGTGAGGATATTACCCAAAATGTGAAGACCATCCGCAATTTGCCTAAAGTGCTCAGTTCCGAAAAAACAGCAGTGCCTGAACTGCTGGAAGTGCGCGGTGAAGTCTTAATGCCCAAAGCGGGCTTTGAAAAACTGAATGCAGAAAATGAAGCCAAAGGTGAGAAGACCTTTGCCAATCCGCGTAATGCAGCAGCCGGCAGCCTTCGCCAGCTTGATCCTGCAATTGCGGCGTCTCGGCCTTTGGCATTCTATGCTTACGGCATTGCGCAATGTGAGCCGCCTCACGGTCAAAACACCATGTCCGCCAGTTTGGAGTGGCTGACACAGTTCGGTTTTGCCGTCGGTGAACGCCATTTTATTTGTGACAATATTCAAGATGTTCAAGCCGCTTATGAGCAGATTAATACTGAACGTCCAAATCTGAGTGTTGAAATTGACGGTATGGTCATAAAGGTGAATGACCTGAAACAGCAGCAGACGCTGGGCTTTCTAAGCCGTGAACCGCGCTGGGCGACCGCTTATAAATTCCCGGCTGTGGCGGCTTTGACCACGGTAGAGAATATTGACTGGCAGGTGGGCCGTACCGGCACTTTAACGCCGGTGGCGCGCCTGAACCCTGTGGCTGTAGGCGGTGTGACCGTATCCAATGTGACATTGCATAATATTGGCGAAATTCACCGTTTGGATGTGCGTATTGGCGATACGGTCAGTGTATACCGCAGCGGCGATGTGATTCCGAAAGTCGAAAAGGTTTGGCCTGAATTCCGCCCAGAGGGTGCAGCAGAAGTGCATTTGCCGGAATGCTGCCCGGTCTGCTCGTCACCGGTGGTTATGCCGGAAGGTGAGGCTTTGGCGCGCTGTTCCGGCGGTTTGTATTGCGCAGCGCAGCGGATTGAAGCGATCCGTCATTTCGTGTCGCGTAAAGCCATGGATATTGAAGGCTTAGGTGACCGTTGGGCAGAATCGTTGCTGCATTTGGATTTACTGAAAGATGTTGCGGATATTTACAGCCTGCATGAGCATCGGGATCAATTATTAACCATTGAAAAAATGGGCGAAAAATCGGTTCAGAACCTCATTGATTCCATTGAGAACAGCAAGAAAACGACGCTGGCGGCTTTTATTTATGCGTTGGGAATCCGCGGCGTAGGCGAGACTACGGCACGCATGCTGGCGAATACCTTCCAAACGTTTGACGCAATCCGCAATGCCGATTTAGACGCTTTGAAAAAAACACCCGATGTGGGCGATATCACGGCTGAATGGATTGTGGATTTCTTTCAGGCGCCGCACAATCTTGAAGTGGTTGACCGCTTGCTGGCGGCAGGCATTCATTGGGACGCTCCAGTCGCACCGACCCGTCAGCCGTTAAATGGCGAAAGCTGGGTTGTGACGGGGACGCTCAGCACCATGGGGCGGGATGAGGCTACGCAGCAGCTCCAAGCCTTAGGAGCGCGTGTCAGCGGCAGCGTTTCGAGCAAAACTAAATGTGTCGTTGCCGGAGAGAAAGCCGGCTCTAAATTGGATAAAGCTGAAAAGCTGGGTATTCCTGTGATGAATGAACAGCAGTTTTTGGAATTTTTGCAGCAGTATTAAGGCTGTCTTGTGAATGCCAGAAATCACTGGAATGGGTCGGTGCATTGCCACGCCGCTATACCGCTGCAGACAGAACGCGTATTGATAAAATGGATGTAATTTTCTATTTTTAGTTAAGCGTTTTGAAATGTGAAAATAAAAAAGCCACTAATAAAGTGGCTTTTTTATTGGCTTTAAATTGTGGGTTAAGAAATATATTTTTTTACGACACCGTCATCCAGCAGTTGCTGGAAATGTTCCACTAAGCTGGTTTCGATATCCCGGTAATGCATGCCCAAATCCTTTTTGCTTTTGTCCGCATTAAAATAAATAGGGTAACCCATATTCAATTCGACAAAAGATTTGGAAAACCCTGCCAATGGGCCAAACAGCTTAAATGCGGCCTTAGGCAGCTGATTGCGCGGGAAAGGGAATTTATTGCCAAAATGCCGGCGCAGAATTTTACCCATTTCCAGCAGGCTTAATGTGCCGCCGCTGACAATATAGCGTCCTTCCGCTTTCGGATTAAACGCCGCCTGCAGATGTGCATCCGCAACATCGCGCACATCGACAATTCCATTCCACATAGGCGGTACGCCCGCCAGCGTCATGCCATTGGCAAACTGCTGCAGAACTTCCACGCTGCCGGATTGTGTATTGGCGGTGAGGGATGGACCCAGCACCAATGCCGGATTAATGCAGACTAAATCCCAGCGGTTTTGCGCCTTCTGCATTTCCCATGCCTTGCGTTCTGCCATCACTTTTGAATACGGATAAGGCTGATGCACCTCAGAACTGGTGGTATTCCAATGTGATTCATCAAACTGGTTATTTTGAGTGTGCTGAATATCAATTGCATCGCCATAAGTCGAGGCAATGCTTGAGGTGACGACAACCCGCTTTACGGATTCCGTGCTATTCACGCTGTTGAGTACGTTTTCTGTCCCTAAAACTGCGGGCTCGATAATATCTTTGACTGCATCTTTATAGTTGGTGACCACAAAAGGGGAAGCCATGTGCAGGACAATTTCACAGCCTTGCATGGCCTGATCAAATGAACCCGGCTCCAGCAAATTGGCTTGAAACAGCTGCAGTGAGCCAGAACTTTCATTGGCGATTTTTTCTAAATGGGCAAAACTCTTTTTCTTATTTAAATCTCGAACGGTCGCATGCACCGTGCAGCCTTGCTCAAGCAATTGTTTAATGACCCAGCTGGCGATATAGCCTGTGGCGCCTGTAACGAGTATTGGTGTTGTCTTGGTATTCATGTTCTTCAACTTTAATTGACGCATTTTTTATCATATTGAGAATATTTAGTTTTGTCTTTGATTAATTTGAAAAAAAATATTTTTATTATTGCGTTTAATGTACTCTAAATTCGGCAGAAAACTCATGTGAATGCTACCAAAGCGATTTTTTATTGATTTCAAAAAACGCTAAGATGTGATGAATGTTGGAGAGATGCATATTCTTAATATTATGGATGCAAAATCTCATAAATAAATGGACAAAGAGTCATATCTAACTAGTGCGCTGTAATTTAAAGCCTAGATCTTCGGTCTAGGCTTCTTCTGTTATTCCGAAGTAGAAATGTCCTACCTTAAAACCAAATAGAAATGTCCTATATGGACATTTCCAAGTCAAGCACAGGATTCAGATTTCGTTCTTTGATTACTGTTTTCTGTGCACGTCTGCTTGGCATCTTTTGAGAACGATTACGTTTGTTTTGTTGTTCCAGTTCCTGATGCTGTTGCTGGATATGATTTAGAACAGCCCCCAACCGTTTATTCTCAACAATCTCTCGCTGGTTGAGCTGACTTAATTTATCGAAAATGCTGTAATTGATCGTCCGACTTTCATGCATGATGGCCACAGTACCATCCGGGTATTCTAGAAATTCAAGATATCTGCCGATTAGCCTCTGATTTTCTTCTGCATTCTCCAGGAGATATACGCATTTATCATAAGTAATGGTCAAGCTATTGGTGACTCTGCGGGGTTCACGCCAGGTAAAAATATCATCTAGTTGCTCGGCTGTTTCAGTGACAGAGCGGTGTAAGTTCTTAGGATTAAAGGCCATCTTTGCAAACTTGAGATTGAACTGCTCAATAAAGCAGGGCAACCACTTATTCGCATCTGCAATCGAACTGATACCTTCCAGGCGCATCTCCTTAATCAGACGATCCTGAAGTGTCCTGTTGGCCCGTTCCACACGTCCTTTGGCCTGAGGGGAGTTAGCGAAGATGATATCGATATTGAGGGTACAGAGTACGCGTCCAAACTGGGTAATCTTGGTGGCTTTCTTGCTGCTTTGATTCACCCTAAAGACTGAATGTTTGTCGCTGTAGAACGCTAAAGGCTTACCATGCTGTTCAACATACAAGCGTGTCGAAATCATATAGTCAAAGGCTGATTCTGATTCACAGAAGCGTAAGTGTTGCAATTTTCCTGTGGCATCATCAATAAACACCAGCAGACAGCATTTAGCAGCGCGTCCTTCGAACCAGTCATGGTGAGAGCCATCAATCTGGATCAGTTCACCATAACAATCCCGGTTATATCGAGGCTGATATGGGCGTTTCAGGCGCTTGGAGCGAGGAATCCATAGATCGGCTGCAATCATCCAGGAACGCAGCGTTTCTACTGAAAGATCTAATCCATGCACGATGGTGAGCTTTTCATGCGCTAAAGTGGGTCCGAAACCATGCAATTGATCAGAAACAATATTGAGGCACTTGAGTCTGAGTTCTTCAGGAAGTTTGGAATTGCTGATTTGGCCACGACCGGCATGGGCTAATGCAGCTGGACCTTGAGCTTTGTATTTCTGCAGTAATCGTCTGATCTGACGTTCTGAAATATGAAGTAGCTGAGCAGCCCGGGATTGAGTTATGCGTTGATCACAGATTTCCTGCAAGACTGACAATCGTTTAAGTTCTTTATCCGACATAGACACCAACATATCAAACCGTCCGCTTCGATAATCGCAAAAGCGCATATTCTAAAAGCGGACATTTTTACTTTGGAGAAACCGGACATTTCTATTTGGGGCTTACAGCTATTTTTTATTTCATATAAATCATTGTTTTATGCTGATGTGAAAAGTCCAATCATCACCGATTGGGCTTTTTTGTTGATTCTTCATGTTCCACGACTATTATTCAATCAATGTTTCACGGTTTTGTTTAATGAGATTTAATGCTATAGCAAACAAAAATGTCCAGATAAAATAAGAATAGATGTCTAAATAATTATTGATTTTGCGGATAGACAAATAAAAGCTTTGGCGCGCCATTGAGCGTTAAATTCACGTACAATATTAGTTAATTTGCAGGTATAGATCCTGCCTTATCAGATGATTCTGTTCTCCCGTTGAATATTGGCATACACATGGCGCAAGCAAAGAAATCTTTTCCGCAGCAAAAATCGGAATTACATGCACGAAATCTGCATCGCAGTCGTTACGATTTTCCTCAGCTAATCCAGAGCTGTCCGGAACTTGCGCCTTTTGTCAGCCCAAATAAATATAACGATCTATCGGTGGACTTTTCTGATCCACACGCTGTGAAAATGCTCAATAAAGCATTGCTCAAGCATTTTTATGGCATTCAATATTGGGATATTCCTCAAAATTTTCTTTGCCCGCCTATTCCGGGTCGAGCGGACTATATCCACTATTTAGCAGACTTGCTGAGTGCCAACAATAAAGCTCAGATTCCAACGGGACACGCCGTTCACGTGTTAGATATTGGGGTTGGCGCGAACTGTATTTATCCGATCATTGGTCATCGGAGCTATGGTTGGAAATTTGTCGGCTCAGACATTCATTCTGCATCCGTTAAAAGTGCTCAATTTATTGTGGAGGCAAATCCGAATCTGCATAAAGGGATTCAGATTCGATTGCAGAAGACTGCGAGCAATATTTTCAACGGTGTGATTAAATCCTCAGATCGTTTTGATTTAACGATGTGTAATCCGCCATTTCATGCCTCGCAAGATGAAGCAAACGCTACGGCAACTCAAAAATTAAGAAAACTTGGCAAGCCGGTTGATCGGACGAAGGTGGTGTTAAACTTTGGCGGTCAAAAAAACGAACTCTGGTGTGATGGCGGCGAAGAACGATTTGTCTGCCAAATGGTACAAGAGAGTATCCAGTTTGCTGAGCAATGCCTTTGGTTTAGTACACTGGTTTCCAAGAAAACAACATTGCCTGTGCTCTTAAATGCCTTAGCTAAGAGCGGAGCAGTGGATGTTAAAACCATTAAAATGACGCAGGGACAAAAAGAAAGCCGTTTTGTCGCTTGGACTTTTCTAGATTCAAGGCAACAGCAAGCGTGGAAGAATGCGCGTTGGACTTCAGCTTAAGCCTGTCTTCTCTGGAAATGATACCCTTATCTTTGACTGCAATGCATGAAGCATCAGTACAGTGCTCCCTGTATATAAGCGCAGCAGCTCAAGCGTGACGTGTTTAATCAATCAGGCGTTATTTGTGCTAAACAAGACGCATTGTTAATTGTTACAAAAAACACCAGGCTTCATTATTTGAGCAATTGGCTTGCCGGTATGCCAGTGTGTCACGCAAAGGCTTATTTTTTATGTAAAAATTACGCTGAAGTGAACTGCAAATGCGTATGTTTATCATTTAAATTTTATATAAATCATGAGCTTACAAAATTTAAGTTTTGCAATAACACCGAAACTTGTCCATAATATTTAAAAAAGGGTATGGAGTTAATCAAAATGCGTGGCAATCCAGAAGTCGTAGACTACTTAAATATGTTGATCGGTGGCGAACTGGCTGCTCGTGATCAATACCTGATTCATTCCCGTATGTATGAAGATTGGGGCCTGAATAAAATTTTTGAACGCATTGATCATGAGATGCAGGAAGAAGCATCGCATGCCGATGCTTTAATACGCCGAGTATTGTTCCTTGAAGGCACACCCAATATGAACCGTGATGATATTGTCACAGGTGAAGATGTCGTGACCTGCCTGAAAGCTGATTTGGCGCTCGAATATCATGTCCGTGAAAAGCTGGCGCAAGGCGTAAAGCTGTGTGAAGAAAAAGGCGATTACGTTACACGTGACATGCTTCGCCAGCAAATGAATGACACTGAAGAAGATCATACGTATTGGCTGGAAAAACAGCTCCGTTTGATTGAGCTGATTGGCCTGCAGAATTATATTCAATCTCAGATGTAAGATTTGCTTCATATTCCTTTTCTGAGTGAACAGATAAGGATGAAGTGAATTGGCATAAAAAAAGCCTTTGGATAATTGTCCAAAGGCTTTTTTTACAGCGCTGTTATTTTTGGCTTAACTTTTGGATATCCGCTAAAACTTGACCTGCATGGGTTTGGGTATCGACACTGCTGTAGTGGTAAACAATTGCGCCTTGAGGATCAATCAGAAAGGTTTCCCGTTTGGCTATTTTAGCAATGCCTAAATTGCGCACGATACCCAATTGATTGGCCAGCTGATAATGGCTGTCCGCTAAAATAGGAAACGGTAAGCCAAGCTTTTCAGAAAAACGCTGATGAGAGGCCACATCATCTAAACTCACCCCTAAAACCGCAGCATTGCTTTTCAAGAACTGAGGGTAAAGCGCTTTGAATTGATTGGCTTCTTGCGTACAGCCGGGCGAATTGTCTTTCGGATAAAAATACAGCACCAGCCATTTGCCCCTGTACTGTTTTAATTCATGCCACTTACCGTTCTGATCCTGCAGTTTAAATGCCGGTGCAGGTTTGCCTATCCATTGCTTTTGTTCGCTATTGAATGAGGAAAGCACAGAGCCTTCTGCATGCGCCAAAGCTGTAAATGCGGAGCAAATAGAGGCGGCGAGTAAGACGGCATTCAATGGTTTTGAAATTTTCATTGCCCGGACTTTCCTGAATAGGTTGTGTTTTGATATTAGCAAATTTCAGGACTGGGCAAGGAGGATTTGCATCAAATCAACTACAGATGGTTTTATGGTGCATAGAGATGCGAAGAATATTGATAAAGGATTTTAATGTGCTCAAGCATTTGTGATCGGTCTAATCTAGCAATGATTTTAGGTTCTTTCGCAGCGGATAGAATGTTATCTGGCTCATGCGGTTTGGCTTTGAACAGTTGCGGATAGTATTGATGCGCAGCACAAATATCGGGCAGGATTCTATTTCTTTTGCAATGCAGCTGCATAACATTGGATTTTCAGTTTTATACTAATTGAAATTTTTGCATATTCTAGAGTTATAAGTGAATCAACGAATTTTACTGATTACAGGCTGGGGCGGCGGCACCAGACTGCTGAATCCCTTAAAAGAAGCATTAACCCGGCAGGGGCATGCGGTTGAGCTGATCAATATTTTTAATGCACTGGATCAAGAAGTTTTACAGCAGCAGGCAGAGAAAGCCAGAAATTTTGATGTCATTACGGGCTGGTCTTTGGGCGGTCAACTGGCAGCATTATTGGCTGATCAAATTTATAAGCAATATGCCGAACAGAAAATACTGATTACTTTAGCGTCCAATCCCTGTTTTGTGGCGAATGATGAATGGACTGAAGGCATGGATCAATCGGTATTCCAGAATTTTAAGAAGTCTTTTGAGCATGATGCAACAGCGACATTAAAAAAATTCGGTTTTATGGTGTGTCAAGGCGTGGCAACAATCAAAGAGGATTTTGCAGCATTGCAAAATTTGATTCAGCCGCAGAATTTAGAGACGCTTCGATCAGGGCTGAATTGTCTTGAACAGTTAAATACTGCAGGGATCTTAAAGAATTATGCGGGGCAGCAGTATCATCTCTTTGCACAGCAGGATTTCTTAGTTAGCTGCAAAGTCGAGCAAAATCTTCGAAATTTCGGCGTTAAGTTTTTAGAGACTGAGCTGATTGACGGCTCGCACGGCTTTCTGGTGTTTGAATCTGAAAGCATAAGTTGCAAAATCTGCCATTATTTAAAGAAAACTGCACAAACAAACGGATAACTGGTTCATCTCGCAATTTATTTTTTCTTCCTGCGGGTTTAACATCGTGAAAAATTGACGTTGAAGCCTTGTGCATGGAGTTGGGGATGACCGAATTAACCGATTTGCAGTTTGATCAGCAGCACCTTTGGCATCCCTATACCTCCATGACCCAGCCGCTGCCAGCTTTTAAAGTCAAAAAGGCCTATGGCGCCATTATTGAACTGGAAGACGGCCGTCAGCTGATTGACGGCATGTCATCGTGGTGGTGCGCTATTCATGGCTATAATCATCCTGAACTGAATCAGGCGGTAAGCGATCAACTGCAAAATATGTCCCATATTATGTTTGGCGGATTTACCCATGATCCGGCCATTCAGCTGGGCAGGCTGCTGTTGGAAATTACCCCTCCCAGCCTGACTAAAATTTTCTATGCGGATTCTGGTTCCGTGGCGGTGGAAGTGGCTTTGAAAATGGCGGTGCAGTTTTGGCATGCACAAGGGCAGCCTCAGAAAACCAATTTTGTAACGCCGCGTTCCGGCTATCATGGCGATACATGGAATGCCATGTCAGTTTGTGACCCCGTTACCGGCATGCATCAGATTTTCGGTTCCAGCCTGCCGAATCGAATTTTTGTCCCTGCACCGCAAACAGGCTTTCATGAACCGTGGAATCAAAGCGATATCGCAGCGCTTGAAAATACCCTTGCGCAGCATCATTCGAGCATTGCGGGCCTTATCATAGAGCCGATTGTGCAGGGCGCAGGCGGCATGCGTTTTTATCACCCTGAATATTTGCGTCAAGCTAAGCTGCTGTGCGAAAAATATCAGATACTGCTGATTTTTGATGAAATCGCGACAGGCTTTGGACGCACTGGCAAGCTGTTTGCATGGGAGCATGCCGCTGTGGAGCCTGATATTATGTGTATCGGCAAAGGGTTGACCGGCGGCTATATGACGCTGTCGGCAACACTGGCCACGACTCAGGTGGCGGAAACCATCAGCCAAGGCGAGGCTGGGGTGTTTATGCATGGGCCGACTTTTATGGCGAATCCATTGGCTTGTGCGGTGGCGCTGAAAAGCACGCAATTATTGCTGTCGCAGGACTGGCAAGGCAACATTCAGCGTATTGAGCGTCAGCTGGAAGCCGCTTTATCGCCATTGGCAACGCTGGAACATGTGCAAAATGTACGCGTTTTGGGCGCTATTGGCGTGGTTGAGCTGAAATTCAATGTGAATATGAAAGCATTACAGCAGGAGTTTGTACAGCGCGGCATTTGGGTGCGCCCATTTGGTAAGCTGGTTTATGTGATGCCGCCGTACATTATTTCAGAACAAGAACTTAAAATACTGCTGGAACAGCTGGCTGAAGTGGTCAAAGATATGGAACAAGCCGCATGAATATGGAATTGCTCAATCACTATGCGCAGCAGCTGGACAGCCTGAAGCAGCAGGGCAACCTGCGCCAGTTTACAGCCAGCCAGCAAACCGGAAAATTCATTCAGATCCAAAATCATCACATGCTGAACTTGGCTTCTAATGACTATTTGGGCTTGGCCTCCGATTTGCAGCTGCGCGAACAGTTTTTTGATGAAATACCAAATGACCAGCGCTGGATGAGTTCTTCATCTTCCCGCTTGCTGACTGGTAATTTTCCCGAATTTGAACAGCTGGAATCCAGCTTAAGTCAAGCCTTTTATGGCCGTGCAGCGCTGCTTTTCAACAGCGGCTATCACATGAATATTGGCATATTGCCTGCGCTTTGTGACAGCAAGACTCTGATTCTCGCTGATAAGCTGGTGCATGCCAGCATGATTGACGGCATACGTCTGTCTGCTGCCAAATATGTGCGCTACCGTCACAATGATTTGAATCACTTAACGCAGCTGCTGCAGAAATATCATGCTGATGCGGAAATTGAGCGGATTATTGTGGTGACGGAATCCATCTTCAGCATGGATGGCGATGAAACAGATTTAGCGGCGTTGGCTCAAATTAAAAAGCAATTTTCTAAAGTCATGCTGTATGTCGATGAAGCGCATGCAATAGGTGTGCGCGGCATGCAAGGCTTAGGCTGTGCCGAGGAGTATGGGGTTATTGACGATATTGATTTATTGGCTGGAACTTTTGGCAAGGCCATGGCGTCAGTCGGCGGTTATCTGATTTGCCATCCGGTCATTCGCGAATACTTAATCAACAGCATGCGCCCGCTGATTTTCAGTACCGCGCAGCCGCCGATCTGCATGGCATGGACGAATTTCATCTTTCAGAAAGTGCTGGATTTAAATCCGCAGCGCCAGCATTTGCAGCAGCTGAGCCAATCATTGCAACAGGCGGTAACAGCAAAAGGTTATGACTGCCCATCCAGTTCGCATATTGTTCCGGTGATTATTGGCGAATCGCAGAAAACTGTTGAGAAAGCTCAAATGCTGCAGGCCGCCGGCTTCTATATTATGCCAGTGCGCCCGCCCACAGTGCCGCAGCACAGTTCCCGTTTGCGCATTTCTTTAACGGCTCAAATTACTCAGTCTGATTTGCATCAGCTGATGCAGCTGCTGTGAGCCGATTGTGAAAAAAATAGAGATTGATAAAACACAGGTCGCTTTGCGTTTTGCTCAGGCAGGGCAGAGCTATAGCAAGCATGCGGTTGTACAAAAGCAGATTGCGCAGCAGCTTTTTGATTTAATTGTAAAATATGCTTCTCCAGCATTTGACGGCGTGCTGGAAATTGGCTGCGGTTCAGGCAATTTGAGTCATTTACTGATTGAAAATTTAAACATCAATCATTTGGTTTTAAATGATTTATACGCAAATGTTCAGCAGCATTTTTCTGAAAATAAAAACATTCAATGGCTGATGGGCGATATTGAGCAGCTTGAGTTTCCGCAAGGCTTAGACCTCATCACATCCAGTTCCGCACTGCAGTGGATTGATGATTTGGATGCTGTTTTCCAGAAAGTATTTGAGAGTTTAAAGGCGCATGCTTATTTTTGCTTTTCCACGTTTGGGCCACAAAATCTGCAGGAAATTAAAAGCTTGACGGGACAGGGTCTGGATTATTTGTCCCTTGAAAATATTCAGGAAAAATTACACAGCCATAATTTCGAAATTTTGCATATTTCTGAACAGATTCATCAGCTCGATTTTCAGCACCCTAAACAGATTTTACAGCATTTAAAAGCCACGGGCGTGACGGCAACGGCCTCTAATTTCCGTTGGACAAAGCAGTCACTGGCAAATTTTTATCAAGCATATCAGCAGTTTTGCAAACCGCAATTGCTATCGCCAGCTCAGCCGGATCATCCGCCTTATCCATTGACCTATCATCCTATTTACTGCATTGCACGGAGACGTTTATGACAGCGCCAGTTTATTTTATCAGCGGCATTGATACAGGCATTGGCAAAACTTTCACTACGGGGTATTTAGCGAAACTGTGGAATGCGCAAGGCATCAGAACCATTACGCAAAAGCTGATTCAGACCGGCAATACGGATCTTTCGGAAGATATTGAGCAGCACCGGGATATTATGCAGATGGGCTGGTTTGCTGAAGATGAAAGCAAGCTGACCATGCCTGAAATTTTTACTTATCCGGCTTCGCCGCATTTAGCGTCAAAAATTGATGGCCGCGCAATTGATTTTCAAAAAATTGAACAGGCGACGCAATGTTTGGCTGAGAAGTATGATGCGGTGCTGCTGGAAGGCGCCGGCGGTTTAATGGTGCCGCTTACAGAAGAGCTGCTGACGATTGACTATGTGGCGGAACAGCGGTTTCCGGTGATTTTGGTCAGTTCAGGGCGGTTGGGGAGCATCAACCATACAATTCTCAGTTTGGAAGCATTAAAAAGCCGCAGCATTGATTTATTTGCGCTGGCCTATAATTTAAATGATGAATCGCAGGATACAATTATTTCAAAAGATACAGCGGATTTTTTAAAGCGCTATTTGGCGCAGCATTTTCCGAACGCGCTGTGGATGGATATTCCTGTGCTGAAATAATGCTGGAGATGTTTAGCCAGATGGCAGTGAAGCATAAAGGATAAGTATGAACGATGCAGATTTTCTGACTCAGGCAGTGAGTTTGGCGAAAGAGAATATTGAGCAGGGAGGGCGTCCTTTTGGCGCAATCATCGTTAAGCAAGGTGAGGTCATCGCGCAAGGCGTGAACCGGATTTTGGCTACAGGCGATCCAACTTCTCATGCTGAATTGAATGCGCTGCGCCAAGCCTGCCAGAAATTAAAAAGTGTATCGCTGACAGGCTGTTCGTTGTATGCAAGCGGCCAGCCATGCCCGATGTGCTTAGCGGCCTTGCGGATGGCGGGCATCGAAAAAATTGTCTATGCCTATTCAAATGATGATGCAGAGCCGTTTGGCCTATCAACTGCAGCCATTGCAGGCTTGCTGCGTCAAGAACCGCATGTTCAGGTCGGTTTAGAGTTTGTGCAATTGTAGCTGAATTTGCCCTTTGAATTGTATGCATTATGGAAACAGCACAAATTCAGTTAAGCAAATATGTAAAAGCCAGCATGTTAAAAGGCGGAAAATAGAAATAAAAAAAGACAGAGATGAACTCTGTCTTTTTTTATGGATTTAAAAAGCTTTTAGGTTAGAACTTTTTAAAGATTTTTTTTGTGCCATAAGGCTTGCGCGGCGCATTTTCATCACGGCGTTCGCGGTTGCCGGATTCACGGTTACCAAAGTTGTCGTCACGGCGTTCGCGATTTGCAGCGCCTTCCTGACGATCGCGCTGGCCATATACACCTTGGTTGCCGCTGCGTTCGCGCTGCTGGCCATAGGTATTTGGCGTGCTGTTGCTGCGGCGTTCGCGCTGCTGACCGTATTGATTGGTTTCATCACGGCGTTCACGTTCACGGCCAAAAACTGGCTTTTGCGATGTTTCTTCTTCGCTGTCACGGCGCTGCTGACGCAAGAACCCGCCGCGGCGCGCAGCCATCGGTTTGTCTTGCATGCGTTCGTTGCGGCGTTTAGCCATGCCGAATAAGCCTGTGCCTTGACGCGGTTTAAGCTCAACGGATTTGGTCAGGTTGTCGATGTCCTGTTTATCCAATTCCATCCAGCGGCCAGTACGCAGTTCACGCGGCAGAATGACAGTACCGTAACGGGTCCGCAGCAAGCGGCTGACCTTCAGGCCTTGCGATTCAAAAATACGGCGCACTTCACGGTTGCGGCCTTCTTTTACTACAACTTGGAACCAGCGGTTGATGCCGTCGCCGCCAATTTCAGTAAATGATTCGAATTTTGCTGGACCGTCATCTAAAGTAACGCCTTTCAGCATGTTGTTTTTCAGCTGCGGCGTCACTTCGCCCATGACACGAACGGCATATTCGCGTTCAATTTCATTAGAAGGGTGCATTAAGCGGTTCGCCAATTCACCGTCGTTCGTGAACAGCAGCAAGCCAGTCGAGTTGATGTCCAGACGGCCCACCATGACCCAGCGGTCGCCTTGAATTTGCGGCAGCTGTTCAAAGACTGTCGGGCGGTTTTCAGGGTCGTTGCGAGAGCAGATTTCACCTTCTGGCTTGTAGTAAATCAGCACACGGCGGCGGATTTCATCTTCAATCTGAAATTGCACTTTACGGCCGTCGATGCGAAGCTCATCGCCTGGTTCAATGCGCTCACCCACTTGGGCAACTTGCCCGTTTACACTGACACGTCCAGCGGCAATGACTTCTTCCATATAACGGCGAGAACCCAAACCAACGCGTGCAAGCACTTTTTGCAATTTTTCACTCATGACAGCATAACCTTAGAAATTATCATCAACAGTTCACCTATTTATGACTTCGGCGCATTCGCGTCGAGGGCCATAAAAGCTTCCTTGGCATCCTGCAGGGGAGGCAGTTGACCTAAAGAATGTAGGCCAAAAGCATTTAAAAAGTGTGGCGTTGTAACTAACAACGCAGGTCTTCCTGGGAGTTCTCGGAAACCGGATTCTTTAATCCAGTTCCAGTCAAACAGCGCGCGTAAAATTTGGCTGTTATTGGTGACTCCGCGAATTTGCTCAATGTCTGCCCGTGTCACTGGTTGATGGTAAGCAACTACAGCGAGGGTTTCGAGCAAAGATGGCGATAAACGAGTTGGTCGTTCAGGCCATGTCTGTACAATAATATTACGATATTTTGCACGAACTTGAAATCTGAAACCTTGAGCGGTTTCAATTAATTCAATAGATCTGCCATGCTGCAGCAAGGATAACTGCTGCAAAAACTGGCGGATTTCCTGTTTGGTGTACTGGTTTTGAAAGGCTTCTTTTAAGCGGGCTATGGACACCGCTGTATCGCTGGCAAAAATAATGGCTTCCAGCTGCATCAGCACTTCATGCGTATCTTCCTGCGGCGGCGCGGCATCCAAGTTCAATTCATAATTCATCTCATTGCTCATGCATGGGCTCCTTGAATAGCAAGCGGCGCTTCCACACCGGATGAAATAATGCTGACCTTCTGCTGCCGGGTCAGTTCCAGAATCGCCATAAACGTCACGACCATGCCCATGCGGCCTTGGCTGGGCTTCAGCAGCGCTTCAAACTCTAGAACTTCACCGCTTTCCAGCTTGCTTTCAATGTAGGCAATGCGCTCTTCCAGCAGGACCGGCTCTTGCAGCACTTGATGCACAACGGGTTCAGGACGGTTGAACACACAAAGAATGGCGTCGCGCAGCAGGCTGGCCTCATAGCCGTCATTGCTGAAGGACACATGCCCTAAGGCGACATTGGTATCAAAAGTATCCCGTTCTAAAACAGTCATTTGGCCTAAGTGTTCAGCGGCCTGCTTAATGCGTAAATAGTTTTCTAAACGGTCGATCAGTTCTTGTTTTGGATCGTCTTCTGCAGAAGCCAAATGCTTAGGTTTTGGCAGCAGCAGGCGTGATTTTAAATCCGCCAGTAAAGCCGCCATCACCATATAGTCTGCAGTCAGTTCAATATTCAGCGACTTCATGGCGTCCATATAAGACAGGTACTGTGCGGCAATCGGCGCAATATCCAGCTGCAGCAGATCAAAGCCATTTTTTTGAATCAGGTAAATAAGAAAGTCGAGCGGCCCTTCGAAATGTTCTAAAAGAATTTCAAATGCGGCGGGAGGAATGTAGAGATCCTCTGGAATTGTATCTTGCCATTCATCCAAAACACGGATGTGTGCAGAGATTTCCATTGGTTCATGGACGGTTTGATTCATTGCAGTTTTAGGCCACGCGAATTTTCAAAAGCATGAAAAAGCTATTTCAAATCAAATTAAAAGCGCAATCGCGAGCAGATGATCAGAAAAAGCAAAGATATAGTATAGCGGTAGTTTAATCGAAAAGCGCACTCAAATAAATCACAGAGCGCTCAAATCATAAAAAAAACCTCAAAAAGAATAGGGAATACGGCCTGACTGCCGATTTTGATAGAAAAATGCCAATGCGCTCTGTAGTTTAAATGAGATGGGCGATTTGGACAGGCTGATTTCCATTTGGACAGGGCTTCCAAATTTATTGAAAGAACGGAGGCAGAATGAAAAAAGAAGGCGGACGCATAGAAAGCTGGCAGCAGGCTCAGGAGAATGAGTTCGGTCAAACAGTTGGAATACTCGAAGCGAATGCATTTGAACCGATGCTGGATACGGTGCTGCACGGAAATACAGTCCGCTTGCTGCCATTTTCGACACATGCGCACAATCAAGCCGTGCTGGAGCAGCTGTGGGATTGCATTCGTTCAGAGCCGAATGGCAAATGCTGGACGTATTTGCCTTATTCCGCTATTACTAGCTTGGATCAATTGACTGGCATGGTGCAGCGCTCATTTGATTTTCAGCACTCACTGCATTTTTTCATTCAAGTGGAAGGGGCAGTCGTCGGCTGGATTGGGCTATTGAATATTCGGCCAGCGCACGGGGTGGTGGAAATCGGCAATGTGTATTTTTCACATCAGCTAAAGCAGTCCGCGGCGGCGACAGAAACCATTTATTTGCTGCTGAATGCCTGTTTTAGCCGTGGTTCCCGCCGAATAGAATGGAAGTGTGATGATTTGAATACGCTGTCAAAGCGCGCGGCACTGCGTTTCGGCTTCAGCTATGAAGGGCTGTTCCGCAAGCACCTTATTGTGAAAGGGCGCAACCGCAACACCGCATGGTTTTCGATGCTGGACGATGAATGGCTTGAGTTGGAAAAGGCATATGCCGCTTGGCTGAGTCCGAAAAATTTTGACCCGGCTGGCCTGCAGAAAAGACGCTTGCAGGATTTTATTCAGCTGTGCCGGCAGGAATAAATCTGGCGTTGCGATTTCAGCACAAAGAAATCTGATGGTTTAAGCATTATGCAGCGCATATTCAATGATGCGCTGGCATTGTTCCCGCATGCAGAGGTTTTGATTTTCTGTATTTTTGAAGAGCGCTTTCACTAAATAGATTTCCAGAAAATAGTCAAAAACAGCACTGCTGTCTGCAAACTGCATGATAACTTTTGCAGGCTCTTGAATGACTGCAGCCTTGGACTCTAAAGTCCAAGGCTCGACTGCATAAATGGTTTCACTATCTTTAAAATCATTGATATTCAGCAAAATCTGAAATAAGTCCATGCTTAAAGACTCCTGCTTTTTTTCTGCAACTGCCGCTTTGTTAAAATTTATTCAAATGCGCTGACATCTCCAGCGCCGCGGCGGATGATTTCTGGATGGTCGCCGGCTAAGTTCACAATGCTGGTGGTATTTAATGTACCTAGGCCGCCGTCTATCAATACATCAATCTGTTTGCCGATTTGCAGCTCAATATCATACGGATCATCAATCGGATCATTGTGATCCGGCAAGATGAGGGTTGAGGTCAGCAGTGGCTCTCCTAATTCTTTCAGCAGCATTTGGCAAATCGGATTGCTCGGAATACGCAGGCCAATGGTTTTCTTTTTTGGATGCATCAAACGCCGAGGCACTTCGCTGGTGGCGGGTAAAATAAAGGTCGTTACGGAAGGGGTGTTGCTCTTCAGCAGACGGTACATGGCATTATCCACTTTGGCATAAGTGGCGATGTCGGAAAGGTCTGCGCAGATAATGGCGTATTGATGCTTGGCATCCAGCCTGCGGATTTGCGCAATGCGCTCCATGGCATTTTTGTTGCCGATCTGGCAGCCAATGGCGTAAGCGGCATCAGTCGGGTAAACCACGACGTCGCCAGCACGGATGCGTTCGACCGCCTGACTGATTAAACGCGGTTGAGGATTATCGGGATGTACGCGTAAATGCAGCATATCTGGTCCTCCATTATTTGCTTTAAGTTTCTGCTTTTAAAATATACTTCTTTTCAGCAGTATTGATTATGGCTGTGCACAGGGTCTGGGCGCAATGCATCCTGCGTAGATTTGTGTAATTTAATCAAGCATTTCGCGCAGGAATTCATTCATTTGTAATGTTTTGCCATTTCGGGTGCACCGGCAGATACAGTCAATCAATGCCTGCGCGTCACGCGGTAATTTCGCTTCACCCGAAAAATAGCGCTGCAATTGCGCATGCACATTGTCTTTGAATGCAGCGCCATCACCGCTGTCACCCGTCAAATTATCCAAAGAGACACGGAATTTCCGCCCAAAGGCTTGGGAGAACATCCATTCAATGGCTTGCGGTTTTATTTCTACTTGCTCAAACAGCGCTTGCTGTTCTGCTGTGCGGCCGTCCGGCGCATACCAGTAGCCTAAATCGGGCAAGAGGCGGCGTTTTTCACCCGCAATCGTCCAGTGGCTGATTTCGTGCAGTGCGCTATTGAAAAAACCATGGGCAAATTGAATGCGGGCAGGAGCGCTGTCATGCGCTGGGAAATATTCAGGTTCAAAGTCGCCTTTGACTAAAGTGACATTTAAGTGGGAAAACCAGTGATTAAAGTGTAAGATAAGCCAGTCGACCTGTTCCGGTTCTGATGATAATTTAGCCCATTGCGAGAGTTGCACTGGCTTGGCTGAACTGTCAGAATTGGCGGTTGGAAGTGTGCTCACAAGTGATGAAATATTCACTTCTGTTTGCGGCTGCAACAGATGCATGACTTAATTTACCCAAATGGTCTGTCTAAATAAGTACAAAATTGTATCTTAATCTTTGACAGAGTACTGATGAATTTGTAGAATTGCCGCCTTAATTATGTCAGCAAATACCTTTCCGGCACAGATTGAGCCGTTTAAATGGGCCGAACAGGGCTTCAAATGGTCAGGAATACTGCCATTGTCCCGCTTTGTTCGTATTTCCCGTGAAGCTGTTGGATCAATTGATGATCAATTGATTAACATAGACTGTAAGCTATCAATGGATGCGTATCATCGTATTGTATGGCTGGATGGTCATGTTGAAACGAAAGTTTCAGTAGAATGCCAGCGTTGTTTAGACGCGGTTGATATTGAACTCGTTTCAGATTTTCATCTAGCTCTAGTGGATGATGAGTCACTGATAGAGCGCTTGGATGAGGATGCTGATTTCATCGTCTTAGGTGAAAGCGAAGCAACGACAAAAGGTGATTATGATGCACCTGCGACGGCTGATTTGCTTGCACTGATAGAAGATGAACTGTTATTGCTGATGCCTTTGTCTCCTAAGCATGACGCTTGCGAGCATAAGCACCAGCCTGCCGCTCAAGAAGCTGCCGAAGAAAAGCGGGATAACCCGTTTGATGTTTTGGCAGGTTTGAAAGGTAAACTTAACTAATTTTTGTGTTATACTCTTGAGTATAAGACAATCGAATTTGTTCTGATCCATTTTTTCGATCTTTGTAAGGAGCCATCATGGCCGTTCAGCAAAACCGTAAAAGTCGCTCTCGCCGTGACATGCGCCGTTCACATGACGCTTTAACCGAGAATGCATTAACAGTAGACCAAACTACTGGTGAGACTCACCGTCGTCACCATGTAACTAAAGATGGTGTCTACCGTGGTCGTCAATTATTCGCTAAAGCATCTGCTGAATAATTGATGATGTATTAAGCGTCAAGCTTAGTAGAAAAAATGGGAGCGTTAAGCTCCCTTTTTTTGTGCCGATTTTTGTTGTATTTGGCAATTACCTAATGCGAATTTAAATGTTAAATTTCCGCTCCACATATGAGCTTATATGAGGGCTTGCTGAAATATTGATCGGTTATCATGTTTCGGCATATCTTAATTAAAGGATTTTTTTATGTCTGCTAAACAACTCGAGCAATCGGCTCTGGCAACTAAAACTGCATTTTTGTTTCCTGGCCAAGGGTCACAAAAAGTCGGCATGCTGGCTGATCTTGCAGAACAGTTTAGCGGTGTGAAAGCGACATTTGCTGAAGCATCGGAAGCGGTTGGTTTTGATTTGTGGCATATCGCGCAAAGCGGTGAAGGTTTGAATCAAACCGAATTCACTCAGCCTGTGCTGTTGACTGCCAGTATTGCCTTGTGGCGCGTATGGCTGGAGCTTGGCGGTGTAGTGCCGAAATGCTTAGCTGGGCACTCTTTGGGTGAATACAGCGCGTTGGTCGCTGCTGGCTCAATGAGTCTGGGCGATGCGGCCAAACTGGTGAACTTGCGCGGCAAGCTCATGCAGGATGCTGTGCCGCAAGGCGCAGGCGCTATGGCGGCTATTTTGGGCTTTGATGATGCGAAAGTGATAGAGCTTTGCGCCCAAGCGAGCGCATTAGGTCAGGGCAGTGTAGAAGCGGCCAATTTCAATGCGCAGGGTCAGGTTGTTATTGCAGGCAGTAAAGATGCTGTAGATGCGGTGATTGCATTGGCAAAAGAAAATTCAGGCAAGGCGATTGCGCTGCCAGTGTCCGTGCCGTCGCATTGTTCGCTGATGAAGCCGGCGGCAGAGAAGTTCGCAGAAGCTTTGGAACAAACTGCCATTGAGCTGCCCCGCATACCTGTAATACAAAATGTCAATGCGGAAATTGCCACAGATGTGGCGCAATTGCGTCAAGCATTGACTGCTCAGCTGTATCAATCTGTGCAATGGACAAAAACCATGCAATTCATTCAGGGCCAAGGGGTTCAGTATGTTGCAGAGTGCGGTCCAGGCAATGTGCTGGCGAATATGGCGAAACGCCTGCCGAATATCGAAAAAGCATTTCCACTTGACTCAACCGGTCGCTTGGAAGATGCACTAAACGCCATTTTAATGGCTGAAGGGAAAATTGCATGACACAAGAACGCAAAGTTGCACTGGTCACAGGCGCAAGCCGCGGAATTGGCGCAGCCATCGCTCAGCAGCTGATTCAAGACGGCTATTTTGTTGTCGGTACAGCAACTTCAGAATCTGGCGCAGAAAAGCTGGCTGCGGCATTTGGTGAAAATGGCGCAGGCAAAGTGCTGGACGTGCGTGATGGCGCGGCTATTGATGCTTTGGTATCAGACATTGAACAGAATTATGGTCCAGTCCTTGCATTGGTGAACAATGCTGGCATTACCAAAGACAATCTGCTGCTGCGCATGTCGGAAGACGACTGGGATGATATTTTGAATATCCATCTGAAAGCGGTTTACCGTTTGTCTAAACGTGTGCTGAAAGGCATGACCAAAGCGCGATTTGGACGCATTATTAATATCAGCTCTGTGGTTGCGCATTTTGCCAACCCAGGACAGGCGAACTATTCAGCCGCGAAAGCCGGTATTGAAGCGTTCAGCCGCAGCCTTGCAAAAGAAATGGGCAGCCGTCAAATTACGGTTAACAGTGTGGCGCCCGGCTTTATTGCAACAGAAATGACAGAACAGTTGAGCGAAGAAATTCGTAAAAAAATGAGCGAACAAGTGGCTTTAGGCCGTTTAGGTGCGCCTCAGGACATCGCTGATGCTGTAAGTTTCTTGGCTTCAGACAAAGCAAGTTACATTACTGGTACAGTGTTACATGTAAATGGCGGTTTATACATGGCTTAAGGCTAAGTATAAACTTTCCAAATTTTTTATATTCAATTAAACTAACGGCATTAAAAACGCCACAAGCAATGAGGAGAATTCCTGTGAGCGATATCGAACTACGCGTTAAACAAGCAGTAGCTGAGCAACTTGGTCTTAAAGTTGAAGAAATCAAAAACGAAGCATCTTTCATGGATGACTTAGGTGCTGACTCTCTTGACCTGGTTGAGCTTGTTATGTCTTTCGAAAACGACTTCGACATCACTATTCCAGATGAAGATTCTAACGAAATCACAACTGTTCAGTCTGCAATTGACTACGTTTCTAAGAAACTAGGTTAATTACCGATTTTTCAGCTTTGCTGAAATAAAAAAAGCCGCCAGTTTTGGCGGCTTTTTTTATTTCAGTATTTTCGGCGCTTTTACAATAATTTACGTTTCTAGCACCAATGGCGGTTTAATGCTGCTGGTTTTTTAGCTATAAAACTAGAGGTTCATTTATTTTTGAATGCTCGATTTAAAACATAAGTTAAAACAATAAGGAGTACACCGCATGGGTCTTTTTGATTTTGTAAAAGGCATTGGTAAGAAAAATACAGCGCCGGCTGAACCGCAGGCAGCGCCGGCAACTCCAGCAGAACCTTCCGCACAGGAAATTGCCAATAAGCTTTTGGGGCACATTAAAGGTTTAGGCTTGCCTATTACCGGCCTTTCCGTCAGCTACAATTCAACATCAGATTTAGCGACAGTGAAAGGGCAGGTGCAAACGCAGGCCGACCGTGAAAAGATTGTCTTGGCGGTCGGCAATATTGATCATGTAGCGCAGGTGGATGATCAGTTGACGGTCGCGGCGCCAGAAGCGGAAAGTAAATTTTATACAGTGAAGTCCGGTGATAATCTGTCTAAAATTTCAAAAGAATTTTATGGCGATGCCAATCAGTACAATAAAATTTTTGAAGCGAACCGTCCATTGCTGAAAAATGCAGATGATATTTTCCCTGGACAGGTGCTGCGCATTCCGGCTTAACCGATCATAAAAGCGAATTAAAAAAAACCGCTGTCTGACAGCGGTTTTTTACGGTTAAAGGAATCGTATTTTAAGCATCCAAATCCAAATATAGGCCTTCTTTAACTTCCTCCATAACCACATAGCTGTGCGATGATGCGGACGCGGGCAATTTTTTAAGAATATTGCCCAGCAGTTTGCGGTAGGCGCTCATTTCTTTTAAGCGCGCTTTGACCAAATAATCAAAATCACCAGAAATTAGGTGGCATTCCAGCACTTCGGGAATGTCGGTTAAATCACGCGCCACTTGCTCAAAAACATCGCCAGACTTTGCGGAAAGCTTAATTTCCAGAAAGACCAGCAGGCGCTTGTCCACCAATTCGGGATTCAGCCGCGCATAGTAGCCCATAATAATGCCGTCACGTTCCAGCCGTTTAACCCGCTCTGAACAGGGTGTTGTAGAAAGGTTGACTTGAGAGGCTAGTTCACTGATCGCGATGCGTCCATTCTTTTGCAGAATGTCTAAAATCATGCGGTCAATACGGTCTAATTTGCGCATTTAAATTTCCCTGTATTTTTTATAATTTCACGATGAAACAAGCGAATTCACTGAAATAAAGTCCTCAAAACAGCAAATTCAACTATTGAACCGAAAATATACTAGTTAAATAAACTAGGGATAGGGTCGAGGTCAAGGCTATGCGTGTAATTGTTTTAGGCAGCGGTGTGATTGGTGTAACCAGCGCTTATTATTTGGCGCAGCAAGGCGCAGATGTGACTGTTCTTGACCGCCAATCCGGCCCGGCAGAGGAAACCAGTTTTGGCAACGCAGGCCAAATTTCACCGGGCTATTCGACGCCTTGGGCGGCACCCGGTATTCCGTTTAAAGCCGTGAAGTGGATGTTTCAGCATCATGCGCCTTTGGCGGTACAGCTGGATGGCAGCATGTGGCAATTGCAATGGATGATGCAAATGCTGAAAAACTGCGGTGCAGATCAATATGCAGTCAATAAAGAGCGCATGGTGCGTGTGGCGGAATACAGCCGGGACTGTCTGCGCGCTTTGCGTTATGAAACAGGCATCAGTTATGAAAACCGGTCTAAAGGTACGCTGCAGCTGTTCCGTAAAGATTCGCAGCTGGAGGCAGTTCAGCGGGATATTGAAGTTTTAAAAGAAACCGGTGTGGAGTTTGAGCTGCTGGACCGTGATGGTCTGGCTAAGGTAGAACCTGCGCTGGCTGAAGTTAAAGATAAGCTGGTTGGCGGCCTGCATTTGCCGAATGATGAAACTGGGGACTGTTACCTGTTTACCAACGCGTTGGCAGCGCATGCCAAATTAATGGGCGTTGATTTTCAGTTTAACCAAAATGTTGAAAAGCTGATTGTTGAGGGCGGGGAAATTAAGGGTGTGCTGGTCAATGGCAAGGTTTTAACCGCCGACCGCTATGTTTTGGCATTCGGTAGCTACTCACGTGATTTCTTAAAGCCACTGCATTTAGACCTGCCAGTTTATCCGGTTAAAGGCTATTCATTAACTGTGCCGATTGTAGATCCAAGCCATGCGCCGCAATCTACCGTGCTGGATGAGACCTATAAAATTGCGATTACCCGTTTTGACAACCGTATCCGCGTTGGCGGCATGGCGGAGCTGAGCGGCTTTAATTTAGGCCTGAACCAAGACCGCCGCGGCACGCTGGAAATGGTAACCCGTGATTTATTTCCCGGTGGTGATCTTGCACAGGCATCGTTTTGGACAGGTTTACGGCCAATGACGCCGGACAGCACACCAATTATTGGCCCGACGCAATATAAAAACCTGTTCTTGAATACAGGGCATGGAACGCTGGGGTGGACCATGGCATGCGGTTCAGGGAAATTAATCAGCGACTTGGTGCTGGGTAAAACTGCTGAGATCAGTACCGAAGGCTTGTCATTGCAGCGTTATACGCATGCTCATGCTGCCTGAGTTCAGCACGCTCCGGTGATTTAATAAATTCAAAATATGAAGCAATCCGTTCAAGGAAGAACATTATGTCACGCCCTATTCAAGCGCTGATTCATCTCGATGCCTTGGCGCACAACTTAAGAATTGCACAAGACAGTGCGCCTGATGCGCAAGTGTATGCGGTGGTCAAAGCCAATGCGTATGGTCATGGCATAGCGCGTGTTTATGAGGCATTTAAACACGCAGACGGTTTTGCATTGCTGGATATAGCAGAAGCTAAGCAATTAAGAGCTTTAGGTTGGCAAGGGGATATTTTGTTGCTGGAAGGCTTATTTTCCGTGCAGGACTTATTGGACTGTCATCAGTTTAAGCTGAGTTTTACTGTGCACAGCATTCATCAAATTGAATGGCTGCGGCAGTTTCAATACAGCTATCCGCAGGCAAAATTGAATGTCTTTGTCAAAATGAATTCAGGCATGAACCGATTAGGCTTCATGCCTGAAGCCTACCGCCGTGCGTGGCTTGAGCTTGAACAGCTCGACATTGTGCAGCAGCTAACCCATATGATGCATTTTTCGGATGCAGATGGTGAGCGTTTCGATGCGTCCGGCATTCAGTATCAATATGAATTATTTCAGCAGGTGATTCAGGATTTCCCCGCACCGCTCACTGTCAGCAACAGCGCTGCCATTTTACGGCATTCAGAGGCATTGCGTTCGGATATTGTCCGAAGCGGCATTATGCTCTACGGCAGTTCCCCAGATTACCCGCTTCACACTATTCAGGATTGGAAGCTTTTGCCTGCCATGAGTCTGCGCAGTGAAATTATTGGCATTCAGTCGCTGGTGCAAGGCCAAAGCGTCGGATATGGCTCCCGCTTTATTGCAGATCGGCGCATGCGCATTGGCATTGTCGCTTGCGGATATGCCGATGGCTATCAGCGCATTTCTCCAACTGGAACGCCTGTTCTGGTGAATGGTGTGCGAACCCGCCTGATTGGCCGAGTGAGCATGGATATGCTGGCTGTCGATGTAACCGAGATTGCGCATGCGGATATTGGTTCGGAAGTTGTGCTGTGGGGCAATTCATCCTGCGGTGCGGTGCTGCCGATTGATGAGGTGGCTCAGGCTTCAGGCACAGTCGGCTATGAGCTGATGTGCGCAGTCACGCAGCGGGTGCCTTTTGCGGTTCAGCCCGCTTCCGCGCATATGAAAAATACTGCAGCTGAGGGGCCGATGGAGCAGTCCGCGTAACCATTCAGCCTATTAGAAATTCATGTATTCAATTGATTAACAGATACAGAAGGAAACAGCACCATGTCCGACCCAATTCAGCGTATTGGCAGCAACGATTTTATGAGCGCGGTCACCGTGTTTAATCAAGTCATTTATCTTTCTGGTCAGGTGCCGAAAAACCCTGAAGCGGATATTGAAGCGCAGACTCAGGATGTACTGCAGACCATTGATCAGCTGCTGGCGCAAGCGGGCAGTGACAAATCAAAAATGCTGTCGGCGCAGCTGTTTTTGAAAAACTTATCAGATTTTAAAACCGTGAATGCGCTCTGGGCCGACTGGCTGAAGGACAGCCCAAAGCCCGCACGCGCAACCATACAGGCGGAACTGGTCAATCCAGACTGGCTGATTGAAATTGCAGTAACTGCTGCTCAGCTTTAAGCTGGGCCATTTTATTATTGAATCTTCCATGTTTTTAGCGGCAGTTTTGGCTCAATAGGACATTGAGCAGGGCAGCCAACCGGCAGTAAAGCATTGACTGCGCCGCTGTAAGCATTAATAAGGACATACGTTATGACTACGCATCAAGATGACGTGCAATCGTCGCCTCATGAACTGCAGCGCAAGCTGTCCAACCGTCATTTACAGTTGATTGCGATTGGCGGCGCCATCGGCACAGGCCTGTTTATGGGATCGGGTAAAACCATTTCATTGGCTGGGCCTTCTATTCTGTTTATTTACATGATTATTGGCCTGATGTTTTTTTTTCTGATGCGTGCATTGGGTGAAATTCTGCTGTCCAATTTGCATTACAAATCCTTTATCGATATGGCGCATGACTTGATTGGGCCAGGTGCCGGTTACTATATTGGCTGGTCGTATTGGCTGGGCTGGATTTTGGTCGGTATTGCCGACCTAGCAGCCATTATCAACTATTTAGGGTTTTGGCTGCCGCCCGATGTTGGCTTTACGCCTATGGGGCAAGCGCTCATCAGTGTCGGCTGTGTGCTGTTGGTTTTAGGTTTGAATTTGCTGACGGTGAAGCTTTTTGGCGAAGTTGAATTTTGGTTCGCGCTGATCAAGATCCTGGCTATTTTAGGGCTGATTTTTATTGGCGGATTTATGGTGCTGAGTCATTTTCATTCACCGGACGGCACAGCTTCCAGCTTTACCAATGTCTGGTCGCATGGCGGCATGTTTCCGAAAGGCGCCGACGGCTTCTTGGCCGGTTTTCAGATTGCACTGTTTGCTTTTGTCGGGGTGGAGCTGCTGGGGACCATGGCGGCGGAAACCAAAGACCCAGAAAAAAATCTGCCGAAAGCTGTCAATGCGATTCCAACCCGAATTATTTTGTTCTATGTGCTGTCTTTATTTGTGGTCATGTCCGTTTCACCGTGGGATAAAATTCCTGCGGATCAAAGTCCATTCGTATCCTTATTTCTGCATGCAGGCATTCCAACTTCAGCCATTATTATGAATTTGGTGGTGCTGTCGTCAGTCATGTCATCAATGAACAGCGGGGTGTTTTCAACCAGCCGCATGCTGTTTGGCCTTGCGCGCGGCGGTCAGGCGCCTCAAGCGCTGGCGCGGCTGTCTAAGCGGGCTGTTCCTGCACAGGGGCTGATTTTCTCCTGCATGTTTATTATGGCAGGCGCCGGTTTGCAGTATTTTGTGCCAAATACGGTTGAGGCCTTTACCTTAGCCAGCTCCCTTTGCGTGATTTTGTTTATCAGTATTTGGGGGCTGATTATGGTGTGCTATTTGCGCTACCGTAAGCAGCAGCCGGAAAATCATGCAAAATCCAGCTTCAAAATGCCGGGCGGTATTTGGATGAGCTATGTGGTGCTGGCATTCCTGTTTTTTACGTTAGTGATTTTGAGTTTGGAACCGGATACCTTGAAAGCGCTGATGATCAGTCCGCTGTGGCTGGTTATTCTTGCTGTGACTTACCGTGTGCTGTATTTGCCGCGTATAAAACGGCAGCTGCTGAAACAGCTTTAATGCATATTGGTGAATGAATTTATTATTCAATGATGTCCTTTAAAGTCCGCGCCATGCGGGCTTTTTATTTATGAAGCAATCAGCCGGAAGCAGCAGCCAAAGCAGGGAAATTGCGCTGAGCACATAAATTGTAATAATAAAAATCTGAAATCGCTAAAAATTTCATATTTAATAGGTAGTTAAAAAATTGATCAATGATTCAGCATGTTATGCGTAACTATAAAATAGATGTCCTGCGCGGTATCTCCATTCTTTTGGTGCTGATTCACCATTTTAATATTCCTTATAAGCTGCATGATACATTTTTAGGCGTTCAGGTTTTTGGAGAAAGCCTAAGCACTTTGGTTGCCCGTAACGGCAATTATGGCGTGACCATGTTCTTTGTTATTTCCGGATTTTTAATTACCCAGCATACTTTGCAGCGCAGCGGTGCACTCGCAAAAATCAGGCTGAAAGATTTTTATGTGCGCCGTATTGCACGGATTATGCCGTGTTTGGTGCTGCTTGTGGCAATGGTCACTGTTTTAGGCTGTTTGGGCTTAAAGCCTTTTATCAATCAGGCGCCGAATGGCGTTGAGGTATCTTATGGCCTGACGGTGCTATCGGCGTTCAGCTTTTGGATGAATCTGCTGATTATTGAATATGGCTGGGTCAATTATGCATTGGGCGTGCTGTGGTCGCTGTCGGTCGAAGAAGTTTTCTATCTGGCCTTTCCGCTGCTGTGTTATGGCTTAGCGCGGGGCAAAGGCTTTATATTCTTTCTGCTGGCCGTTATTGCCTATGCGCCTTATTTCCGCTGGACGCATTTTGGTGAAGAAAGCGGCGCTTACCTTTATCATTATTTTTCCAGTTTTGACGGCATTGCCATTGGCTGCTTAACTGCATTGTATTCACAGAACTTTAAAGGTGCCATAAAAAATCAAAATCTTGCGATTGCTGTAACGGCGCTGCTGATGGGCACGCTGTATTTTTATGCGCCGATTAAAGAGGTGAGTACGTGGGGAATCAGCGTATTTGCGCTGCTGACAGCGGTGCTGATTTTTTGCTTTGCGCAAAATCCGCAAACTGAGGCGCATTCCTGCGGTACTCGAGCTTTGGTCTGGATTGGTCAGCACAGCTATGAAATGTATCTTTTTCATCTCATTATTTTGGGTTTGATGAAAGCGGTGTATTTTCCCAAAGAAACTTTGCCGATTGAAAAATTGATGCTGCTGCCAATTTATTTTATTGCGGTATTTATTTTAAGCTGGGCAATTGAGAAATATTATTCCACACCGCTGAATTTGAAAATCCGCAAGAGCTGGATTAAGTCTTAATGCGGATTGGCGATGAGATATGAAAAAGCCCCGAATCAATCGGGGCTTTTTCATATTCAATCGTTTTAAAAAGTAGGTTTCACCACCACCAAAATCACCACAGCAAATAAAATCAATGTCGGCATTTCATTAAAGTAACGCCAGAATTTATGTGATTTGTAGTGTGCATTGCCAATCAGTTTTTTTCGGTAGTGGCCGCAAACGAAATGGTAAATGACCAGCAAGCTAACCAAGCCGACTTTAAGATAAAACCATAAAGCTTCATGGTAGTGGCGCGTTGCATCGCCCCAATCTACTAAAAAGTGCGCCGTGATCAGTGTGCCGATCATAGCTGGCCACATAATGCCGCGGTACAGCTTGCGCTCCATGACTTCAAAGCGCTGATGGCTGACAGCATCATCACTCATGGCATGATAAACATAAAGGCGAGGAAGATAGAAAAGCGCTGCAAACCAGCATACAACGGCGATGATATGTAATGCTTTAACCCAGAGGAAAGCATCTGAAGGAGCATCCATAATTTACCCTTAAAAGGGCGGTGGGTGTGCCATTTGGCGCCGAAGCGCCAAATCAGCAGACTTTAAATCAGCCTTCCCATTTTTTGAAAACGAGACAGGCGTTTACACCGCCAAAACCAAAACTGTTACTCATCACAGTATTCAATTTTGCGTCGCGTTTTTCAAGTACGATATCAAATGGTTTTGCACCTTCGTCCAGCTCAGTCACATTGATGTTTGGCGCAATGAAGTCATTTTGCATCATCAATACTGAATAAATCGCTTCGTGCACGCCGGCTGCGCCTAAGCTATGGCCAGTCATGGATTTAGTCGAGCTGATTGGCGGAACTTGACCTTCGCCGAATGCGCGCTCCATTGCTTTTAATTCTGTGACATCGCCAGCAGGAGTAGATGTGCCGTGTGTATTCACATAGTCAATGCTGTCTACGCCGTGCTGTTTGGCTTCTTCTAAAGCCATTAAGATACAGCGTGTTGCTCCTTCGCCAGATGGGGCAACCATGTCTGCGCCATCAGAGTTAGCTGCATAGCCAACCACTTCAGCCAAAATTTTTGCGCCACGCGCTTGTGCATGTTCTAAAGACTCAAGCACCACAAAACCGCCGCCGCCTGCAATGACAAAACCGTCACGGTCAGCAGAATAAGGGCGTGAAGCTGTTTCAGGTGTATCATTGTATTTAGAGCACAGTGCGCCCATTGCATCAAACAGCAAGCTTTGAGACCAGTGATCTTCTTCACCGCCGCCCGCCAGCATAAGATCCTGTTTGCCCAATTGAATAAGGTTGTAGGCATAGCCAATCGCATCGGCAGATGTTGCGCAAGCGCTGGTAATGGTGTGAGCGACACCTTGCATTTTGAATGCAACGCCAACGTTGGCTGTAATAGTGTTGGTCATGTTGCGCGGTACAAAGAATGGGCCAACTTTACGTGCGCCTTTGGTATCCAGCAATTCTTTCATTTCAATGACGGATGCTGTTGAACCGCCGCCTGAACCGCCAGCAATGCCGTAACGCGGATTGCCGCCCATTTGTTCTGCTGTTAAGCCTGCATGCTCTACAGCTGCTAAAGCTGAGTTGTAAGCATACATTGCGCATACGCCCATGAAGCGTTTTAAACGGCGGTCAATGCCGTCAAAGTCTTGTTCAGCGGCCGCGCTGACATGACTCTTAAAATTCATTTCCGCATAAGTGGGGTTAAAACGTGTTCCAGAAATCCCGTTTTGCAAAGAGTGAGTAACATCTTCCAATGTATTACCAATGCATGAGTTGATGCCCATACCAGTGATTACAACACGTTTCATTTACAGATCCCTTATATGTTGAGGCAGAGATGCCTGGCGCGAGCGCTGAAGTCAGTCGCTTGCCGCTGCATTTCATGTTTACAATTGCAATTATGATAGCAGAAAGATTTTTGAATTCTTATGGCAAATCCTATGCCTATTTTAAGGGGTTTGATTTTGCGTGCTGCCTGTGCACAAATTAACTAAAAGATACACAATGATATTGAGATAAACTGAGACAGCACCTAGTATTTATCGATAATTTAAAGAATTGAAGACGAGGGGGAAAGAATGGCAGATTCTAATAATAAACAGACAGCTGGTTTCTTATCAAATGCCTTTGGAGTGGCTAAAAAGCTCAGTGCGACGGGCGCATCGCTGCTGAATCATGTGGCGCCAGACTCTGTTTCAAAGTTTTCGGCTTCGGAAAACCGCACGCAAGTGCTGGAAGGAACAGCACAGAATCAAGGCTTATTTAAGGTTAAAAGCTACGAAAATCCGCAGCAGGTGCTGCGTGAGCATGTGCCGAATGTATCGCGGCAGCTGCTGGGGCGGCATTACAGCAAAGTAAATAATGTGGCGAACTTTGTCTCTCCGCAATTCTCGGACAAAATTTCAGACTATTTATTCGATCAGCTGAATCAGTTCAGCAACAGCTTGAGTTCAATTGATGATGTGCTGGATCAGGCCGGAGTTCGTGATTTAGAAGAATTGACGCAAGATGTCGACCGTTCTAAACGCATTAGTCAGGCTTTGGCGGAGCAAAATAAGTGGATCGCCTCATTGCAGGGAGCGCTAACAGGCGCTGCGGGCGGTATTGGCGCAACAATTGATATCCCTGCGTCTTTAATTATGTCTCTAAGGGTGATTTACCAAGTCGGACGCTCATACGGATTCGATTTAAGCAAAGAAAGCGATCAGGACATTGTGCAGCACATCTTCAAGCAAATCGATTTAGGCATTATTGCTGAAAAACAGGCTTTGCTGATGGCATTGAAGGCGCTTTCCAGCACCATTCAAAATAGTGATATCAGTCAGCTGCAGCAAATGCTCGGCTCAGGCAATGATATTGATGCGCTTAAAAAATATTTGTTTGATGAAAATGGCGAATATAAGTGGGCTTGGCTGAATCAAATGCCGAAAATTTCAGTATTGGACCGGCTGTCAAAATTAACGCCATTGGCCAGTGCAGGCGTCAGCGCTATATACAGCCGCCGTTTGGTTGATGAAGTGAATCAAAAAGCGCAAGTGGTGTTTTTTAATGCGCGAGAATATCTAATTCAGCACGCAGACCATCAGCTGTCACCTTTGGCCGCTTATGAAAAATCATTGGATTTACTGGCGCAGGCCGCGCCAAAACTGCTGGAATCCTTTAAATCGGCTGAACATAATTTGGCAGAGCCGGTACTGGATCAAGAGATAGCGCTCGCAGGCAATAAAAATATCAGTCAAGTCAAGGTGTTGAAAAAGGGGCAGGCAAAAAAAGCGGAACCTGAAGAAAAAGCCGCTCAAGTTTCAGACCGGCTGGATGCCTTAGCCAAAAAAGAAGTTGCGCCAAGTGAGGCTGTACCGCCGCAAAAGCCGGCGTTGTCAGAAACGTTCGATGCTGATGAAATTGACAGTGACGGTCTTGCTGATGAATTTACAGACAAACAGGCTGTACAGGATGCAGAAACAGCAGCGCAGCCTGAGGCTGAAAATACAGAGGAACCGGTGAAAAAAGCAGTAAAGAAAAGAGTTACAAAAAAAACCGCAGGCAATCCGCCAAAATAAATTGCTTATTCACAGCCGAATAATGGTTTAAAACTCGATCTGGTCAAGATTTGCTGTGTGCTGAATCTTGACCATTTATGCTTCCTGAATTACAATTGCATGCCCTCAAAAAGCAGTATGTTTTTGGGGCTTTTTATTAACGGGAGAATTGCCAAATGGCAACAACAAATCAGTTGATCCGTAAGGGTCGTACTACTTTGATTGAAAAATCAAAAGTTCCTGCGTTGAAGGCTTGTCCGCAACGTCGTGGTGTTTGTACACGTGTTTACACAACTACACCTAAAAAACCTAACTCAGCAATGCGTAAAGTTTGCCGTGTTCGCTTAACTTCAGGCTTTGAAGTTTCTAGCTACATCGGCGGTGAAGGCCATAACCTGCAAGAGCACAGTGTTGTTCTTATCCGCGGCGGCCGTGTAAAAGATTTACCGGGTGTACGTTACCATACCGTTCGTGGTTCTTTAGACTGCGCTGGTGTTAAAGATCGTAACCAGTCTCGTTCTAAATACGGTACTAAACGTCCTAAGAAATAATCTTTTAAGATTAGCTTCTTGAGACCGTAGAACCGCAATCCTTTATCGTCTCGCTTGTCTGATTTCTGCATTAATTTTGTGAAATTCAAGCGACGTGTAGTAAGGCCAGCGAATGGTGCATGACACTTTGCACTGATGCTGGATAAACCTGAAGTGTCATATTTATTAGGTAGTTTAAAATGCCAAGACGTCGCGTAGTTGCTGCTCGTGAAATCCTTCCGGATCCGAAGTTCAGTAGCCAAACAATCGCTAAATTCATGAACCACGTAATGCAAGATGGTAAAAAATCTATTGCTGAAAGTATCGTTTACGGTGCTTTAGACCGCGTTCAAGAAAAATCAAAAGTAGATCCAGTTGAATTTTTCGAGACTACTCTTGAAAAAGTTCGTCCTATGGTCGAAGTAAAAGCACGCCGTGTCGGCGGTGCTACATACCAGGTACCTATGGAAGTACGCCCATCCCGTCGTACTGCCTTAGCTATGCGTTGGTTAGTAGATGCTGCTGCTAAGCGTTCTGAAAAAACTATGGCTTTACGTCTTGCTGGCGAGTTGCTTGATGCATCTGAAGGTAAAGGCGCAGCGATCAAAAAACGTGAAGATGTGCACCGTATGGCTGAAGCCAACAAAGCCTTCTCTCACTACCGTTTCTAAGCGGATAAAACAGGCCCTAATCAGGAGGGTGGTGATTCTGTTATCACTGAATTGTCATCAAAACGCTTTAAGCTGCTAGCAGCTTAAAGCGTCCTGTTTTAATAACAAAATTTAGGAATGCAAGAAATCATGGCTCGTCAAACCCCAATTTCTCGTTATCGTAACATTGGTATTTCTGCGCACATTGATGCTGGTAAAACCACAACTACAGAACGTATTTTGTTCTACACAGGTGTATCTCACAAAATTGGTGAAGTACATGATGGTGCAGCAACAATGGACTGGATGGAGCAAGAGCAGGAACGTGGTATTACAATCACTTCAGCTGCGACGACTACATTCTGGTCAGGTATGTCTAAGCAATTCCCAGAACACCGTATCAACGTAATTGATACACCGGGACACGTTGACTTCACAATTGAAGTTGAGCGTTCTATGCGTGTTCTTGACGGCGCTTGCATGGTTTACTGTGCAGTAGGCGGTGTTCAGCCTCAGTCTGAAACTGTATGGCGTCAAGCGAACAAGTACCAAGTGCCTCGTTTAGCATTCGTGAACAAGATGGACCGTACAGGTGCAAACTTCTTCCGTGTTGTTGAACAAATGAAGACACGTCTTGGTGCTCACCCAGTACCTGTTGTAATCCCTGTTGGCGCTGAAGATAATTTCCAAGGCGTTATCGATTTGATCGAAATGAAACAGATCATTTGGGATGAAGCGTCTCAAGGTATGAAGTTTGAATACGGCGACATTCCAGCTGATCTTCAAGCAAGTGCTGACGAATGGCGTACCAACATGGTTGAAGCTGCGGCTGAAGCATCTGAAGAATTGATGGATGAATACCTGAACAATGGTGATTTGACGAAAGAACAAATCATTGCAGGTATCCGTGCTCAAACTTTGGCTTGTGAAATCCAGCCAATGCTTTGTGGTACAGCGTTCAAAAACAAAGGTGTTCAACGTATGTTGGATGCTGTGATTGATTTCTTACCATCGCCGACTGAAGTTAAAGCAATCGAAGGTATTCTTGACGATAAAGAAGAGACTCGTGCTATTCGTGAAGCATCTGACGAAGCTCCATTCTCTGCTTTAGCGTTCAAAATTATGAACGATAAGTTCGTAGGTAACTTAACTTTCGTTCGTGTTTACTCTGGTGTGCTTAAACAAGGTGACCCAGTTTATAACCCAGTGAAATCTAAACGTGAGCGTATCGGCCGTATCGTGCAAATGCATGCGAACGAACGTCAAGACGTTGAAGAAATCCGAGCTGGTGATATCGCTGCATGTGTAGGTCTTAAAGACGTAACCACTGGTGATACACTTTGTGATGAGAAAAACATCATTACTCTAGAGCGTATGGAATTCCCTGAGCCAGTAATTTCTTTAGCTGTAGAGCCTAAGACAAAAGCTGACCAAGAAAAAATGTCTATCGCGCTTGGCCGTTTGGCTAAAGAAGATCCATCGTTCCGTGTTCGCACTGACGAAGAATCTGGTCAAACAATCATCGCTGGTATGGGTGAGCTTCACCTTGACATCCTTGTTGACCGTATGAAACGTGAATTTAACGTTGAAGCGAACATTGGTAAACCAATGGTTGCTTACCGCGAAACAATCAAAAAGACTGTTGAGCAAGAAGGTAAATTCGTACGTCAAACTGGTGGTAAAGGTAAATTCGGTCATGTATACGTTCGTTTAGAACCTATGGATGTTGAAGAAGCTGGTAAAGAATACCTATTCGCTGAAGAAGTTGTTGGCGGTACTGTACCTAAAGAATTCTTTGGTGCTGTTGACAAAGGTATTCAAGAACGTATGAAGAATGGTGTATTGGCTGGTTACCCTGTTGTGGGTATTAAAGCGACACTATTTGACGGTTCTTACCATGATGTCGATTCTGACGAATTATCGTTCAAAATGGCGGGTTCTTATGCCTTCCGTGATGGTTTCATGAAAGCGGATCCTATCCTTCTTGAACCAATCATGAAAGTTGAAGTAGAAACTCCAGAAGACTACATGGGCGATATCATGGGTGACTTAAACCGTCGCCGCGGTATGGTTCAAGGTATGGACGATTTACCTGGCGGTACTAAAGCTATTAAAGCTGAAGTTCCACTAGCAGAGATGTTCGGTTACGCAACTTCTATGCGTTCTATGTCTCAAGGTCGTGCGACTTATTCTATGGAATTTGCTAAATATGCTGAAACACCACGTAACGTGGCTGAAGGCATCATTTCTAAGTTCCAGTCTGGCGGTAAAAAAGGTGACGACGAGTAATCTTTCGATTACTATAAGCGCCAAACTAATTCATAGTTAAAAACCAAATCGCTTATGGAGTTTTCCCTCCATAAGCAGTTTAAAAAGGAAGATCTCATGGCTAAGGCTAAGTTCGAACGTAATAAGCCACACGTTAACGTGGGCACAATTGGTCACGTCGACCATGGTAAAACAACTTTAACAGCTGCAATTGCAACTGTATGCGCGAAGAAATTCGGCGGTGAAGCGAAAGATTACGCTGCAATCGACTCTGCACCAGAAGAAAAAGCGCGCGGTATTACAATTAATACTTCTCACGTAGAATACGATTCTCCAATCCGTCACTACGCTCACGTAGACTGCCCGGGCCACGCCGATTATGTTAAAAACATGATTACTGGTGCTGCTCAAATGGACGGCGCGATCCTTGTATGTGCTGCGACTGACGGCCCTATGCCGCAAACTCGTGAACACATCCTGCTTTCTCGTCAGGTTGGCGTTCCATACATCGTTGTATTCTTRAACAAATGCGACCTTGTAGATGACGAAGAATTGCTTGAATTGGTAGAAATGGAAGTTCGTGAACTTCTTTCTACTTATGACTTCCCAGGCGACGACACTCCAGTAATCCGCGGTTCAGCTCTTCTTGCGTTGAACGGTGATGCTGGTCAATACGGCGAAGAAGCTGTAGTTGCTCTTGTAGAAGCGCTTGATACTTACATCCCAGAACCAGAACGTGCTATCGACAAGCCATTCTTGATGCCGATTGAAGATGTATTCTCAATTTCTGGCCGCGGTACAGTAGTAACTGGCCGTGTTGAAGCTGGTATCGTGAAAGTAGGCGAAGAAGTTGAAATCGTTGGTATCAAAGATACAGTTAAAACAACTGTAACTGGCGTAGAAATGTTCCGTAAACTTCTTGACGAAGGCCGTGCGGGCGAGAACTGTGGTGTTCTTTTGCGTGGTACTAAGCGTGAAGACGTTCAGCGTGGTCAAGTATTGGCTAAGCCAGGCGCGATCAAGCCGCATACTAAATTTGACGCAGAAGTATACGTGCTTTCTAAAGAAGAAGGCGGCCGTCATACTCCATTCCTTAATGGTTACCGTCCACAGTTCTACTTCCGTACAACTGACGTAACTGGCGCTATTCAATTGAAAGAAGGCGTTGAAATGGTTATGCCTGGTGACAACGTAGAAATGTCAGTAGAGCTTATCCACCCGATCGCTATGGACGCTGGCTTACGCTTTGCGATCCGTGAAGGCGGCCGTACAGTTGGTGCTGGTGTAGTTGCTAAAGTTACTGCATAATACAAATTGTAAAAACAAATCGGGGGCTTAGGCTCTCGATTTGCTCTGCAGGTCAGTAGTTCAATTGGTAGAGCGTCGGTCTCCAAAACCGAATGTTGGGGGTTCGAGTCCCTCCTGGCCTGCCAATTTTTTTAAAAAGAAGCTTGATGCTGGCTAAACTGGTCATATAATAAGTCGCGAATCCTACGACGAGTACAAAAATGTCGAATGATAAATCGCGTGACGCATTAAGCGACGCGCCAATTCCTCAAAGAAATAATTCAGCTGAAGTGGTAAATTCTGGTTCTCCTCTAGATATAGTTCTATGGGTAGTTGCTCTGATTCTATTGGTCGGAGCAATGCTGGCGAATCAGCATCTTCCAGCGTATTGGGCACCTGCAAACGATGTTTGGGTGCGCGTTGGGGTAATTTTGGCTTGTATCATCGTGGCTTTAGGTTTATTATACGCCACCCATCAGGGCAAAGGCTTTATCCGTTTGTTGAAAGACGCCCGGATTGAGCTGCGTCGTGTGACTTGGCCTACAAAGCAAGAGACTGTGACCACATCTTGGCAAGTTCTTGCGGTAGTTTTAGTGGCATCCATTGTATTGTGGTGTTTTGACTACATTTTAGGCTGGTTAATGAAGTTTATTATCGGGTAAGAGAGCTATGAAACGTTGGTACATTATTCATGCCTATTCAGGCTATGAAAAACAGGTGTTACGCTCACTTAATGATCGAATCCAGCGTAGCGCTGTAGCCGATAGCTTTGGTGAAGTCCTTGTTCCGACTGAAGAAGTCGTGGAAATGAAGGATGGCAAGAAACGTAAATCAGAGCGTAAATTCTTTCCTGGCTATGTGTTAGTCGAAATGGAAATGAATGATGATACTTGGCATATCGTTAAAGAATGTCCGAAAGTATTAGGCTTTATTGGCGGTACGGCAGAAAAGCCTGCGCCGATTACGCAAAAAGAAGCTGATGCGATTCTTGCTCGTGTACGCAATACTGGTGAAGCGCCTCGTCCTAAGACGATGTTTGAGCCAGGCGAAGAATTACTCGTGGTTGACGGTCCATTCACAGACTTTAAAGGTGTGGTGGAAGAAGTCCTTTACGAAAAATCGCGCTTAACGCTGACGATTAACGTATTTAACCGCCCAACGCAAGTTGAATTGGAATTTCGCCAAGTCGAAAAATCAGTTTAATTTGCGCTGGCTGGCAAACGCCCGATTTGTTATGAGTCGGGCATTGTTGTTGTAACGGTATCGTTACTTGAAATCATTGGGGAGCCTTCACCGGCGTTTGTACCCAGAGGTAATTGAAAATGGCTAAGAAGATTGACGGCTATATCAAGCTGCAAGTTCCAGCTGGTAAAGCAAATCCATCTCCACCGATTGGTCCTGCACTAGGTCAACGCGGTGTAAACATCATGGCATTCTGTAAAGAATTCAATGCTGCTACACAAAAAGTTGAAGCTGGTCTTCCAATTCCTGTAGTGATCACTGTGTACAACGACAAGTCGTTCACATTCATCATGAAAACTCCGCCTGCTGCGATTCTTCTTAAGAAAGCTGCCGGTATCCAAAAGGGTTCAGCTGTACCTAACAAAACTAAAGTTGGTAAGTTGACTCGCGCTCAATTAGAAGAAATTGCGACTACTAAAGAACCGGATTTAACTGGTGCTGATTTAGACGCACGTGTACGTACCATTGCTGGTTCTGCGCGTTCTATGGGCTTGGAAGTGGAGCTATAAGACATGGCTAAATTAACTAAACGTCAAAAAGCCATTGCTGCTGCTGTTGAAGCGAACAAAGTTTACACTTTGGAAGAAGCGGTGCAAGTTCTTAACACTATCCCTGCTGTTAAATTCAAAGAATCTTTGGATGTATCAGTAAACCTTGGTGTTGACCCTCGTAAATCTGACCAAGTTGTTCGTGGCGCGACTACACTTCCTGCAGGTACTGGTAAAACTGTACGTGTTGCTGTGTTTGCTCAAGGTGCGGCGGCTGAAGCTGCTAAAGCTGAAGGCGCAGACATCGTTGGTTTTGATGACCTTGCAGAAAGCATCCAAGCGGGTAACCTTGACTTTGACGTAGTGATTGCTGCTCCTGATGCAATGCGTGTTGTGGGTAAATTAGGTACGATCCTTGGTCCACGCGGCTTAATGCCGAACCCTAAAGTGGGTACTGTAACTCCTGACGTAGCTGGCGCTGTTAAAAACGCTAAAGCTGGTCAAGCGCGTTACCGTGTAGACAAAGCGGGTATCATCCACGCTGCGATCGGTCAAGTAGGTTTCACTGCTGAAGCTGTTCGTCAAAACGTTGAAGCACTTGTTGCTGACCTTAAGAAAGCAAAACCTGCTACTTCTAAAGGTATCTACATCCAAAAGATCACTTTGAGCTCAACTATGGGTCCTGGTCTTGTTGTTGATGTGGCTAACGTTTCTAAATAAGTTCCGGCTTATTACAGAATTTTAAAGCCCTGAGTGGTATTTGAAGCGCTGCTTCAAATATTGAGCAAGAAAACCGGTTCCGGCTTTCTTGCAAGCTTAGGCAAACTTTGAATTGATAAATGTAAATTTGTCAGCGTCAAAGACCTCGGGCGAGGGGAGTTTTATGCTCTCTTCTTAATCGTCCAGCCCGAGTAGACGCGGTGGTGTGATTTGTTCATCCTCCGCGTGTAAATTCAGCGATGAATTTACGAATTGGGAGTGCGCCTTTTGAGGCGCATAAATCACCGTTAGGAGGTTTTACAATGGCTCTTCTTATCGAAGGCAAAAAACAGATCGTAGCTGAAGTGACTGAAGTTGCTTCTACTGCATTTGCTGCTGTTGTTGCTGACTATCAAGGTTTAACAGTTGAGCAATTAACTGCTCTACGTGTTGAAGCTCGTAAACTAGGTGTTGCTACACGCGTTGTACGTAATACTTTGGCTAAACGCGCTCTTCAAGATACTCAATTCAATATCTTGAACGACAACCTTGTTGGCCCAACAATCTTAGCTTTCTCAACTTCTGAAGACGACATGGGCGCTGCTGCTCGTTTGTTCGAAGAATTTGCTAAAACTAATAAAGCATTTGAACTTAAAGCTGCTGCATTTGACGGTAAAGTTTATCAAGGTGCTGAAGTTAGCGTTATCGCGAACCTTCCAAACCAAGAGAAAGCGCTTACTCTTCTTGCAAGCGTACTTCAAGCTCCTATTTCGAAATTGGGCCGCTTGCTTACAGCGCTTCAAGAGAAAAACGAGTCAGAAGCTGCATAAGCTTAAATCTATTCACACACCATTCAATACCCATTTGGAGTTACTCTCATGGCTTTAACAAACGAAGAAATCTTAAACGCAGTTGCTGAAAAAACTGTTCTTGAACTTGTTGAACTTATTTCTGCTTTCGAAGAAAAATTCAACGTATCTGCTGCTGCTGTAGCTGTAGCTGCAGGTCCTGCTGCTGCTGCTGCTGAAGAACAATCGGAATTCAATGTTGAATTGACTTCTTTCGGCGCGAACAAAGTAGCTGTGATTAAAGCAGTTCGTGAAGTTACTGGCCTTGGCTTGAAAGAAGCTAAAGATCTAGTTGAAGGCGCTCCTTCAGTTCTTAAAGAAGCTGTTTCTAAAGAAGAAGCTGAAGAACTTAAGAAAAAACTTGAAGAAACTGGTGCTACTATTACTGTTAAGTAATTTTGCCAGGGGGCAAATATTAATTTGACCCCAAAAATTGGCTGATGGCTCTTGGGTCATCAGCCTTTTTGCGTTACAATAATCGGCTCGATTTTTGTTTGAATGACATAAAAATCATACAAATTGAAAATAAAGAAAAATATCAAATGCTTACCAATATTTTTCCGTTTAAAAAATATTGTTAAGCGTTTTAATACCACTATAAATTGCAGCATTTGTCAAAGTGGTGGCCATATCGGCCTGCGTAATTCCTTCTAAATCCGTTCTGCAGGCGGATTTAGTTTACTTTCCGAGGACTCCAGATGGCATACTCATATACCGAAAAGAAACGGATCCGTAAGAATTTTGGTAAATTGCCCAAGGTAATGGATGTTCCGTACTTGCTCGCGATTCAAGTCGACTCGTACAGAACTTTCTTGCAAGATGGCAAAACTCCAAAAAACCGCGAAGATATCGGTCTCCAAGCCGCATTTCGTTCAGTTTTTCCTATAGAAAGTTATTCTGGCAATGCTGCTTTAGAATTTGTTGAGTATAGTCTTGGTAAACCTGAGTTTGATGTTCGTGAGTGTATTCTTCGCGGCTCAACTTATGCGGCGCCAATGCGTGTAAAAATTCGCCTGATCTTAAAAGATCGCGAAACAAAATCTATCAAAGACGTTCGTGAGCAAGAAGTCTACATGGGCGAAATGCCGCTCATGACAGATAACGGTACTTTCGTTATTAACGGTACTGAACGTGTAATTGTCTCTCAATTGCACCGTTCACCGGGTGTGTTCTTTGACCACGATAAGGGTAAAACACATTCAAGCGGCAAAGTGCTGTATTCTGCGCGTATTATTCCTTACCGCGGTTCATGGCTGGACTTTGAGTTTGATGCGAAAGATCTTGTGTTCGTGCGTATCGACCGCCGCCGCAAATTGCTTGCAACAGTGGTGCTGCGCGCATTAGGTTACGGCAATTCTCAAATCCTTGATTTGTTCTACGAAAAAGTGCCTGTATATCTGGATACTGGCAGCTACCAAATCGACCTTGTGCCTGAACGCCTGCGCGGTGAAATGGCTCAGTTCGATATTGCTGATCAAGACGGCAAAGCAATTGTAGAGCAAGGCAAGCGTATCAACGCGCGTCATGTGCGTCAAATGGAAGCAGCAGGGCTTGAGAAGCTTTCTGTTCCGGATGAGTACCTGTACGAACGGATTATTGCAGAAGATGTTGCATTGCGTGATGGCGATGTGATTGCTGCCAATACCGTATTGAGCCATGAAATCATGGTGAAATTGGCTGAAGGTGGTGTGAAGCAATTCAACATCCTGTTCACCAACGATATTGACCGCGGTTCATTCATTGCAGATTCTTTACGTGCTGACACAACTGAAAACCGTGAGCAGGCGCTGGTAGAAATCTACAAAGTGATGCGCCCAGGCGAGCCGCCGACAAAAGAAGCGGCAGAGAACCTGTTCAACAACTTATTCTTCTCTTCTGAGCGTTACGACTTGTCTCCGGTCGGCCGTATGAAGTTCAACCGCCGTTTGGGCCGCCCTTACGAAGTCGGTACAGATCAGAAGTCTCGTGAAGTTGAAGGCATTTTATCGAACGAAGACATCACTGACGTTCTGAAGACTCTTGTCGAAATCCGTAACGGTAAAGGCGAAGTTGACGATATCGATCACTTGGGTAACCGTCGTGTTCGTTCTGTCGGTGAAATGACAGAGAATCAATTCCGTGTGGGTCTTGTACGTGTTGAGCGTGCTGTTAAAGAGCGTTTAAGCCAAGCTGAAACTGATAACTTGTCTCCGCAGGATTTAATCAATGCGAAGCCAGTGGCTGCTGCAATCAAAGAATTCTTTGGTTCAAGCCAATTGTCACAGTTCATGGACCAAAACAACCCATTGTCTGAAATTACGCATAAACGCCGCGTTTCAGCACTTGGACCCGGCGGCTTGACGCGTGAGCGCGCAGGCTTTGAAGTACGTGACGTACATCAAACTCACTATGGCCGTGTGTGCCCGATTGAGACTCCTGAAGGTCCAAACATTGGTTTGATCAACTCACTTTCTGTTTATGCGAAATGCAACAACTTCGGTTTCTTGGAAACTCCATACCGTAAAGTTGTTGATGGCCGTGTAACTGACGATGTTGAATATTTATCTGCGATTGAAGAAGTGGGCACTGTGATTGCACAGGCCGATTCTAGCGTCGATAAAGACGGCAACTTATTGGAAGAGTTCGTATCTGTCCGTCACCAAGGTGACTTCGTACGCATGCCTCCTGAGAAAGTAACGCATATGGACGTATCGGCACAGCAGGTTGTTTCTGTTGCTGCGTCGCTGATTCCGTTCCTTGAACACGATGATGCCAACCGTGCATTAATGGGTTCAAACATGCAGCGTCAGGCTGTGCCAACGTTAATTGCTGATAAGCCGCTTGTAGGTACAGGCATGGAAGCAAACGTAGCGCATGACTCTGGTGTGTGTGTGATTGCAGGCCGTGGCGGCCGCATCGAATTTGTTGATGCATCACGTGTCGTGATCCGCGTCAACGAAGATGAGATGGTTGCCGGTGAAGCAGGCGTAGATATCTACAACCTGATTAAATATACACGTTCGAACCAAAACACCTGTATTAACCAGAAAGTTCTGGTGAAACTGGGCGATAAAGTTGGCCGCGGCGACGTATTGGCTGATGGTCCATCAACTGATGGCGGTGAGCTGGCGCTTGGTCAAAACATGCGCGTTGCGTTCATGACGTGGAATGGCTACAACTATGAAGACTCGATCTTGTTATCAGAGCGCGTTCTTCAGGAAGATCGTTTAACGTCGATTCATATTCAGGAATTGTCATGCGTAGCGCGTGATACGAAGTTGGGCGCAGAAGAAATTACTGCCGATATTCCTAACGTCGGTGAGGCTGCGCTGTCTAAGCTGGATGAATCAGGTATCGTGTATATCGGTGCTGAAGTGACTGCCGGCGATATCCTTGTAGGTAAAGTAACGCCTAAAGGTGAAACGCAGTTAACACCGGAAGAAAAATTGCTTCGCGCAATCTTCGGTGAAAAAGCAGCGGATGTGAAAGACTCTTCTTTACGCGTGTCTTCAGGCGTGAAAGGTACAGTTATTGATGTTCAAGTGTTTACACGCGACGGTCTGGAAAAAGACGAACGCGCGCAAGCAATTGAAAAAGCGCAATTGGATTCATACCGCAAAGACTTAAAAGAAGAGTACAAAATCTTCGAAGAAGCGGCGCGTGAACGTATTATCCGCTTGCTGAAAGGCCAAGAGTCAAATGGCGGCGGCACGACTAAACGCGGTGATAAAATCACTGAAGAGCTGCTGTCAGGCCTAGAGCTTGCTGACCTTCTTGAAATTCAGCCTGCCGATGAAGCGATTGCTGAACGCTTAACTCAAATTCAAGTGTTCTTGAAAGAGAAAGGCTTCGAGATTGATGAGAAATTTGCAGAGAAAAAACGCAAACTTTCTACAGGTGATGAACTGACAACTGGCGTATTGAAAGTTGTTAAAGTTTACCTAGCCGTTAAACGCCGCATCCAGCCGGGTGATAAAATGGCGGGCCGTCACGGTAACAAAGGTGTTGTATCAAACATCCTGCCTGTAGAAGACATGCCGCATGATGCAAACGGTGTTCCTGTAGACGTGGTGCTTAACCCATTGGGCGTACCGTCACGTATGAACGTCGGTCAGATTCTTGAAACTCACTTGGGTATGGCGGCGAAAGGCCTTGGCGATCAAATCGACAAGATGATGAAGCAGCAGCGCACTGTGCTTGAGCTTCGTGAATTCCTTGACAAGATTTACAACAAAGTCGGCGGTGAGCAAGAAGAGCTTGATACCCTGACTGATGATGAAATCTTGGTGCTTTCAGGCAACTTGCGTAAGGGCGTTCCAATTGCGACCCCTGTATTTGACGGCGCTGAAGAAGGCCAGATCAAAGAATTGCTTGAACTTGCAGACATCTCACGTACTGGTCAAACAGTATTGTATGATGGACGTACAGGTGAACGTTTCGACCGTCCTGTAACTGTAGGCTACATGTACATGCTGAAACTGAACCACTTGGTAGACGACAAAATGCATGCGCGTTCTACGGGTTCTTATTCACTTGTTACACAGCAGCCTTTGGGCGGTAAAGCGCAGTTCGGTGGTCAGCGTTTCGGTGAGATGGAGGTCTGGGCTCTGGAAGCATATGGCGCAGCGTACACGCTTCAAGAAATGCTAACTGTGAAATCGGATGACGTTGAAGGCCGTACCCGCATCTACAAGAACATCGTAGATGGCAACCATTATATGGATCCAGGCATGCCTGAATCGTTCAACGTATTGACCAAAGAGATCCGTTCTTTAGGTATCAACATTGAACTGAAAAATGGTGACTAAGAAATCCCCCTGACCCCTTTGAAAAAGGGGGAGTTCCCCTCTTTCTTTAAAGAGGGGAAGGGGAGATTGCTATTTCTCAGTTAAAAAACAATATTTGTGACCCAGTTGTGAAGTGAAAATCTCCACAACACACGGAGAAAAAAATTGAAAGACTTGCTCGATATCATGCGCAAAAAGACGGATTCAGACGGTCATGCTCCAGTTGAGTTTGACCGCATCCGTATTGGTCTTGCGTCACCAGAAATGATTAAGTCATGGTCTCACGGTGAAGTTAAAAAGCCAGAGACAATTAACTACCGTACGTTCAAGCCAGAACGCGACGGTTTATTCTGCGCCAAAATCTTTGGTCCAGTAAAAGATTACGAATGCTTGTGCGGTAAATACAAGCGCATGAAGTACAAAGGCGTCATTTGTGAAAAATGTGGCGTTGAAGTAACGACTGCAAAAGTTCGCCGCGAACGCATGGGTCACATTGAACTGGCTTCTCCGGTTGCGCACATTTGGTTCTTGAAATCATTGCCGAGCCGTATCGGCCTTTTATTAGATATGACATTGCGTGATATCGAACGCGTATTGTATTTCGAATCTTATGTTGTTACTGACCCGGGTATGACTCCGTTTGAGAAATACCAGCTTCTGAATGATGAAGAATACTTCAATGCATTAGAAGAGCACGGTGATGAATTCACAGCGAAAATGGGTGCGGAAGCTGTTCAGGACCTATTGAAAGATATTGATCTTGAAGCTGAAATTTCTCGCCTGCGTGAAGAAATTCCAAACACAACTTCAGAAACGAAGCTGAAAAAAGCGTCGAAACGCCTGAAGTTGATGGAAGCGTTCAAAGAGTCGAACAATAAGCCGGAATGGATGGTGCTGACTGTACTTCCAGTTCTTCCGCCAGACCTTCGCCCGTTGGTTCCGCTTGAAGGCGGCCGTTTCGCGACGTCTGACTTGAACGATCTTTACCGCCGCGTGATCAACCGTAATAACCGTTTAAAACGTCTTCTTGACTTGTCTGCGCCTGACATCATCGTACGTAACGAAAAACGTATGCTGCAGGAATCTGTGGATGCGTTATTGGATAACGGCCGCCGCGGCCGTGCGATTACCGGTTCGAACAAGCGTCCGCTTAAATCTTTAGCTGATATGATCAAAGGTAAGCAAGGCCGTTTCCGTCAAAACTTGCTGGGTAAACGTGTTGACTATTCAGGCCGTTCAGTAATTACTGTTGGTCCGTCACTACGTTTGCACCAATGCGGTCTTCCAAAGAAAATGGCGCTTGAATTATTCAAACCATTTATTTTTGCGAAACTGCAAGCGTCTGGCCAGGCAACAACCATTAAAGCTGCGAAGAAAATGGTTGAGCGCGAAACTCCAGAAGTTTGGGACGTTCTTGCTCATGTGATCCGTCAGCATCCAATCATGCTGAACCGTGCGCCGACACTTCACCGTTTGGGTCTTCAAGCATTTGAACCGACCTTGATTGAAGGTAAAGCGATCCGTCTTCACCCACTCGTATGTGCGGCATTTAACGCCGACTTCGACGGTGACCAAATGGCGGTACATGTCCCATTAACACTTGAAGCTCAATTAGAAGCTCGTGCGTTGATGATGTCTACCAACAACATCTTATCACCTGCGAACGGTGAGCCGATTATCGTACCTTCTCAGGACGTTGTCTTGGGCTTGTATTACATCACGCGTGATGCGATCAATGCCAAAGGCGAAGGCATGGTGTTTGCGGATACTGATGAAGTAAACCGTGCATTGGCAACAGGTCAAGTTGACTTGCATGCCCGTGTTAAAGCGCGTGTGCATCAAACTGTCATCAATGAAAATGGTGAGCGTGAGCATCAAACCATTGTTGTTGATACAACGCCTGGCCGCTGCTTGCTTTGGGAAGTTGTTCCTGAAGGCATGGATTTCCAGCAAATCAACCTTGAGATGACTAAAAAGAACATCTCTAAAATCATTAACTCTTGCTACCGTAAATTGGGTCTGAAAGATACAGTGATCTTTGCTGACCAATTGATGTATTTGGGCTTCCGTCAAGCGACGCGTTCAGGTGTATCTGTGGGTATGGAAGACATGCTGATTCCGCCAACTAAGCAGGCGATTATCGATAAAGCGGAAACTGAAGTTCGTGAAATCGAACAGCAGTTTGAGCAAGGTTTCGTAACTGCCGGCGAACGTTATAACAAAGTTGTCGATATTTGGGCGCGTACCAACGACCAAGTAGCGAAAGCAATGATGGACAACTTGTCATTCACGACTGTTAAAAACAAACAGGGTGAAGACGAGAAGCAAAAATCATTCAACTCAATCTACATGATGTCTGACTCAGGTGCCCGTGGTTCGGCAGCTCAGATCCGTCAGCTTGCAGGTATGCGTGGTCTGATGGCGAAACCGGATGGCTCGATTATCGAAACACCGATTAAAGCGAACTTCCGTGAAGGTTTGACAGTACTTCAGTACTTCATCTCGACACACGGTGCGCGTAAAGGTTTGGCCGATACAGCACTGAAAACAGCGAACTCAGGTTACTTGACTCGCCGTTTGGTCGACGTTGCGCAGGATTTGGTTATTACAGAACCGGATTGCGGCACGATGGACGGTCTGGTTATGACTCCATTCATTCAAGGCGGTGATGTCATCGAGAACTTGGGTGCACGAGTTCTTGGCCGTGTTGTTGCTGAAGATGTGAAGAAAGTCGGCACTGAAGAAGTTCTGCTTGAACGCAATACTTTAATTGATGAAAAATTAGCTGCGTTTATTGAAAATGCAGGTATTGATGAAATTAAAGTACGTTCAGTGGTTAACTGTGCGTCTACCTTTGGTGTTTGTGCGAAATGTTACGGCCGTGACCTTGCACGCGGTCATCAGGTGAACCCTGGTGAGTCTGTTGGTGTAATGGCTGCTCAATCTATTGGTGAGCCGGGTACACAGTTAACCATGCGTACGTTCCACGTGGGCGGTGCTGCAAGCCGAACATCTGCTGCAAACAGCATTCAAGTGCGTAACAAAGGTACTGTGCGTTTCCACAATGTGAAAACTGTACAGCATGCGAAAGGCCACTTGGTATCAACTTCACGTTCGGGTGAAATCGGTATTGCGGATGACTTAGGCCGTGAACGCGAACGCTACAAAATCCCATACGGTGCTTCAATCATCCTGAAAGATGGTGAAGAAGTCGCAGCTGGCGGTATTGTAGCAACTTGGGATCCGCATACACATCCATTGGTTACAGAAGTTGCCGGTAAAGTGCGTTTCAGCCAAATCGCTGATGGCGTGACTGTGACATCGAAAACTGATGATGCAACTGGTATGACCACAATTGAAATCCTGCCAGTGACTTCACGTCCTGCGTCAGGTAAAGATTTGCGTCCTGCAGTGGTATTGGACACAGTTGATGGCGGCGAACAGTTCTACTTCTTGCCGCAAAACACGATTCTTTCTGTCCGTAATGGCGAAACAATTGGTGTCGGTGATGTTATCGGCCGTGTACCGCAAGAATCTTCACGTACCCGTGATATTACCGGTGGTCTGCCGCGTGTAGCTGACTTGTTCGAAGCGCGTAAACCGAAAGAGCACGCAATTCTTGCTGAAATTTCAGGTGTTGTAAGCTTCGGTAAAGAAACTAAAGGCAAAAACCGCTTAGTGATCACTCCGGATGACGGCTCTGAAATTTATGAAGAGCTGATTCCGAAATGGCGTACCATTAACGTGTTCGAAGGCGAACATGTGAACCGTGGTGAAACCATTTCTGATGGCCCGCAAAACCCGCATGACATCTTGCGTCTGAAGGGTGAAGTGGCGTTGACGAACTACATCGTGAACGAAGTTCAGGACGTTTACCGTCTGCAAGGTGTAAAAATCAACGATAAGCACATTGAAGTGATCGTACGTCAAATGCTGCGTAAAGTTGACATCACTGATGGCGGCGATACAAGCTTCATCAAAGGCGAACAAGTGGATTACATTCGTGTAATGGGCGAGAACCAAGCTGTTCTGGCGCAAAACAAGTTCCCTGCGAAATTTGAACGTCAATTGATGGGTATCACCAAAGCATCGCTTTCTACTGACTCGTTCATTTCTGCTGCATCGTTCCAGGAAACCACTCGTGTGTTGACTGAAGCGGCTGTAACAGGTAAAGAAGATGACTTGCGCGGTCTGAAAGAGAACGTGGTTGTAGGCCGCTTGATTCCTGCAGGTACGGGTTTGGCATATCACTTAGAGCGCCGCCGTCAAGAATCAGAAGCTGCTGAACTTGAGCTTCACAATGATTTCTCTGATGTTGATCAGGCTTTAAGCCAGGCATTCAGCGATGAGTTTAATGGCCTTTAATTAGTCCATAAAGACTGAATTGAAAAGCGCCTTCGGGCGCTTTTTTTTTTTGTCAAAAATACAAAAATACAAAAAGAGAATAAGAATCATTTATTATATTGTGAATGTTTGATTTGTGAAAAAATTATGCTGAAAATTTGCAGGGGAATTTGCTTTTTGATTTTAGGCGCATGCATGCATAGTGCGAGCGCTAAGCCTAATCTGAAGCCTTTGGGGGAAAATATCGCCGATCAAAAATCGGCGTATTATGATTTTAAAATAAAGCAGTTCCAGTCAGCAGACCATTTGCGCAGCTATAAAGTCTGGCTGGCTGTACCAAAAGGCCATGCAAAAAAAGCCCAAGCTGTAATTTATATGCTGGATGGCAATGCTGTGATGGATCGGCTGAAAGAGCCGATGCTGAAAGAATTAGCGGCTTATGATGCGCCGGTTTTGGTGGCTGTCGGTTATGACACTCAACTGCCATTTTTATCAGAGGCGCGGTCTGTAGATTACACGCCGGGCAATGGAGATGGCAAGATTGAGCCGGATCCGCGCTCACCCGATAGAATGAGCGGCGGCAGTCAAGCCTTCCGTGATTTGCTGACCGGGCCGGTGGCTGCTTGGGTGCACAGTCAAACCAAGCTTGATCCTCAGCGGATCGGCCTTTGGGGGCATTCATATGGCGGCTTGTTTGTGCTGGATAGCATGCTGAACAGCAATTATTTTACGCATTATTTTGCAGCGAGCCCGTCTTTAGGCTGGGCTGATCACCGGATGTTTAATCAACTCATGCATGCAAAAATCAGCAATGCTGAACACAAAAAACTTTGGCTGATTGAAGGTGATTCAGAGCAACAGGGGCAGGCATTGCGAAGCCCGAACGCCTCATCTAACGGGATTGATCAACTGCGAAAAGCTGCTTTGATGCTCAGTCAGCAGAAGGTTCAGACCAAATTGATTATTTATCCGCAATTAACGCATGGTGAAGTTTTTATCCCAGCGATGCGCGAAGCATTTGAGCAGAAGTTATGGAATTAGCGCTTGGCTGAACATGAAAATCTGCTTATAGTAAAATGATGTTATTGCAAAAATAACATGAAAATTAATAATTCTAAGGGGCAATTCTATGTTTTCACGTTCGTGTATCGTATCAGCTGTATATTTAGTTATTGCATTGCCAAGCTTGGCTTTCGCGGCGCCTATGCCGAACACCATAGTGGTTGAGGATAAGGCGGTTGTGCCGGTATTGAAAACCGAAGTTATCCGCCGGGCAGCGGGGCAGGAGCCAGTGCGCCAGGTAACGGCGACGGTTTTAGAGATGACCAATCAAGGCAAAGATATTGTAGCGCGTGAAATTGAACTGCAGGACAGCCAAGATCAATTTTCAGACAAGCAGCTGTCTATTCCTGTTGTTAAAAAAGGCAGCGTGATTGTACCGACCTCTAAAATTGAATTGAATAAGACGCTGAAGCAGGACGGTCAAGTGATCGCTCAGACCAAGAAGGTTGATGCAGAAGGCATGGAGTTTAAAAAAGGGCAAGAACCTGTTAAGCGGACATTGCAGCTGGATCAGAAGCGCATTCCGGACCGCAATGTCAAAGTTTCACATGCGGTGCTGACAGAAAATGGCGCTGTGAGTAAAGATGTAACGGTATTGAGCGAGGCGGAAGAATAATTTTTTAACACACGAGATGATTTCTGAGTTCGGCTGCTGTTTTACAAATTACTTCAAATTATGCCTGAGACTTAACATTCAGTTGAAATTGATCCCATAATATAGATCTATGCTGTAATCAAATAAAGCTGTAAGGGGAAGGATATGAAAAAATTACTCAGTGTGATGGCCATGACCGCCATGTCTACTGTGCTTTTAGCGGGCTGTGAAAGCATGTCTCCAAATGAACAGCGGATTGGCGCGGCTGCCTTAGGCGGCGCGATTGGCGGCGGCGCAGGCAGCCATATTGGCGGTACTGCAGGGGCAGCTGTCGGTGGCGGCGCTGGCGCAGCAGTCGGCAGTAAGACACAGAATGGTTCAAACCGTAATGCGACTTACAGCGGTGTTGGCGGCGCGATTGGCTCAGCGGTCGGTAAAAGCGTCTTCGGCGGCAATGCTGGCGCAGCAATCGGCGGTGCAATTGGCGGCGGCGCTGGTGCCGCAATTGAGCAGCAGCGCTAAAATAAAAGCAGAAATTCACATATTGAAAAAAGCGCTTGATGATTCAAGCGCTTTTTTATTTGCGCGGCTTAGACTGTTTCCGCCGGATATACAGGGTCTTTTGAACTTCTGCAATACGCAGCCCCGCTTCATCAAAAATATTGAGAGAATAATTGCGGATGACAGGCGCGTAATTATCAGCCAAGGCCTTGATATGTTCCACTTCCTGAAAGTCTAAGCGGATATCTGCATAAACAGTGCCGCGGCCCGGCGAAAGAAACTGGATATTGGAGGATTTATCCCAAACAATATACTTAGAGCCTAAATGATGCATGAGCAGCAGCATGTAGAAAGGATCGACCATAGAATATAAGCTGCCGCCAAAATGCACGCCTACAATATTGCGGTTTTTGTGCGTCAGCGGCATTTTTACCCGAATATGATAATTGGGCAGATCTATTTGATCGATTTCAATCCCTGCGCCTTTGTAGGGGGCATAATGATTGAGTAAGAATTTCGAGACAATTGGAATTGTCATTATTTTTTGCATTAGGCCCATAGCGGTCAATTTCTTTTAATTGTCAGATCACCATACTAGAACAGAATATAAACGCTGGCATTGATCAGATTGCCGGCACATGATTATAAAACGCCAATCACAAAGGACCCTAACATGGATGCACGTACTCAGTGGGTAAGTACCTCAGATCAGCAGCGGCTCTTCGCGAAAGCATGGGGGAATGCGCAGAATCCGGCTTTGGTTCTGGTGCATGGCTATCCGGATAATCAAGACGTCTGGAAACCGGTTATTGAGCAGCTGATTTCTGAATATTATATTGTGACTTACGATGTGCGCGGCGCGGGTGAATCCAGTATTCCAAAGCGCATTAAAGATTTCCGCCTAGAGCAGCTGTCGCAGGATTTAGACAGCGTTGTCCGTGCTGTATTGGGGGATCGTCCTTTTCATCTGGCTGCACATGATTGGGGTTCTATACAGTCTTGGGAGTCGGTCACTGAACCGAAGTTCCGCGGCCGGATTTTATCCTATACCACGATATCCGGGCCATGCCTTGACCATGCCGCGTATTGGATGCGTCAGCAGTTTCAGCATGAGAAACCTAAATTTTTTAAACAGCTGAGCAAGTCCTGGTACATTGCCGCTTTTCAGCTGCCTTTTTTGGCGCCCGCGGCTTGGAATTTTTTCAGTCCTGAACGCTGGGGCGCTGTAGTCTCCAAATTGGAAGGACAGCCACAGCTGCCGCTGAATGCCAATATTGTAAAAGATGGCAAATATGGTGTTGGGCTGTACCGCGCCAATTTTATCCCGCGTTTACTGAAACCGCGGGAACGTTTTGCAGTCTGTGCAGTTCAGGCAATTGTGTTAAAGCAGGATAATTTTGTCAGTCCAGCGCTAATAGATGAGGTACCGAAATGGGCTGAGGATTTTTCCCGCGTGGATTTGGATGCCAATCATTGGGCGGTACTGAGCGCACCGGAGAAAATAGCCGAGCACATCACGGATTTTATTCGGCGTCAGGGTTAATCTAAGAATAAGGAAGTCATGACCGCAAGGCAGCGGACAACTGGGGTAAATTTATTCGGAAACTCTGATAAAATGCATTTTTTCCAAAGTTACCTATTTCCCTATGTTTGCAATTATTGCTGCCATTGCAGTCATGTTTGGCTTGTCTTTGGTTCGTGTTCCTGTGGTCTTTGCCTTGGTAATAGGGGCAATGACTGGCGGCTTATTGGCTGGTTTAGGGCTTCAAGGCACATTAGACGCATTTAATAACGGTTTGGGCGGCGGTGCAAAAATCGCTTTAGCCTACGGTATTCTAGGCGCTTTTGCTTTGGCGCTGGCGCGTTCCGGATTGCCGGATTTATTGGCCTATAAGTTGATTACCGTGCTTAAAGGCAGCAGTAATCAAAAAGCGCAGAACCGTGTTAAATATCTGATTTTTTTTACAGTGTCGCTAGCCGCGGTTTTTTCACAAAACGTCATTCCTGTACATATTGCATTTATTCCGGTTTTGATTCCGCCGTTATTGAATGTATTCAATCACTTAAAGCTGGACCGCCGGCTTATTACCTGCCTGCTGACTTTTGGTTTGGTCGGTACCTATATGCTGCTGCCTGTGGGCTTTGGCGCGATCTTTCTGAATGATATTCTGGGTCAGAATATTAATACTTTCGGCAAGCCCTACGGTTTTCAAATCAGCTACGAGCAAATTCCCGCTGCCATGGCGATTCCTGTTTTCGGCATGTTTGTCGGCCTGCTGGTTGCTGTATTTTTCAGTTACCGTAAGCCGCGTGAATACCGGGATGTGCAGCTTGAAGCGCCGAAGCATACTATTTCAGGGGACATGGACAGTCATGGGCAGGCTAAACCTGAGATTGCGAACTTCACGCTTTTCATGGCCGCAGCCGCTGTGGTTATGACATTGTGTGTGCAGCTTTATTCAGATTCAATGATTCTGGCAGGTCTGGTCGGTGTAGCGATTTTAAGCTGCGCAGGCATTTTCAAATGGAAAGAAGCCGATGATGTGATTATTACCGGCATGCGCATGATGGCGCTGGTCGGTTTTATCATGATTTCCGCGCAGGGCTTTGCTTCAGTGATTGAAGCGACCAATCAGGTGCCTGCACTGGTTGAAGCATCGGTGGAATGGATTGGCAACAGCAAAGCGTTGGCTGCCTTTTTGATGCTGCTGATTGGCTTGCTGATTACTTTGGGCATTGGTTCCTCTTTTTCTACTGTGCCTATTCTGGCGATTATTTATGTCCCGCTGTGCCTTCAGTTCGGTTTCAGCCCTGCTGCCACAATTGCAATTATTGGCACGGCAGCGGCATTAGGCGATGCCGGTTCGCCCGCCTCTGATTCGACTTTGGGACCCACTTCAGGCTTGAATATGGACGGTCAGCATGACCATATGAAAGACAGTGTGATTCCAACATTTATCCATTTTAATATTCCATTAATGATCTTTGGCTGGATTGCAGCTATGGTGCTTTAACGGGTTAAATGAATTTAAAAAGGCGATTTTAAAATCGCCTTTTTTTAATATTTAATTCTGATTAAAATAAGTATTTTTATTTAATTCCGATGGTTGAGGTTGGTTTATAACGGGGTTTTTATAATAAAAATTAAATATATTAAAACCAAGCATAAAGCTATGTTTAAAATAAATTATTAATATAAACAGCATATTGTAAAATATTATCAATTGTTATTGAATAATGCTATTGCTTAAATTTTATAATAGAGGATATGATTAATTAATGTTTAAATTTGTTGTATTAATTTTCCCAGAGGTTGTTTGAATATGTTAAAGCAAGTTGCTCTTATTTCATTGTTGGGTCTTTCTGCTTCTGCAATGGCGGGTCAATGGCAGGTGAAAGTCGGCGCTTCAGCAGTTGCTCCAACTGAATCAACAGCGGTATCGGATCTAGGCGGTCTCGAAGTAGAAGCAAAAAATGAATTGGCGTTTACGCCATCTGTCGAATACTTCTTTAATGACAATATTTCAACTGAGTTATTGCTGGCTGCACCTATTAATCACACTGTAACGGCGGCTGGTGTTGATGCTGTAAAAATTAAGCATTTGCCGCCAACATTGACAGTTAAATATAACTTTAAGAACTCAACTGGTTTTACGCCATACATTGGTGTCGGCGGTACCGCATTTATCGCTTGGGATGAAAGTGAACGCGGTCCGTTGGCCGGCACAGATGTCAGCGTTAAGGAAGATTTTGGTTTTGCAGGTCAGGTCGGTTTTAACTACCAGCCGGCTGATGCAAAAAACTGGGGTGTTTTCTTTGATGCGCGCTATGCGCAAATCAGTCCAGAAGTTGATATTAAAGCTGCAGACGGTACCCGTGTAGCAAAATTCGATTTGGACATTGACCCGCTTGTTTACACAATCGGCTATAGCTACAAGTTCTAATAAAAATAATTAAATCAGCGCAGAGCCCCATCAGTTGATGGGGCTTTTTTTATACCGCAATATACAAAAAACGAATATATTTAAAGATTTGCTGCTTGAGCGCCTAGGCAATAGCGCCTATGGTAAATGCAGCGCATATTGAAAAGCTGAATAATTTTTATAAACATGTTGACGAGATAACGGACGGCTCTAATGAAAATCCAGCATTGCCTCATTTTAATTTGTTTGGGCTGTACAGGCGTATCGGCCAATGCGGCCAGTTTTGACTGCCATAAAGCTAAAACGGTGACTGAACATGCGGTCTGCGATCATCGGGATTTAAATGATGCCGATGTAAAAATGGCCACCACGTACAATATTATTAAACGTCTGGTGCCCATGGGGACGCGCGGTGCGATTCAGGATCAGCAGGTGAAGTGGCTGAAAATGCGTGATCAATGTCAGGATAATGCGAGCTGTTTGACGGATGTTTACAAAATGCGCCAGCAAAAGCTCGATTTGTATATGAATCGGGTTTATCAGCAGGGGCCATTTTAATGGTTAAATTTAATTCGGATTAGGATTGAAAATTTCAGAAGTTGCTCCATTCATATAGCAGTAAATAACAAAGACTGTTCTATAAATTTTCAAGGAGCAACTGATGAGCGAACAACACGCGAAAAAACACAGCTTTCAGGCAGAAGTGGCGCAGCTGCTGCATTTAGTAACCCATTCGCTGTATTCCAATCCAGAAATTTTCCTGCGTGAGCTGATTTCAAATGCATCGGATGCTTGCGACAAATTGCGCTTTGAGGGCATTAATCACCCTGAATTTTATGAAAATGATCCCAATCTGCATGTACGTGTAATTTTAGATAAAACGCATAACACTTTAACTATTTCGGATAACGGAATTGGCCTTAGCCAGCAGGAAGCCATTGATAATTTAGGGACTATTGCGAAATCAGGGACTAAAGACTTTGTATCCAAGCTGACCGGTGACCAAAAGTCCGATGCACAGCTGATTGGCCAGTTCGGCGTCGGGTTTTATTCCGGCTTTATTGTTGCCGATAAAATTACCGTTGAATCACGCCGCGCAGGTTTAGATGAAGCGGAAGGCGTACGCTGGATCAGCGGCGGTACTGGTGAATTTGAAGTGGAGCAGATCAGCAAGGCTTCACGTGGAACGGATATTATCCTGCACCTGCGTGATGATGCATTGGATTATTTAGACGCGTATAAAGTTAAGCAGATTATCAATAAATATTCTGACCACATCAGCCTGCCGATTGAAATGCAGAAAGAAGTTTGGCAAGAAGAAGAGGCGGCTGAGGGTGAAGAAAAGCAGCCCGGCCATTATGTCACAACTGATGAATGGGAAGCGATTAACTCGGCCAGCGCGTTGTGGACGCGCAATAAAAGCGAAGTCAGTGATGAGCAGTACATCGAATTTTATAAAAACTCCACACATGATTTTGAAGCGCCATTGGCGTGGGCGCATAACCGCGTAGAAGGCAGCACGGAATACACCCAGCTGCTGTATATTCCAAGCAAAGCGCCAAGCAATATTTTTACCCGCGAAGCCAAAGCCGGCATTAAGCTGTATGTAAAACGCGTATTTATTATGGATGATGCTGACAATCTGATTCCGAATTACCTGCGGTTTGTACAAGGAGTTGTGGACAGTGCGGATTTACCGCTGAATGTCAGCCGTGAATTGCTGCAGGAAAGCCGTGACGTCAAAACTATTCGGGAAGGCAATGCGCGCCGTATTCTGAATGTGCTGGACGGTTTAGCCAAATCTGAAGATGTGCAGGATCAGGAAAAATTCAAAACATTCTATGCTGAATTCGGTTCGGTGCTCAAAGAAGGCTTGGGTGAAGATTTTGGCAACCGTGAGCGTATTCTAAAGCTGCTGCGCTTTGCCAGCTCTGCCAATGATGCTGTTGTGACGTCACTGGCGGACTATAAAGCGCGCATGAAAGAAGGCCAGAAAGCCATTTATTATGTGACAGCAGACAGCCTGAACGCGGCTAAAAACTCACCCCAATTGGAACTGTTCAAGAAAAAAGGCATTGAAGTGCTGCTGATGTCGGAGCGTGTTGATGAATGGGCGATGGAATTCATCAATGAGTTCGATGGCGTGCCGATGCAGAATGTAGCAAAAGGCGCAGTTGATTTGGGCGATTTGCAGGATGCACAAGAGAAAAAAGCCTTGGAAGAGGCTGCCGAGCATTTCAAGCCGGTTGTTGAAAAGCTGTCGGACTCGTTGAAAAATAAAACCAAAGAAGTTCGTGTCACCACACGCTTAGTGGATTCTCCTGCGTGTTTGGTCACAAGTGATGGGGAACTTTCGCCGCAGCTGATCCGCATGCTGAAGCAGGCGGGCCAGCCTGTGCCGGAAAGCAAGCCGATTTTGGAAATCAACCCAGAGCACCCGCTGGTAAAAAAATTGGATGGTTCTGAACAGTTTGATGACTTGGCCAATGTGATTTTTGATCAGGCTTTGATTGCAGAAGGCGGTTTGCCGGAAGACCCTGCCGCTTACTTGAAACGCATCAACAGCCTGCTGCTGAAATAATTTTCAACCGGCACTTTCATATTCTGAAAGTAATGAAAAAAGTCCTGTGAAATAAAAAAGCCTCCGTCAGGAGGCTTTTTGATGGACTGTTGAATTTAAAACAGGGCTTCCAGCCGCACCAGTGCGCCAATGAAATGACTGCGGTCTTCGCGGTGGTCATTCAGGTAGTTTAAATCCCCCTGAATATAGAACCACTCTCTTAAAAATGGCTGACGCCATGACACATACGGACCCCAGCTGTTTAGCCGCAGATCTTTGTTGTTTAAGAAACCGCCGCTGTAAAGGCCATAGCTGAAGGTATGCTCATGGAAAAATTTATGCTGGCGGAATATAAAGTTATTCCAGGTTAAATCGTCATCTTGCGCATCGGCATAGGTTAGATTGAACTGATTGGCTAAAATAGCCCGATTAGGACTGTACTGGGCTAACTCTAAATTGGTACGCAGATAATTTTCGCTGTCGATGCCATAGCGGTAGATCTGTTCGGCATGAAATTTAAAATTATTTTCCAAGTCCCAATCTTTTTTCGCTTTTAAACGCAGATAAATATCATCGCCGGAGCGGATACCTAAATCTAAATCGGTGTCAAAGGGCAGGCGTTTGGAAAAGTCAGACCAGCGAAACGCAAAAGAACTGTTGTCTTCACGCGCGCGTTCTTTATCAAATCTTTTATCAGTCGTGCTTTGCGGATTTTCATTGGTAATCGCCTGATTGTTTTCCAATTCGTTATCCAGCGAGTCATCACCGAAAACCAGGCTGACTTTGCGCTCTAAAGTTGGCAGTTTGATCCGGCCGCGGATACGCGGTTTGACTTCATAGCCATCGTGTTTATTCCAGCTGTTGTCGATAATGACCCGCAGCGTTGCAGAGGCCGGCTGATTCGGATCGGGTTCTCCAAACCAGTTGTTAATTTTATTGGCGGTTTTATCCGCCCAGTTGCGGATGCTTTTTTGTTTTCGGTCGGTCCACGTGCTGTCTTCCGTTTCTGCTGTTGGCGGAACGCTGCTTAAATCTGACTGTTCAGGCAGAAAGGTGGGCACAGCATCAATCATGCGCGGAATTTGAAATAACAGCCCTGAATGATCTGTATCTGCGGGATCTATTGGCGCAGTCGGTGCGGCCGGTTCAGCAGCAGTATAGTTTGTTTCACTGACAGTCTGAGATTCATTGGCAGAAACAGTACAGCATGTGACCCCAAGAGCGGCAGAAATAAAAATGTTTTTGGCAAAGCAAAAATTGTTTTTTGTCATATTCTAAAGCTCTTATATATCTATTGCTTAGAGATAGTTTTGTTGGATATTTAACTAAAAAGCAATGATAAGCTGCAATAATAATACCATTTAGGCAAGGTGCAGATGGGCTTAGCTCGGCAGATGCTGCTGGATAGCGGCATACAGCGCGGCAGCATGAATCGGCTGCGGCAGCGCAGAAATAACCGATTGAATCATTTGCCAATTTAAACCATGCCTGCGGTACAGAATTAAATAAGGATAGGCCTGCTCTGTTTTAGATAATGCTAAACGTTTTTCTCCGTGAATCACGCGGATTTTTTGCCGCTCTTCCAGCAGCAGTATTGGTGTGGTGAAATCAGCTTCCTGTTCATCGAACTGAATGAATTTCTGGGTGTGAATGGCCTGTGACGAAATAAAAGGATGGTAATGTTCATTTGTCCACACGGTTTTAGCCTGTTCATTGCTGCATTTAAACAGGCTGTCTGGCTGCCGCCAAGCCTGTCCTAACGCGTGCAAGCTGATTTCTTTCACGGATGCAAGCTGATGTCCGTACTGAGCGCATAGCAGCTGGCTCAGCTCTACTGCCTGCAGTGAAGTGGACGCGCCAAGCAGCATCAGATGTTTAATAAACTGGCCGGAAGCATTGATTTGCTCTGCAATATAGACGGGATGGTTTTGCCATGTGCTGAAGCCCGCGCCGTGCAGAACAATATCGGTTTGCTGGGTAATCTCAGGGGCATCCGGTAACCGGACTGCATAAAGCGCTGAGTGCTGAAGGTCTGGCAAAGGAAGTTTATGCAAGAGCGCCTGCATATTGCTGAATTGCATGGATTCAGGACTATGGCTTGACGCGGTCGCTGCCGGTACGGAAGCTTCGGCTTCGGCTTCGGCTTCGGCTTCGGCTTCGGCTTCGGCTTCGGCTTCGGCTTCGGCTTCGGCTTCGGCTTCGGCTTCGGCTTCGGCTTCGGCTTCGGCTTCGGCTTCGGCTTCGGCTTCGGCAAACATGGAGTTTGTGTTTAGGTTATGTTTCAGCTCGGAGGCTGAAGTACGCTCATCAATATCAATATCAATATCAATATCAATATCAATATCAATATCAATATCAATATCAATATCAATATCAATATCAATATCAATATCAATATCAATAGGTTGAACTAGAGGGTCAGCATTTTGCGGAAGCTCTTCTGAGTGAATGCCGTTTAAGTGGAGATGATGCTGTAAGGCGCTTTCAGCTGGCGCGGTTTGCAGGCTGCCTGCGGCTTCAATTTCTGCATCAGTCAGCAGGCAAGCGTAATGCTGCTGCATTTCGAGCAGCCATGCATAGGTATGATCTAAACTGTCCCAGTCACTGATGAGCGCGGTACGCCCAGAGGCTGGAATAAGCCAGATTTGCCAGCTTTTATTCGGTGCATGCAAATAGGCCCAGCCGGATTCAGGGCTTGAATACAGCACATCCTCCAGATCCAGTTCATCTGTAAAATAGCCGCGGAAGCTTTGTGAAAATGGGGTTGCGTCAGCAAAACCGCGCGCTGCAGTTTCCGGCTGTACCAGTGCTTTATAGGGAAGAATCTGCTTTTGAAAAATCGGTTCATCGCAGAGTTCGAAAATTTCTTTAAGGCGTTTTTTTGTTTTTGCAATTTCATAAAAAGATGAAGCCTGACGCTGCAGCAGGCCTGTTAATTGATGCAGTTCTTTAATGAGAAGCGCTTTTTCTAACGCATTCATTCAATGGATTCCCCTAGAGAAATTGTTGAGCTTTTTCTAAATATTTAGCCAATACAATATTTGCCGCCAATTCTATTAATTTGTATTCTGCAGAATTCGGCTGCTGATATTTTTCTGCCATTTCAATCAACTCATCAATATTGATGGCTTGAGGAGAAATTTTTCCCTGAATAAGCGCCTGAAGATTTTGCATAGTCAGATCTATATATGTAATAAAAATAATACTGTTGAATTGATTATATGGATTCTTATAAAAAATGCATGAGAAAAAACGTCAACTTTTGACGAATAGTCTGCAAAATTGACAAAAAAAGAGCATTTTAATGAAAAAATAAGCGATTTTTACCAGCGGCATCTGCGCACCGCGGCTTTATGGGGGGCTGAAGGCGGCATGATGGACATGCACCATCAATCATTTTTTGGTTTGGGATAATCACCGATGTTAAGCAGAATTTAAAAATAGACGAAAAAAAGCAGGCCCGTCAAAGACGGGCCTGCTTTTTTGAAGATCTAAAAACGCTTTTATTTAAGCCGCTTTTTCTGATTTCACCTGATCTTGCGCTGCTGCTTCAGACGCAGGCGCTTGGGTTGCAGCTTTGGCCACTTGAGCTGGTGCTGCCTTTTTAGCAGGAAAATCTGGCACATATACAATTTGTGCAGATACAGTTGCAGAAACAGCCATTACAGCGACAGCGATTACAGATTTAAGTGCGTTCATGATCATATCCTTTCCAAAAGAAAGTCCAGCAAGGCTGGATGGGAGAAGCAATTAATGCTTTAAATTTCATCAATAATGATATCAAAATGAACAGAATAGAAAATGATTAATCCGGCAACAATCGATAAAATATTTAAATTATTATTTTATAAAACATGTATTTAGAGTAATTGTTCTAGGTGGCCTGCTTGACGGCTGACCACCTTTTTTAGGAAATTTGATTGAAAGGACTATAATGCTTTAATGCATTTTTTTTGATAAATTTTTCCAGCAATTCCGCCAATGAGCGCACCGCTGAACGTGCCGAATACAGGAAGAACACTGCCGGCGACAGCACCGATGAGGACTCCTTTTACCGTAGGTGAAAATTTAGATGCTTTTTTGGGCCTTGCCGCATGCTGAGCGGAGGTGTCTGCAGCGTCAGGCTGAATTGTATCTTCTAAAGCGGATGATAGATGATCTGTGGTCATTTTTTCCCTCGAGAGCTGATAAAACTAAGCTTTTACAATATCGGACTTTTCTCTTTTGCTGTGTTTTGAGCATGTAATAAGGGGAAATGATTTGTAAGCTGGCTCTATAGAAAATCTTAACTGTATTTTTATGTAAGGTTTTGATGCTGAAGTATGAATGCTTTTATTTTTGATTGTTTTTTAATCTATTATGACTGTTCAAGAATAAAAATTGAGGATATACGGCAATGGCAATAGCTAAAATAGTCGAAGTGAATTCCAGCAGTACAAAAAGTTTTGAAGATGCAATTCAAACGGGTATTGCAAAGGTGACAGAAACTGTAAAAAACGTTCAAGGCGCTTGGGTGAATGAGCAAAAAGTCATTATTAAAGACAATAAAATTGCGGAATATCGCGTCAATTTAAAAATCAGTTTCTTGGTAGACTAATCAATTGATGAATAGCTGCATAAAAAAAATCCCCTAGCAGGGGATTTTTTAATTTTAACCGGAGGGTTTATTTTTTAGGTGATTCACAAGAATCATCTGAGCAGGCAGGCGCTTGCTCAGCTGCAGGAGTGTCTTGCGCTTTTTCCAGCACTTGCAGGAAGACCTCTTTCGGCTGGGCTCCAGCGAGCGCGACGCGCTGATCAAATACGAAGAAGGGTACGCCCGTGACTTTCAGCTGCTCACGCGCGACTTCCTGATCAAATTTAACGAAGTCGGCATATTCGTCTGAATCGAGCAAATCATCGACTTCTACTGGGTTTAAGCCGATGCGTGACGCGACATCTTCTAAGGTTTCGCGTTCGCCGATCGGCAGGCCTTGCGTCATATAGCTGAAGAAAAAGGCTTCTTCCGCTTCAGAACCTAAGCCTTTGCTTTGCGCCAAATGGATAATGCGGTGCGCATTGAACGTATTGCCTGAGTTGGCAATTTGCCAATTGAATTCAATCCCTTCAGCTTTGGCCATTTCCGCGATATTGCGCTGCATTTCTTCAACGTCTTCAATACTGCGGCCGTATTTTTGCGCTAAACGCTCAGAATTTGAAATTTCTAGGCGCGCCGGCGCATCAGGGTCGAGCTGAAAACTATGCCAATGGATTTCCAATTCTACGCCAGCCTCTTCCGCAGCGGATTCCAAGCGTTTTTTTCCAATATAGCAAAATGGGCAAACTACATCAGACCAAATATCTACGCGCATGTACTGTCTCTATTTCTTACTTTTAGGATAGATGGGGATTGGATGGGAAATTTAAAGCGCCAAATCTTGAAAAAATTTAAATTTCAAAAGGCTTCAAAGACATCGGTCAAACATTCAGTTTTATGGAATTGCTGCACCTCAGCGCAGTGATTTGCCGTTGGCGGATTGCAGGTGAAAATCACGCTATGCCGGCATAGTCAGCAGCAGAAAACAGGATTTAGGCCTGAAAACACTTCCAGGCTTAATGCACAGTCTATCTGATATTTTGGATATCCTCAGATTGGGCTGTATCGCAGATATTTTATTTGAAGAGTAATGTTGCAGTTTAGCCGCGCAAGGCTTTTGAAGTGACGGCTGTGCATCTGATCTGGCCGCGTTCAATCGGTTTTTCGTGGAATGAACATCAATGGTATGCAAAGTAGATTCAGTGGTACAGGCAATTTCAACCACGAATAAAGTAGCTGAAAGGCAGGCTCAGGCGGATATCAGATAGATCAAAATAAAGCTGAATCTAAGCCATAAAAAAACGCCCCGAAGGGCGCTTTTTTATAAGGAAGCTTATGCTGATTTTGCTTCTTTTTGAGCAGTCAGCATATGGCCGGTTTCTTCAAAGCTAACATGCCAAGACAGTGCTTCACGAAGAAGGTGCGGAGTTTGACCGCCTTTTTCACATGCGCGGTCAAAGTAGTCATTCAATGCATCGCGGTACATTGGGTGAGCGCAATTGTCGATAACAGCGCGAGCGCGTTCACGTGGCGCCAGGCCGCGCAGGTCAGCTAAGCCCTGTTCAGTAACCAGAATGTCAACGTCATGCTCTGCGTGGTCAATATGCGATGCAAATGGAACAACAGATGAGATGTCGCCGCCTTTCGCAATTGATTTAGTCACGAAGATCGCCAAGTGAGCATTACGCGCGAAGTCACCTGAACCGCCGATACCGTTCATCATTTTTGTGCCGCACACATGAGTTGAGTTTACGTTGCCGTAGATATCGAACTCTAATGCAGTGTTGATGCCGATAATGCCAAGACGGCGCACGATTTCAGGGTGGTTCGAAATCTCTTGCGGACGCAGAACCAATTTGTCTTTGTAGTGCTCAAGGTTGTTAAATACTTTTTCGCCGTACTTCGCAGAAAGTGTAATTGAAGAACCTGAAGCAAATTTCATTTTACCTGCATCAATCAATTCGAAAGTACAGTCTTGCAGTACTTCTGAATACATCACAAGGTCTTCAAAATTAGATTCTTTTAAGCCAGTCAATACTGCATTGGCAATTGAGCCGATACCGGCTTGAAGCGGGCCAAGGTCTTTCGGCAGACGGCCTTCAGCCACTTCTTTTTCAAAGAATGAAATCAGGTGGTTTGCAATGCCTTGAGTCTCATCATCAGGTTCAGTCACTGTAGATGGAGAGTCATGGTATTCGCTGTTGATGACAATACCGACAATTTTTGAAGGATCGATATTGATCGCCTGTGTGCCGATGCGCTCATCCACTTGCGTCAATGGAATTGGCTGACGGGTTGGGCGGTAAGACGGAATGTAGATGTCGTGCAGGCCTTCAAAAGCAGGGCTTAAGTTGGTATTGATTTCTACAATCACTTCTTTGGCAAAAATTGCAAAACTTGCAGAGTTGCCTACAGATGTTGTCGGGATAATGCCGCCATCTTCAGTGATCGCCACAGCTTCAATAATCGCAACATCCGGCTTTTTCAATTGCAGGTTGCGCATTTGTTCAACTGTTTCAGACAAATGCTGATCAATGAACATCACTTCGCCTTTGTTGATGGCTTTACGTAAAGTATTGTCAACTTGGAAAGGCAAGCGGCGCGCAAGAACGCCAGCTTCAGTTAATTGCTTGTCGAGGTCATTGCCTAAAGACGCACCGGTAATCAATGTGATTTTCAGCGGGTTTACTTTTGCTTGCTTCACCAACGCTAGCGGCACAGCTTTCGCTTCACCTGCGCGCGTGAATCCGCTCATACCTACCGTCATGCCATCTTTAATAAATGTTGCAGCTTGTTCAGCGCTGATAACTTTATCGTGAAGTGATGCTAAACGAATGCGATCTAAAGACATGTTTTACTCTCTGGGAAATCTTAAAACTGATACGGATTGTACCGATCAAAAAGCTATTTTGCATACCTGTTAGGCTAAGGTCTAATTTTTTGAAAAAATGCGGGTATAAGATTTTTTTATGATTTTTAAGATATTGTTTTAAAAAACAAAAACTAAGGGTGATTAAGGATTAAACAAAACTGTTTGTTCAGTATTTGAACGCTTGCTAGAAGCGTTCACTGAAAGTTTGTTTGATTTTCTCCAACGGGCTGCTGTTTAAAACTTCAGCAACTTCCGGTTTTTTTAGCGGTAGTGAAATGATCGCTTCTAAACCGCCTTGCGGGCGGTTATGAATTAACAGCTGGCCTTCATGGATATCGACAATGCGTTTGACAATGGCAAGGCCTAAGCCGCTGCCTTGCACGGTTCGGGCATCATCGCCGCGCACAAAGGGCTGCATCAGGTCTGCAATCTGATCGTCGGGAATGCCTTCACCGTTGTCGGCGACGCTGATCAGCAGCTGATCAGCGTCCGCATGCGCAGACAGTTCAATCGGTTCTGCGCCATAGCGTTTTGAATTATTGATCAGGTTGCCAATCAGCCGCTTTAGGGACAGGCTGCGCGCTTGAATGATGGGCAGCTCCTGCGCTTCAAAGCGGATATCCAAGGGTTTGAACTGAATGATCAGTTCCTGCAGCAGCATATTGATATCGGTATCTTGCGGCACTTCATCCGAGCCGTCGCGCATATATGAAATGAACTGGTTCAGAATAGCGTCCATATCTTCAACATCATAGATGAGGCCTTCTTTTAAGAAGTCATCATCCGGCATCATTTCTGCGCTTAGGCGGATGCGGGTGAGCGGTGTGCGCAAATCGTGCGAGATGCCCGCCAGCATGATGCGCCGGTCACGTTCAGTTTGATCCAGCGTGTAAATCATATGATTAAATGCTTGGTTGACCTCGCGGATTTCCTGCGGCCCGTGATTGGTTTCTAAATAAGGCGCTGTGCCGGTTTTACTGTAGCTGTTGGCGGCATGCTGGAGCCGGGCTAAAGGACGGTTCAGCTGACGGACCAGTGTTAAAATAATCACGGCGGCAATCAGCGGAATACCCAGCAACCAGCCGAAAATCAGCTCAGGGCTGTAATTGGCATAGGTTTTTAAGGGTTCCCGCACCCAGTTGCCATTCATTTCAGGCGTTTGAATCCAAATGCGCGGGTCGGGCTTAAACTGAAAGTACACCGTTGCATTGTCAATGCGCATTTCTTTGGCGAGTTTCTTTTCAATTTGATTGGTAAAGAACTCGGCAATGACTTTGTCTTTGACGTTGGGGAACTCTTTAGGATCGGTAATATATTCAATGCCGACCCTGTTTTTCATCCACGTGTCGACATCGACCTCGGCATTGTTATGAAAAATGCGCAGATCCGGATTGTTGATAATTTCCAGTTCTACCGCTAAATATTTAGAATGCTGCTGAATTTCAGGCAAATACAGTGTGCGCCAAAAGAACCAGAGCGACATGAACAAGCTGAAAAACACAATAAAAAGCACAAGAACCGTGGTGCGCATAGCCGCGGAGCGCGGTTTGATTTTGTCTAAGAAGCGTTCCCAAGGTGTGCGGTGCTTTTCTTGGTAGGCGGCGTAGTCGGTAAATTCTTGCGGGTTGATCGGTTCAAGTTTCACGCAGAAATCCTTTAAAAACCAAATTTTTCTGAAATGCAGTTTCTTATTCTTTGTGATGGAATCTTACTGCTTGAACGTTCATGGGAAAGAGTTCGTCATGTTGCTTTTTTAAAAAGTAACCCAAACTTTTGCCATTCGCTGAACTCGCGCAATTGTATTTATTAATTCAATTGCGCCTTGCTCAAACAGTAGCGAATGGCATGTCCAGGCATGAGATGATGTGAATCATCTCAAAATCCGTTTAGATGGTCATTACTCAGCGCCATCTGGAACAAACACATAACCGACGCCCCAAACGGTCTGAATGTAGCGTGCGCGGGCAGGGTTTTCTTCGACCAAGCGGCGCAGGCGTGACACCTGAACATCGATTGAGCGTTCCATAGCGCCCCATTCACGGCCGCGCGCTAAATTCATCAGCTTGTCACGGGTTAATGGCTCGCGGGGATGCTGTACCAAGGCTTTCAATACGGCAAATTCACCAGTAGTTAAAGTGACCACTTGGCCTTCGCGGGTCAGAGTGCGGGTCGACAAGTCCAATGACCAAGGGCCAAAGCTGACCACTTCCATCTGCTGGCTAGGCGCGCCCGGCACTTCACGGACCTGGCGGCGCAGCACTGCGCGGATGCGCGCTAACAGTTCATTCGGGTTGAAAGGCTTAGGCAAATAATCATCAGCGCCGGCTTCCAGTCCCGCAATGCGGTCTGAGTCACTGCCGCGGGCGGTCAGCATAATAATTGGCGTATCAATATTGGATTGGCGCAAGCGGCGGCAAATGCTTAAACCGTCTTCGACCGGCAGCATAAAATCAAGCACGATCAGCGAGAACAGCTCACGTTGCAAAAGACGGTCCATTTGAGTGGCATCGTGCGCAGTTTTAACGACAAAGCCTTTATCTTCCAGAAAGCGCTGTAAAAGGGTGCGTAAACGCACATCATCATCCACCACCAGAATGCGTTCTACGCGGTCAGTTTCAGTTTGTACGGCATCAGTCTTTTCGGCAGGTACCACTAAACTCATGATGTGCTCCTTATTCTTTATTGTCTTCGTAACAAAAGTTGGCATAACTTGAGTATACGACTCATTTGTATGTGTTGACTATGTTCTAAAGCAACAAATATTGCAGTTAAAATCAAGACATAGATACCAAATATATACAGGGTTTGGCGGATAATTTGCTTATATATTTTCTGCTAAATTCATGTTTCGTTAAAAATTTAAGCCAAAAATATGAAATTGCAGTGAATTGGCAATAAAAACCGTGCATAAATTAATAAAAACAATTGTGGATTTTATGGGCTTGGTCTTTATAATCATGCCATTTAGTACTTATCCTTGTGGGATCACATACGATGACTGACTTAGTTCAGCAGTTGGCAACAGAAATTGCCGTACGTCCAAATCAAGTTGAAGCTGCCATCAAGCTCATAGATGAAGGTGCCAGCGTTCCATTTATCGCGCGTTACCGTAAAGAAGTAACGCAAGGCTTAGACGATACGCAGTTACGCCAGCTCGACACACGCTTATCGTACCTGCGCGATTTATATGAACGCCGTGAAAAAGTCATTGAATCACTGAAAGAACAGAATAAATTATCAGATGATTTACTTGCGCGCGTAAATGGCGCAGAAACTAAGAATGCATTAGAAGAAATCTACGCGCCTTACCGTCCAAAACGCACTAGCAAATCATTCAAGGCAAAAGAGGCTGGATTAGGCCCGATTGCTGAAAAAATCTTTGCAGACGCGGTCGATCCAGCAAAAGCTTTGGCAGGTTTTAGCCATGAAGATTATCCGGATACTGAAAGCCAGCTGGATGCCATTCAGTACATTTTGATTGATGACTGGGCGCAGAATATTGCCTTAACCGCAGAGCTGAAAGATACATTTGCTAAAACAGCTGCGCTGAAAAGCACAGTGGCTTCTGATGAGAAAAAAGAAGTTGGCAAAAAGTTCCGCGACTACTTTGATTTTTCAGAAAATCTGAACAAAGTGCCGTCACACCGTTTGCTGGCGATGCTGCGCGGCCGTCAAGAGAATGTTTTAGGCTTGAAGGTTGAAGGTGAAGACACTGCGCCATTGGCACGTATTGAAACAGAATATGACTTGGATGCAGTGCAGCCGCAAAGCCGTCAGGACTATTTAAAGCAAACTGCAAAACTGTTTTGGCTAGGCAAAGTCCGCCCGCAAATCGAACATTCATTATTGACTGAAAAGCGTTTGGCCGCAGAAAGTGAAGCGATGAATGTATTTGCTGAAAACTTGCGCCACTTGCTGCTGTCTGCACCTGCAGGCGCGCGCTGCACATTGGGCGTAGACCCTGGCATTCGTACAGGCGTGAAGCTGGCTGTCGTGAACCAGTCGGGCGACGTGGTTGCGCACAGCACAATTTATCCGTTTGCGCCGAAAGAAGACAAAGCAGGCTCAATGGCAGAACTTGCGCGTCTATGCCGTGAATTCAATATTGATTTAATTGCGATTGGCAATGGCACCGCGAGCCGTGAAACGGAAGCTGTTGTTGCAGAAATGATGACTACCAATCCCGACCTGAAATTGACCCGCGTTTCTGTTTCTGAAGCAGGCGCATCGGTGTATTCAGCATCTGAATTGGCATCAAATGAACTGCCTGATCTGGATGTTTCAATCCGCGGCGCTGTGTCGATTGCGCGCCGTTTGCAGGATCCATTGGCGGAATTGGTGAAAATCGATCCGAAATCGATTGGTGTGGGCCAGTATCAGCATGATGTGAATCAAACCGGCTTGACGCAAACCCTTGAAGCTGTGGTTGAAGACTGTGTGAACTCTGTGGGTGTGGATGTCAACACGGCTTCTGCTGCGATTCTGGGCTACATTGCGGGTTTGAATAAATCCATCGCGCAGCAGATTGTCGATTTCCGTAAAGAAAACGGCCGCTTTGACAACCGTCAAGCGTTGAAAAATGTACCGCGCTTAGGCGAACGTACGTTTGAACAGGCTGCGGGCTTCCTGCGTATTCAGGACGGTTCAGAGCCATTGGATGCATCTGCAGTTCACCCTGAATCTTATGGTTTAGTGAATAAGATTGTTGAAGCGAAAGCAACCACAGTAAAAGATATTATCGGCAACAGCGAAATTATCCGCCAAGTGGATGCTGCTGTATTTGCAGATGATCAATTTGGTTTGCCGACGATTCAAGACGTTTTGTCTGAATTGGAAAAACCGGGCCGTGACCCGCGTCCAGAATTCCGCACAGCGAAGTTCCGTGAGGATATTACTCAAGTGTCACAGCTGACTGAAGGCTTGCAGCTGGAAGGCGTGATTACCAATGTAACCAACTTCGGCGCATTTGTGGATGTAGGCGTGCATCAGGATGGCTTAGTGCATATTTCTGAACTGGCCAATGAGTTTGTTTCTGATCCGCATAAAGTGGTGAAGCCGGGTCAAATTGTGCAAGTGCGTGTACTGACTGTGGATGCTGAGCGCAACCGCGTGAACTTGTCGATGCGTCCTGAAGGTTCTGAAGCGTCTGCAAAAGCGCCGCGTCAGCCGCGCCGTGAGCACAGCAATGAGCAGCGCGGTGAACGTAAACCTCAAGGTAAACGCCCTCAAAATGCGCGCCCTCAAGGTGATCGTCCGCAAAATAACCATAAGAAGCCGCAGGCTGCTAAACCGCAAGAAAATAAAATTGGCGGTTTAGGTGCATTGCTGCTTCAAGCAGGGATTAAAGGTTCAAAGTAATCTTTAACTGTTAAAAAAACCTCCCGATTGGGAGGTTTTTTTATTTCAACATCTAGGTCAGGAATCATTAAGAATGGATGATCGGCACAATCCAGCTGACCAAGATCAGCATGATGCCCAAATGGCCTAATTTACGGGTCACATACACCAGTTTAGTCGGCGGCTGTTCAAGCTGTTTTGCGTAATCTTCAAAACTGATGCCGTCCAGTTTTTTGCTGCTGAATAAAAAAGCGGCTAAATCAATACAGATTAAAATGGTGCCGGCATCTGCAACCACTTCCATTAAATCATAAGAAGGAGAGGTCAGTGCAATAGCAATTTGATAGCAAAGGAACAGCGCAAAAGCGACACAGGCAAACTGCAAGACAAGGAGAAAAATCCGCATAAGCATCTTAATAATTCAAAAGTGGCCTGATTATACAAGCCAATTGCGCCTGCTGCATTAATCCTTACAAAGGCTGTATAAACTGCGGAAAATTCTGCTTTTCCACCATCTCTAAAAACTCATCGCCCAGACGCTGGCTTTCCGCGACAGATTGCTTCCACATTTGAATCCGCTGTTTCGGATTCAGACCTTTGAGAACAAAGTCTTTACGGTCAGGCAAGCGTCCTAAGGGCAATGATTGCAGATAATCTGGAGAGGGAGAGATCAGCACCGTCCGTGCTTGGTTTTCCGGATTGGCCGTCCGTGATTTAAACATTTTATCAAACCAGCCGGGAATGATGCTGTCAGTGAAATGCGGGTATAAAACAATTCCTTGGCTTTCAAAGGGCAGATCAATATGGTAGTCGATTAAGCCGCCGTCACGGTACGCGCCTTGCGGGGCATCCACGATATTTTTAACAGCAGGCGTCACGCCGGGAATTGATCCGGAAGCCATCAGCCAATCGGCAACATTAGCCTGATTGAAATTTAAATAATGGGTTTTAAATGCATCCTGCTGCATTTTAAATTGCGGAAAATCTTTAGGCTGACAAATCACCCGCTGCATAAATTTATTCAGATGATTTCGAGACAATGCATTGCTGCCGATAATTCCTAAAAGCGAGCTGTAAAGGGCTAAGCGCTGGTCGCTTTGGAACAGATGCTCGGCTTTTGCGGCAATAATGGTGAGATGGTAATCGGGATGTTCAACCAATTTCTGTGTTTGATTGCCCAAAATGCCTGAGAGCATCTCTCTGGAAATTTTTTCAATTTCCGCAATCTTCATTTTTTTATGAAAAGGCAAATTGATGTATAAATTGGCTAATTGCTCAGGCCCTGTTTTTTCACCTTGCGCGACAATACCTGCAAAACGCCAAGCGCCTACAGATGAACCGATTAGGAAGCGTCTTTGTCGGGATTGAGGGAGAAACTCTCCAAAAATGGCTGAATCCAGACCAGTGAGTCCAATGCCTTTAGGGCCGCCTGCAGCGCCTGGAATAATATCGACTTGGCTGGCCTGCAAACCTTCTTGCGCAATCAGCTGCTGTGCGGCGGCGCCTGCGCGAATGGTCAGGGCCGGAGGCCGATTTTGCAGAATGTAGGTCATAGCATTGCCTGAAATATACAGATGTGCATTTATTTTAGGTAAATAGCGCTATGACCCAATGGCGAGAAATGCCCAATCATGACTTTGCAGTCATTTCGGTGCAGGCCGAATGGTGTTGAACTGCAGATGGCGGTTCTGATTCTTGCTTTTACGGCCTAAGGCTGTATTGCAGGTATGAAGTTTTAGATTGCTTTTGCATTGTTTTTAATTTTAAGCGCCGGGCAGGTTCTGTAGTAAAAACCTGCTCAATATATTTAAATCAGACGGTGGCCTTATTTAAAGACACGCCAGACCGCCAGCAGGCTGGACAGTACAATCAGCACAATAGACACATACCAAGGCGCAATAATGGCAACGGACAGTAAAATCGCCATAATGCTGCCGAAAATCCAGCTGCGTTTCTGCTGGTGTTCCATCTGCAGGCGCATGCTTTGCAGTTCATTCAGCTGTTTTGCATGCCACGCAGACTGGTTTTTCAAACCATTCAGGCTGTCAATCAGCAAGGTTGGAAAGTCCTGCGCGCCGAGCAGTAAATCAGGGATTTTTTGTCCTAACTCTTTCAGGTTTTTCTGCGGATTCATTTGCGCTTTAATCCAATCGGTCAGGATTGGTTTCGCAAGGCTCCAAATGTCCAGTTCAGGATACAGGTCTGTGCCGAGGCCTTCGACATGCACCAAGGTTTTCAGCAGCAGCATCAGCTGCGGCGGAATTTCCAAATGGAAACGGCGGGCAATGTCCATGACTTCAATTAAGATGCCGGCAAAGTCCAGCTCATGCATGGGTTTAGAGACCATAGGCCCAACGGTGCGGCGCATTTCACGCGCCAGCGCATCTTGGTCGGTGCCGGGCGGAATCCAGCCGGCCTGATGCACGATTTGAATCAGCTGCATAAAGTCGCTGTTCATGACAGACAGCAGCATGCGCGCGACCGTCATCTGATCATGTTTGGACAGCTCGCCCATAATCGCGCAGTCCAGCGCAATAAAGCGCGGGTTGGCCGGATTGATGGTTTCAACAAAGACGTTGCCGGGATGCATGTCAGCATGGAAAAAGTTGTCGCGGAAAACTTGGGTAAAGAAAATGGTTAAACCTTTTTCAGCCAAGTCCTTGCGGTTCATGCCTAATTTTTCAAAAGTCGCAATGTCTGAAATCGGCACACCTGTGATGCGTTCTTCCACCATCACATCTTTGCTGTCCATATAGACTTCAGGCACATACATCATGCGGGAGCCGGTAAAATAATGGCGCATGCGGCGGGTGTTGTCGGCTTCCAGCGTCAAATCCAATTCTTTCAGAATAATTTGACGGTAGTCCTGAATAATTTCAGACAGGTGCAGCGCGCGGGCAGCTTCCAAACGCTTTTCTAAGAAATTGCCCAGCCATTCTAAAATTTCAAAATCCTGCAAAATCTGATTGCGGATGTCCGGACGGGTGACTTTCACCACCACTTCACGGCCATCGTGCAGGGCTGCTGTATGCACTTGGGCAATTGAGGCCGCGGCCAGCGGCTGCTCATCAAAGCGGGCAAATAAAGTATTGATATCTGCTTTTAATGACTCTTGAATGCGCATTTTGGCGACGTCATTGCCAAACGGTTTTACACGGTCCTGCAGCAGCACCAATTGCTGCAATATTTCTGGCGGAATAAGGTCGCGGCGGGTAGACAGCAGCTGCCCCAGCTTAATCGCCAGCGGCCCCATGTCTTCCAGTGCCTGCTTTAATTTCAGCGGATTTTTACGTTCACGGCTGGACCATGCAGCCGGATGCATGCGGATAAAGCTCAGCACGTGGCGCGCTTTTTCAGGCAGCTCTTCCGCAGGGAACAACGTGTCGAGTCTATAGTGCGCGGCAATGCGCCAAAGGTCGAGTAAACGTGTAAGGTGCGGAATCATATGAGCAAATACCTAGTTTTGAGTTGTATCGTGTAAAGCGTCTATTTTAGCTTGAAGCTGGCGGATTTTGGCTTCTGCACGATCTAAATTTTGATTAAGCAGGCGGGTGTCCTGATTTAAATCATCCATTTTCCAGCGCGGCGCCAGCAGTCCCGCATCTTCTTTCAGCGCATCTTCGGCAAAAAATAAGTGGCTTTGCAGACTGCGTTTGAGATGTTTCGGCGCCCGCTGGATTTTGCCAATTTCATGCGCCAATGCCGGGCCAATCCACGGGGATAAATGCGCAGCTAAATCAGGTTCAGCCTGCGCAATAATGCGCTGTATATCCTGCAGCAGGTGATAATCGCCTTGTACTGGAATATTGCCGATATCGTCCGACAGCAGCAGTTTCAGCAGTTCAACCGTATTTTTGACGTGCAGGGTTGCTGTGGCTTGCGCCGCGGAAGCGGCAGCTTGGTCAAAAGGGCGCTGTTCAAAGATTGAGGCTTTTTCACTCTGGCCTGTAACGGTGGGTTCTAGGCGGACTTTGGCGTCATCAAAGAACATATCGACAGACATTTGAGGCGAGTCAATCACAACCCGCAGCATTTTGCCTTGAAGCTGATTGAGCTGAATACGGGTGATGGCATCCAAATCAATCACATGATGAATTAATCGTTCAGCTGCACCCAGTGCAAGAATCGACCACATAAAATTGACCTTAATTGCTTAGAGTTTAAAGCCGCGGTGCACGGCAACGATCCCGCCAGTTAAGTTGTGGTAGTCACAATTTTGGAAGCCGGCATTTTCCATCATGCCTTTCAGGGTGCGCTGGTCCGGATGCATGCGGATCGACTCGGCCAAGTATTTATAGCTTTCCGAGTCATTGGCAATAATTTTGCCCATAATCGGCAACGCTGTAAATGAATACATGTCGTAGAGCTTGGAGAACGGTTCAAACACAGGTTTTGAAAACTCTAAAATGAGCAGGCGGCCGCCCGGTTTCAGGACGCGGTACATGGCTGCAAGCGCTGCATCTTTGTCTGTAACATTGCGCAGGCCAAAACTGATGGTTAATAAGTCAAAGCTGTTGTCTGCAAAAGGTTCTAATGTTTCTGCATTGGCTAAAACAAAGTCCACATTGGTGCAGCCGGCGTCAATTAGGCGGTCACGGCCCACATTCAGCATAGATTCATTAATGTCGGAAAGCACCACATGGCCGGTCGGGCCAACTTCGCGGCTGAACACTTTGGCTAAGTCGCCAGTACCGCCGGCAATATCCAGCACATGCTGGCCGCGGCGCACGCCTGACATATTAATTGCAAAGCGTTTCCAGAGGCGGTGAATGCCGAAAGACATCAGGTCATTCATGATGTCGTATTTGCTGGCCACTGAATGAAAAACTTCAGCGACTTTTTGCGCCTTATCTTCACTGCTGACCGTTTGATAGCCGAAGTGGGTGGTCGCGCCGACATTGCCGGTATTCGCGCCGCGCGGCAAATTGTATTTGGGTACCGAACCTGTCACAGGCGTATCGGTCAAGCGCTGTTCTAAAGACTGCTGCTGACCTTGCGGTGCGCCTTGCGGAAGCGGTTCAGTTAAGAAAGGACTCGCTGTGTCTTTGTTTTGAGCTGGCTCTGCAACAGAGGCCGGCGTTTGATTTTCATTAGACATAGAGTCGCTCCTAACGGAAAAATAGGGTGGATACTGCATTGCATGCATGATGACAGATTCTTTGAAGTTATACAGCAATCAGCAGGCAATTGTTATGAATAATATACAGAAATCTTTTAGATTTGCATGGATTTAAAGCCGGATTGCGTTCTGGGCCACAGTCAGCGCTTAGGCGAATGGCAATGGATCGCCTGCATGCACTTTGGCAATAATTTGACGCTCGACGGCAGTAAAATCTTTGACGAACTTCTCGGCAGACTTCAGCGGCTTCATGGCTAAAAAGCCATCCTGCATAAATTCATACATGACATTGAAATTATATTTGGCGGCGGCGCCCTTGCACATTTTAAAGGCCGCATGGACCATAAACGAACGCATGTATTTGTCTAGGCTTTTGCCCAGCTGATCCAGCAAATCCAGCTGCTTCATGCGGTCTGGGCCTTGATCCAGCTTGATGTATGTGAGGCGCATCATCTCATCTGTCAGTTTTTCATGTGGATGATAATCCTGCAGCAATTGCATCGCCACTTGCTCATCCAGCTGCACAGCTAAAATAGCCAGCGCGACGCCGGATGTTCCTGTTTTTATGGCATTGTCGGGAATCAGCTTTTCCGCCTTATGCGCATATTTGGCCAAACGCGCAATCTGCTGCGCCAAAGCATCAAAATCCGGCCCGCCATACAGCCGGTTGAGAAAGTATTCGGCCATCAGCACACTGTGCTTTTCTGCAAAAGGCTGAGCATGCGTGCGCTGCATGCGCTGTTTTTGCCATGCTTGAACATCTTGCAGGCGCTGAAAAATTTCTGGATTTTTATGGTAATTCAGCTGGTAATACAGATCTAAAAGATCATCTAAAACTGCAAGCTTGGACATTGGGGTGTCTCAATATGTTCAGGGTTCTGCAAATCTTAGCTGCACTTGATGCCGCCTGCTATGACAAAATGACAAAAAGTTGCAATTCACATGGTCAGTCTGCAGTTTTTTTGCGCGGAAAATGCTGCATAAATATATGAATTGGCAATTCAGCGGAGGTACAGGCTTGGTTATACTGAAAGTCAATAACAGAACAATATAGAGAAGAATATGGCGGCGCAGGACAATGGAATTCAGCTGATGAATCCGGAACAGCTTTCTGTAGAGCTGATCGAGGCGCAGTATGCGCTGAAAGATACCAAAGGCAAAAGCAACGCCAAGAGCGTGCTGATTTTGGTCAGCGGCATTGAGCTGGCGGGTAAAGGCGAAGCGGTGAAACAGCTGCGCGAGTGGGTCGATCCGCGTTATTTGCGGGTGAAAGCGGATGCGCCGCAAACCTTCAATCATAAGCAGACTTTTTGGCAGCCCTATGCGCGCTTTATGCCTGCAGAAGGGCAAATCATGGTGATGTTCGGCAATTGGTACAGCGATTTGCTGACCACGTCCATGCATGTGTCCAAGCCGATTGATGAAACCATGTTTGATGATTATGTCGAGCGCATGCGCGCATACGAGCAGGATCTGAAAAACAACAATGTGGATGTGATTAAAGTCTGGTTTGATCTGTCGTGGAAATCGCTGCAGAAACGCTTGGATGATATGGACCCCGGCGAAGTGCGCTGGCATAAGCTGCATGGCTTGGATTGGCGCAGCAAAAAACAGTACGACAGCCTGCAGAAACTGCGCCAGCGCTTTACCGATGATTGGGAAATTATTGACTGTGAAAATGAAGCGGAGCGTGACCAGCAGTTTGCGCAATATATTCTGCAGACTTTAAAGCATTGTCCGGAACATCAGAGCAAAGCAAAAGGGCGCTGGAAGCAGGCCAAAGTGCCGGACAGCCTGCTGACGCCTGCAGAAGCGCCATTAGAAAAAGAGGCGGATAAAGATGAGCTGAAGCAGCTGAGCAAAAAGGTTGCGGAAGCGCTGCGCTTTGATTCACGCAATGTGGTGCTGGCTTTTGAAGGCATGGATGCCGCCGGTAAAGGCGGCGCCATTAAGCGGATTGTGAAAAAACTGGATCCTCGTGAATATGAAATTTATACAATTTCTGCACCTGAAAACTATGAGCTGAGCCGCCCTTATTTATGGCGCTTTTGGAATAAGATTCAGCCTGAAGAAAAAATCACGATTTTTGACCGCACGTGGTATGGCCGGGTGCTGGTTGAGCGGATTGAAGGCTTTGCCAGCGAAAGGCAATGGCAGCGGGCATATGAAGAAATCAACCGTTTTGAAAAAGACTTATACGGCAGCCAGACCATTGTGGTGAAGTTTTGGCTGGCCATCAGCAAAGATGAACAGGAAGCCCGCTTTAAGGCGCGGGAAGAAACGCCGCACAAGCGTTTTAAAATTACGCAGGAAGACTGGCGCAACCGCGAGCGCTGGGAGGACTACTTGGATTCGACAGCGGATATGCTGGAACGCACAGACACCGCCTATGCGCCGTGGCATGTAATTTCCACCAATGATAAAAATACTGCACGGCTGGAAGTGCTGCGCGCCATTTTAAAACAGCTCAAGGCGGATTAAACGGCCTTGCTTTGCGGTGGACAAGTGCTGCGGAGAGTGAAGAATGGCTTAATTTGGAATTAAGCCATTCTGACTTGCTGATTCAGCCTCATGCATGAGCACTGTTTTAAGCTAAGGCTGCTGCGCTGCTACTGTTTTCGCCGACTGCTTTTGCTGAATGCTTTTGGCCAGTTTGTAGGTTTCATCAATATGGGCATCAGCCACTTTTTTCATCACAAAGTAGCCTAAGCTGGCTGCGATGGCTTGACCGCCTAAAGGAATAAACTTGGTGACTTGCTTGGTAATGTATTTGGCCGCCGCGTTGTTGATGGATTTTTTAATTGCGGTGCGGGCCACAACCAGACCGGAAAATTCGACACCGCGTTTGCGCAGTTCATTCCAGTGAATCTGCTTGGTTGCTGGGTCGTAAACACTGATCTGTTCAGGCGATAAGCCAAAGCGGGCATTAATTTCTGGAATCAGCTGGGATAAAATACCGACATCGATGACGACATCAAAAAATGGCACAGGCACCACAGCTGCGCCCGCAGAGAAATAGGCACGCTTTTTGGCCAGTTCCAGACATTCTTCACGGATGGCTTCTAGATTTAGGTTCGGGTCAATAGAATCTGGAATATTGTCTATTTTCATCTGCAAACACCTTCAGTTTTGTGCTGATTTTTTTCAGAAAGGATCATTAAGATACTTGTTTCAAAGTATTTTTTGAATAGAGTTTGACTGTCAAATTCGCATAGACAGCTGCAGAAGTATAGTCAATAATCTTTATGGTTTTGTAGTTAGAGCGGAAGGAAATAACCCAAAGATGGCCATTCATGTGATTCAAAGTCAGCGCATTGATGTATTGCTGCAAGAAATGCTGCGCGCTGGACATCAGCCATCTGCAAATCCTTTCGAGGCGCTGAAAACACAGCATTTTATTGTGCCGTCGCCAGCCGTGCAGGCTTGGCTGACGGTCAAGCTGTCGGAACATCAGGGCATCAGCGCCAACTGCCTATTTCATCAGCGCATCCGCGCCTTTCAATGGTTTGCCTATCAGGCGGTGTTGAACAATAAAGAAAAAGTCCGTAAAGCCAATATTCCGCGCATGATTATTAAATGGCGCACTTATCAGGTGTTAAAGCCGTATATTGAAACTGCACACAATCCATTGGCGCTGGATCATCCGCTGTACAGTATTGTGCAGCGCATTTATGACAGCGCTTCCAGATTAAGCAACAGCACGGAACAGCAGCTGAAAAAGCAGGGCATGCTGTATTGGGTTTCTGAGCAGGTCTCGCGTTTATTCAGCAACTATATGGAATACCGCGGCCACTGCTTTAAGCAGCATGGGACGGGGCAAGCCTGCGACTGCAGCAGCAATTGGCTGAAAGACTGGGGCAAGAACCAGCCTTTGGATTTAGATCAGCAGTTTTTCAGCGCGCAAACCGCTTTTCCTGGACTGGATTCGAAAGAACAGCTGGCGCAGCGGCGTGAGGTGTCGGACTTTGCCAAAGATCAGGCCGAAAAGCTGGAACAGTGGCAGCGCTGGCTGTGGCACGGTGAATTCCATGCCGATTTTGCACTCATGCAAAGCATTGATCAGGATTTCTGGGAGATCATGGATCATCCTGAAACACGCCAAAGCGCATTAACTCATCTGCCGAAGCAGGTGACGCTGTTTACGGTGCTGGATTTGCCGCCCAGCCAGCTGGCGTTCTTGCGCCGCTTGGGCCAGTACATTGATGTGCTGATTCTGCACTTCAACCCGTCACAGGAATATTGGGCGGATACTGTCGATGCCAATTGGAAGAAACAGTACGATGTCAAACTGAAACAGCGTTTCAAGGATAAGCATCCGCAGGCCAGCGATCCGGAAATTGAGGCTTTTTTCGAGAAATATACGCTGGAATATGGCCAGCTGAAAGAATCCCGCCATCCGCTGTTGACCCGCTTCGGCAAGCAGGCGCGGGATCATTTTTCCTTGCTGGTGAATTTGGCGGCGGGAGAAAACGGTGAAGAGTGGGAAGATCAGTTTCCTTTGGATTATCAGTCGAATTTGCTGGGCAAAGTGCAATATGACATTTTGAATTTGGCCGAACCTGAAGCAGACAGCTTTGCCTTAAATGAACGGGATGACTCAATCCGCCTGCATGTCTGTCATTCTTCCCTGCGCCAGCTGGAGGTTTTGAAAGATCAGCTCACCTATTGGCTGTCACAGGCCAGTGCAGATCAGCCGCGTTCACCGAATGATATTTTAGTGCTCAGCCCGGATCTGAAAAATTTGGAACCGCTGATCCGCAGTGTTTTTGCACCGCCGCCGCGTGATTTGTTTTTGGATGATCAGGCCGAGGCGGTACGCAAGGACAGTGTCTATCTGCCGGTCAAAATTGCAGGCGTCACCCCTCTGGATGTGCAAAATGCCTGGCAGGCGGTTCTGGGGCCGATTCAGCTGCCGCAAGGGCGTTTTACCTTAGAAGATTTTGCTGACTGGCTGAATTTAAGCGCTGTGCAGACCCGCTATGGCATGAATGCAGAGCAGACGGCGCGCATGATTGAGCTGCTGAGTGAAGCCAAATTCAAGCGCGGGCTGGATGAGGCGCATTTACGCCGTACATTGGCGCCGAATGATACAGACTGCCGCTACAGTTTTAAATTTGCCTTAGACCGGCTGATGCTGGGGGTGGCGGTGCCTGAACATGCGCTGTGGCAAGACACTTTGAGTTTTGCTTTTGTGCGCCGTGATGACTTTGAACTGATCAATATTCTGATTGAAATCTATCAGGACTTTGCCGAGCGCCGGCATTGGATGGTCGAGCATGAAATGGGCCAGCTGCGCAATGTCGAGGAATGGCTGCACTTGCTTTTGCGCGATTTGGAACGCTACCAAAAGCAGGGCGTGACCGTCTTGAAGCCGATTCGGGAGGTCATCCGCAAGCAGATTACCATGCTGACGCTGTCTTATTATCAAGATGAAGATGCGCTGTCTGAAGAGCAGGCGCATTTGCTCAAAGATATGCAGCTGCCATTGCCGTATGTGCTGCAGGAAATTCAAGGCGCTCTGGACAGCCAGATGGATCAAGCTGTGCCTTCAGGACAGATTACATTCAGCCAAATTGGGCAAATCCGCCCTGTGCCGTACAGGCTGGTGGTGATGCTGAATTTAGACAGCGGGCAATTTCCGAGCCGACAGTCGCATTTGCCTTTTGATTTAATGGATATTCTGAAGCCGCATTTGGGTGACCGTTCACGTCTGGAAGATGATCAAGGCGCATTTTTAGATGCTTTATTGCTGGCGCAGGAGAATTTGTGGCTGTTCTATAACGGTTTTGATCTGAATGACGGTGAAATCCGTGAACCTTCCAGTGTGGTGCAGGAGCTGATCCGGCATTTGGCGCTGATTGTTGAAGGCAGCAGCGGCAATCCGAATTTGCCCGCGCTGGCGAAAATTGACGGTGATGTGGACGTGCCAGCAAATCTGCAGTCCTTATACAGTGTGCACGAATTGCAGCCCTTTGAATTGCAGGGCTTTGATGCAGAACGTTCCAGCCGGAAAATCCGCTATCAGGACCACTGGTATTATGTAGCGCAGCAGCTGCAGCAGGCTAACGGCGCGCGGAAGCCATGGGCGGCTCAAGCGCTTGCGCCGCAGGCGGCTGAGGAAATCTTGCTGGACAGCGCGCAGTGGATCAAGCAAGTGGCGTTCCCTGCCGAACTGTATTTAAAAACTTTGGGCATCAGCAATCTGAAATATGCAGAGGGTTTGGCGACGGATGAACCGCTGCTGCTGGATGGCTTGGAACAGTATGCAGTGCGGCACTTTATGCAGGATCAGTCTCTCCAGCAGGCGCCGAATGCAGCGGCTCAGCCGGAGCTGCTGCAGGATCAGCTGCCTGTCGGCAAATTCAAAGATGCTGCGTGGGCAGTCAGCCAGCTGCAGCATGAACAGCTGTGGGAGCGGGTAAGCGAGGTGATGCATCCGGATCCGCCCGAACTGACTGCAGTGACCCAGCGCCAGCTGAAAATTGATGATCAGACCTTGATGCAAATTACCGTACCTGAAACGCCTGTACAGCAGTGGGTGAGCATGACGGCATCCAGCGCCCGCGGCCGGCGCCGTGCGCAAATCTGGCTGGAATATCTGCTATGGCTGGCTTCTTTGCCGGCGGATGCTCCGCTGCTGAACTATCAGCGTGTTGAAGTCTGCAATGATGTGACCATCTGCTGTGCAGGCATCTCGCCCGAAGATGCGCGCATGCATTTGGCGCGCTGGATGCAGGCGTGGCGCTATGGTCAGCAGCAGCCGCTGGTGCTGCCAGCCGCGCTCATGCTGGCAACGGATAAAAACAGCGCTTTGATTGTGCAGGAAGGCAAGAAAGGTGAAGAGCTGGACGTGAAATGGCAGGAAAATGAACAGGGTCAGCAGGTGCTGCAGCAGTTCGATAAGTTAGCTGCGAAATGGACCGATCCCGGCGACTATGCGGCGTTTGATGTCCGGCAGGATGAAGCCAATCAGGCGCATGCGGACTGGGCCTTTATTTTGCGGGATCAGAATAGCCTGCAGCTGCTGACGCAATGCTGTGAACAGTTTGCCTATGCGCTGTATCAGCCGATTTACAGCCATCAAACTGCGGAGAAAGCGCATGCAGATTAAGGAAATTGAAAATCCGATCGGCAGCATGAATTTTCATGGACTGCATTGGATTGAAGCCTCTGCGGGTACCGGAAAAACCTTTACCTTGTCCAGCCTGATGGTGCGCATTCTGCTGGAAAAATATCTGCCGCGCCAAGTGATTGCGACAACCTTTACCCGCAAGGCGGCGGCTGAATTGAAGAGCCGCATTCGCCAGCGCCTGTATGGCATTTTACAGTTGTTGGAAAGCTTGCGCAGTGAATTGCCTGTCAATATTGAAGCCCGCGCCAAACTGGAAAAAGACGAATTGGTGCAGGTGGTGCTGGAGCGCAATGCCAATCAAATTGGCTATGCCTGCGAGCGCCTGCAGCTGGTGCTGGATCAGCTGGATGAGCTGTTTGTCGGCACACTGGACAGCTTTAGCCAGACTTTACTGCGTGAATTCGCCTTTGAAAGCGGCAAAATTGAGCGTGCAGACATTACCAATGATGACCCGCTGTATGTGCAGCAGCTGGTGCACGATATCTTGCGTGAATGGGTGCAGACTCAGCCGCAGGCCGCAGTGACGTGCCTGCTGCAGCGCAAGCAGCTGAAATCTGTTGCGGGCTATGCTGAATTGATGGAAAAAAGCCTGAATTTCAGCTCTGCAAAACTCAATCCTGTCGCTGCGCCGGAATTTTCTTTGGCGGCTGTGCAGCAGGCGCTGGATCATTTAGCCCAGCAATCTTTGGACGATTTGTCCGCCTTTGAAAATTTCACGCCAGAGGGGCAGTACGCCAAGCTGCTGAATCAGCCTTGGTCCAAATTTTCAATTGTTGAGGCCCTGAGGGCATTGCCAGCAGCGCTGGAAAAAATACAGCAGCAGGGTGCGCTGGTTCTTGTAAATGGGCACGCGCCCGAAGCGTTTACCCAGCTGCAGAAATTTTTAAAAAAGCCCGAACCGCGCAGCGCCAACGGCAAAAAGAAAATTGACGATGCCGAAGTGCAGGCGCTGCATCAGCATCCTGTATTCATGGCTGTACAGGCGGTATCGCAGGCTATGCAGCAGGTCTTAGCAGATTTGGATGGCTTGGATATTTACCTGAAATATCATATTGCCACAGAAGTGAAAAACCGCCTGCCGCAAGTGCTGCAAAGCAAAGGCGAAACGACTTTTTCCCAGCAGATCCGGACGTTGTCAGAAGCGCTGCAAGGCGAGCAGGGCAATCAGTTCGCCGCATTTGTGCATGCGCGCTATCCGCTGATTTTGGTTGATGAGTTTCAGGATACAAATCTTGATCAGGATACCATGCTGGCGGAAATCTGGCGGCATCCTTCACGGATCAAGCAGGGCTGCATGATTATGGTCGGTGACCGCAAGCAGGCGATTTACGGCTTCCGCGGCGGCGACATGCTGACTTTTTTAAAAGCGCGCGACGATGTTTACCGCAAGCAAGGCAGTTTTTATCAGCTCAAGAAAAACTTCCGCTCGATTGCGCCTTTGGTGGACGCGGTGGATGCCCTGTTTCAGCAGCAGATGGATTTCGGCGAAGATGTACGGTATGTGCCGATCACCGCAGGCGCCGTGCATGATGATTTGCATGATCAGGAAAATATCAACCCAGCACCGCTGCGCTGGCTGCAGCTGGAGAGCCCCGATCAGGAAGCCGAGCAGGTGGCATGGAAAATTCAGCATCTGCTGCAGCAGTCTGTGCAAGAACAGCTGTATTTGACTGAACCGAATGCCGCCAGCGGCGCCGAAAAACAGCCGCTAAGCGATAATGATATTGCCGTGCTGGCCACCAGCCACAGTTCTTTAAATGCCGTGCAGCAGGCGCTGCTGTCTTTAGGCATCCGCGTGAACCGGTCTGCCAAACGCAGTGTGTTCAGCAGCGCCATTGCGCAGGATGTAGGCGCAGTGCTGGCTGCGGTGCTGTCGCCGTATCAGGAGTCTAAAGTCAAGCGCGCTTTGCTGGGGCGCCTGCTGGGCATGAAGCTGAGCGATTTATGGCAGACAGATTCGCAAAGTTTAGACCTAAGCCATTATATTGCGCAATTTGATCATATCCGTGAACTGTGGCTGAATCAGGGATTTCTGCCGGCCTGGCACTACTGCCTGAATTATTTCAAAATTTGGGAGCGCATTGTCGCGCTGCACAGCCGTGAGAATGAGCGCGATGTGGTTAATTTGCGCCATCTGACAGAGATACTGAGTGATCAAAGCGAGCAGCTGCAAGGGGCGCAGCATCTATTCCATTGGTATTTAAAACAGCTGCAGTCACCTAAAGGCTATGAGTGGGAGCTGGAAAGGCCTTTGACCAATGCCGAAGGCGTCAAGCTGATGACCATTCACCAGTCTAAAGGGCTGGAATTTAAAATCGTCTTTTTACTGAACGCAGACGGCAGCCCCAAAGTGGACAATTCGCTGATTTTTTCTTATGAAAGTGTTGCGCAAGCGGGGGCGGGGTCTGCTGAAAAGCGCCGAGTGATTGATATTGGCGGAACATCTGATGAACTTAAAAAACAGCAGCATGATGAACGCCGCTATGCCGAGCAGCACCGCTTGTGGTACGTGGCTTTAACCCGCGCCAGCCACCGTATTTACGCCGTGTTGCGTACGCAGGATCACAAATCGCTGTACAGCTTGCCATTTTGGGCAGGACAGGGCGAATTCAGTTTCCAGCATCCGCACTGCGCCGTCGAGGCGCTGATTGCGCAATGTCCTGCAGTTTTCGACAGTTCAAAACAGGAATCCCGTACGCTGCAGGCTTTGCCGCTGCCGCAGGCGCGTTTTTATCCGCGGACCAATACCAGCTTTACCGGGCTGTCGCAGCATTTGGCTTACCGTCAGCAGCCGCAGGACCAGCTGGCGGTTCAGATGGTTTTGGAAGACAGCGCCGACGATGAAACCGATCAAAGTATTGATGCCGAACTGCCCGCGAAAGAGATTGCTTGGATCAAGCAGCATTTTCCCAAAGGCACCGTCGCAGGAACTTTTCTGCACAGCATTTATGAGCAAATTGATTTTCAAGATTCTGCCGGCTGGAAATTGGAAGTGCTGCGCCGCTTTAAAAATGACGGCCCGCAGCTGCTGATTGAGCTGCGCCTGAAAATGCAGGAAAGCTTTGCAGTCTGGAAAACTTTTGCGCAGGCATGGAAGTCGAGCTACATCAGTGTCACGCAGCCGCTTTATCAGCAGGCGCTGCAGCAGTTTGGCCGCAAAATTACTGCGCATGAACAGCATAAGCTGGTGCGCGGCTTGTATATGGAATACAACCATCTGCTGATGCAGCGCATGGTCTTGAATGATGCGGTCAGCGCGCAGTGGGCCGCGGTATTTCAAAGTTCCGAGCATTATCATCCGGAACGGCTGCTGGCCCTGCTGCGCGAATTGGCGGCAGATTTTCCTTTGGCGGATATGCAGGACGCGCTGGCGCATTTTCAGCAAGGAGTTGCCGGTTTAAAAGCGCAGCCGTCCGCCGCGTCTGTGCAGGATGAAAAATCCATAGAGGCTTATACTGATATGGGCTTTGGCGCTTTGGTCGAAAGCATGCAGAATGAAATTCTGTATGTGCTGATGACAGAATGGATGCTTGAAGTGGTGCAGACACCGCTGCATGCGGGTTTTACGTTAAGCCAATTGCCGGCCAGCAGTCATTTACCGGAGTTTCCCTTCCATTTGGCGCTGGCTGACCAGCCCGTGCAGATCCGTAAAATTCAGCGCCTGTTTAAAGAACAGGGCATTCAAATTGAAGCTTTAAATGAAGCGAATTCTGCCCGCTATTTGGTTGGCGCCGTGGATTTGGTTTATTTTGATGGCGAGCGCTATCACATTGCTGATTATAAAAGTAACTTTTTGGGCAAGACCGAACAGCACTATGCCTTGAATGAAGTGCGCAGCAGCATGAACCAGTCGAGTTACTGGCTGCAGGCTTCATTGTATTTGGCCGCGCTGCACCGCTATCTCAGCGTTAATTTGCAAGGCTATGATATCCGTCAGCATCTTGGCGGCGCCAGCTATTTATATTTAAGGGGGATGTGCGCCCAGCCGGATTATGGTATTTGCCATTGGCAGCCGAGTGCGGATTTTATACTGCAGCTGGATGAAATTTTAGGCTGCCTGCATGCGGATAAATTCAGTGAAAGCGCATGAAATATTCAAAAAAAGACAAATAAACAAGCAATTACCCTGTGGATATATTTGAGGATAACCGTGTGGAAAAATCACCTAAACGCTTGAATATGCAGGCTTGGACTAAAAGCTTGGTTCAGCTGCATATTTCAGCGGATGCACAAGCGCCTGCGGCTGAGCTGATTGAGGCGGTTTTTCAGGCGATCGAGCAGGGCGACAGCTGTATTGAGTGTACCGTGCATCAGGCGCAGCAGCTGCAGGGTTTGAGCGCTCATTCAGGCAATGCATCAGCGCAAGCAATCGCGCCTTTTGTCTTTGAGGAGCCGCATTTGTATTTGTACCGCTATTGGGCTTTGGAACATCAGCTGGCGCAGTCCGTGTCACTATTTAAACAGCAGAAAATTCCCGCTGTCAGTTTGACTGAACAGCATATGGCGCTGTTAACCGATGTGCAGCAGCAGCGGGCTTTGCAGATGGTCGCGACGCAGGGGCTGAGTATTATTACCGGAGGCCCAGGAACCGGAAAAACCTATACTTTGGCGCGGATTATTGCTGTGCTGCACCAGGACAATCCTGAAATCCGCATTGCCATGGCGGCCCCGACAGGCAAAGCTGCGCAGCGCATGAAGGAAGCGCTGCAGAATTCTTTTAATGATGCCAAGCTGCAGAGTTTGGTGACTGAACATTTAACCCGCTTAACCCCCATCACGATTCACCGCTTGCTGGGTTTAGGAGAAGATCAGCGCCCGCGGTTTCATGCCAAACGCCCACTGCCGTTTGATGTGATTGTGGTGGATGAAGCCTCGATGCTGGATCTGAATTTAGCGCAGATGCTGTTCGCCGCCACAGCGCCGCAGACCCGCTTGATTCTTTTAGGTGACGCCAATCAGCTGGCATCTGTTGATGTCGGTTCGGTGCTGGCGGATTTACAGCAGGTGCAGGAACTTGCAAAGAACAGGGTCAACTTAGTCACCAGCCACCGTTTTGATGGGGAAAAGCTGATTGGCCGCATGGCGGATTTTATTCAGCAGAATGCCGAAGAGCAGGATGTGCTGGCGCGCTTTGAACAGCGGATTGCGCCGGCAGGCCTGCTGCAGGCCGTTGAATTGATTCAAGATATGCAGGATGTTGTTCAGCTCCAGTATTTGCCGGAAACGATACAGGCGCAGCAGCAAAGCTGGCCTGCCTATTACGATCAGCTGATGCTGGGATTTGAAGCCTATGTCAATGCTTTGGTGACATATTTAGCCTTTGAGCGTGATGAACCGCCGATTGAAGCCGTGATTAAGCACTTTGATGATTACCGGATTCTGGCTGCTGTACGTCATGGATATTTAGGCCTGGCAGCCCTGAATGAGCAGATTGAAGAGCGCATATTAAAGCAGACCATGCAGGTGAAAGCCGGCGAATGGTATACCGGCCGTCCAGTGATGATGACATATAACGATTACCAGCTGGGTTTGTCCAATGGCGATATCGGCATATGTTTTGGACAACGGCGGAATGGAAAAATGCAGTTTTCTGTATATTTTCCCAGCCTGCAGAAATGGGTGGCCGCTGCGCGCTTGCCGAAAAATATCGAGACCGCTTTTGCCATGACCATTCATAAGTCGCAAGGGTCCGAATTTCGCCATACGGCTGTGGTATTGGATACCGGCGCGATGCAATTGCTGAGTAAAGAATTGATTTATACCGCGATCACCCGTGCAAAAAAAGCCGTCAGCATTTTGGCGGCGCCTTCTTCACTGGCTGCGGCCATGACGGTGAAAACGGCCAGAAGAAGCGGCTTATCCCGACAGATTACGCATAAAATTGGCACATTATGCCAAGAGCGTGAAACATTCATGTAAGTAATTTCTTACATCATTTCGAGAAATTTGCGCATAGAGCTTTGTTTCAGTTTCTGAGAAGATGGCTTCACACAATAAAACACTCAATATGGAATGTTGAGTACAATCGCAAAAATATAATAATAACGTCAAAAGACAGCGAACTTACAGTGAAGTAAGTAAAGAGGAAACTTACAGCCGCTAAGCCTTGCAGTTTTGGGAGAGACTGCAGGGCTTTTTTATGCCTGTAAAATAGTTCAGATGCATGGAAAATTATGAATGGCATTTTTTTTTGTAAGAAAAAGCTTACAAATAGATGCGAAAAAGGCGACTTTTTTTACATGGCCTTTGTGGCAAAATCTACCACATAAGGAAATGCTTAGTTAAAACATGGAATGTTTAGCTAAAAGACGCGGAAAGCGCTAAAAAACACAATAAATAATAAAACTATAATTAAAAAAGAAGAAACTACAGCGCAAAAAAGCCCGAGCTCTGCTCGGGCTTTTTCTATCTTGCATCATAACGACACTTGAATATTGGCAAAAAATATCATTGGTTCAAGTGTCTTTCAGAAATTCCAGCCGCATTTCTGCGACCGTTTTATTTTAGCCGCGCCTTATGCACAGATGATTGAAATTGTTTTAAATAAATATTTTGCAAGGCTGGGTTTAGCAGGCAACCCGTTGATGATTCAGGATTGTACAGTTGTTGATCATCGGGCTTTATTCAAAAAACGGCTATCTATTTTTGCAATCAGGCTGTTTTTCCCTTAATATAATGCACTTGCTGTAGTGATGCACGGCAGTCAAATTGGTTTTGAAGAATCAATTTGATTTGTATCAAATGTAACTTAATTAAGCATCTCGGAGAAATCGAATGGCTTTAACAAACGCAGATCGCGCAGAGATCATCGCTAAATTTGCCCGCGCTGAAAACGACACTGGTTCACCAGAAGTTCAAGTAGCTCTTTTAACTGGTCAAATCAATGATTTGCAAGGTCACTTTAAAGAACATAAACACGACCACCATAGCCGTCGCGGTCTAATCCGTATGGTTAACCAGCGTCGTAAGCTTCTTGATTACCTTAAAGGTAAAGATGCTACTCGTTACAGCGCATTGATCGCTGCTTTAGGTTTACGTCGTTAATTCGATTTAAACTTTTATTTTCGGATTATTGCATGCTGAATGCTGTATTGCTGAAAACTAAAGTCTATCCGGCCTTGGCTGGATAATTGAGAAGGGGCGATGATTCGCTCCTTCTTTGCGTCTTAAAATCATTTTTTTATACTCTGGTGAGGTCGGCTTCTAAGCTTTGTCATTTAAAACTTTGTTGTGAATGCCAAACCTTAGGGGTCTCCACTAGAATAATTGTTCACAAGAACTAGGAAAAAATAAAACATGTCGATGTTTAATATTATTCGTAAAGAATTTCAGTACGGTCAGCACCAAGTTGTTTTAGAAACAGGCCGTGTTGCACGTCAAGCGAACACTGTTGTGATTACGATGGGCGGTGTAACTGTACTGGTTGCAATTGTCGCTCAGCCAAAAGCAAAAGCAGGTCAAGACTTCTTCCCATTGACTGTTAACTACCAAGAAAAACAATATGCAGCTGGCCGTATCCCTGGCGGTTACGGTAAGCGTGAAGGCCGTGCGTCTGAAGCTGAAACTTTAATTTCGCGTCTGATTGACCGTCCAATCCGCCCGTTGTTCCCAGAAGGCTACTTCAACGAAATTCAAGTCACTGCGACAGTTATTTCTTCTGACAAAACGATGGATGCTGACATTGCTGCAATGTTGGGTACATCTGCCGCTATGTCAATTGCCGGCACGCCGTTCCGCGGTCCGATCGGCGGCGCGCGCGTTGGCTTGATCAACGGCGAATACATTCTGAACCCGAATCATGAACAATTAAAAGAATCTGACCTTGACCTTGTGGTTGCAGGTACAGAGTCTGCAGTTCTGATGGTTGAGTCTGAAGCGAAAGAACTTTCTGAAGACCAAATGCTGGGCGCTGTGCTTTTCGGCCATGACGAAATGCAGATTGCGATTCAAGCAATTAAAGAATTCGCTGCAGCTGCAGGCGCAGTTGAGTCAACTTGGGTTGCTCCGGTTAAAAACGAAGCGCTTCTTGGTCAATTAAAAGATGCATTTGAAGCGAAAATTTCTGAAGCGTATACGATTGCGGTTAAGCAAGACCGTTATGCAGCGCTTGATGCGCTTTATGCAGAAGCAGTTGCTCAATTCGTGCCAGAAAATGACGAATCAGGTATTGCTGACGAAGTAAACGAATTATTCGAAGACTTAAAATACCGCACAGTTCGTGACAACATTTTGTCAGGTAAACCGCGTATTGACGGCCGTGATACAAAAACTGTCCGTGGCCTAGACGTACAAGTGGGCGTATTGAACCGTGCTCACGGTTCTGCATTGTTCACACGCGGTGAAACTCAAGCGTTGGTTACAACTACACTTGGCAATACACGCGATGCGTTGATGGTGGATACCCTTGCCGGTACTAAAACTGACAACTTCATGCTGCATTACAACTTCCCTGCATACTCTGTAGGCGAAACTGGCCGTGAATCTGGTCCTAAGCGCCGTGAAATCGGTCATGGCCGTCTAGCGCGCCGCGGTGTTCAAGCAGTTCTTCCTGCAGCTGACCGCTTCCCGTACGTGATCCGTATCGTATCTGACATCACTGAATCTAACGGTTCATCTTCAATGGCTTCTGTATGCGGCGCTTCACTATCGCTTATGGATGCAGGTGTTCCGCTTAAAGCGCCAGTTGCCGGTATCGCAATGGGTCTAGTAAAAGAAGGCGAGCGTTTCGCAGTTCTTTCTGACATCTTGGGTGATGAAGATCACCTTGGCGACATGGACTTTAAAGTAGCAGGTTCTGCCAATGGTATTACTGCGCTTCAAATGGACATCAAGATCGAAGGCATCACTGAAGAGATCATGGAAGTTGCATTGAACCAAGCGTATGCAGGCCGTATGCATATCCTGAATGCAATGAACCAAGTGATTTCACGCGCCCGCCCTGAAATTTCTATGCATGCGCCGACTTTCCAAGTCATCAACATCAACCCTGACAAGATCCGTGACGTGATCGGTAAAGGCGGTGCAACAATCCGCGCGATTACTGAAGAAACTAAAGCGGCGATTGATATTGAAGACAACGGTACAGTTCGCGTATTTGGTGAAACTAAAGCGGCGGCTTCTGCTGCTGTAGCGAAAATCCAAGCGCTGACTGCTGAAATTGAACCAGGTACACTGTACGTTGGTAAAGTGATCCGTATCGTTGAATTCGGCGCATTTGTAAACATCCTTCCGGGTACTGACGGCCTGCTTCACATTTCTCAAATCTCTAACGAACGCATTGCGAACGTTTCAGATGTATTGAAAGAAGGTCAAGAAGTTAAAGTACAAGTTGCGGATGTAGACAACCGCGGCCGTATTAAATTGACAATGAAAGACATTGAACAAGCTTAATTGCCTGATGTTTTGAATTTGTAATAAAAAAAGCCTGCTTGATGCAGGCTTTTTTTATGGCATGATGCAGGGAAGGAAATACAAATAATAATGGGCCCATGCAAATTTATTCATTTTTCCAGCAGCCGGCGGACAAACATATCTATGTGCAGAAAGGCTGTTTAGATGCATCCGCAGAACCTGAATTTATCTGGATAGACTGCACCCGTGAAGATGTGGTAAACCGTGCGGAAGCGTGGCAGCGGGAAATTGCTGAACAAACTTCAGTATGGCTGAATGAATATCACCTTAAAGATATTTTAAATTTAGAGCACCCTTGCGCTTTTGACACCATGGATGATTATGATCTGCTGGTTTTCAGGAAACTGATTACCCCTGATGATGAAATTAAAATTGGCGAAAAAGCGTTGGAGCAGCATGAGCGTGTTTTTGGGCTGGCCACAACGCCCATCAGCTTTATTATTACACCGCAAGCGCTGATTACCGTTCGGGAAAAAGGCAACAAGGCGGTAGAAAATTATCTGCAGCGAATAAATGCCATTTTAGCCCGCAATGCCGATGAGCAGAATAAAACTAAAAAGCTGCCGCTGACCACCCTTGATCTTACACTGCGGCTGCTAAACAGCATGGTGGATGGCTATTTGGATTTGCGCATGCCATTAACCCGCCGTGTAGAATACTGGCAGCAGGAACTGCTGCAGGGCCATCGCCGGTTCAGCAAATGGCAGCAGCTGCTGCAGGAAAACATGGCATTCCAGCAAGTTGAAAATTTGTGCGAAGAGCAAATTGAGTGCCTGCAGGAGCTGCGTGATGAAATTGTCGATAATTACCCGCATTTAAAAGGTAAAAAGAAAACAGAACGGCAGGATATTATGCTGGTGCGGATGGATGATTTAAGCAGCCATATCGAACGGATTCAAAAACATACCATTCGCCTGCGGGGTGCAGTGCAGTCAGCCATTGATTTGCATTTTTCAGCGATTGCGAATCAGACCAATGAAAATATGCGGATTCTTGCGATTATTACAGCCGTATTTGCGCCGCTGACTTTGTTGACTGGGGTCTATGGCATGAATTTTGAGTTCATTCCGGGCTTGAAATCTGAGCAAGGTTTTTGGATCATGCTGGGCATTATGCTGATGACAACCATCCTGCTGATCTATTATTTTTACCGCCGCCATATGGTGGGCCGAGGTGAAAAAAGCGTTATTGATATGCTGGCGCAGCAGCATGAGGACCAGCAGATGAGCCTATTCTGGTTTTTAGATTATGAACCCTTGAAGCAAACGGTTAAAGGCACATTAAAAGAAGTCGAAAAGCTGACCAAATTTAAATAAGCCATGAGCCGTACGTTTTATGCAATATCTATTCGGCGCGAATGCATGCTGTCCTGCTGCCTAAGGCTGAAATGCCGGTATAGCCGGTGATCCTTTGCATGTACTGCAGGTTTGAATAAGAAATTTATAGGGCAGAGGCCTTATTAAAATTTTTCTCAAATAAGCACAGTTATTATTTTGGGCAAGATGATATTGGGCCGAAAGTAGTCGTTTCGGTCATCAAGGGTATGTATTTTCCAATCCGGCATTTGCCATGATCAGGAGAATTTCGGATATGTAACAAGCCTAATACTTAGCGCGGTATATGCTGCGGCAGCTTGAATATAATCTCTATGCCATCTTGGATAAAAGGCAATGAAGACGGGCTGTATTCACATGAAATCTGTTGCTCAGCTGCATTGTATTTAAAGAAATCAAGTAGAACGCAAGCAGATGCGATTAATTTTGCTTGAGTAAATAGTAGATCTCATCCTTGAGTTTAAGTTTTTGCCGCTTCAGGGTTTCTATGTCCGTATTAATTTGATTCACGGGGTTTAATTCAAGCTGGCAGATTTCTCGATCTAACTCTTCATGCCGCTCAAAAAGATGGGCAAAGCGCGGGTTTTCCTCACGCAGCCGATGTATGAGCTCACGGAATTCGGGAAACATGTTTTTCACTTTTTTATTGCATTCTTTGGTTTTCATACGCGTGAACAGTTCTCTCAGATAGATAAAATGAAAAAAATATCCAGCTTCCCCGGCAGCAGGACTGCAGGGAAGAGATAAGCAGAAATCAGTGAGTTTGGAATTGCTGGTGTTTTACTTGGCGCCGCAAGTTTTGCACTTCATCGATTAAATCCAGCATCATGGCCACCGCCGTAAAGCTGGCATCAAAGTCCCGCTGTAAACGGTATGCGCGCCGGGCGCGGGAAATATCATCGCCAAAAAATTGATGGACCCTGCTGTCAGGCCGATTCGGCAAAATGTCATATTCCAGCAACTGAAGCACCCATTCAGGACTTTGTCCGCAGGCTTGGGCAAAATGCTGCAAGTCAAAACTGCGCTGTTCATCGACAATTTCAGTCTGTTCGCAGCCGCTAGATACAATTTCACGGTAATAAATTGTGGTCATGAGGGGACTCCTTAAGGCTGTCTAGGCTTAAATTGCTGAAATGCTTCAGCAAAAGCTTGATATGCCTGCTGCTCTTCTGCATTGTGAGCAGGAGGGTTAACTATATTTAATACCAAATACAAATGCCCGGGGGTTTTATTTGGTATCCCTTTGTCTTTTAAGCGGAGCTGCTGGCCTGTTTTTGCATTCTTCGGCAAACTGACCTGAACCGTGCCGCCATCTAAAGTGCGGACTTGAATGCTTTGGCCCAGCGCAGCTTCCCATGGCGCGACATCGACAGTCATATACACATCTGCGCCATCAGAGCGCAGCCGTTCATTGCTTCTGTAGTGAACTTCAATATACAGATCGCCATGCGCGCCTCCATTGATGCCTGCCTGACCTTGACCGCTTAAGCGGATTTGCTGGCCATCTTTCAATCCTTTTGGAATTTTGACCTGCAGGGTCTTGCGCTGCACTTCGGGTTCGCCATAAGCATTCAGAGTCGGAATCTGCAAGGTAATATTCTGAGATGCGCCCGTGTAGGCAATTTCTAAATCGACCTCAATACTGGCATGCTGGTCTTCGCCTTTATACGGCTGCTTGGTGCGGCGGTCTTGCTGATATTGATAGTGCGCGCCGCCAAAACCTGAACCGAAGCGGCCAAAAAGGTCTTCAAATCCGCTGAAATCCGCTTCCTGAGCGCCGCGGTCAGAGCCATAGCGGTAAAATTTGGCATCATCAAAGCCGCTGTGTCCAGATTGCCCGCCAAACTGGCCGAAACCTTCCGGATGATCGAGCTGAAAATCGTATTCTTGTTTCTTTTCTTGATTGCTGAGGGTGTCATACGCAACATTCAGATCTTGCATGCGGGCTTCGGCATCGGGTTCTTTGCTGACATCCGGATGGTATTTCCGCGCCAATTTTCGATAGGCTTTTTTCAGTTGATCTTGTGTCGCATCACGCGATACGCCAAGTATTTCATAATAATTTTTTGCCATATTCGTTATCGGAACTCTGCTTAATATTGATTATGTTTTAATCAATATATGGGCCTTCACCGAAATGAAACAGTGTTTATTTGATGCATATTGTTTCAAATTATGACAATAAAAAAGGCCTCACATTGAGGCCTTTGAATGCAGCGCTTTAAATCAATATTTTACCCATGTTACGCTGCGGCCGATAACCGAAACGCCAATATAGCCGCGCAAGGTCAGGCGTTTTCCTGTTGCATTCAGTTTTGCCTTGCCCTTATAAATTTTACCGCCGATTGGATCCAGCACTTTTCCATTCACAAATTCATTTGGGTTGCTGGCACTGGCTTGAAAGCCCCAAATAAAAGGCAGGCCAAGAAAAGGCTTGTCTTTTAACGCGCCCGGGCAATGGGAGCAAATAATCTGCTTTTCTGAACCCGGGATATTGCGGGTTTCGACAATAATTCCTTCATAGGTGCCATCTGATTTTTTTCGGATTTCGACATCAGCCCGTGAATATCCAGTGCGGTCATCAATGGTTTTCCATTTGCCGACCAATGGATCATTCACTGCAGCAGCGCTGAATACAGAAATTGAAGACAATAATAATCCGGCCAATAGACCCTTAGAAATGCCCTTCATGCTTTTCCCCATAGCAAATTTATAATTGATTTTAGAGTAGGTGCACTAATCTATAGTTAAAGCTTTTTAAAATCAAATAGATAAATTGATAATTTCATCACGGTTTTGATTTTTTTGTGATGTTTTTCTCAATTGCCCAGACTTTTATCTAAAAATCTGGGCAATTTCATATGCTTCAGTATTTAACCCAAGTTAAATTTCGGCCTACTGCAGCGCCATCCGCCCGGCTGTGTATCAGTAAGTGTTTGCCGCTGTTCATCAGGCGGGCGCGGGCGGTATAGCGCAGGCCGGAATTAGGATCCAGCATTTTGCCGCCAATGTATTCGTGCTGATGCGCTGGGTCGGCGCTTAAGCCCGTCAGCATGGTCATGCCAACCATAGGCATATCTTTTTGAACACCTGTGCATTTTATGCAAATGTCTTGAGCGGCAGTCCCAGGAATTGCCCGGGTGCTGACAATTTTAGCGGAATATTGATTGTCTTTATCTTTGCTGATGATCACATCGGCTAGAGAGTAGCCGGTTTTATCGTCAATTGTTTTCCATGTTCCGAGTAAGGGGTCTGCGGCGGCCCAGGCCGGTAAGTTAAGAGCAAGAAAAACCAACGGAATTAAGCGAAAATGCATGTAGAGGCACTCAAAAATAATGAACTGTTAAAATAAAGGCATAAAAAAAATATGGGTTTAATATATAGTGAAAAGCCATATCAGTTCTAGTTCTTTTTAGTTTAAATATGAATTATTTCAAATAATTGTAATCGCCTGTATCTTTGCTGAAAAAAAGCTGTAAGCCTGATTTTTATTTGAAGATTTGCACAATTCAATACGGAGCTGGAAACATTTCTGCGCAATCAGCCAGTTCCTATCCCGCTTGCTATGCAGGGTCAATATATTGCCGGCATGCGCTTGACGCAGGCTGATGGCCAAAAGGCGGAGAAGCTCAAGATGAGCTGCTAATGCAATTTAGAGTTGAATGGTTTTAAGTTTTTTATGCTTTAAAAATAAAAAATATCGTTGTGATGACGTTGTTTTGGCGAAAATTTTACGGGATCATCAGTAGGACGTACGGTTATAGATCTATTTAAAAGCGCTTTCAGATAGATGTGCTGGCTGTGAGTAGAATGCAGGAAATTTAATTGAATAAAGCATAAAAAAGCACCCTGTTTAGGATGCTTTTTTTAAACGAAGTATTAATGCTTCAGCTGAGATGTTCGCCAAATAAGCCTAATGCTTCTTCAGCGCTAAAACTGTAGTGCGCATTGCAGAATTGGCAGTCCATGCTGATTGGATTTTGATGTTCCAGCGTTTCCCGAACCGCCGCTGCGCCAATTTGCACTAAAGCGTTTGCACAGCGCTCTTTAGAGCAGGTGCAGCCAAAGTTTAAAATTTCGGCTTCCGGCAGGCGGACTTCTTCTTCATTGTATAAGCGGTAGAGAATTTCACTGGTGTCCAGTTCGGTTAACTCTTCGGCTTTTAATGTTTCGGTCAGCATGGTTAAGCGTGGCCACAGGTCTTCATCAACCCGGCGCTGCTCTTCTTCACTGTTGCGCGGCAGCAGCTGAATCAGCAATCCGCCAGAGCGCTCAGCTGTGCTTGCCAGCACAATGCGGGTCGGAATCTGTGCAGACAGATCATAGTATTGCATTAAGCAGCCCGCCAGATTTGGCTGATCCAGCGGCACTATACCTTGATAGCGTTCACCGTGTTCAGGTTCGATATTGATGAAAAGCACTGGATTTTGCAGTGTTTTCAGCACAGTGCTGCTGTTTTCTGCCTGAAGGAAATGCGGATCTTCTTCATAATCGGCCAAAGCGCGCACTTCGCCCAAATGATTGCATTCCGCCATGCCCCACTTGAATGTGCCCGATGCCTGAATTTGCAAGCTGATTCGGCCTTTAATTTTTAATGTGCTGGCCAGCAGCGCGGTCGCGCTCAGCATTTCACCCAATAAAATTTGTACGGCAGGGGCATAGCTGCGCTGCGCCAAAATGGTTTGCAGGGCTTCCTCAAGGTGAACAACTTCACCGCGTACAGGGCTATCTTCAATAAAAAAGCGTTGGCGTAAATCAGACATAAAATTCTCCATAACCCTGCCTTAATGGTGACACTATTGTAAAACACAAGTCATTCAAGATCATCTCTTGTAACATCGATGCGGTCACGCTTGAGTTCTCGCTGTAAATCCACACCGGTATGGGGCTGGCGGATTTGCGTATCGCTTTCGAATAAATGTTCCAGTTCAGCTAAAGCGTTACGATGTGTTTCGTAAACTTTCTGTTCATCGGTGTAAATGTGCTGCTGCTGGGAAAGCAGGGCTTCATCAAAGTCGCGGAACAGTTCAATGCTTTTATACGCATCATCTTCACTGACGCCGACATCGCGCAGCAGATGATAGGCCATGCCCAAAGAAGACAGGTAAGTTTCTCGCCAAATGTGCTCGACCCCGATATCGCGAAGAAGATGAACATGATGGCGGTCGCGGGCACGGACCAGCAATTTTAAAGCGGGATAATTCAAGCGGATATGGCGCGCAACATTCATCGAATCTTCAATGTCGTCAATCGCCAAGACAAAGACTTTGGCATGCTCAATGCCGGCAGCACGCAGGATATCCGGCTGAGCGGCATCGCCATAGTAGAGCTTGCCGCCGTAAGTGCGCACGAAATCGACTTTATCTAAATTGCTGTCAATGGCGGTAAAGGGCTGGTGCTGAATATGCGCGACACGGGCAATAATTTGGCCAAAGCGGCCAAAGCCGGCAATGATAATCGGCGGATGATGATCTGGGATATCGTCATACTGCGGCGCTGCATCGCTTTTTTGCAGGCGCGGTGAAATCACTGAATTCATCAGCCAATAGATCACCGGCGTCAGCACCATGGATAAGGTCACAATTAAGGTCAGCGGCTCCATCATGGCTTGCGTTAAAACTTTTTCACTGACGGCTACGCTCAGCACTACAAATGCAAATTCACCGCCTTGCGCCAGACAGGCAGCCAGCATCAGGCTGTTGCGCCATGATTGCTGGAAATAGCGCGCAATAGCGGCCAAGGACAGCATTTTGACCAGCATCAGCACAACCGCGCCGCCAATAATCAGCATCGGCATATCAATAAACAGCGACAGCTTGGTGGTCATGCCGACGGTCATAAAGAACAGGCCCAGCAGCAATCCCTTGAAGGGCGCAATACTGGCTTCCAGCTCATGGCGGAACTCAGAATCAGCCAGCAACACACCAGTAAGGAAGGCGCCTAAAGTGGTGCTGATTCCGAGAATATCCATTAACCCGACAACGCCTAAAACAATAAATAATCCAACGGCAGTGATCAGTTCATGCGCACCGCTTTTGGCGACAAAGCGGAAAAATGGGCGCATCAGGTAACGGCTGAATAAAAACAGCCCTGTAAATGTGGCCACAATGGCGGCAAAATAGGCAATGCCGTGATGGGTGGATTCTGTGCCGGCGAGCAGGGGAATCAAGGCAATCAGCGGAATCGCCGCCATATCTTGAAACAGCAGGATAGAAAAAGACTGCTGGCCGAAGGTGGTGTTCAGCTGCTGCTTTTCACTCAGCAGCTGCAGAATAAAGGCGGTGGAAGACAGCGCCAAAGCAAAACCGATGACAGTGCTCGCGGCTATGCCCTGCTGCAGGGCAAAGAAACTGATGACCGCCAGCAGAATGCCTGAAATGCCGACTTGCAGGCTGCCCATTACAAAGATGGAATGGCGCATTTCCCACAGGCGCTGCGGACGCAATTCCAGCCCGATAATAAACATCAGCAGAATTACGCCGAAATCGGCCAGTTCCTGAATCGCCACTGCATCGCTGGCAATATTCAGCACATTCGGCCCGAGCAGCATGCCGGTAAATAAATAACCCAATACTGTCGCGATGCCAAAACGCTTCAGCAAAGGCACCAGCAGCAATGAGGCGCCTAAAAAAATGGTGATTTGCAGCAGTAGTGACATGCGTCCGTCCTAGTTCTGTTTCTTTCTATGCAGCGTGAACAGCAGTGCTGAAGGGTAAACCGCTTCAGCTGAGCTCCTGCGGGTCAATGTCTAAGGTTAATTTCATACTGGATGGCTTTTGATGCAGCATGTTCAGCCACCAATGGCGGATATAAAAATGCAGTCTGGCGCGGTCTGCAGACAGCAGCACCATATGCGACTGATAGCGGCCCGCCTTTCGCTCCATTGGCGCAGGAATAGGACCCCAGATATCTACCATATTTTCAGAATTCTGCCTTAAAAGCTGGGCCTGCTGCTGTAAAAAATCTTTATTCAGCGTTTGGTCTTTCGATTCACAGCGGATCAGCGCGGCATAGCGGAAAGGCGGCATCAATGCAGCTTGGCGCTCTTTCAGTGTCTGCTTGGCAAACTGCCGGTAGTCCTCCTGCACTAAAGTGTTCAGCAGCGGGTGTTCTGGACGCAAGGTCTGTAAATATACATCACCTTTGCGTTCACCGCGCCCCGCGCGTCCAGAGACTTGCACCACCAGCTGCGCGGTGCGTTCGGTGGCGCGGAAGTCAACGCTCAGCAGTCCGGAATCAATGTCTAAAATAGCCACCAAAGTTACATAAGGAAAATGATGGCCTTTGGCCAGCATTTGCGTGCCCAGTAAAATAGCCGGCTCGCTCTTTTGGATTTTATCGTAAATCTTCTGCCAGCTACCGACACGGCTGGTTGAATCTCGGTCAACCCGAATCACGTCATAGGCAGGAAACAGTTCATTCAGACTGTCTTCGACTTTGGCGGTTCCCATGCCAATCGGTTTCAGTTCGCTGTGATTGCATTGCGGACAATGGTCAGGCATGCGGTGAATTGTACCGCAATGATGGCAATGCAGATGCTGATAGGGGGTGCGGTGCACGGTAAAATTGGCATCGCAGTGCGGGCATTTGGCCTGCCAGGCGCAGCTCTCGCAGATCAGCACCGGCGCATAGCCGCGCCGGTTTAAAAACACCAGAACCTGCTCTTTTTTGTCCAGACGCTTTTTCATTTCATCCAGCAGCATTTGGCTGATACCGTGCTGCTTCTGCGCGATTTTCAAATCCAGAATATGAATTTTCGGCATCAGTGCGGAGCCCGCGCGCTGATTCAGCTCCAAACAGCTCATTTTGCCATTCTGCACCAGCGCATAGCTGTCGATGCTGGGGGTAGCGGAACCCAGCACCACGGGGCACTGTTCCAGATGGCCGCGGTACAGCGCAATATCCCGTGCATGATAGCGGAAGCCTTCCTGCTGCTTAAAGGACAGGTCATGCTCCTCATCCAGCACTATCAGGCCTAAATTCGGCAGCGGGGTAAAAATGGCAGAGCGGGTGCCTAAAATAATGGAGGCTTTGCCGGTTTGCGCCGCTTGCCAGGCCTGCAGCCGCTTGGAATCATTCAGGCCGGAATGCAGCAGGGCGATATTGCAGTGAAAGCGGGACTGAAAACGGCTGATGGTTTGCGGCGTTAGGCCAATTTCCGGCACCAAGACCAGCACCTGTTTGCCTTGTTTCAGCACTTCTTGCATGACTTGCAGATAAACTTCTGTTTTTCCGCTGCCAGTCAGGCCATCCAGCAGAAAGGCTTGATATTTTTTACGCGCTTTCAGTATGGCCTCAATGGCTTTTTTCTGGTCTGGATTTGCGGTCAGGGGCATTTGCGCCATGCTGACCGGCATGGGGCTGAAATCCTGCGCGTCCAGCACACATTCGCAAATGCCTTTTTTTTCCAGCGCTTTTAATGTTGCTGTCTCGACCCCCGCTAAATTCAGCAAATTTTCTGCCGTGCCTGAAGGGTGCAGCTTTAACACTTTATAGGCTTCCTGCTGACGTTCAGAGCGCTTAATTTTGCTCTCGGCATCAGCATCCAGCAGTTTCCATGTACGCGCCAATAAATTATAAGGCTTGCCTTGGCGCAGCAGTGCAGGCAAAGCGCTTTGAATGACTTCGCCAATGGGGAATTGATAATATTGAGAAGCCCATGTCAGCAAACTTAAAACTTTGCTGTCTAAAATGGCCTGATCATCGAGTAATTCAGTAATGGCTTTGAGTTTTATTGAGGGATCCAGCGGCGCATCCGGCGCCAGTTTATCTGTGATCACCCCGATTAAATTCTGCCGGCCAAACGATACAGCCACCCGTGCGCCAATTTGCGCCTGCTGATACTGCTCAATGCTCAGGCTGTAGTCAAAGCAGTCATACAGGTAGACTGGAACGGCAACGCGAACCCGGTAAACGGGGCTTGGGGCAGAGGCTGAAACTTGCATAAAAAGCTGATGTCATCCTGTTTTAAATTTCGTCGTGATCGAAGGTGAGTTATGCTAGAGTGAGCAAATAATTTATATCTAAGAATATGAATGATTTTGAGGGTTGGGCGCAACTGTGCAGCCCAAATTTTTGGAAAATTAGAGCATTGCAATGCCAGCATATCAGTTTACCGCCATAGATGCTTCAGGGAAGCAGCAGAAGGGTGTGCTAGAAGGTGATTCAGCACGCCAAATCCGTCAGCAGCTGCGCGATAAAGCGCTGATTCCCGTAGCGGTCGATCCTGTAGAGCAAAAAGATAAGCATGCGCAAAACCGCTGGTTTCAAAAAAGCATTACATCTTATGATTTAGCTTTAATGACCCGCCAGCTTTCTGTGCTGGTGGCTGCTTCAATTCCGCTGGAAGAAGCGATCCGCGCGGTGGGCAAGCAAAATGAAAAAGCCCATGTGCAGAATTTATTAATGTCGGTCCGCTCAAAAGTGCTGGAAGGGCATTCTTTAGCGAATGCGCTCAGCCAAGCCGGGCGGTTTCCCGAATTATATATTGCGACGATTGCCGCCGGCGAGCGTTCAGGCCATCTTGATCTGATTCTGGATCAGCTGGCGGATTACACTGAAAACCGTTTTGCCATGCAGAAGAAAGTGCAGGGCGCGATGATTTATCCGGTCATTCTGATGCTGATGTCATTCGCAATTGTCATGGGGCTGATGACATATGTAGTGCCGGATATTGTCAAAACTTTTGATCAGGACAAAGGCGCATTGCCATGGATTACTGTCGCATTAATGAATGCCAGTGATTTTATCCGCGTGGCGTGGCCATTCCTGCTGGCTGGTGCAGCGCTCGGTTTTTTCTTATTGGCGCGCTTTCTGCGGACGGCTGCAGGACATTATGCATTTGACCGTTTAACGCTGAGGCTGCCTTTATTCAGCAAACTGTCTAAAGGCATTAATGCAGCGCGTTTTGCCAGTACACTGTCAATTTTAACCAAGTCCGGTGTGCCGCTGGTCGATGCATTGAAAATTGGCGCCGCAGTCAGCAATAACTGGGTGATCCGCGATTCCGTCAATTTAGCCGCTGAAAAAGTCACTGAAGGCGGCAACTTGGCGACACAGCTGGAGCGCAGTGGTTATTTCCCGCCAATGATGGTACAAATGATCCGAAGCGGCGAGGCTTCTGGGGAGCTGGACCGCATGCTGGAACGCGCATCAGACATGCAGGATCGGGAAGTCACGACGCTGATTTCAACCTTGCTGGCGCTATTGGAACCGCTGATGCTGGTGCTGATGGCAAGCATCGTTTTGGTTATTGTGATTGCGGTCATGCTGCCAATTGTGAACATGAATAATATGATTTAAATAAACTTTGCGTAAAATTTCCAATAATGGAAAGCCAGATCGGCTTTCTGCTAAATGCAACATACCAATGAGAGACATGGAATGAAAAGGACGGAACTTGCCGTGAATGAAATCCGCACCACAAGCACAGCTTTCGGACTTGCGGCACGTATGGGCAGCACTCGAGTGAATCGCGCTTCAGGCTTTACCTTAATTGAAGTGATGGTCGTGATTGTGATTCTTGGTGTTTTGGCGGCGTTGATTGTGCCGAACGTCATGGGCCGCGGTGAAAAAGCCAAAGTGGATACCACTGAAATAACCTTAAAAAGCGTAGCTGGCGCTTTGGATCAGTACAAAATGGATAACGGCAAGTTTCCATCAATGCAGGATGGCGGTTTAGGCGCGTTGGTGAATAAGCCAGAATCTGCCAAAAATTGGCTGCCGGGCGGATATGTGAAGGGCGGATATCCGAAAGACAGCTGGGAAAATGATGTTCAGTATGTGATTCCAGGCGCGGAAGGCCGCCCGTATGACCTCTATTCATTCGGTGCAGATGGGCAGTCTGGCGGAGAGGGCAATGATGCAGATATTTTTTATAAGCATTAATTGAGAATAATTATTTATTCAGTTTTAATGGAATAAAACACTTCACTTAATAGGTTGTTTCAATGTTGAGTGAAGTGATAATCAATCTTGATTAATATTTATAATATAAAATATTGAAAAATAAAACTATTTAATAATAATTCTATTTGATATTTATAATAAGAATTATTCCCAAAATTATTGATTACAATAATCGTAAAATATGGAGAAATATAAGCTTTTAATTTGAATAAAACCTTGCATAATATCAGTTATGGCACTTTTTCAGCCATGGGAGGATAGAATGAAAGCATTAATTTTAGAAGATGAAATCAACCAATTTCATTGGGCAATGCTGAAATCTGTTCTTTTAGTTCTCAGCATTCTTCCTGTCAGTCAAGGCATCTTGCATTTATGGCAAAGCACTGAAGGCAGCAGCCAAATCATGGTGGGTTTTTTTGCGATCAGCGTAATGAGCAGCTGGCTGGTTTTGAGTTTTTGGTCGGCGTTAAAAGCGACAGTTGCGCAATTAAGGCAAGAGCAGGAATCTGCGCTTGAACGTACAGCCGTGCAGATCTATCGTTACCTTCCTATGCTGTCCTTGGCTGCGATGATTTCTTATATTGTGGCGCGGCTTTAAGCAAAGGGGCTGCTGGCTATACTTTGCAAGAAATGTGAAAGAGAATCTAAAAAACTGGAGCAATGACTCCAGTTTTTTATGGAGAAAATTACCGGAATCCATTTTTAAATCAGTTGCTTTTAATTGTGCTGAAATTGTCCAGATTGCAGGATGCCTTGTCTGTTTTTGCGCACAGAGACAGCGCCGTCTTTGCTTATACTGAGCATGAATAAAAACCCATGCAGGAGCAATGAAAAGAATGCAGCAAATTGAATGGAATGATTTTGTGAAAGTGGAAATCCGCGCTGGAAGAATTATTCAGGCGGAAGTCTTTGAGCAGGCGCGCAAGCCCGCCTATATTTTACATGTGGATTTTGGCCAAGAGCTGGGGATTAAAAAATCCAGCGCGCAAATCACGCAGCTGTATCAGCCGGAACAATTGGTGGGGAAATTGGTCGCTGCTGTGGTGAATTTTCCGAAAAAACAAATTGGCCCAATTCAGTCTGAATGCTTAGTCACGGGGTTTCATAATGCAGATGGCCACGTAGCGCTGTGCGTGCCGGATGCAGAAGTACCGTTGGGAACTAAACTGCTTTGAAGCCCAGCGCTGTAAAATAAAAAACCGAGCAGATGCTCGGTTTTTTAATTCTTTGGATTTCATGCCGTTTTAGGCTGGCAGCCAATTATCTGCGGGATTTAAACGATACGTCGACTTTGCGCGGGCGGTAAATCCAGCCAATAATCAGCAGCAAGAGCGAGAACGCTAAAATTGGCCAGTCGCTGAGGCGCATATACAGGGTTTCCCCTTGCATTGCCGGCAGATTGCCCCGCAGTACAGCTTCTTGATCGATAGGCGCCTGTTTGACAATATGTCCATGATGGTCAATAAATGCAGTGACGCCTGTATTGGTGGCGCGGATAAACCAGCGGCCATTCTCTTTGGCGCGCATTTGCACCATTTGCAGATGCTGCCAAGGGCCGGCAGTGCCGGTAAACCATGCATCGTTCGATACTGTCACTAAGAAGTCGCTTTGCTGCGCATTGCGCCGTGTCAGATTCGGATAAGCCACTTCGTAACAAATCGCCGCGCCTAAATCATGATGCTTCACAGACAAAGGCTTCTGGTCACTTGCACCGCGGGAAAAACCGCTCATTGAAGGGTCGTTCTGCAAAGCCGGAAGCACCCAGCTGAGCAAGCCAGACAAAGGAATATATTCACCGAACGGCACTAAGCGCTGCTTCTTGTATAAGCCTTGAGATTGGTCGCCTGTTGCCATAATACTGTTGTAATACATCGGCTGGCCCGCATGTTCCGACTCAGGCAAATCCCAGTAAGGAATGCCGGTGACCCAAGCGGTACCGGTTTTCTTTGCCTGTGCATTCATGGCATCTAAAAATGGTTCAATGTCGGTTTGGAACAGCGGAATTGACGATTCCGGCCAAACGATGAGGTCACGGCCCCATTCAGTCCGGCTCAGCTGCGCATAGATCATTAGCGTTTTGGTCTGATATTCGGTCAGCCATTTTAAGTCCTGCGGAATATTGCCTTGAATCAGTGAAACCGTTAATGGCTTTTCGGCTTTCTGCTCAACAAAGGTCAGCTGGGAAGCTCCCCAGGCGCCGAGGAGCAAAACAGCCGCAGGCACAATCCAAAACACTTTTCTATTCAGAATTTCAACCAGTGCGCAGGCCAAAATAATGACGGCGAAAGAAACCCCGAATACGCCAAATAATGGAGCATAGCTGTCTAAATAGCGCTCTGTAAAAGCATAACCGGCAAATAGCCAAGGAAAACCGGTAAAAACCCAAGTTTTGGCCCATTCAAACAATACCCACAGCGGGGCAAAGGTGAGCGGCGTTTCTGGGAAAAAACGCCGGTAAAGCCAAGTTTGCACGGCGGTGAATAGCCCCATGACTAGCGCCATGACGGCAATCATCAAGACACTTAAAAATGAATTGGTGTCGCCGTAGACATGAATGGAAGTATACAGCCAGAATGCGCCGACAAACCACAGACCGATGCCATATGACCAGCCAATGGCGAAAGCTTGCTTTGCTGTGCGCTTACGCAGGCAGGCGTACAGCAGCGCAGGGGATAGAATCGCCAGCCACCAGTAATAATAAGGCGCCAGCGCAAAACTGAAAACTGCGCCGGAAAACAGCGCAATCAGCAAAGGGTAAATTAAAGGGAGCTGTTTTTGTTGTTCTGCAGGATTTAACAGTTTGTTAAAATAGGTTCTCATTTACGGACAGCTCGAATCAGATGAATAGTGCGCGCATCTGCCTCCAGAATTGTAAATTCCCAATTTTCAAGTTCAATGACCTGACCTTGCAAATCGCTCACTAGACCAATTTCCTGAAGCAAAAGACCGCCGACAGTTTCTACTTCATCGTCAGAAAAATCTGCATCTAAAACATTGTTGAAGTGTTCAATTGGTGTAAGCGCCTGAACCAGCCAGGTATCTGCTGTTTTCGGGTCTGCGTCAGGAATAATGAATTCAGCTTCTTCATCGATGTTGTCGTGCTCATCTTCAATTTCACCGACAATTTCTTCTAAAATGTCTTCAAGCGTGACTAAGCCTGAAGTTGTACCGTACTCATCGATGACCACGGCAATATGAGTCTGGGTATTTTTCAGCATACGCAAGACTTGATCTGAGCGGGCGCTTTCAGGGACAAACAGCGGCTGGCGCATCAGCGCGCGGACATCGACTTTAGAACTGCGGTCCGTTAAGAACGGCAGCAAGTCTTTAGCCAGTAGAATGCCCACGACATTATCGGGCTGATCTGATGAAAATACCGGAAAGCGTGAATGCGCCGATTCAATCAGCACATGCAGAATATCCAGCAGTTCATCATCTTCCTGAAGGCTGATCATGGCTGTGCGCGGGGTCATGACCTCACGGATTTTTGTTGCAGGAAGGTCAAGCACGCCTTCAAGCATTGCAACAGTATCGGGTTCTAAAAAACGACGTGAATCTTGTACTAATTTTAACAGTTCATCGCGGGTTTCCGGCGCAGTGCCTAGCCATTTACGTAAGCCGCGCATGCCCCACGATGGGCCTGATTCCTCGTTCATGATCTTTCCTGAAGACGCTTAATATCTAAAAAAATGTGATTTTATCATACCGTAGAAAATACAGTTGTCTATGCCTATTCCAAAGGGAATTCTGAATGTTCAGATCAAAATGGCATAAGCGGCGGATGGCAGCCGGCAGATCAAAAAAATGAACAATCAAGATGCCAGTTTATTGCGCGCTCCACGCCGCGTCCCTGCTGCTGAATTTAGCGCAGGCTATGTTAAACTAGGCGGATTTTCTTCTTCCGAGCTGCATGATGTCCGAACCTGCAATTACCCCGAGCATTCAGTTAAACACTCGCGGCCTGCGCTGCCCCGAGCCAGTGATGATGCTGCATCAGGCGATCCGTAAGTCAAAGTCTGGGGATGTGGTCGAAGTCTTTGCAACCGATAATTCAACATCTTGGGATATCCCAAAATTCTGCATGCATTTAGGGCATGAACTTTTGCTGCAGGAAGAGCGTTTGGATGAAAAAGGCAATAAGGAATTTCATTATTTGGTACAGAAGGGTTAAACCTATTTCTCCAATAAAAAAATCCCTGCACTAACGCAGGGATTTTTTTATTGGAGAAATATAATTTATCAGCAGGGCTGGCGATGCAGTTTGCGGCCAGCTCTGCAAGGGCTATCCAAATCACATATTTGGATACCAATTACATATTCGGGTAATTAGGGCCGCCGCCGCCTTCCGGTGTTACCCATGTGATGTTCTGAGACGGATCTTTGATATCGCAAGTTTTGCAGTGCACGCAGTTGGCCGCGTTAATTTGGAAGCGCTTTGAACCGTCGTTCTCTTCCATAATTTCATACACACCGGCCGGGCAGTAGCGCTGAGCAGGCTCATCCCATTTCGGCAAGTTGATATTGACTGGAATAGAAGCATCGGTCAGTTTCAAATGCGCCGGTTGGTTTTCTTCATGCACGGTATTTGAAACAAAAACTGAAGACAAACGGTCAAAAGTCAGCTTGCCATCCGGTTTTGGATAGTTTGGCTTGAAGTTCGCTGCATCAACTGTTTTCAGAGCGCTGAAATCCTGCTGCAAGTCATGCAGCGTGAATGGAACTTTAAAGACATTCTGGTCGATGAAGTTGAACGCGCCGCCCATCCATTGCCCGAATTTGTGCATTGCAGGGCCGCCCCATTTTAAGCGATTCAATTTAATGATTTGGCCCCGATAAAGAGAAAACGCCAGATGATCCAGCATACGGT
>NZ_LUAW01000024.1 GCF_001605895.1 Acinetobacter pragensis
CAGTAAATAATCAGTAATTAAGGTCAATTCAGCCCCATTTTCTTCATATGTAATTTCAACGCCAGCCTGTGTGTTTGCAACTGTCTTTGGCAGTACTTCAAATTTAATGTCTAACTCAGTCTGTAATTCTTTTTGAGCCAGCAGTTGAAGATTTGGGCTGGTTAAGGTCCCGACTTTTCGGCTGCGTGCAAATATTGTGGTTTTTACACCGAGTCTATGCATAGCCTGCGCCAGTTCTATGGCAATAACACCGCTGCCGATCACAGCTAATGATTTTGGCAAGTCGGGCAATTCAAATATATCATCAGAAGTAATCAGCCTCTCTTTAAGTGCTGATTTCCATTGAGGATTAAATGACGGTGTTGACCCGACTGCAAGAATAAAGGCTTTGGTTTGATAGGTCGAATGGTTGACTTGTATTGTATCGGCATTAATAAAAGAAGCATGTCCAGAAATTTTATGTGATGGGTTCCAGCTATTGACGTCTTTTAATGTGGCCGCTGTAAAACGGTCCCGTAGGGCTCTTACATGCGGCATGACGTTTATTGTATTGATTTGAGGCTCTAAGTTTAAAGCGACTTCTGCAGCATGCTGAATATCATGCATACGATTTGCAGATGATATGAGTATTTTGCTGGGCATGCAGCCTACACGAGCGCATGTGGTGTCCCAAGGGCCATCATTGATGATAATGATATTTTGAGTGTGTTTGATTGCTTCTTTATAAGCCGCAATGCCTGCCGTTCCTGCACCAATAATGATAATGTCGTACATATTGAACTCCTTGTGAATTATTAAGCTAACATCACAAAACATTTCTCATGCTTTTGTTTACATAAAGCAACAACTATGATTACATATCCACCAATAAATATTTATAACTAGTTCGAAAAATTGATGAGGGGTTTTGGGGATTTCCATGACAAAGAAACAAATTGGTTTAAAATTATCAGCTATAACTTTGGCTGTATTGCTTGCTGGCTGCGGCGGCGGTGGCAGTGACGGTTATTATAATTCAGATTCTTCTAATAATGGTTCGACTGGCAATGGCTCTGATACCGGTAATGGGCAAGAAAATACTGTTATTTCAGAGAAGTATTTCTTAGAAATACAAAGCAGTAAGCCTACTGTGGATGTAACCGGTGACGAGGTTGATGTTACTTTACGATTGGTTGATGAAAATGGAGGTGGAGTGAAAGAAAAGTCACTTAGCTTAATTTTAGATCAAGCAGTTCGTGATAAAGGTTTATCTAATAATGGGGCATCGGTAAAAATTACAGATGAAAATGGTTATGCTAGCTTCAAACTTTCTTTTAAGCCATCTGTTTCAGTAGACTTGATTAATGACTTACTTGCTAATGGCTTAAATATTTCTGCATCATATACAGATGAGAATAATTCTAAAGCTATTCAAAATTTGAATATTCGTGTTATCAATAATGGTTCAGATGCTACAACACCTGCATATAATTTGACAATGAAGTCAAATAAACAGTTATTAAGTGTTAAAGGCGGAGATGCAATTATTACCGTTCAAGCTGTTGATAATGATGGTGCAATTGCATCAGCTAAAGATGTTGTTTTAAAAATTCTAAATCCTACGGGTTCTGGCGCAATAATACTTAATAGTAAAGCTGTTACGGATACAGTGGGTATCGCTTCTTTTAATATCAGTATTCAGAATGGTCTTACCGCTTCTCAGCAAGCCGCATTGATTGATCAAGGTATCATTTTACAGGCATCAATTATTGATGCTAATGGTAATGAAACTTTACAGAATTTAGTTGTACGAGTAACGAACTCAGAAGGAACTGAAGCTACTCCAAACCTATCGTTTGGTAGAACTGCAAAATTGGCTTCAGTGAATTCAGATTTGGATTATGAGGAAACGATGTCTGTACGGGTAGTGGATAAAGATGGTAATGCAATTGATAATGAAGATTTCACAATTGAATTAAGTGTTGTCGATAAAAAGTCTGGCCACTATGTATTGGGCAAAAATTACAAAGCATCCTTTGAGATTGATAAGAAAAATATATCGGATGATATTACTGATTTAAAAACAAATCAGACAGATCTAACGGCAAGAAAAAGTGTACTGAGTGCAAAAGATCCAGCTTCGCTCACTGTCGCTGAAAGTACTGAATTGACTAGTATTAACAAATCTTTAGCGGATTTACTGAGCCAAATTAAAGAAAAAGAAAACAAACTTTTAGGACTGAATAATTATTCAATAGCTTCACGTTATCAATTCGCATGTATTGCACAGCAGAATTTAATGGATATTGCTACTGCTATTAATGGAGATGCTATTCAAACAATAAGTGGCAATCGTTATACTGCAACGACAGATAAATCGGGACAATTTAAATTTAATATTAGTTATTTTAAAACCTATGCTACTTGGCAGACTGTACGTATTAATATTAAGTCAGCTACAAATAATTTTCCTAATCTAAATGTGTCTTATGATTATCCATTGAGCTTGCTTCAGTCTGACTTTGATGCAGAAACGGTTCAACCCTTTGACATGAGTCCATATAATACAAATTCTACGCAATCACCGTGCTCGGAAAGTAAGCCTTGGGCAAATTTATTGTAAATAAAAAACAGCGCTTCGGCGCTGTTTTTTTATTGCGTGTGGGGCTTTAATAAATAATTAAATTGAAGTCCCAACACTCACGCCAACGGTGGGGCGGACATTCATAGAGCTGCAGCCGCAAACAGCAAGCGTGCAGATTACAATCAGCAGTAATTTATTCATGCAGTAAACCTTGGGCTTTAGCCTGATTGAACAGCGAAGAAGAGCGTGAGCCGCTTTTACAAACCATCAGAATGGGTTTGGGCAGCTCATTATAATATTTGGCAAACTCTGCTACGTCTGTTTGAGAAATTTTACCGCTGATCACCGGCTGGTAAATGACGCTGACATGAGATTTTTCAGCGATGCTGCGAAGCTCATTGACGGTCACTGTATTTCCCAGCTCTTGATCTGGCCGGTTAACAATCACGGATTTAAAGCCTTGCTGCTTTAACAGTGAATTGAATTTTTCAGCTGTCATCTGTCCAGCTGCGCTCGCATTATTGTTCAGGACAATGCTGTCATTTTGAGCCAGAGCCGGTACAGAAAAGAGCAGGGCTACACTGAAGAATAAGCTTGGGATGACGCGCTTAGTCATCCAGCAAATCCATTTGTTTTGCCAGCTGATACAGATTGTTTGAACGGTTGCCTGTACGGCAGAACATTAGAACTGGTTTTGGCAGTTCATTAAAATGATTGGCAAATGTCCGGACATCCAGCTCATTGATTTGACCAGCAACAACAGGCTGATATACATAATCAATGCCGGCTTCCCGAGCGGCTTCTTCAATTTGAGCACTGGTTGGCTGCTCTGGTCCGCCTTCCATATCAGGGCGGTTGTTTATAATGGATTTAAAGCCCTTTTCAACAACCTGGGTTACATGTTCAGGGGCGATTTGACCTGCAAAGCCAACATTTTCGCTCATTCTGTCACTCCTTAATTTCAAAAATACAACTATGCTTTATGATAGCATTAAGCACCGATATGCGTTTGATGTATTGAAATTTTTATAAACAATTATAACCATTCAATAATGCATGGAGTACGTATGCATGCTTATACAGTCGAACCTCTGTATGTAAAAAGCGGACAAGACGTTATTGCCGCAGATTTTTACCGGCCAAAGACGGAACATAAGTCTGGCGTAATTATTATGGCACATGGCTTAGCCTGCTTACGGCAGTTCAAGCTTGTTCAATTTGCGAAGCGGTTTGCGCAGGCGGGCTATGCAGTTGTGCTTTTTGATTACCGTTATTGGGGCGGCAGCACAGGACGCCCGCGGGAGCTGGTTTCAATTCAAGCGCAGCTGGAAGACTGGCGAACCATGCTGATGCATGTCGCGCAGCGAAAATCGATAGACAGCCGGAAAATTGTGCTGTGGGGCATTTCCTTAAGCGCGGGCTATGTTTTAGATATTGCTTCAGAAAATAAAAACATTCAGGCTGTAATCGCCTTAAATCCTTTTGTTGATGGGGCGGAGAGCGCCAAGCAATATCCGCTGGCGCTGCTGCCGAAAGCTTTAAAAATTTCCAGCCAGGATTATATGGGGGCTAAAGTCGCGATGCTTCCCCGAACACTGCCTGTGGTGGCTGAATCTGATCAGGAACTGTGCTTTGTCGCCGCTGCTGATGCATATCAAGGCTATCAATCCATCCTGCATCCTGATTGCTATTGGAGCGGTGAAATTCCTGCACGGGTTTTTTTTAATTTAATCCGTTACCGGCCGATTCAAAACCTCAGGCGGATTGCCGTCCCAGTTTTATATATAGCATCGCGGCAGGACAGCATTGTGCCTTTGGAAATCAGCCGGGAAGCGGCGACCAATATTGCGCCTTATGTCGATTATAATGAGTGGGAAATGCAGCATTTTGATATTTATCATGGAAAATGGTTTGAAAAAGCGGTCGCTGTTCAATTAGACTTTTTAAATAAGCATATTGGAGATGGCTAAATGATTGTTGTTTGCCCGAACTGTGGCGCTAAGAACCGTGTGCCTGAAGATAAACTTTCAGCAAGCCCTGCATGCGGACAATGCCATCAAAATTTAATTCCGCTTGCGCCGATAGAATTAAATGAACAGAATTTCAGCAGCTATATCACCAGCAGTGATTTGCCTATTTTGATAGATTTATGGGCAGAATGGTGCGGTCCTTGTAAAATGATGGCGCCGCATTTCGCTCAGGCAGCAAAGCAGTATCCGAATGTAGTCTTTGCCAAGATCAACACGGAAGAGAATCCGCGCCTGAGCAGCGCTTTTAACGTTCGCAGCATTCCTACACTGGTTCTAATGAATAAAACCAATGAAATTGCTAGAATAAGCGGTGCGTTGCGATCCAGCGAACTGCAGCAGTGGCTGGATCAACAATTAACTGCCCATCAATAATCAGGGCTTGGAGTTCAAGTGTCAGATTCTCATGTAAAACCGGAGGGAACGCTTTCCCTTCAAACCATCGCAATGCCTGCAGATACTAACTGGAGCGGCGATGTCTTTGGCGGATGGATTGTGTCACAGATGGATTTGGCGGGTGCAATTCACGCTGAACGTTTCAGCAAAGGGCGCTGCGCGACAATTTCTATTAATCAAATGACATTTTTAGTGCCGGTGAAAGTCGGTGATGTCATCAGCTGCTATACAAAGATTTTGAAAGTCGGAAATACCTCAATTCAAATGCAAATTGAAGTGTGGGATAGCCATGACAGTTCACGTGACCCCATCCGTGTGACTGAAGGCGTATTTACCTTTGTTGCCGTTGATGTCAAAGGCGCTAAGCGTCAGATTCCAGATGAAGCAAAAGAAAAGTTTGCAGCTAAAATCGCTTAAATGACTTGTACAGCAATAAAAAAAGCCAGTGAGTAAACTGGCTTTTTTTATTGCTGTATTTATATTCTGTCTATTCAGCAAACAATGATTTTGCCTTCAATCAGAACATGGTATTGCTGTTGGCGCTTTCAGCAGGAACATCTTGCTGCACATCCCAGTGTTCTACAATTTTGCCATTTTCAAGACGGAAAATATCAACAATAGCAGTGCCTTGATCTTGCGCATGCTCTGTCGAATGCACATGCAAAAAGACCAGATCGCCTTCGGCAGCGGCCCGTTTAATGATGCTTTTCGCTTCTGGATGGTCCTTAAAGTGCTGGGTAAAGAAGTTCACAAAAGGCGCTTTTCCATCGGGCACATGTGGATTATGCTGAATATATTGAGCGCCAATATAGCGGTCTGCATAGCTTTTCACCTGATGCTTTAAAAATACGCCTTCATAGAAGTCGATCACAATTTGTTTATTCTGTTCAGCTTTTGCCTGAGCGGTATTTGCTGCTGATGCTGCTGTATTTGAAATAGGATTTTGACTGCATGCAGAAAAAAGCAGGATAGAAACGAGCAAGGCGGATGCCAAGATTATTTTTTTCATGAGGATGTTCGATATGTTTGGAATATCCAGCTATGCTGAGCTGCCGCTTGATTTCAATCTAGAAGCATTGTGTTTTATTCGAGTGCTATTACAGTAAAAATAAAACTTACCTAAAGGTAAGTTTTATTTACATTTTTATAAAAACCCGCTAAGCATTTACGGCTTTGATTTTTGCAAATGCGACTTTGATACCCAAGCCCAAAGCATTTCGCATTTTACCGGCGCTTCACCGGATTCATCGCTGATGATTACGGACACCAGAGTTTCGCCTTTATCTGTGCTTTGCATCAGCTGCTGCTGCTCCGCTGTCAATTCAGCAACCGCTTTCATGGCGCCTTTGCTGGGGCGCTTAAAATCAGCTTTTATGCTTTTAATCAGCACAATAGCGCTGTCCGGCACATTCATCGCTGTGACAAAACCGGTTGCCGTTTCTGCAATCAGCAGCATGGCGCAGGCATGGACTTGCCCGATATGGTTTTGCATGGCTTTATGATTGGCAAGACTGACCTTGACCAGTGATGGCGTCACTTGTTCATAGCGGATTTTGGCTGTGCCGACCATGGGCACAATGCGCCCAAAGGCTTTGGACCATAGCGCAGTGCGGATGCCCTGCGGAAATTTAGATGTGGTTTGCACCAGTCTGGATAAGCGGTTGCGCTGCGCCATGTGTCCCTCTGCTTGGCAGAGTTCTCTGCCTTAATCTTTAAAATTGTTGAACTGTAACGGCACGCCAAATTGCTGTTCTTTTAGGAACGCCATAATTTGCTGCAATGTATCGCGTTTTTTATCCGTTACTCGGATTTTATCGCCTTGAATAGAAGACTGCACTTTAATGCCGCTTTCTTTAATGGCTTTATTAATTTTTTTTGCAGTATCGGAGTCAAGTCCATCTTTCAGTTTAATCACTTGAATGACATTTTTACCTGAAGCGGTCATTTTTTGCGGGTCAAGCGCTTGGATATCGACTTTACGCTTAAAGAAATGTCCTTCCAGCATGCTGTATACTTGTTCGCACTGGAAATCACTTTCTGTAGAAATTTTGATTTCTTTGTTTTTTTCATTCAGTTCAATCGAAACATCCTGACCGCGGAAGTCAAAACGGGTCGCGATTTCTTTTTGAGTATTCTGAACTGCATGATTTACTTCAAAAACTTCTAATTCTGAAACAATATCAAAAGATGGCATGGATTAGACCTTTACAAATGGAAAGAATATCTGAGATGCTAGGGATGTTTTCTTCATTTGCCAAGTGTTGTTTACATCAAAGGAGTGCACAATGATCCGTAAGCAAGAAATTACAACATTTGAGTTCCCAGAAAATGCGATTATCTGGGATGTACGCGATTCAAATGCTTATTCTGAAGCACATGTTAAAGGCGCTGTGAACCAGCCAATTAGCGGTCTTTCAGAAAGCAGCCTAACTCAGGTGTCGACGGATCAGCCCATTTACATTTTATGTGGTGGCGGAAGCAAAGCGCCACGTGCAGCTGAGAAATTAGAGGGTTTTGACAGCTCACGTGAATATGTCATTTTAATGGGCGGCACACGCGCCGCTCGTGATGCAGGCTTGCCCCTAGAGCAGGGCAGCTGAGGAAAAAGCGCCGCAAGGCGCTTTTTTATGGCCTATCAAAAAAAAGCAGCGCAATCATTCATGCCGATGATTACAGCTCGGATTTAAAATAAGGCTTCTTGGCTTTAATCTTTTTCTGAAAACGCTGCGCACTCAGTTTTTTCAGCAATACTGATGGAATCGGGCAGGCTTCTCCCAAGACTTGCGCCGCGATAACTTCACTGCATAAAGGCGCGTAGAGGAATCCTTTCGAACCTAAGCCGGCAAAAGTATAAATTTCCTGATCATTCTGCATTTTTCCCAGCACAGGGAAGTAATCCTGAGTTTGCGCGCGCACAGATGCCCGCCCTTGCCAAGTGTCGGGTGCTGGCAGAGATTGCGCATAGGCAGGAAAAACACTGTGGATAAGTTCGTAGTTATGCACATGGTCTTCCAGCAGCACCGCATCATCACTGCGGTTTGGATAAAATGATGCGCCCAGAATCAAATGTTCTGCATCCAGCTGCATGCAGTAGCCGCCATAGCTGTAAGCGGTATCTTGCGGGAGTGGCTGCGCTGTATTGCTGACCCAGCTGACTTGCCCGCGGATGGGCTTCAGGGCAGGATATTGCGTGAAGAACTGAGCGCTGTGACGGGCGGCGCAGACAATAGCATGATCGTAGTCTCCTAAACGCTGATCCGCCTGAAAGAGCGCAATAGGAGCGGCAGCCTGTAAAGAGCATGCCGGCTGAATTTGCGTAATTTCGGCTTGCCGAAATTGAATCAGCGGATGCCGCAGGATTTGATCACGCAATTGGTGCGGATATACCGCGCCAGCCAGCTTTAAATTTAAGCTGGGATAAGGGGAGGCAAAACTGCTTTCTTGCGCTGTTTCTGCCTGCAGAATGCCTAGCGGATACTGTGCAGCTAAATCTAGCAGCTCTTCCGCTTTTTTCAGCGCCAATTGGCGGACTTGAATGGGCCGGAAGGCTGTAAATTTGGCATAGTGCCGCAGGGCATATTGCCATGTCAGAGTCATCAGATGATCTGCGCTTTGCGCGATGGGACAGAGCTTCGGATTTAAAAGCGCGAGAGGATTGCCTGATCCGCCCGCCAAAGGCGCTGACTGGTCATAGAGGGTGATCTGATGGCCGCGCTGAGCAAAAGCCCAGGCGCAGCTTAGGCCTGCGATACCCGCGCCCACGATCGCAATGCGGCGCTGTTTAAAAACAGGCTGAGCGTTTAACTGAGTTTTTTTTTGAGCGTTGGCTTCATCTGCCGGCTGGCTATCCGTTTCAGGCGGAAGCCAAATACCTTTCAGCATTTCACGCTTATGAGCAAAACCGCGCGGACGCGTAATGCTGATGCCATGCTGTTTTAAGCCGCGCTTCAGCACGCCTGCGACACTGAATGATGAAAACGTGGTGCCGATGCCCGACAGGTACACAATGTTGCTGAGCACATTTTCTTCCCACATATCCGGATTGCAGGCTGGTGCAAAACCATCCAGAAACCATGCATTGATTTGCTGGGTACGCTCCATGGCAGGGAAAACGTCATGCGCATCGCCCAGCCAAAGATCAAGAGCAAAGCGCTCATCTGGAAAATTTAAACGGTGGCAGCCTGCAATCGGCAGCGGATACTGCTCAATCAGCTGCTGCGCCAAAGGCTGCAGTTCAGGCCATGCATTCAGGGCCCGGATTAAATCGGCTTTAGACAGCGGAAATTTTTCGACTGAAACCGCATGCAGCCGGCTGTGATTGTCTGGACGCACCTGCTGCCACAGCTGCCACAGCGCCAAAATATTCAGCCCTGTGCCAAAGCCGGTTTCACCGACACTGAAGTATTCAAAATCCTGCAGCTGCGCGAGCCGTTCAGGCAAATCATTGCCGTTTAAAAACACATGGCGTGTTTCTTGCAAGCCATTGTCTTTGGAAAAATAGGTATCGCCAAATTGTTTAGAGAGAGGGATCTCTATACTGTCGATAATTTTCCATTCGAGATCGGCAGTTTGAATTGCATCAGCCACGGCTCAGCCTTTTACATGGTTACAGGTACAAAAATGAGAGCTTGCAGCGGCTTACCATTGACGGCGGCGCTTGGTGTAGACATAGCTGGCGATCAAAAATCCCAGCAATACGCCGACCGCAATAGTGGCTGCGCCATACAGGAACATCTGCGCGCTGCGTTCACTTTGCAGCACCTGCACTTGAACGCCCAGATTATCATTTTTCAGCTGCAGTTCCTGATTTTGCGATAAGGCTTCTAAATTGGCTTTTTCCAGCTGCTGCAGGCGCGAGTGCTGATCTTTGACCAGCGCTTTAATTTTGGCATCCTGCAAGACTTTATTCTTTGCCAATTGTTCAGCGGTTAAGGGTTTTTCTTCCGCCAATAACGCATTGGGGTTGCCGGCTGCGGAAACAGGCAGAATTTTAGGTTTATTCGCCGGCAGCGGTGTTGAAGTCGTTGCTTGCGCAGCAGGGGCTACAGCAGGAGCAGGAGAGGGTTCAACCGCCCATACAGTGGTACAAAGAATTGAGAGGCCCAGTAAGCTGGAAACAACGGCGCGCATGTCACTTATCCTTTAGGAAAGGCTTTGTTGAAAGGTTTTACGTCAATATGGCCGTAAACCCCTTCTTTAAGGAACGGTTCTTCTTGAAGCCAGTCATCCAAAGCTTCGCGAGAATCAAAATCGACAATAATTGTACTGCCGTAAAACCCGGCTGCTGGATTGCTAGGATCTTTTGGCATTGCGCCAGCAACGACTAAGCGGCCTTCATCATCCAGTTTTTGCAGGCGTTCCAAATGCTGCGGGCGCACTGCAAGGCGTTTTTCAACTGTACCTTCATTATCTGTACATGTTACAACGAAAAATGGCATGTGATTTCTCTAAATTTTACCGAAAGTTTTATTCAGAAGTCTTAAAGTATTTACGCAAGACAATAAACTGAATAATGATAAAGGAAAACATCACGATCATGTCACCAAATGCGGTGAATTCGCCCCAATATTTTCCGCCGGCATATAAATAGGCAAAGAAAACATGCAAACTGGACATGACGACAAACATGGCCGCCCATGCATAGTTCAGCTTGATCCAGCCACGGTCGGTTAAATCCAGCACTGGGCCAAATAAGCGCTTAATCAGCGGCTTTTTATCTTTACCGAACCATGGTGACAGCAGGAATGCGCCCGCAAAGACCAGATTAAGCAAAACAGCTTTTAAACGGATATAAAAGTCATCGCTGAGCATTAAGGTAATGCCGCCAAAAATAACGGTCATAAACAGCACAATCCATTGCTGCTTATCTAAGCGGAATTTCTGAATAAAGAACAAAGCGCCGTAAACCACAAGCATGGAAATGATCAGGCCAGTGGTTGCGACAAGAATATTATTATTATCGACACCGCCGGCAGAGCCGATCAATTGCAGCAAGGGATGATCAGTATCTTTGGGGTCTACAGTTTTATATAAATAAAAGAAAATAATGAGTGGCACAAAGTCTAAAAGTGCTTTCATGTTAGAGTATCTGGTATCTGATCAAATAAATGACATAGTATAAGTGATGCACGGCGTAGATTTACATACACACAGTAATATTTCTGATGGAACTTTGTCTCCAGAACAGCTGGTGCGTGCGGCCAAAGAAATTGGCATTCATACCCTTGCTCTGACTGATCACGATACGATGGATGGCTTAACCCAAGCTGAAGATATTGCTGAAGAAGTAGGCATTACGCTTGTTTCCGGCGTTGAAATTTCCAGCCAATGGTCGCGCCCTGCGACCAAAAAGAGCTATGGCGTGCATATTGTGGCGCTGAATATGCAAAATCCAGCACCGCTTTTGGCGCTGTTAGAACAGCAAAAGCAAATTCGGGCAATCCGCGCCAAACAGATCTGTGATTTATTGATCCCATTGATTGGTGAGGATATTTATGCTGATGTCATTGCAAAAGTTGACGGCATTCCAGACCGGGTGACCCGAACCCATATTGCTAAAGTCTTGGTTGAAAAAGGCTATGTCAGCCGCCCGCAGCAGGCTTTTGACAAATACATAAAAGAAGGCAAAAAGGCTTATGTTAAATTTGATGGCCTGGGGCTGGAAGAAACTATTCAAGTGATTCATGCCAGCAGCGGTTTTGCCGTGCTGGCGCATCCGACCCGTTATGATTTATCCGCGACCAATATTCGCTATCTGATCGAAATCTTTGCTCAATTCGGCGGCGATGCTGTTGAGTTGCCGCCGGCGGTGGAGCCGCTGGGAACACGGCAAATGGTGGACCGCATGATTGCGGAACATGGATTGAAAGTATCAGTCGGCAGTGATTTTCATGGCGGCAACATGCCGTGGATTAAATTAGGGAACATTCCCCGTGTAAATGAGGGGCAAACAGGCATTTGGGAAAGTTTTCGTTGATTTTTGATACCCTAAACCCTCCTTTATAAAGGAGGGTTTTTCCTCCCTGAATGAGTTTCAAGCATTGCTTTAAAACGAAATGCAAGAAAGGGAGGCGCAGAGGGATTATAGAAGATTATTGTCCTGTGCCTGAATCGGCGGCGGTGTCGGTTTGCCCAGTGTACCCAGCAATTCAATTTCAATGGTGCGGACCATGGAATCCAGCGGCAAGTCATTGCTTTGCGTGCCGAAAGGCTCTTCAATTTCTGAGCTGAGCGCATCCAATCCTAAAAAGGTATAGGCCAGAATACCGACCAGCAGCGGGGTGGCTAAACCTAAAGTCGAACCCAAGCTGAACGGCAGCATAAAGCAGAAAAAATACACCGTGCGGTTCAGTAGCACTGAATAGGCGAAGGGCAGCGGCGTGGTCGCAATGCGGTCACAGCCTGTTTGCACCATGCTGAGCTCCATCACATGCTGATTCATTTGCGCATAAATAATGTCTGAAATCTCGCCGTCCTTGAGGGACTGCATCAGTTCCCATTGAATCAGGCTCAGGGTGTATTGCGGGGCATTGGCCTGCTGATACAGCTGTGTCAGGGCTTGCTGGCTCATGCCGCTGGTCTGCACCAGCTCTGTTGGATTGGCAGTTTGATGGCGCAGGCGGTCACGGAGCACATTAGCAAAGACAATGACATGCTGAATGACCCGTTCACGGCGGCCTTGGCTGAGCATGCGGCAGTCGCGGTCAAAATGGCGTGAATTCGCAATTAAAATTCCCCACAGGCGGCGGGCTTCCCACCAGCGGTCATAGCAGGCAGTGTTTTTAAAGCCTAAAAAAATAGACAGCACGACGCCAATCAGTGTAAAGCCGACCAGCGGCAATTCAGGGAAATGGAAAATATTGATATAGGACAGCCCGCCAATCACGGCAGACAGCAGCATGACAAAGCCTAACGGAGGCAAAACTTTGGGCAAAATTGTACCGCGCCATGAAAACAGCAGCTTAAATATACTGGGTTGGTCACGCACAATCATGTGATAAATATCTTTATAAATTATTTGGACTGATCTTCATGTCTGCTCAGGCCTTTGTCAATATATGATTTATATAGAATTCAGCGGGCTGATCAGGCGGTGTTCGGCAAAGGAAAAATGGCCCTCTGCGGAAATAATGCAATGATCAATCAAGCGGATTTCCAGCAGGCTGCAGGCGCGCTGAATCTGCTGGGTCAGATCAAGGTCCGCAGTCGAAGGCTCGGCTTTGCCAAAAGGATGATTATGCGCGATTACAACCGCACTGGCATGCTGCTGTATGGCATAGCGCAGCAGCTGATTGATAGAAATTTCACAGCTGTTGATTGATCCGAAAAACAGTTTTTTAAAGTTTATCTTTCTTAAATGTGCATCAAGGCACAGCACGCCAAAGACCTCCTGAGTTTCTGCTAAAAACTCAAAACGCAGGAAATTCATCAGCTGAACCGAGGTATCCAGCTGCAGTGAGGTTTGGCTGAATTGATGCGCAATATAGCGTTTTCCAAGTTCTTTCACTGCCATCAGCTGTGCGTACTTGGTCGCGCCGATGCCATGAAATTGGCTTAAATCTTCAAGCTTGGCATCCAGAATAGGGCTGAGGCTGCCGAAATGCTGAATCAGCAAGCGCGCCAATTCAACGGCAGAATGCTGCTGAGAACCGGACCTTAAAAAGATCGCCAGCAGTTCTGCATCAGATAAACTTTGTGCGCCTTGGCGCAGCAGGCGCTCACGCGGGCGCTCTTGTTCTGGCCAATGTTTAATTGAGAAATTCATGATTTTTAGACTTTTTTATTATCAGTATCGTGGGTTTTTCCACGTTGAATCTTGGGTAAGGGCATATTTAATGCTATTGTGAGCGCCACTGCAACAGATAGGTAGCCTGTTCGTGAGTTTTGATTTAAGTGTAATTCCAAACAAAAATATTATTGTGGCTGTTACGGGCGGTATTGCTGCCTATAAGAGCGCTATTTTAGTCCGCCGCTTAAAAGACGCAGGTTTTGATGTGCGTGTGGTGATGACGGCAGGCGCGCAGGCCTTTATTACACCGCTGACTTTTCAGGCGCTTTCAGGCAATTCAGTGCATACTGAACTGCTGGACCCAGAAGCCGAAGCCGGCATGGGGCACATTGAGCTGGCGCGCTGGGCGGATTTAGTGCTGGTGGCACCGGCAAGCTGCGACACCTTGGCGAAATTTGCTGCAGGTTTGGCAGATGATTTGCTGTCGACTTTGTATTTAGCGACCAAAGCGCCGGTATGGGTTGCGCCTGCAATGAACCAGCAAATGTGGGCCGCCAAGGCGACACAGCGCAATTTGAACACGCTGATTGAAGACGGCGTGCATGTGATTATGCCGGATGCGGGTTCACAGGCTTGCGGTGATGTCGGTTTAGGCCGGATGCCTGAACCTGAAGATCTTGCACAGCAAGTGACAGAATATTTCCACCGCGCGCAGCGTGCAATTGCGGAAAAATTTGGCCAGCTGGCAGGCAAGCATGTGGTGATTACCGCTGGCCCGACGCGTGAGTCCATTGACCCGGTACGCTATATTTCCAACCACAGCACGGGCAAGATGGGCTTTGCTTTAGCCGCAGCCTGCTATGCTGCGGGCGCAAAAGTAAGCTTGATTGCAGGGCCCGTCAGCTTAGATACGCCAAATGGTGTGCGCCGTATCAATGTCAAATCTGCCATGCAGATGCTGGAACAGAGCATGGATCAGCTGGAGAAAGGCTGTGATATCTTTATTGCCACGGCGGCGGTTGCTGATTACCGCGTGGCGCAGGTGGCGGAACATAAAATTAAAAAAGCCGGCGATGAGCTGCATGTCGCGCTGGTGAAAAACCCGGATATTGTGGCCACAATTGCGCAGCAGGAAAAGCGCCCGTTTATGGTGGGATTTGCTGCAGAAACCCGCAATATAGAAGAATATGCTGCGGGCAAGCTGGTGGCGAAAAAGCTGGATATGATTGCCTGCAATGATGTATCGCGTCCGGATATCGGATTCGCTTCCGATGAAAATGCCATGATTGTGTTCTTTGCCGAACAGTATCACCTGCCGCAGCGCGATTTGGAAAAAGCCTCGAAGCAGGAGATTGCGCAGCAGCTGGTTGAAGCCATTCATGATGCGCTCCACTATGATCCGCGGGACGCAGATCTGGATTAAGCCGCGTTTATATTGAAAACTGAAGCCTTTAACCAAAATGCAGCGATTCCGTTGCATTTTTTATGCATTTTCATCTATGTTTAATGCTGAGTATGCAAGATTAAAAAACCAATACATCCGCCTAGCCACAGGTTTAAACGATCTTAAAAAGGACATCCATATGATCAAAAAAACTTTAGCCACAGCCATGTTTTCTGTACTGCTGTCATTCAGCAGCATGAGTTTTGCCGATACGCTTGAGCATAATATGCAGGCGCTGGGTAAAAATTTTAAAGCCTTTAATAAAGCCGGCAATCAGCAGGATGCGCAAAAGGCGCTGGATCAGATGAGATCAGCGGCTATGGATGCAAAAAAAGTAAAACTGAAAACCAAAGATGCCAAAGCGCCGAGTTCAGATATGCTGTTTGATCAATTGGTGGCAGAAATTGATAAGACCAGCGCTTTGGTGAAGGCCGGACAATTGGATCAGGCCAAAGCGCAAGGCAAAAACATTGCAGCCGTTAAAGACCGAGGGCATGCAATTTACAATAAGCAGTAAGGCTGTACAGCAGCTGAATTCATCCGTATAAAATAAGATGAAGCTTCATTGTAGAAGTGCAGATGATTTCCTGAGGCATTCAATTCAAAATTAAAAAAGCCAGCGGATGAATCCGCTGGCTTTTTTTCTTGCAGTGCAATAATTACAGTGAAGATTGATATTCCTGCGCTTCATCTTCTGCACGGCGCAGGGTGGCCTTCATGTTGAGAATGGCATTTTCAATATCTTTTAATGTTTTTGCATTGCCGCCGCTGAGCGCCTGACGCCATTTGCGTGCGCCTGGCAAATTCTGAAACAGGCCTAAAATATGGCGGGTGATAATCGACAGCGGAGCGCCTTCAGCCACGCGCTGAGCAATGTACGGCATCATCTGATCTAAAAGATCAAAGCGGTCCGGCGCTTCTAAATGCCACAATTGGTCCAATTCTGCCAGCAGATAGGGATTATGATATGCCTCTCGGCCAATCATTACGCCGTCGACATGCTGCAGGTGCTGTTGGGTTTCAGCAAAAGTTTTAATGCCGCCGTTAATTTCAATCATTAAGTGTGGACGATCCTGCTTTAAGCGGTAAACGTCTTCATAGCGCAGGGGCGGAACATCACGGTTTTCTTTGGGGGATAAACCTTTTAACAGGGCAATCCGCGCATGCACAATAAAATTGTCACAGCCGGTTTTCGCTACAGTATCCACAAAGTGCAGCATCTCTTCATAGGACTGCATCTCATCAATGCCGATACGGTGTTTTACGGTGACTGGAATATTTACAGCATTGCGCATTTCGGCAATACACTCAGCCACGAGATCCGGCTCTGCCATTAAGCAGGCGCCAATTTTATTGTTCTGCACGCGGTCGCTTGGGCAGCCGACGTTTAAATTCACTTCATCATAGCCCCAGTCCTGTGCCATTTGCGTACAGGTGGCTAAGTCTTTTGGGCTTGAACCGCCCAGCTGCAGTACAATGGGGTGCTCTTCTTGATTGAAATCCAAATGGCGTTTGGCATCGCCAAATAAAATTGCACCAGTTGTCACCATTTCGGTATACAAAATTACGTTGGGATTAAACAGGCGTGCAAAAAAGCGGTAATCTTTGGTGGTCCAATCCATCATCGGGGCGACACTGATGCGCGGTTGAAGTTTATTTTCAATGGCCGTGAGATTCATCATTAAAAATTACGCCTCGATTAAACAGAAAAAATAGGATTGGCTGAGCCTGAAGAAGAGAATGCGATTCAAGAGGAACAGAAAAGCCTGTTCAAAATCGGAGGCCATACTATCATAAAATCATCATTTTTTTCCCAGTTTTATTGCCGGCTTATTCTCTCAAGCTCTGCGCTCATACTGGACTGAGTTTGCTTGCAATTATTCTTACTGGAGTCATAAGCTTAGCAAGCGATTGATTATATGGGTTTCATTTACACACCTTAGAGCAAGGTTTTTCTTTTCATCTTAATCTTTTATAATTTAAGCCGCTTTATTTTTTGCCTTTGCAATTTCACCTCCCGAGATTTATGCCTTTATTTTATAACTGCCTGAAAGAGCGCCAGTTCTGCTTTTTGATTGAATATTTGCCTGCGGTAAAGCCGGCTGTTCCGGCATGTTCTGAGCTTGCCGGTTTCCCTGCATTTATGACTTTGGCTGACCGGGTTCAGTCGGATGATGACCTTGCGCCTTTAGATGCGGCGGTACATTTTCCAGAAGCAGATCCGCTGCTGCACTATTCCGGTAAAGGGCGGGATATTGCAGAATTTGAAACTTTTTTAGAGCAGGCGAAGGCAAAAGGGCACAGCAGCCTGCTGCTGCTGAGTGGAGATAAGCTGAAAAAGCACAATGACGGGGCTGAAAACGCTGCGCTGCGCAGCCGTTATTTAGAGTCCGTGAATATGGTGATGGCGGCCCGCCGTGATCCGTTCTTTAACATTGGCGTGGCGTTTAATCCGTTTAAATATGCGCAGGCTGAACGTGATGCGCAGTATTTTAAATTGCAAAAAAAGCTCAAAGCGGGTGCGGATTATATCATTACGCAGTTGGGTTGCGATTTAGATGCTTTGAAGCTTGCCAAGCAATTCTTGGATGAAAAACACTATCGGCCGCCCATTTTAGCCTGCGTTATGCCTTTAACTTTTTCCCGGGCTAAATTCATGGCGCGTCAAAAAGTCGCCGGTATTGTGCTGACCCCACATGTGCTGCAATTGCTGGAACAAGAGCATGTACAGGATAAGCATCTGGCAGAATGCAAGGTATACGAACGCTGCGCTTTGCAGATTTTAATTTGCCGGCATCTGGGTTTTGCCGGTGTGCATTTGTCAGCGTGCCACAAGGCTGATGAGCAGCAAAAACTGACAGAAGCATTGTTCCGCCTGCAAAGCCTAAGCTTGAATGAATGCGAACAGCGCTGGCAGGCATTGTGGCAGCTGGAAACAGGGAAGGAGCTGCAGCCTGAAGTAAATAGTGTGAACCATGCTGCGCCCATTTCTCATGTAATGAAATATAAGCAAATGCATGCCATGCATGAACTCATGTTCAGTTCAAGAATTGCCAAAGGCGTGGGCAGTTTAATTTTTAATGCAAAACTGTGGAACAGGCCTCTTGCGGAAGAAGCGCTGCTGAAAACGGAATTTATCAGCAAGCACAGTGTGGTGGGCTGTGAAAGCTGCGGTCAATGCAGGCTTGGAGAAACGCTGTATATTTGCCCTGAAACCTGTCCCAAAGGCTTAGCCAATGGGCCTTGCGGCGGAACGCATTTAGACCGCTGTGAATTTGGTGACCGTGAATGCATTCACTCAGTCAAAGCCCGATTGGCGAAAGCTGTTCATCAAACCGATATTCTGAAAATGGAATTGATTCCAAGCGTAGCAATTGAAACCCGCAATACCAGCTCTTGGAAAAATTGGTTTAAAACGCAGGCTTAAGCGGCGCTGCTGATTCAGCGCGGTATTCGGGTGCCGTTTTAATTGAGTAAGTCCTGCATTTGCATTGAAAGTTGACTCAATGCGCCATTTTAAAATCAGATGGATATCCGTCTGAAATAAGTGCATAACAATGAATAAATTATTAATATTCTTAAAGATGGATCTTAAAAATTATAAATCTATACAGCTGAAAATAAGGGATGGATATGTATAAAGCTTTTTGTGGGATTGGTCTGGCGGCCTGTCTTATTTTTACATCAGGATGTTCTGTGGTGATGGTAAGCAAGCAGCCGACCAAGAAAAATACACAGATGATTCAGCAAGGTATATCCAGAAACATGGTGGTGGCCGAGTTTGGCGCGCCAGTGACCTCTGAATATAAAAATGGAAAACGCTACGAAATTTACACATTTACTCAAGGTTACTCGACAGCAAGCAAAATTGGGCGCGCTTTTTGGCATGGGGCGGCAGATGTTGCTACGGTTGGCTTATGGGAGCTGATCGGCACTCCCGCAGAAACCGTTTTTAATGGTAAAAAAATGTCCTATGAATTGGTTTTTGATGAAAAGGACCAGCTGGAAAGCTATCAGCATTTAATCATGGAAACGCCAAATTAAGCGGCCTGCTGGTGACAAATACCCTTAACCGAGATACTGAAAACAGCCGCATTAAAGGCTGTTTTTTTTTGATCAAGCCACTTAGAGAGGAGATCAGCGTTTTGAGCGGAAGGTGGAATTATTACGCAGTCTTCGGTGCCAAAATCCATTGATTCGGACTTGTTTTCGAATTTGAAAAGTGCTTAAATTTAATTGAACAATTGTTCAGTAAATTGCATAAAAGAGTAAAGTATTTAATGTCCCGTGCCGATCAAGCTCAAGAAACCAAACAAAAATTGCTGGATGCAGCGCTTGCGCTGTTTGCGGAACAAGGCTACAGCAAAACGTCTATTCGCGCCTTGGCGCGCCGGGCAGGGCTGTCGGACGGTATTTTGTACCATCATTTCCCTGACGGAAAGCAGGAAATATTTTCTGTGCTGATGGCGCAAGGCGTGCAGCAGGCGCTGTCAGTGTTGAACAAGGTGAATCATGATTTAGAACAGGCGCCGTTGGCCGATGTGCTGAATACGCTCTGCGAAATGAGTGTGGCGCTGTTTTCCAAGCATCGTGAACTGCTGAAAATTATGATGCGTGAAAGCGAAAATATGCAGCTGAATGAAATTCATATGATCAGCGCACTGTTTGAAACCCGCGAGCATTGGCTGGCGGATTTATTGGCGCAGCGCCATGAACAGGGGAATGTCCGGCTGATGGATTTCAGCCTGGCCGCGCAGCAATTTATGGCTTTGAATTTACAGTATGGTCTGGCTGGGCTGTTTAACCTGAATATCGGCTGCGATATGGCCAGCCCTGAAACCCGCGCGCAAATGATTGCCCAGACTGTAATGCTGTGGTCGCCAGCAGGCTAAAAAATTTAAGTATTGATTGAACGAATGTTCAATTAAAATTGGAGCTGAATATGTATTTTGGACATTTTGCAGTCGGTATGGCGCTGAAAGCCAAATATCGCGATGTGCCTTTGGTGCCGATTATTTTAGGTGCAGGCTTTTTGGATGTAATTAACGGCACTTTAGTGGCGCTCGGCATTGAAAAGGTGACGCCGAATTTGCAGGCCTTGCCGTATTTGTATTTTGATTTGACGTTCATTGACTGGGATCATTCCCTGCTGATGGCAGTCATTTGGTCATTGTTCTGGGGCGCATTTTTCCTTAAAGATAAGCGGATTGCGGCTGTAGCGGCGTTGTCCTGCTTCTTGCATTTTGCTGCAGATCTGCCTATGCATAATGTAGACATGGCGCTGTATCCTTATGCACAGCAATACTTAGGTTTAGGGCTATGGGGGAAATGGGGCGTTTGGTCTTGGGTCTTTGAAATCGGTTTTGCTGCCGCTTTATTGGCTTATGCCTATGTACAGCATGCCAAAGCAGGAGAGAACATTGCTTGGCAGCTGTGCTTTATCGGGCTGCTTGCACTGCAAATGTCGCCGTGGACGTCACCGATGAAGCATGTGGCCATGCTGGCAGAACCTTATGCTTCTGTGGTTCATGGCCTCTTGGTCGCCGTGGGTTTTATTGTGCCGACGGTGATTCTGGCTTGGCTGTATAAAAGAAGTGACCGCTTAAAAAGCGCTTAATCTAAAAGTAGAAGCCTCATCAATGGTAGGCTTCTGCGGAATAAGTTTTACTCTGTTAGAGAATCTTACTTTAATCTATTCCCGTCCTGATCAATAATGACCTCGCCGTCTTCTTTGCTGAGTGCGCCCAGCTGGGGAGCCGGCAAAATATCCAATACAAGCTCTGATGGCCTGCACAGCTTAACTCCCAGCTCAGTCACGACAAATGGACGATTGATTAAAATAGGATATTCAATCATGAAATTTATTAATTGCTCATCTGTCCAATGCGGCTGATCTAATTTCTGGGTTTCATAAGGTTCAACATTCTTACGCAGCGCTTCACGTACCGAGAGCTTCGAATTTTCAATTAAATGGACTAACTCCGCTTTATTGGGCGGAGTTTTCAGGTATTCAATGACTTCCGGTTCTTGTCCTGTATTCCGAATCAAAGCCAATGTATTCCTTGACGTTCCGCACGCAGGGTTATGGTAAATCCGAATCTTTGATGACATGAAATTTGCGCTCTTCTCGACAGTCTTGTATTTATATATGGATATGCGTATATTCGCAATAGTAAATATTTTGAGATCAATCATGGATCAAGCTGATTTCTTCAAGTGTCTTTCCGACCCGACCCGTTTGGATATTTTAAAGCTCATTTTGGCTAGGGCGAATGTCTGCGTTTGTGAGATCACTGCGCAATTGCAACTGAATCAGCCAAAGATTTCCCGGCACTTGGCATTGCTTCGGAACTTTTCCATTCTGCTGGACGAGCGCAAAGGGCAATGGGTGTATTACCGATTGAACCCGAATTTACCGGCATGGGCAAATGCAGTTCTGGATGTTCTGAAAAATCAAATTAATGAAGCGCCTAACCGCATTGACTCTTCTATTTCAATTCAATGCGGGCAATAGCATGTCCGCATCGAAGCTCTCATTCTTAGACCGCAACCTCACGCTATGGATTTTTATTGCGATGGCGCTGGGGGTCAGCATTGGCCTTTTCTTTCCTCAGGCCGCTGTGGCTTTAGATCAGCTAAGTATTGATTCAGTGAATATTCCTATTGCGATTGGGCTGATTCTGATGATGTATCCGCCGCTTGCAAAAGTGGACTATGCCGCTTTGCCGCAAGTGTTCAAGGATAAACGTACGCTGACATTATCTTTGGTTCAAAATTGGCTGATAGCGCCTTGCTTAATGTTTGGGTTGGCGATTATTTTCCTGCATTCCTATCCTGAATACATGACCGGTTTGATCCTGATCGGGCTGGCTCGATGCATTGCCATGGTGCTGGTATGGAATGGCCTTGCATGCGGCGATGACCAATATGTCGCGGCTTTGGTTGCGTTCAACAGTATTTTCCAAATTCTGTTTTTTAGTACCTATGCTTGGCTGTTCCTGACATTCTTGCCGCCATTTTTTGGAGTTGAAGCGCAAGTCATTCATGTAAGTTTTTGGACGATCACGCATGCGGTACTCGTGTATTTAGGTATTCCATTCTTGCTCGGTTTTTTGACCCGTTTGATCTTGGTCAAGCAAAAAGGCCTGGTTTGGTATCAGACTCAGTTTATTCCGAAAATTAGCCCGATTAGCCTTCTTGCGCTTTTGTTGACGATTGTCGCCATGTTTAGCCTGAAAGGCGGTGAAGTTGTAAGCCTGCCTTTGGATGTGTTGAGAATCGCCATTCCTCTGACGATTTATTTTATGGTGATGTTCTTCCTGAGCTTCTTTATGAGCAAATGGATGGGAAATGATTATTCAAAGACCACAGCAATTTCATTTACCGCAGCAGGGAATAATTTTGAATTGGCGCTTGCGGTGGCTATCGCAACTTTTGGATTAGCTTCACCTGTAGCATTTACAACGGTTATTGGCCCATTGGTAGAAGTTCCCGTGCTTATTGCATTGGTCAGTGTTTCATTGTGGCTGCGAAAGAATTTTAGACACTGAGAATTTTTAAAATCAGCATCATGCGCTACTATGAAATGCTGAAGCCGAAATAACGCGCCCATTCAGGAGGTTTTGCCATCAATTGAATACATGGCAATTTACAAAAGCGGCTTTTTGTCTGTTCTTGACTGATTGCGATGCATTATGAGTCCAGTCCCAGTCATTTAAATCAGGAATCGCATGACTGCTTAAACAGCACTAATTAAACCTAACTAAAGTCGAATGCTATTTAATTTGATGAAATATAATAATAAAATTAAATTTAGACTGCTTAGGCGCCTTTTCGCCTGTTTTAAGATTGGGTATTGCGGTAAAAAATTTAAGCTGCACAGATCAGAACAATAAATAAGGAAGAAGAACATGATGTTGCTGGAAGAAATTTTTAAAATAAATAAAGCGGATAATACGGAGGCATTTAATTTGCGCATTCAGCGCGGCCTCAGCTGGCTGAAAAAGGCCAATGATTTGCATAATGATTTAGATCTGCAGTACATCAGTTTATGGGTTTCCTTGAATGCTGTATATGCACAGGATGCCGCTCCGTTTGAACAAGGCCTGCAGTCATTTTTGCAAATGCTGTTTCAAAAGGACGCCGAGGGAAAATTAGAGCGGATTGTTTGGGAAAAATTCAGCCAGCCGGTGCAGGCGCTGCTGAATCAAAATCACCTTCATCAAGATTTTTGGGATTTTCAGAATAAAAAAATGACTTTGGCGCGGTGTCAGGCCGGCTTGGCGCAAGAAAAGCGCGACTGCCGCGAAGCCATGACGCGCCGTGATACTGGCGCCTTATTAACTTTGCTGTTTGGCCGGCTCAAAGCCCTGCATCATCAGCTTGTGCAAGGCGGTGTAAGCTATGGCAGCGCCATGAACCGCAAATATCTGCAGGACAGCTGCAATGTGCTTGGCGCATTGATGCCGGTCATTATTTTACTGCTGCTGGAAAATGCGCAGGCGATGGATTTGGGAAACCCGTTCTATCCGTCCGCGCAAGTGTGCTAGCAGCTGGGCTTAGCGCTGTTTGCGCTGAACTTGGCGCCGATAATAGCCTTGATCCAGCAAAGCGAAAAAAGCCGCCGCGGCAATTAATCCCAGCCCTGTCAGGCAAACTGTTGCCCAGCCGCCATGATGCCATGCATAAACCCCTAATGCAGAACCGCAGGCGCCGCCAATAAAGTAAGCGGTCATATAAATAGAATTAATGCGTGAACGGGCTGCTGGGTTCAGCTGAAAAATAATGTTCTGATTGCAGCTGTGCACCATCGCTAAGCCGAGGCTGATAAGTCCGTAGCCAAGGGTATAGCTGATCAGGGAATGGCCGCCAAGATAGAGCAGCAGCCAGCTCAAAGCCATAATTGAACAGCCGGCCCAAGTCAGTTTGGCATTGTAGCCGCGGTCAGCCCATTTTCCGACCCATTGCGTAGACAGCGCGCCAAAGACTCCAATCAAGGTCAGCACGCCCACCCAAACATCCGCCAAAGAAAAGGGCGGCGCAGTCAGCAGCATGGCAATGGTCGAAAATAGAATACTCATGGCGGCAAATACGCAGCCGCCGATGAAAGCGCGGTACACCAAGCGCCGTTCTTTCTGCAGCAGCTGGCCCATTGATCTGAAGATGCTGCTGTAGCTCATCCGCGTGGTGCTGACATGCGGCAGCTGGCGCATCAAAATGGCGGCGATCACCAGCATGAGGATGGTGCTGAGGATATAAATCATCTTCCAGTGAATTAAATTCGACAGCAGGCCAGAAAGGCTGGTAGAAAGCAAAATGCCCACCAGTAAGCCGCTCATAAGGAATCCGACTGTTTCACCAATTTTTTCGGGACGCACGGCAAGGGTAACCAAGGGAATCAGAATCTGCGCGGCAACAGAAAATAAACCGGCAATAATTGTGCCGGCCCACAGCATCGGCAAGTTCACGGACAAAGCGCAAATGCCTAAGCCAATGGCTGCCCCCAGCATTAATAGCGGAATAAATTTAGTCTTATTTACAATATCGCCCAAAGGAACAATAAACAGCAGCCCTAGGGCATAGGACATCTGTGCAAAGGTGACCGTTAACGCCACTTGAGATTGAGGCGCATGAAAGCTGTGCTGGATAGAGCTGATCAGCGGCTGGCAATAGTAGTTGGCGCCTGCGCATAGGCCGCAGGCAACGGCCATAAGCATGAGCAAGGCTTTATTGTGGCTGATGTCCATAGGTGTATTCATGTTAATCCTTGCCGGGTTGTATCTGGCAATATGCTGTTGCTTCAATCTCGATCTGCATGCCGGCCAAAGCCAGACAGGGTACTGGAATTAAGGTGCATGCAGGAAATCCTTGGTCTGTCCAAAGCTGCTGCATCCGTTGAATCAGAAGCTGATGTTTCTGCGGATTATAATCGGTGATTAACACTCTGAGCACCGCAATATCTTGAAGCTGTGCATCGGCTGCCTGCAGCGCCAGCTGGAGATTTCTGAAGGCTTGATGCAGCTGCTGTTCAAAATGTTCAGGCAGTTGTCCTTGGGAATTTTCACCGCCTTGGCCAGAAATATGCACAACTTTTTGCATCTGGCGGATAACCGCTACGTGACTATACCCATAAGGCTGAGGATTATACAGTGTGTCCGGGTTCAAAAATGTACGTACGGTATGGATGAAGCGCTATTGCAGCTCGGCATATTTTTTCTTCATAAGCATCGAATTTTGTTAGTATCAAAGCTCAAGTTAACTTGAGGTCAAGAAGAAGATGCCGGAATCTGAAAATGTTTGGCTGAACATCGGTGAGCTGGCGGCCCGAAGCGGCGTCAGTGTCAGCGCGCTGCGCTTTTATGAAGAAAAGGAGCTGATTTGGAGCACCCGCACTTCGGGCAATCAGCGGCGTTATCCGCGTTCCATGCTGCGCCGTGTGGCGATTATTAAAATTGCGCAGCAGGTCGGCATTAGTCTGCAGCAGGTCCATGCCGCTTTTGAGGCGCTGCCGAAACATAAAGCTGCGGCCAAATCGGACTGGCAGAAGATGTCGCAGCGCTGGCAGCAGCAATTAGATCAGCAGATTATTCATTTATTGCAACTCCGCCTGCAGCTGGATCAATGTATTGGCTGCGGCTGCCTGTCGCTTAAACAGTGTCCGCTGCGCAATCCGGATGATCAGCTGGGGCAGGATTCTGCCGGCGCGCATTTTCAGCAAGTCCTGATGAATTTAAACAATATTACGGCAGACAGCTCAGAAGGCTAAAAGCCGGTGCAGTCTGTCCATACATGCATTAGCTGGACAGCTTCTTCTTAGAGATGGTAATCATCAGAACACCTATGATATTCAGCAGGCAGCCGAACCATTGCATCATATTCAGATGTTCATCTAAAAACGCGACGGCCAGTAAAATGGTTAAAATTGGGCCAATAGAGGCAATCATTGCAGATTGCGCTGCGCCCAAGCGGGCAATGCTTTGCATCATCAGAATAGTCGGCAGTACGGTGACAAAGAAGCCCAGCGCAGCGCCATAGCCCCAGATACTGAGCGGCAGCTGCTGAAGCAGATGCAGCGGTTCAGGCACCGCCAAGCAAAAATGCACCAAGGTGCCCACGCAGGCAATGCTCAGCGCCAAGCCGTTATAATGCCAAGAACCGAATTTCATAATGAGTTTAGGCGTCATCAATAAATAGGATGCAAAAGCCACGGCACTGGCGAATACCAGGCTGGCGCCCAGCCAGAAATTGCTTTCATGCGGGGTGTGGCTTTGTTCCTGCAGCATCACAATGACGGTTCCGCCGTAGCTGAGCGCAATCGCGAAAATGCTTTGCAGGCTCAGCCGTTGCTTGTAGATCATGCTGGATGCAATGACGGTCAAGGTTGGATATAAAAATAAAATAATCCGTTCGAGTGACGCGCTGATATACATTAGGCCTTTAAAGTCCAGCCAGCTGGCAAAATAGTAGCCCAATAGGCCGGCAAGAATCAGAAGCAACCAGTCTTTTAAATGGATATCTGCATAGCTTTTACGGCTGAACCACGTGATCAGCAGAAAAAATGGCAAAGCGCAGCTCATGCGGAGCGCCATCAGAACAGTGGCATCGACTTGAGGCGACAGCGCATAGGCTTGTTTAATAAAAATGGCTTTGGTGCTGAACAAGAACGCGGCGCAAATTGCGCAGAGCGAGCCTAACTGAGTCCGTGTTAAAAATAGCGGCATCTTCTTATCATTCTTGCAGAAGCTTTATTGCCGGACAGTATAAAAGCTGCCGTTTAAAAGTTGAAATGTAAAATAATCATAGGGGCTATTCCAAAAAGGCATAGGAAAATATAAGGGTTTTATCGGTATTCAATTGAATAGGGTCATCAACAGCAGGGTTTCATCCGCAATTAAGATCATTAAGGCACTGGTTTTGAAGTATTAATTTAACCTTGGGTGTTCAGGTTGAATATTAAATATCTATTTATGCACCAATATGATGCGTTTGAGCGGCGAGATCAACAAACAGTCAGAGGTTCATCATGGTGCAAAATATTCAAAAAAATATTTTTTTATTAATTTTTTATCTAATTAGACTTAAGGAGCATAAGAAAAATGAATATAAAACGCCCAAATGAATAAATTGCTGCCAAATAAGGACCGCCACAGGATATTGGCAGAATTGACACAAAAGACCATATTTTAGGTCAAATCCGGCAGACGCAAAAACCAGATTTATTGTCAGCAAAGCCAATGCTGGAGTAAGGGGCTTTTGAATGCACTGCATTAGATAGGGGTTGGGGGTATTTACAACGGCAGCGCTGATCGTTGTTGATAGGACGAACTTGTCAGAATCATCAACCCCTTCGGCTGCGATAGCCAATTTGTGCCAAATCTGATGAAAAAATAGCAATCAAGATTCGATAAAAAATCAATTTTGCATAAAAAATATTCATACCATTAAAAATAAAAATGAATAAGTACTTTATCACATCATAATTTTTATGAATCATCAGTTCAAAATATGGGTATTTATTAAATAAATATTGGGTGGTAATTTAAAAAAGTTCCATTAGAATCCAAAAATTCAACAAGAACACACCTGAGGGGAGGCATCGTTTTTTACGGTGCTTACTTAAGAAAAATTAGCTTGAGGAACGCTCATGCAGATCGGAATTCCAGCCGAAACTGTCGTCGGTGAAAATCGCGTCGCTGCGACGCCAGAGACAGTAAAAAAGTTGATCAGCGCTGGTCATAATGTAGTTATCGAACGCGGTGCAGGTGTTAAAGCTGCCTATATCGATAGCGCATATGAACAGGTTGGCGCCAAAATTACAGATGATGCTTATACCGGCAGTCAAATTATTTTGAAAGTTCGCTCGCCGCAAGGCAGTGAAATTCAAAAGCTTGCGCCAAACAGTTCAGTCATTGCAATGTTTGACCCATACCGCAATCCAGAGCTAGACCAATTTGCGGCTCAGCAAGTGTCTGCATTTGCGTTGGAACTTTTGCCGCGGACTTTATCCCGCGCTCAAAATATGGATGTGCTGTCGTCTCAGGCGAACTTGTCAGGCTATAAGTCTGTGCTTTTGGCAGGGGCTGAGTATCAGCGCATGTTCCCAATGCTGATGACGGCTGCCGGTACAGTGAAGCCTGCGCGTGTCGTGATCATGGGCGTCGGCGTAGCTGGCCTGCAAGCGATTGCAACGGCAAAACGTTTAGGCGCAGTTGTCGAAGCAACTGATTTGCGTCCTACAGCGCGTGATCAGGTTGAGTCTCTGGGCGGTAAATGGCTGGATGTGCCAATGTCGCCGGAAGAGCAGCAAAAAGCTGCTGATGCCGCTAAAAATGGCTATGGCTGGATGCCGGGTGAAGACTATATCCGTGATCAGGCGATCATTGTGGATAAAGCGGTATCCAATGCCGATATCGTGATTACCACTGCATTGCTGCCGGGTCGAGATGCGCCGCGCCTGATTAAGGCGGAAACCGTTGCCAAAATGAAACCGGGTTCAGTCATTTTAGATATGGCTGTAGAAACCGGCGGCAACGTGGAAGGTTCAAAATGCGGTGAGACGGTATTTACTGAAAATGGCGTGAAAATTTTAGGCATTCCGAACTTGCCGTCTACCGTAGCCACAGAAGCGTCGGCACTGTATGCGCGCAACGTTTTTAATTTCTTAGATACGCTGTTTGATGCGGATAAAAATTTCGCGATTAATCCAGAAGAAGAAATTCAAAAAGCCCTTCTAGTAACTCATAGCGGCCAAGTCCTGCTGAAGCGTGGTTAAGGAGAGTCATCATGGTTGAAACTATTACTATTTTCGTCTTAGCCATCTTCGTTGGTTACTACGTGGTTTGGGGTGTTACCCCTGCATTGCATACACCGTTAATGGCGGTGACCAATGCGCTGTCTTCGATTATTGTGGTCGGTGCAATGCTGCAGACTGTGGGCATTCCGGGCTTGGTCGAAGCGAATGTGCAGTTCCAAAGCATTAATGTTGTTAGCGTATTAGGTGCCGTCGCTGTGTTTTTGGCAAGCATCAATATTTTCGGCGGTTTCGCAGTTACAGCGCGCATGCTTGAAATGTTCAAGCCGAAGCAAAAGAAAAAAGAGGGCTAAGACATGGAATTTATTCGAGAATATGCGGATTGGTTCTACCTGATTGGCGCCGTGCTTTTCATTCTGACTTTACGCGGTTTATCTGGCCCTAAAACTGCCATTCAAGGTAACCGCTACGGCATGATCGCTATGGCGATTGCTGTGATCACGACCTTTTTTGTGGCGGATCACCCGGTTGTTTGGATGATTGGCGGCGCTATGGTATTGGGTGCTGTGGTGGGTATTGCCCGCGCACGGACTGTTCCAATGACGCAAATGCCGGAAACTGTGGCGCTTATGCACTCTTTGGTGGGTTTGGCCGCGGTTCTGATTGCCATTGCTGCCATTTTGCATAACAACCAATTGACTGCGCTATTTGCAGAAAATGAAAGCGCCTTAACAGCGGCGGGCGTACAGCATGCGCATATGAGCAGCGTTCATTTGTTTGAACTGTTTGTCGGCTGTTTTGTGGGTGCGATCACGTTTACTGCCTCTGTATTTGCTTATGGCAAATTGGCTGCGAAAAAGTGGGCGAAAACCATTTCAGGCGCATGGGTGAAACCGGTTCAGGCGTTGATCTTTCTGGCGATGCTGGCCTGCGGTATTTACTTTTTCACGACGGGCAATATGAATGCATTCTGGGCAATGACCGCGCTTGCGCTGGCATTTGGCTGGGTGTGGATTGCGCCAGTTGGCGGCGGCGATATGCCGGTTGTGGTTTCGCTTTTGAACTCATTCTCGGGTTGGGCAGCGGCAGGCATTGGTTTCACGCTTGAAAACAATATGCTGATTGTTGCAGGCTCACTGGTGGGGTCATCAGGCGCGATTCTGTCTTACATTATGTGCAAAGCGATGAACCGTTCAATCATCAACGTACTGTTTGGTGGAGCCATGGGCGGTACTGCGGTGGCTGCAGCGGATAAAGGCGAGCAAGCGCAGCGCAACCACCGTTCAGGTTCTGCGGATGATGCAGGCTTCCTGATGTCAAATGCGGACAGCGTTGTGATTGTGCCGGGTTACGGCATGGCGCAAGGCCGTGCGCAAAATGCGGTGAAAGAACTGTGTGAAATCTTAAAAGAGCAGGGTGTTAAAGTCCGCTTTGCGATTCACCCTGTTGCCGGCCGTATGCCGGGCCACATGAACGTACTTTTGGCTGAAGCAGACGTGGCGTATGAAGACATCTTAGAGATGGATGAGATCAACTCAGACTTCCCTGCAACGGATGTAGTTTTGGTGATTGGCGCGAATGACGTGGTCAACCCAGCAGCCAAAGATGATCCGACATCGCCAATTTACGGCATGCCGATTTTGGAAGCGCATAAAGCGCGGACCATTATGGTGATCAAGCGCTCTATGGCGACTGGCTACGCGGGCTTAGACAATGACTTATTCTACAATGAAAAAACCATGATGATTTTTGGTGATGCGAAGAAAGTGGTCGAAGATATGACCAAGGCAATCAATGGCGGCGGTCACTAAGCCCCGCCTAAGCTGTTCAATGCCATATACTGAAGTTATAAAAACCGCCTACGGGCGGTTTTTTGATGGACGGCATTTAATGCAGCTGCTGAATGTCATTATTCAACAGCTTCATTATTTGAGCTATTATCTGGCTCAACCTTAGCCAATTCACATGGATGAATAGCTAATGGAACTTAGACAGCTTGCTGGCAGCTGTTGTGGTCGGCATTTCCATTCTTGCAATTTTTACTGCTTTTCCAGCGCTAAATTGGCTGGTAAATCATACGACCTTTACCAATTTGTTGATTGTTTTATTGTACTTTTCATTTTTCTTTGGTATGTACAACGGCAGTATGGTTGCCACTTTGGCGGAATCAATGCCGCCGCGTGTACGTACCGTTGGGTTTTCTCTGGCCTTCAGTTTAGCGACGGCGCTCTTTGGCGGTGTTACGCCAATGATGAGCACTTATCTGATTGAACGAACAAGCGATTCCAGCATGCCCGCACTCTGGCTGATGTTTGCGGGGACGTGCAGTTTGTTGGCAAGCCTTTATTTGTGCAAGCGTTTGCCAAACCGCAAACGGATGTATCAGGAAACCCGTATTTAATAGTTCCAACTCATCAATGGATTCATTGCCAATGATGTCAACCGCCTAAGGGCGGTTTTATCTTTTCTGGGCTTAAATGATTAAAATGCAGCTTATATTTACCCATCTTTGGTGCAGGCTGCGCGCTGGCAAGGCTTTTAATACAGTAGAGTTGAAAATGTAAGAGATTGAACTTTATGAATATTTTAAGCGATAAAATTTGAAGTAAAAGGCAGATATTGAACATGCTCCCGCATCAGAATGGAATGATCATGTAATAGTTCAAATTAATTGTGGCACTGATTTTGCTAATCATGAATCATCCTTGGGGGGATCATTCATGAAAATAAAAGCAATGCTAATCGGGCTGCTGTTCATTTGCGCGGCGCCTGCGATAGCTGCAGAAAATACTGTTCAAAATATTCAAAACATCCGTATTTCATTAGACAGTGTTTGGGTCATTTTAGGGGGGATTTTAGTTTTTTTTATGCAGGCAGGATTTGCTCTGATTGAAAGCGGCTCAGTGCGCAGTAAAAATACCGTCAATGTGCTGATGAAAAACTACATGGACACTTGCCTAGGCGGGCTGGTGTTTTGGCTGATTGGCTTTGGCATTATGTTTGGTGTGAACCAGAGCGGCTATATTGGACAGAGCCATTTTGCGCCGAATGATCTGGATGACTGGAACTGGAATTTGCTGTTTTTCCAAATGATGTTCGCTGCCACGGCAACCACCATTGCCAGCGGCGCGATGGCGGAGCGGATCCACTTTGTGGCGTATGTGGTGAGCGCGACAATTGTCAGCGGCTTAATTTATCCTGTGTTCGGCAGCTGGGCATGGGGCAGCCTGTTTGGCGGCGAAGGCTGGTTAAAGGCTTTGGGCTTTATCGATTTTGCCGGCTCGACGGTTGTGCATTCGATTGGCGGCTGGGTCGCGCTGGCGGGGATACTGGTTTTAGGTCCGCGTCTTGGCCGCTTTGGCCGTGATGGAAAAAGCCATTATTTACCGGGGCATAATTTACCTTTGGTGGCGCTGGGCGGCTTCATTTTGTGGCTGGCTTGGTTCGGCTTTAATGCAGGCTCAACGATTCAAGCCAATGTCAGCATTGGCCGAATTGCGCTGAATACCCATTTGGCAGCCTGTGCTGCTGCAGCCGCGTATATGGTGCTGTGCTTGGTCCGTAAAAAAGCTATTTTAATCCGCAGCACCATCAATGCCTCTTTGGGCGGTTTGGTGGCGATTACTGCTGGATGCGCCAGCATGACGCCGGTTTTTGCCATTTGCACCGGCCTGATTGCTGGCTTGCTGGTCAGCGTTGTGCCTGCTGTTATGGAAAAAATGAAAATTGATGATGTTGTGGATGCTGTTGCGGTACATGGGTTCTGCGGCGCTTGGGGCACAGTTGCGGCGGGAATATTCTTTGAGCAGAACATGTTCAATGGTGCAATTATTTCCATACAGTGTTTAGGCGTCATGACTGCTTTTCTTTGGGGATTTGGCGTGGCTTTTGCGGTCTTTAAGGTGCTGGATAAGCTGCTGGGCGGCCTGCGGGTCAGCAAGCAGCATGAACAGCGCGGGCTGGACTACACCGAACATGCAGAGCTATCTTATCCTGAGTTTCAGAAAGATGTCACTTTTGAAACAGATGGCATAACCAAGCGTCATTAATCTAAGAGCCGTCAGGAGGAGCGCATGATGAGCACTGAAGTTTTGAATTTAATGCAGCGCCGCCAAGCGATAGAGCGCGGCCTGCAGCAGTATTTTGATGGCACTATGCTGGAACGGGTTTTAGGGCATTGGGAGCAGCAGTACAGTGAAAAGCCAGCATTTGTTTTAAACCGTTTTCTTAGTGAGATCTGCACCACAGAAGAGCTGCGCTATTACCGCAAGGACATGCTGCGCCAAGTGCTGTATGAATTATCTGAATTGGAAAAACAGGAATTGATGCAGGGCAGGCAGAGTAAGAAACAGGAACGGGCTGAAGAAGTCCTGATTTCTGGAGAAATTACCGATGCATTCAGCCAGTTTCTAGCTTATATCCTGCAGGCGGTTTCAGTAAAAGATTTGGACGATTTTGAACAGGAAATTAAACAGCACTTGGCGGGAAATGAGGTGGCAATAGGTTTAAATGAACGGATCAGCGTGCCCGAATTTGCTGTACAGCTGCCGGTGTCGAGCTATGCATCCATCATTACGGCGGTATATGAAATATTTTGTGAATTTTATGGCCCTATGCGCGCAGATCAAGTCTATGCGCAAACTAGACTGAAAATTAAAACCCAATTTCCGGAAGTTGATCTGCATCAGCTGCTGTAAAAAATGCAGCTATAAAAAAAGCGGTCAAAATTGACCGCTTCTTTTTTATCTTTTGCTTAAGCTACAGACTCAGGGGCTGTACGCCAAAGGCTTTCTAAATCATAGAATTTTCGGGCTGCCGGCAGCATAACGTGCACAACAACAAAACCGAGGTCAATCAGAATCCACTCAGCATCACGTTCGCCTTCAACACCAATAGGACGGAAGCCAGCTTTTCGGGCTTCTTCAGCAACATTGTCTGCAAGAGATTTAATATGGCGGGTAGATGTACCGCTGGCAATCACGATTGCGTCAGATACATTACTGATTGAGCTGACATCCAGCTCAACAATTTCTTTTGCTTTTACATCTGCAAGTGCTTCACGTACAACTTCAAGACAAGCCTGTACGTCTTTCTTTTGGGTATTGAGAGTTAGGTCGTGAGAATTAGAAGCGCTGGGCGATGGTTCTAAATTCATGGAGGGTATGATTTCCTGACAATTATTCATGCTCTAATATAGCTGTTTTGGCGACGAATTTCAAATCAGCGCTTAAATCAGGCCTGAAGATTATGTGAAGTATTTGTCTTTCCAAGCAAAAGTATTTTCAGAAGCTTGGCTCGGACGGTATTCTGCAGCTGTATAGCCCGCATAGCGGCTTTGCTTCAGCCAGCTGAATATCGGTGCATAATCTATTTTTCCGGTGTCTGGCTCTTGGCGGGCAGGGCAATCGGCAAATTGAATATGTCCAATAAAATCAATATTTTCTTCCAGCCCTTCTAAAATATTTTCCCCCATCATGGCCATGTGGTAACAGTCATATTGCATTTTTAATGCAGGATGTCTAACCGCTTCTAAAATCTCTTGCGCCTGGGCGATATTTTGTATCAAAAAACGCGGCATATCCGTGCCGTTAATCATTTCAAATACAGGCTGAATGCCGTGCGCGCTGAACATTTGACAGGCCATTTTTAGATTGGAAGAAAGAGTGTTGAGGCAAGGGAGCAGATCAGCATCCTGAGGCTGCCGGCCGGCCAAAATATTCACGCTCGGGACATGCAGCGCATTGGCGTAAACAATGGCTTGATCAACAGCTTGGCGGAATTCAATCTCTTTGCCGGGAATGCCCGCCAAACCGTTGCCGCCTTGCATTAAATCGCCTGCAGGCGCATTGATCAGGCAAAGGGTCAAATCATGCACCGTCAGCTGGGTTTGAATCTGCTCAATGCTCAACTCATAAGGAAACTGAATTTCAACATGGCTGAATCCCTGCGCGCGCGCCAGAGCAAAACGTTCAATCAGCGGCACTTCGGTAAAAATCATGGAGAGATTGACAGCGAGTTTGATCATGCATGACTCCTTGTACGGCAGGGGGAAAATTCAGCTTATCAGGATTCTTGTTTTTCTACATGCTGAATTACAGTGGCGAGATCTTTTTCTGCAAAACCATTGGCTTGATGATGCTGCAGCTGCTGCAGCGCCAGCTCGGCAACAGGAATCTGCAGCTGATGCGATGCCGCCAGCTGAAGGGCATTGTTCAAATCTTTTGACAAGGTTTGCACTTTCCACTGTACGGGTTCAAATGTATGTGACGCCATGCGGGGCGCTAAAATTTGAAAGGGTTTGGAATCCGCAAATCCGCCAGCCAGCGCTGGGGCAAGCAGGGCTGTGTTGACACCAGCCTGACCCGCTAAGGCCACCGCTTCAGCAATTAAGGTACTGTTGGCTGCAACAATCAGCTGGTTGCAGATTTTAGTCGCTTGGCCTGTGCCTGAATCTCCCATGCGGGTAACGCGCTGTGACAGAACATTATACATTAGCGTTAAATCTTGAATGGTTTGCGCATTGCCACCAGCGAAAATGACCAGCGTGCCTTGCTCAGCGCCGGCTGTGCCGCCGGAAACCGGGGAGTCAATCCAAATAATATTTTTCTGCTGAGCTTGCTGCGCCAGCAGATGCGTTTGTGCAACAGAGAGGCTGGAAAAATCGACAATGACCTGATGGGCTTGTAAAAAAGGCTCAATTTGCGCATACACAGAAGCCGCTGCCTTATCGTCCGCCAAGCAGGTCAGAATGAGCGGATATGCTGCAATATCTTTGAGGGCCAGCTGAGCTGCGCCAAGGCCGACCAATTCGTCACATGCGCTTGCGGTGCGGTTCCAGACAGCAACCTCAAATCCTGCTTGAATTAAGCGGGCGGCCATGCGGCTGCCCATCAGGCCCATGCCTAAGAATGCAATTTTGCTGCTGCGGTCAAAATTCATGCTGTCCCTCTGCTTTATATTGTCAATTTTGCCGTCAGCAGATTTTTAAATTTTGCTGACTTTTTCGATTGGCGAATGATATGTATTTTACTGATACTGACGCGGTAGAAACTGAACTTCTGGGTTCTTGTCTTTTTTTCGCGCCAGTTTGCTGTTTTTGCCCAGCAGCAGTTTTAACTGCCAGATTTTTTCTAGGCGCAGTGATTTATTGGGAGAATGCTCCATGGCATCCAGTACACGCTTGACCGCTGCCAGCGCATCAGGGGAGCGGTTCAGCATTTCGGCGGCCAAAGCTTGCGCCTGTGCCAGCGGTGATTCAGCCAAATGCGTCACCAAGCCAATGTCTTTGGCATAGCGGGCGTCAAAGATGCGCGCTGTCAGTGACAGCTCTTTGGCTAAATCCAGTCCAATAATGCCTTTGATCGAACGGGTCAGGCCCATATCCGGCACGAGCCCCCAGCGGCTTTCCATAATGGACATTTGCGTGTCTGGATGGGCAATGCGGATATCCGCCGCCAAAGCCAGCTGCATGCCTGCGCCAAAACAAAAGCCTTCAACGGCTGCAATAACCGGAACAGGCAATTCCTGCCAGACTAAGAAAGCTTTCTGAAAAAGGCTTTGCCCTGGTTTGATTAGTTCCCATGCGGCATAGGCGGTATTTTTCGGATCGTTTAAATCGGACAGGTCAATACCGGCGCTGAAGACCTGCGCCTCACCGGTCAAAATAACGCAGCGGATTGAACGGTCTTTTTTAATTAAATTGGCCATACGCACCAGTTCTTTGAGTAACGCAAAGCTCATTGCATTGCGTTTATCCGGGCGGTTCAACGTGACTGTCGCAATGCCGTTATTTTTTTCCAGTTTAACCAGTGCCATATGTGAAAACTCTTATTTTTGACTTGTTTGAGCATAGCATGCGGCATGAATCTATTCATGACAGGGCAGTCACAATTTGCTGCATGCCGGCCGCTGCTGCGCTCAAAAATGACGTGCTGCCGCGGCTCTGCTTTACTGTTCTAATTTATTCAGAATTTGCTGCGAAGCATGCCGCACTTGCGCAATCACGGTTTTGAGTTCATCTAAGCGGTTTAAAATTTCATGTACAAATGTTTCGTCCGCTTTTCGGCGTTCTTTGCGCAGAGTGGAGACAAACTGCTCAAAGCCGCCAGTAGCCTCTTGCAGTGCAGGAGCCCCGACATAGCGGGTGGCGCCGTACAGGCGGTGCAGCACATGCTCAAGCTGCGGATAATCTTCCAGTTCAATCAGCTGTTCGATTTCATGCAGTTCCTGTTCAAAACTGTCGTTCAGCATTTTCAGCAAATCAGTGGCTAAATCTTCTTTATTGGCCGCTAAATGCAGGCTTTGCTGCCAATCCAGAATTTTCGGGTCAAGCGCATCGATGACTGCTGTGCGTTCAAGCGCTGGAACTTTTTTGAAGCTCTCTGTGGTCCAATGGGTTAAAATCTGAATGATTTGATCCATTTGAATCGGCTTAGTGACATAATCATCCATGCCGACCTGCAGCAGCTTTTTCTTTTCATCTGACAGTGCATGCGCCGTCAGCGCAATAATCGGCAGGCGCTTATGATTTTCAAAAGTTGACTCCAGTGAACGGACGGCGCGTGTGGTATCTACACCCGACATCACCGGCATCTGAATATCCATGAAGACCAGATCAAAGCCCTTTAGCCCGTGTTCATAGCGCGATTGAATCACTTCAATGGCTTCCTGTCCGCTCAGCGCTTTGGTCGTGGTGACATTCAGCTCGGACAGCAACGCTTCAAGCACAATCAGGTTGGGCAGATGGTCATCCACGGCCAAAATATGCAGGCCTTGCCCGTTGAAGTCTTCATGCTCTTCTGCATCAAATAAAGGTTGATTGCCCAATAACTGAATCAGTGCGCTGCGGCTCAGCGGCTGATACAGCGGGCGCGCGCGGTATTCCGCCAGCATGTTGGGGTCGAGCAGCATTTGATAGCCGTAAACCGCCAAATTTCCGGTATAGCGGGTGCGGATTTCTTTCAGCATGGCCTCAGTATCGCCGCTGTGGTCGACAATCAGCCATGTATTTTCAGCATGCTTCAACTGATTTAAACGGCTGAACAAATCTAAAATGGACTGCGCTTCAATATGCTGTACGGCATAATTTTCTAAATAATGGCGCAGCACATTTGCGGTAGCCGGGTGGGCTAAATAAGACACCACCTGAATATTATCAAACTGCGGCAATGCCGTTTCTTCTTGATCTTCATCCACCGTAAACATGGCTGTGAACCAAAAGGTTGAACCTTTTTCGGTAGGTGCGCGCTCTTGATTGTCTTCAAAGCCAATTTGACCTTGCATCAGGCTGACCAGCTGTTTTGAAATGGCCAAGCCTAAGCCTGTGCCGCCAAATTGACGGGTCACTGACGCATCGCCTTGCGAGAAGGACTCAAACAGTTTTTTACGGTCTGTACCGCTCAGGCCAATGCCGCTGTCCTGAACGCTGAAATGCAGCAGGCATTGCCCAATGTCATCGTGTTCAATGCGCACGCGGACAATGATTTCACCGTCGGGTGTAAATTTGATGGCATTCGAAATCAGATTGGTCAAAATCTGCTTAAAGCGCAAAGCATCGCCAATGATGTGTTTCGGCACATTGTCCGCATAATAGAAAGTCATGTTGATGTGCTTTTGCGCCGCCAGCGGCGACAGCATGTCCATCACATCAAATATGGCTTCTTCTAAATCAAACGGGGCGGTTTCCAGCTCCAGTTTGCCGGCATCAATTTTGGAGAAATCCAGAACATCATTGATCAGCGCCAATAAATGCGCAGAAGATTTGCGGATGGTTTGCAGATACAGATTCTGTTCATTGCTGAGGTTGCCTTGACGCAGCAGCAAATGAATAAAGCCGTCAATACTGTTCAGCGGTGTGCGCAGCTCATGTGAAATATTGGCCAAAAATACTGATTTAGACTGGTTGGCATGAATCGCTTGGTCGCGCGCCTGACGGTAGGTGATGTTTTGAACTTCTAAGGTATCTAAAGTCCTGCGCAAGTCATCTTCAGTCTGTTCGGTGTGTTCCCGCAGTTCCAAAAAGCTGAAATGCAGGCGTTTGACCACATTGGCGATGTCGCGCTGAAGCAGCCGCAGTTCTCCGGTACTGTTGATAATCATGTGCTGATCTAAAGTGTCAGCATTCAGGCGCTGCAGCTGCATGCGGATTTCATACATCGGCGCAATCCAGCGCCGTGAATAAAAGTTCAAGCACAGCAAGAGCAGCAGCAAGGTGAGTAAACCTGTCGCGACCAACACAATCAGAACGCGGTAATGCGCAATTTCTAAGGGCTGATTATCCAGTTCAACCAGCAGCCAATAGGGCGTATTGGTTTCATCACTGATTTTTGATGCGTAAACATTGCTTTTATTAAATCGGATAGGGCCGATAAAGTTGGCTTTGGTGTTGATTGCGGGCCATGTTTCTTGTTCTTCTGGACCGATATTCAGCCGATTAATGCCTTTGCTGTCGATAATCGCTGCGCGGTTCAGATGCTTTTCGTTCAGCATGCTTTGCACGCTGGCGCGCGCCTGATCAAATTGCCACGGGGAATGCAGTAAAATATTCAGCGCATTTTCAGCTGTGGGCTGGTAGCGGGTTAAAATGGCGATCGCCATTTGACGCTGTTCCGCTTTGGCGGCATTCGAAGTTTCAGTCATTACCAAAGCTGCGCCGACACAAGCCAAAATCGTGATCGGCACAAAAATCAGTGCAATCAATTGTCCATAGGCATGGTTTAAGTGCAGGCGTTTAAAAAGCTTTTTGTTGATATTTGACATGATGCAAGCAGTTTATTCCTTATGCACCGCATATTAGCATGGATTATTTGAAACTGACTGCGCTTTAATCACTTTCGCGAAAAAGCCCGTTCAAATGGGTGCAGGAAAAGTCATTTTTTCATACAATAGGCGCACCTCGATATAGGTGCGAATAATGAGTAACACATCCACTGATTTTCAAGCAGACGAATTTTTGTTAGACCACTATGTAGGAAAAACTCCTTTGGTGCGTCTGCAGCGTCTGGCAAGTCACACTCAAGCAACAGTATTAGCCAAGCTGGAAGGCAATAACCCTGCAGGTTCTGTCAAAGACCGGCCAGCCTATAATATGATTATGCAGGCGGAAAAACGCGGGCAAATTAAACCGGGCGATACGTTGATTGAAGCGACAAGCGGAAATACAGGGATTGCTTTGGCCATGGTGGCAGCCATGCGCGGCTATCAGATGAAGCTGATTATGCCCGCCAGTTCAAGCCAAGAGCGTAAAGACGCGATGCGTGCTTATGGCGCAGAGCTGATTGAATCTTCCAGCATGGAAGAAGCCCGCGATATGGCGGCGCAAATGCAGCAGGATGGCGTGGGGCTGGTGCTGAATCAATTTGGCAACCCAGATAATTCAGAAGCGCATTATTTAACGACCGGGCCTGAAATTTGGCAGCAGACGGGCGGCAAAATCACTCATTTTGTCAGCTCTATGGGGACGACCGGCACCATCATGGGCATTTCAAAGTATTTGAAAGAACAAAACCCGGATGTGCAAATTGTCGGCCTGCAGCCGTCAGAAGGCTCGAATATTGCCGGTATCCGCCGCTGGCCGAAAGAATATCTGCCGACTATTTTTGATCCGTCGCGTGTAGACCGCATTATGGATATTCCGCAAATTGAAGCGGAAAAAACTGCACGCAAATTGGCGCGCACGGAAGGCATCAGCGCAGGAACATCTTCAGGCGGCGCAGTCTGGGCGTCTATTAAATTGGCAGAAGAAAATCCAGATGCGGTGATTGTCTGCATCGTGTGTGACCGCGGTGACCGCTATTTATCCACCGGCCTTTTTTCTGTGGTTGATCCGGAATAATTGAATTCTGACTAGCCTCAGGAAAGAGAGTACTTATGCGTTTACCTGTATTAACTTTTGATATCGAAACCTTGACCGATCTAAAATCGGGGGCGCATTTGTATGGCTTGGATTTGCCGGAAACAGATCTGGAAGCGGCATTGGCCAAATTGCGCCGTCAGGAATCCGGAACGGATTTTCAGCGCCTGCCTTTGCATGAAATTGTCTGCATTTCGGGATTATGGCTGGATGAAAACGGCATGCGGATGTTTTCTTTCAGCCGTGAACATTACAGCGAAGCCGAAATTTTAAGTAAATTCTTATCTATTTTTGATAAGCGCCATCCGACGCTAGTCAGTTGGAATGGTTCACAATTTGATTTGCCGGTTATCCTGTTCCGCGCCATGTATCATGGACTTTCTGCACCAAGTTTATTTGATCAGGGCGAGATTGATACGCAAAAGCGCTATAATAACTATCAGAACAGATATCACCACCGGCATGTCGATTTAATGGATGTGATGGCCATGTTTCATGGGCGGCATTTTTTAAAGCTGGATGACGCCGCGCATTTGCTGGGCTTTCCCGGCAAGCGCGGTGATGGCGCTTACCATGTGCCTGAATATGTCCGCACGCAGCAGTGGCAGGCTTTGACCAGCTACTGTGAAGGCGATGTGCTGAATACTTGGCTGATTTACCTGCGCTGGCTGCTGCTCAAAGGCCAGCTGCAATTGATAGATCATCAGCATCTGGTGCAAAGCACGATTCAGTATCTGCAGACTCTGCCGCAGCATGCTGAATTTTTATCGGTCTGGCGTGAAAGTTCACAGCAGACTGAATTCACTCAATTTGATTTTCCATCTCCCACACATTAGGTCAGCATGAAACATAAAGCCAAGCCCGCAAAAGCCCAGCAGCCCAGTTATATTTTTAAGGTTGAGTCGCTTTCACATGAGGGGCGAGGCATTGCGCATTACGGGTCGCATCCTGACCATCCGCTCGAAAAGCACGGCAAAAAAGTATTTATCCGCTATGCCTTGCCGGGCGAAACCGTCTGCGCGCGCATTACCCATACAGCAAAACGCTTAGAAGAAGCTGACAGCATTGAGCTGCTGAGCGCTGCCTCTGAAATGCGGACTGAGCCGGCCTGTCCGCATTTTGGCGTATGCGGCGGCTGCAATATGCAGCATATTCATGCCGATGAGCAAATCCGCTTAAAGCAGGATGTGCTGAAGTCGCATTTATCCCATTTTGCAGGCTTGGAACCAGAAGAATGGCTGGCGCCTTTACGTTCTTCACGTGAAGATTACCGCCGTAAAGCGCGCATTGGCGTGCGCTATTTGCCGCAAAAAGACAAATTGATTGTCGGATTTCGTGAAAATTCAAGTAATCAGCTGACCTCAATTGACCGCTGTTTGGTGCTGGACCAAAAATTTGGCCCTATCACGGATTTAAAACAGTTAATCCAAAGTCTAAAAGGCAAAGGGGCTGTCGGTCATATAGAATTGGCGATGGGTGATCAGGATGTTGCCTTGGTAATCCGCCAGACAGAAAAATTATGTGACGCAGATGTCAACCAATTACAGCAGTTTGCGTTACAGAAAGGCTGGCAATTGTATTTGCAGCCTGCGGGGCCTGACAGTTTAGTCCGCGCCGATGGCCAGAGTTCAGACATGCGCCTGCATTACCGTTTGGATGAATTTAATGTCGATTTTGCCTTTAATCCATTGGATTTTACGCAGGTGAATTCAACAATAAATCCGCAAATGGTCAAGCTGGCATGTGAATTGCTTCAATTGAAGCAAGGTGAACGGGTTTTGGATTTATTTTGCGGATTAGGAAATTTCTCTCTTCCGCTCGCGCGCTGTGTTGGTGCGCAAGGCGAAGTCATTGCGGTAGAAGGCAGTGAGGAAATGGTTCAGCGCGGTGCGGAAAATGCTGCAAACAACGGCATCGGCTGGCTGCGCTTCTATTCACAAGATTTAACAAAAGACTTTTCGCATCATTCTTGGGCAAAAGAGGGTTTTGATGCATTATTGATTGATCCTCCGCGTTCAGGCGCAGAAGAAATTATGCATTATGTGCCCAAATTTGGTGCAAAAAGAATAGTCTATGTTTCATGTAATCCAGCAACTTTGGCTCGAGATGCTGGAATATTGGCGCAGCAAGGCTATCTGCTGAAAAAAGCTGGCGTGATGGATATGTTTACGCATACCGGTCATGTCGAATCGATTGCATTGTTCGAACAAGATAATAAGCCGAATGATTGTAAGTTATAATGAAGAGTAAAAAAGTAGGAGTAGGGTATGGTCACAGTGCGTGAACAGCTCCCGGGGCGTTTAAATGAACTGTCTCAGGAAGCGACTGTAGAACATGCCGATCAAGCATTGCATGATTTGGCGGAATGGCTGGATCGTGTGCGCGGCTTACTGGGGGTACCCCTCAAGCAGCTTGAAGAAGTTGCGCGTTTAACCTTGCAAAGAGAGTTAGACTCTACGGTCAACCACCGTTCCAATACCTTTTATACCGGTATTGAAATGGCGGATATTTTGGCGCATCTGCATGTCGATGAAGATACGCTGTCCGCTGCAATGCTTTACCGCTCTGTGCGCGAAGGCGTCATGCCTTTAGACGAAGTGCTGACAAAATTCGGAGAACAAGTGCACAGCTTGGTCAAAGGCACTTTGGCGATGGGTAAGCTTTCTGAGCTGATTGAACAGAATAAACGCTTAGAAGATCACTTTAATAATAATCAGCGTGAGCACCTGAGCGGCATTTATAAAATGCTGATTTCGGTTACTGAAGATGTCCGGGTTGTACTGATTAAGCTGGCGGAGCGGACGTATGCCCTGCGTGAACTGACGCAGGCATCCCGGGAGCGTCAAGAGCGTGTTGCCCGTGAAATTCTAACCATTTATTCGCCATTGGCGCACCGTTTAGGGATTGCGCAGCTGAAATGGGAGCTGGAAGATTTAGCGTTCCGCTACTTGGCGCCAGAACGCTATAAAGAAATTGCATCTCTGCTGAATGAAAAACGTTTAGAGCGTGAGCAGTATATTCAGTTTGTGATTGATAAATTGCGCACTGAGCTGGCTGAGCACGGCATTGAAGCTGAAATTAACGGCAGGGTGAAGCATATTTATTCGATTTATCGAAAAATGAAAAGCAAAAACCTGAGCTTTGATCAGCTGTATGATATCCGCGCAGTCCGTGTGCTGGTCAAATCTGTTCCTGAATGCTATCACTCCTTAGGCATTGTGCATCAAATTTGGCGCCATATTCCGCATCAATTTGATGACTATATTACCAATCCGAAAGCCAATGGATACCGTTCACTGCATACTGCCGTGATTGCGGAAAATAAATCATTGGAAGTTCAGATCCGTACCAAAGCGATGCATGAAGAAGCAGAGCTGGGGGTATGTTCGCACTTCAATTATAAAGAAGGCGGCAAGCAGACCGATCAGTCATTCAATCACCGCTTGCATTCGTTGCGCGCCGTACTTGAACACTATCAAGAGCGCAATGACGCCAGCGCGCATAAAGATGATGAATCTGAAGAGAATTTTGAGCAAATTCAAGATTTTGAAGGTTTTGAAAAAATTTATGTGTTCAGCCGGGACGGAGATATTAAAGAACTGCCACGCGGTTCTACGGTATTGGACTTTGCTTATCACGTGCATACCGAAGTCGGAAACAAGTGTTATGCAGCGCGGGTCAATCAGCGTTATGTGCCTCTGACCTATACCTTAAAAACAGGTGAACAAGTTGAGATTTTAACCAAGAAAGACCGTGAGCCAAACCGTGATTGGCTGGTCAATTCTTTGGGTTATATTAAAACTTCGCGTGCGCGTGACAAGCTGCGCCACTGGTTCAGGCAGCAAGACCGCAGCAAAAACCTGGAAGTGGGCCGTGAAATTCTGAATAAAGAACTGTCGCGCTTGGCCATTCATCCAAAAAGCATTGATTTGAATGATTACTGCAATCACTTCAATGTGAAAACGGGTGAAGATATTCTGATCAGTCTGGTCAGCGGTGATGTCAGCCTGCATTCATTAATGAATCAGGTGAACCGCCATATGCATCTGGATCAGGATGAACCTGAACTGGTGTTGAAACCTGCATTGAATCCGCGCGCCAGCCATACACTGTCTGCGCACGGCATTTTAATTGACGGCCTGGATAATGTGGAACTGCATGTTGCTCAGTGCTGTCAGCCTGTCCATGGTGAGTCGATTGCTGGGTATATTACTTTAAACCGCGGGGTGAGTATTCATAAGGTAGCATGTCCAGATTATGTGCGCATGATTACGCAGGAACCGGAACGCGCTGTTGAAGCCGATTGGGAAATGCAGCCGACTCGGGGTCAAAGCGTGCAGATTGTGGTGGAAGCTTATGACCGCCGCGGCTTGCTGAAAGATCTGACTCAAGTGATTTTCTCCGATCAGATCAATATCCGGCAGGTCAATACCATCTCAGAAGCTGACGGTATCGCCAATATGAAACTGCTGATTGAAGTGAAAGGTTTGGCGCAGCTGTCGCGTTTGCTGGCCCGTTTAGAGCAGCAGCCGGGAATCATCAGTGCGCGCCGCTTGATTCAAGGCAGTTGATAAAAGTTCTGTATTAAAAAGCCTGCGGAATGCAGGCTTTTTATCCTTTAGATTCTGCAGTAACGAAGTCTTAAATAAACCTAAATATATGATATTAAGAAAGTTCAACTTATTTTTTGTAAAAAAAATATCGCCGGTGCTATAATTCGCAAAAATATGACACTCGAATTGAAAAGGGTAAGGAAATACTGCGCATGGTGCTAATGAATGTGTCTCGGCTGACGATTAGCCGGGCAGATAGCGTATTTCCTGCTTTAGAGCACATTCCGCCGATGCAGCGCCGCCGCTTGTCTCAATTGGCGAAGCTGGCGTTGAATAGCGCTATGCAGGCGCTGGACGGGGCTCAAGCTGACTATATTGTATGGGTGTCACAATATGGCGATGAGTCGAAAACCCTAAAAATATTAGAAGATGTGCTGAATGATCAAACGCCGTCGCCGACTCAATTCTCGACTTCAGTACACAATGCGGTTTCCGGCTTATATTCTATTTTATGCCAGGATGCCGCGCCAGCCACCAGTTTGGCGGGTTCATGGCGTGATGGATTGATTGAAGCCTATGCTTGGTTGAAAACAAACCCGGAAGCCCGTCAGGTTCTGCTGGTGTATTACGATGAGGCGTTGCCTGAAATCTATATTGAGCATCAGCCATTTCCCGTTTTTGCAATGGCGGCTTTGGTGTCATTAACGCCGGCAAATTTAGCATTCCAGCCGGGCAGTTCTGATACTGAAACAGCATATTTTAAACAGGCTTTAAACTTTTACGACTTTTGGCAGCATGACAGCCAAAGTGAATGCGGCGCGTGGACCAAATGCTGAAATTCAATGACCTTAAGAAAAAAGCCAACTATGCATGGCGCGTAGGGGCAACCGGATTCAGCTTTGCCAGTTTTGGCGTGGGCGGTGTGGCCATCGGCGGTTTAATTGCGCCTTTGGTCCGGCTGAGTACCCAAGCCCCCGCACTGCGCACACAGCGTACGCAAAAAATCATTAAGCACAGCTTTAAAGGCTTTACCGAAATGATGGTGAAACTGGGCATTATGACCTATGAGGTCGAAGGCTTGGATAAGCTGCAGCGCAGCCATCAGGAATTGGTCATTGCCAACCATCCGACGCTGATTGACGTGGTGGTTTTAATTGGTTTAATGGAACAGGCGAATTGTGTTGTGAAGCAGGCGCTGTGGTCAAATCCATTCACCAAAGGCCCGGTGCAAAGTGCAGGCTATATTTTAAATGCCGGCTCTGAACAGTTTATTCAGGACTGCGTGCATAAACTGCAGCAGGACAAAGCGGCGTCATTGCTGATTTTTCCTGAAGGCACGCGTACAGCCAAAGATGCGCAGCTGAATGAATTTCAGCGCGGCGCAGCCAATATTGCGCTGCGTGCGGGTGTGCCGATACGGCCTGTACTGATTACATGTACACCATCTACACTGACAAAAAATGAAAAGTGGTATCACATTCCAGAACAGCCGTTTCATATTCAAGTGAAAGTGCTGGATGCGGTTCGAGTGGAAGACGTATTGGAGGATGTTACAGTCAATCCAAAAAATGTACGTCTGTTAAATCAACAATTACAGCGGTTTTTTAACCAAGAGTTATCCTTAAAATGAGCAATCTTGCTGATGAATTAAAGCAAATGATTATTGATGTGCTTGCCCTTGAAGACATTAGTATTGACGATATCGACACAGACGCGCCTTTATTCGGCGACGGTCTAGGTTTGGATTCAATTGATGCTTTGGAATTAGGTTTGGCATTAAAGAAGCGCTACGGCATTCATTTGAATGCAGAGTCAGCAGAAACCAAAGAACATTTTAAGTCAATTCAAAGCTTGGTGGCTTTGGTTGAAGCACAGAAAACAGCATAAGAGGTTGCTATGCTTGCACAAGAAACTGTTTTAGAAAAATTGCGTGAATGGATGGACGAGCTGTTTGAAATTGCGCCTGAAGATGTTCAGCTGGAATCAAATTTAGCTTCTGACTTGGATGTGGACAGTATTGATGCGATTGATTTGGTCGTGAAAATTAAAGAACTCACCGGCAAGCAGGTCAATCCTGAAGACTTTAAAAATGTCCGTACCGTTCAGGATGTGGTTGCTGTTATTCAGAATATGTCTGCTGAATGAACGCGGTTTTAAAAGGGATAGCCGTCATCGGATTGATGCTCTATCCCTTTTTTGTCGGATACGGTTTAATGCATGGCCAATTTGTTTGGGTCAGCGCGTTATTGATTGCCTTGGGCGTGATCCGGCTGTTCAGTAAAGGCAATGCTTTGCTGTGGCCGCTGACCGGTTTTGCCATACTCTGCGGCGGCCTGAGCCTGATTTTAAAAGACCATGCCTGGCTGAAACTGTATCCGGTATTTATGAATATCGGCGCTTTGATTATTTTTACAATGACTTTAGTTAAACCGCCCTCCATGATTGAGCGTTTTGCTCGTTTGGCAGAGCCAGATTTGCCGCCGGAAGGGGTAGCATGGACGCGTCAAGTGACTAAAGTCTGGTGCGGTTTTTTTTGTGTAAATGCAGCCATCGCGCTGATGACGGTTTTTTTTGCCCCAATGAAAATTTGGGTGCTGTATAACGGTTTTATTGCATATGTGCTGATGGGAATTCTGCTGCTGGGCGAGTTTCTGCTGCGCAAGCGCCAGCAGCGGCTGCATCAGATGCAAAAATAGCTGTTTTAATACAACATTTACTCCAGATATTAGAAATACGGTTTAGAAACAAATTTTATGTCTTGTCATTTTCAGCACCATTTAAATTCTTCGCGCACACTGTGCATTCATGCGGATTTGCACCTGATCACTTTTCAGGATTTTTGGCGCGATGCTGCTGAACAGGCGGTGCAGATCAGCCAGCTGAATGAACCGGTTTGGGCGCTGTGGGAACAAGACAGTTATGAGTTTTTAGTGCTGCTGTTTGCCGCACTGCAGGCCGGCAAGCAAGTGCTGCTGCCGCCGAACCGTGTCAGCGATTTAGAAAATGAGCTGTCCGGACAGAAAATTTATTTTCTAAAGCGTTTGCCGCTGACCGCAGATACCCCTCAAAGTGCATTCACTTTTGATGATGCATTTTTAAGCCAAGCGCAGGTGTATTTTTATACCTCGGGTTCTACAGGGCAGCCGAAAAAAATTCCGCGCACACTGCAGCAGCTGTTTAATGAAGTTTGCGGTTTGGACTCCAGCTTTGCTTTGCCTGAGCAAGCCGTGGCGATTGCAACGGTCAGTCATCAGCATATTTATGGTTTACTGTTTAAATTGCTGTGGCCTTTGGCCAGCGGGCGCAGTTTCTATCAAAGCCAAGTGGCTTTTCCTGAAGATGCCGCCGATATTCAAAAAAAGATTGCACATTTGAATGTGCCGAATTATGTGATTTCCAGTCCAGCTTTGTTAAAGCGGTGGACGAAAGATGTGGTCCTGCAGGATTGCATAACCGTGTATTCCTCTGGCGGCAAGCTGGATTCAGGCGTTCGCCCATTTCTGAATAGGCCAATTACCGAAGTGTTCGGCAGCTCTGAAACTGGCGGCATTGCCTACCGTCAGGCAGATGAGGCATTGTGGATGCCTTTTGCCAATGTCGATATTCAGACCGCAGCGCAGCAGGAATTGGCAGTGAAAACCAATCATGCGTTCAGCAATGAATGGATTCTGACGGGCGATAAAATTGAGTTGATCGAGGCGGGAAATCCAAAGAGCCTATTTCGCTTGCTGGGCCGCTTAGACCGCATTATCAAGCTGGAAGAAAAGCGCCTGAGCCTTGATGCAGTAGAAGCCAAAATTGCCGAGCTGGATGCTGTGCAGCAGTGCCATGCGCTGGTGTATGAAAAAGATCACCGTCAAATTTTAGCGGCGGTTGCCGTGCTGAGCGATGAGGCGCGTCTGGATTTACAGCAAAAAGGCAAAGCTGCATTTACGGCAGAGCTGAAAAAGCGCTTAGCCGAAAAACTGGAAAGCATTGCCATTCCGCGCCAGTGGCGTTTCTTAACGCAAATGCCGCAAAATTCCCAATCAAAATTGAATCAACAGTATTTAAAATCCTTATTTCAACCGATGCATTTGCCCGTGGTTTTGGCGCAGCAGCGCCAAGAAGAGCAGATCGCTTACCGATTGGAGTTCACTCCTGAGCTGGCGTGCTTTCAAGGGCATTTTCCGAATTTTCCTATTTATCCCGGTGTTGGCCAAATCGGTTTTATTCAGTATTTTGCCAAGCAGCATTGGACGGATTTACTGTGGTGCAATGGCTTTGAGCAGCTGAAATTCCAAGATTTAATTCGGCCTTATCAATGTGCAGATTTGTCCTTAAGCCGTAAGGCGCATAAAGTGAGTTTTGAGCTGAAAAATCAAGGGAAGACCGTGGCCTCTGGGCGTTTATTGTTTAACGTGTCGGATGCTTAAGATGAGAGCAAGAGAATGAAACACTGTGTTGTAATTCCAGTCTATAACCATCCGCACTATTTGGAAGCGCTGGTGGCGCATCTGAATGCTTTCAATTTGCCTATTATTCTTGTGAATGACGGCAGTGATGCGGCCTGTACGGCCTTGATTCATCAGCTGGCGGCTCATGATCCGCTGGTGGATTTGGTTGAGCATGCACAGAATCAAGGCAAGGGGCAGGCTGTGATGACAGGGCTGCAGCATGCCTTCAAGCAAGGCTATAGCCATGCGCTGCAGCTGGATTCTGACGGCCAGCATGACTGGAATGATGTGCAGCGTTTTTTAGATGCCTCTCAGAAACATCCTGACGCCATGATTATTGGCCAGCCAGTGTTTGATGCATCCGTGCCGAAAAAGCGCCTGTATGGGCGCTACGCCACGCATATTTGGGTCTGGATCAACAGCCTATCATTTGAAATTAAAGACAGTATGTGCGGTTTTCGGATCTATCCGCTGGAGCAAACGGTCAAAGTGCTGAATAGCGCTAAATTTCAGCCGCGCATGGGTTTTGATTCGGAAATTCTGGTGCGTCTGAAATGGGACAATGTGCCTTTTGTGAATGTGCCGACGCGGGTGATTTATCCTGAAAACGGCATTTCACACTTCAATGTTTGGCGGGATAATTTGGGGATGGCGCGCGCACACAGCCGCTTATTGGGCGGCATGCTGCTGCGCTTGCCTAAGCTGCTGTATCAGAAAGTGAAGAACTAAGCGTGTCAGAAAAAAATATGCCCAAATGGAGCGCCATGAAAGAGCGTGGCGGCATGCTGCCGCTGATGCTGATGCTCGGCTTTTACCGTTTGGGTGGACGCTGGCTGTGCAGGCTGGTGCTGTATTTTGTGATTTTATGGTATTGGCTGTTTTCCAATACTGTACGTCAGGCATCACTGCTGTATCTCAAAAAACTGCATCATTTTGCAGGAACAGATTCACCCTTTGAGTCTGAACCGCATATGGGCCAGACCTATACGCATCTCATGCAATTTGGTGAATGCATTTTGGATAAGGTGGAAGGCTGGCTGGGCAATGTTGCCGAGCAGGAACTGCAATTGCATGGTCATGAGCATTTCCGCGAGCATTATCAAAAAGGCGCAGTGATTGTGGTGTCGCATTTTGGCAACATTGAGCTGCTGCGCGCGGTGAAGTCTGAGCATGCGCAAAAAATCAATGTGCTGGTGTATCAAAAGCATGCCACTAAATTCAATGCATTTCTAAAAAAGCTGAATGCGCATGCCGATGTGAATTTGGTTTCAGTGGATGAATTAGGGATTGAGACTGCATTAATTCTGCAGGATAAGCTGGATCAGGGCGAATGGGTGATTGTGGCGGCAGACCGTGTGCCAGTGCAGTCTGGCCGCGTGCAGCCTGTAGAATTCTTAGGAGAACAGGCGCTGTGGCCGCAAGGCGCATGGATTCTTGCCAGCTTATTGAAAGCGCCCGTGCTGGCTGTGTTTTGCTATCGGATGCAGGATCATTTTGAAGTGCATATTCATCAGGTTGCCGAGCAGCTGAACTGGCCGCGCAAAACGCGCATGCAGGCCATGCAGCAGACGACTCGGCAATATGTGCAATTGCTGGAACAGCACTGCATGCGCGCGCCGTATCAGTGGTTTAATTTTTATAATTTTTGGAATAAAGGATAAGTCTTGTGTTAACGATTGGGGAAACACCGCTCAGCATTGAAGACGTTATAGCTGTCGCGCGCAAAGAAAAATCAGTGGCTTTGCCGGCTTCCGCAGAATGGCAGGCATTGATCCAGCGCGGTGCCGATTTTCTTGATCAGCTGCTGCAAGACGAAGGCGTGATTTATGGCGTGACCACCGGCTATGGCGATTCCTGTCTGGTAGAAATTCCGCCGCATCAAGTCAATGAGCTGCCGCTGCATTTGTCGCGTTTTCATGGCTGCGGCATGGGGCAGAATCTGGATTTAATTACCGCACGCGCAGTGGTTGCGGTACGTTTATGCTCGCTGGCGCGCGGTTATTCGGGCGTCTCGCATGCTTTGCTGCAGCGTTTGGCGTGGATGCTGAATGAAGATGTGATTCCAGTCATTCCATCGGAAGGCTCGGTCGGCGCCAGCGGTGATTTAACCCCATTGTCCTATATTGCCGGCGCGCTGGTGGGTGAGCGCGATGTGTATTACCAAGGCAAGATTGTACCGATTGCCGAAGTGTATGCAGAAAAAGGCATGCAGCCTTTGGTGATGCGTCCCAAAGAAGGCTTGGCGCTGATGAACGGTACAGCAGTCATGACCGCCATCGCCTGCCTGAACTATAAAAAAGCAGAACAGATTTCCCTGACCAGCACCATGGTGACGGCATTGAATGTCTTGGCGCTGCAAGGCAACCCGAGCCATTTTGATGAAGTGCTGTTTGCGCAAAAACCGCATGCGGGGCAGCAGCAAATTGCGGCGCAATTGCGTGTTTGGCTGAACAGTGAAGTGCAGACGGCGCATCAAAGTTCGCGCCTGCAGGACCGCTATTCGCTGCGCTGTGCGCCGCATATTATTGGCGTGTTTGAAGATTCAAAAGTGTGGCTGCGCCAGTTTATTGAAAATGAACTGAACTCCAGCAATGACAATCCGCTGATTGACCCTGTGAATTTGCGTGTGCTGCATGGCGGGCATTTTTATGGCGGCCATATTGCGCAAGCCATGGACAGCCTGAAAATCATGATTGCCAATATCGCAGACTTGATGGACCGCCAGCTGGCGCAATTGGTGGACTACAAAATGAATAACGGCCTGCCGCGCAATTTGACCGGTTCAAGCCCAGAGCGCCTGCCGTTAAATCATGGCTTTAAAGCCGTACAGATCGGAGTTTCTGCTTGGACTGCAGAAGCGCTGAAACAGACCTTATCGGCATCAATTTTTTCCCGTTCAACAGAATGCCATAATCAGGACAAAGTCAGCATGGGCACTATTGCCGCCCGCGATGCCAGCCGCGTGATTATTTTAACCGAACAGGTCATGGCGGCGCTCAGCTGCGCAGCGGTTCAGGCGGTCAAGCTTAAAGGCGCGGATACAGAACTCAGTCCTGTATTAACAGCATTTAAACACTGGGTGCTTCAGAGCTTCAACTATGTAGAGGAAGATCGCCCTTTACAGAACGAACTGCAGGCGCTGGTCAACCGGTTTGAAAATTTAGAACTTTTAAACAGCATTGCTGTATAAGCACAGGATATTGCCATGCATGCAGATGTCATCATTGACGTGCCTTTTCATGATGTGGATACCATGAACGTGGTCTGGCACGGACATTATTTAAAATACTTTGAGATTGCGCGCTGCAAGCTGCTGGATCAATTTCACTATAACTATACGCAAATGCGCGATTCCGGCTATGCATGGCCGGTGATTGAAAGCCATGTCCGCTATGTGCAGGGCATTGAATTCGAGCAAAAAATCCGTGTTCGGGCTATTTTGAAAGAGTGGGAAAACCGCCTGAAAATAGAGTATCAAATTTTTGATGCCTTATCCGGCAGAAGGCTGACCAAGGGCTACACCACGCAAGTAGCGGTGCAGATTTCAACACGTGAAATGTGCTTTCAGTCACCTCAGGTTCTGTTTGACTGCCTGAATGCATGGCCTGAATTTAAAGCGGAGTAGAATATGATTCTTCAGCACTATCGATCTTTTATGCTTTGTGTCACTTGCTCAGCCGCAATGTTCACGCCGGCAGTTCATGCGCAAAATGCAGAATTGAAGCAGATTTTCAGCCAGCTGGGCGCAGTGCCCATGGTTCGTGCCCATTTTGAACAGCAGAAAAAATTAGCTTCTTTGAATAAGACTTATGTGTCGAAAGGCGAAGTGCTGTTCAGCAAGAATCTAGGCGTGCTGTGGCAGATTCAAAGCCCTGTCAAAGCGGATTTAGTGGTCACACCGCGCAAGCTGGTGCAGAAAACCCAGCGAACGTCCAGCCAAATTGAAGTGGATAAAACGCCGTATGGCTCTGTAGCGACGATGTTTTTGCAGCTGATGTCTGGCAATGAAGCCGCGCTGGCGAAAAATTTTAATGTGGTTTCTGCTAACTATAGCCCGGCGCAGTGGAATGTTGTGCTGACGCCGAAAAGCAGCCTGTTTAAAAAACTGTTTGTCCGTGTCGATGCACAGGGGCAGCGTTATGTAGAGCGCATCGCTATTCAGGAAAAAGCCAATAACAGCACGGTCATCCGTTTCAGCCAGCAAAGCACCCAACCTCAATCTTTAACGGCGGCGGAAAATGCGCTTTTCCAATTGGCAAAATAAATTTACCGCCATTTGGCTGGCTTTTCTTTGCATCATTGCTGTGGTTTTAGGCGCGGCATGGCTGCATAAAGATATTCACATTCAGACCAACATTTTTGCGCTGCTGCCGGAAGCGCATCAGAATGCCGATCTTGAGCGCGCGCAGCAATACGTCAGCGATCAGCTGAATGACAAAGTTTTTGTGGTGCTGGATGCCAAAAATGATCAGCAGTTAGCACGGGCTACAGCTGCGCTGAAAATACAGGCGGATCAGAGCGATTTATTTCAGCCTGTACAGCCGCAGCTGGATTACGACAAATTTTCCCAAGCGCTGTATCAGCACAAAGCTGGACTGCTGGCGGAAAATGACCGGACGCTGCTGGCGCAGCAGGACTATGCGGCCTTGAGCGAGCAGAGCCTGCTGCAGCTGATGAGCCCCGGCATGCCGGTAACTGCAGATCTGCTGCAGCAGGACCCTTTGCTGCTGTTCCCGCGCTACGCCATGGGCTTAAGCGCGCTGCAGGGCAGCTCGGATATCAATCTTGAGCAAGGCTTTGCCACCATTCGAGATGATCAAGGCATTTCCCGTTTGATGGTGCTGCAGCTGAAAAGCAGTCCATACAATATTGAATATCAGGAACAGACGGCCGCCTTTATTCAGCAGATGAATCAGCAGTTCAGCCAGCTGCAGGTCAAGCCGCACTGGACTGGGACACTGCTGTTCGCGCAATTCGGCACCAACTCGGCTAAGGAAGAAATATCCACCATCGGTGTGGGTTCAACCCTCGGCATTTTGCTGCTGGTTTGGTTTGGCTTCCGCTCTGTCCGCCCGATGCTGACTGAAATGGTCGCGGTCGGTACCGGCAGTTTGGTGGCCTTTGCCGTGACCTACTGGATTTTTGGCGAAATCCATTTGATGACGCTGGTATTTGGCGCCAGCCTGATTGGCGTCTGCGTCGATTTCTCCTTTTACTTTATGGCGATGCAGTCGCAGCATCGGCATTTGGACGGATTTGCTGTCCTTAAGCCGCTGCTGCCCAGCCTGTTTGTCGGGTTGATGACGACCTTGCTGGCCTATGTGGTGCTGAGCTTTACGCCCTTTCCCGGCTTTAGGCAGATTGCTGTGTTTTCGATGGTCGGCCTGAGCGCAGCGTGGATCACCAGTATTTTATTGCTGCCGCGTCTGCCGGCATTGAATGCTGAACCCGCGATACGGACGTTAAGCTTCATAGGCAAAGCGCGCCATTATGTACAGGCGCGTAAGCCTTTGCGCTATGCCATGATGACAGCAATTTTACTGGTCACAGGCAGCAGCTTATTGTTTCTGAAAAGCAATGATGACATTCGTAATCTGCAAAGCATGGATCAATCCTTAAAGCAGGAAGATCAATATGTACGCTCCCGTTTTATGCAGCAGCAGGGCAGTGACTATTTTGTCGTGCGCGGCCAAACTCCGGCCGAATTACAGCGCAATGAACAGCAGCTGCTGACGCAGCTTTCTGTTTTGCAGCAAAATGGCAAGCTGGATGGCGTTCAGGCTTTAGGCCAATGGCTGCCGCCGGTACAGCAGCAAAAGCAGGATATTGCAATGCTGCAGGCCATACCTCAGACAGCATTAACCGAATATGCAAACGCCCTGCAGCTGCATCCAGCGGATGTGCTGCGTTGGCAAGCCAGCTTAAAAGATCAGCCTGTACTGACGGATGCGCTGTTTAAGCATCATCCCTTAAGCTTTTTGCAAATGAGCCCAACCGAACGTCTGGTGATGCTGCAGAATGTGCATGATGTGAATGCAGTACAGCAGCTCAGCCATGCCAATGCGCAGCTGCTGCGCCCCGTGAATCAGCTCTCTGAACTGTTTAAGCAGCATCGGGAACATGCGCAGCGCCTCTTGATCATTGCTTTGGTCATTTTAGCCATTGGCTTAGGCCTGATGTATGGGAAAAAATCCATCTTCCCGCTGGTGCTGCCGGTTAGCATGGCGCTGATGACGGCCTTTGCGATTCAGGTATGGCTGGGTGTCGAGATTAATCTGTTCAGCATCATGGGCACTTTTCTGATTATCGGAATTGGGGTGGACTATGCGATTTTTTACCGTCACGGGCATGATCATCCGCAAGTGGTCGGCATGGCGCTGTTCCTGTGCATGATGTCGACATTTTTCGGATTTGGCTTACTGTCATTCAGCCATACTTACGCCATACACAGCTTTGGCTTAACCGTGCTGCTGGGCGTCATTTTTTCATTTATTTACGCCACACTGTTTACATCCTCTGATGCAAAGCATGCTGTGGTTCAGCAATATCAGCCAAAGCGCTGAAGAAGAAGGTACAGTGCAATGGGCGCTATCCAGCAAACAGACGTTTTGATTATCGGTGCAGGGCCATCAGGCAGTTCAGCAGCAGCGCTGCTTCGCCAAAAGGGCTATCAGGTTACGGTGATTGAAAAACAGTATTTTCCGCGGTTTTCAATTGGCGAATCATTATTGCCGCAAAGTATGGTCTTTTTGGAAGAAGCGGGCTTATTGGAAACGGTCCGTACGCATGTCGATGAATGCGCCTTTCAGTTTAAAAATGGCGCATCCTTTTTAAAAGGCAAGCAGCGCAGTTTCTACGATTTTACTCAAAAATTTTCAGAAGGGCCGGGCACAACATGGCAAGTGCGCCGTGCCGACTTTGATCATCTGCTGGCGCAGCAAGCGCAGAAAATGGGTGCAGATGTCCATTTCGGCCATGAAGTCAGCGCTGTGGATGTGGAATCAGCGCATCCCGTATTAACGGTAAAAAATGAGCAGGGTCAAGACTATCAAATTCAGGCCAAATTTTTGCTGGATGCCAGCGGTTTTGGCCGGATTTTGCCGAAATTTTTAGACTTGGAGAGCCCGTCAGATTTTCCGGTGCGCCGTGCAGTGTTCACCCATATTGAAGACGGCATTTTAGATGATCCTGAATTTGACCGCGAAAAAATCTTAATTGCAGTGCATGAAAAAGATCCGCGCGCTTGGTATTGGCTGATTCCGTTTGCTGATGGCCGTTCATCATTCGGTATAGTAGCGGAGCAGGACTTTTTTGAAAAATACGGCTATGACGGCAGTGCGGATTATGATTTAGAAGCGCTGCAGAAACGTATTTTGGCAGATGATGACAGCTTATCCCATGTGCTGCGCAATGCAAAACATGATACACCGGTGCGCACATTGGTCGGTTACTCTGCGGATGTCAAGCATTTGGCTGCGCGTAATTATGCGCTGCTGGGCAATGCGGGCGAATTTCTAGATCCGGTGTTTTCTTCAGGCGTGACGATTGCGCTGAAATCTTCAAGTTTGGCTGTTCCATTGGTCGATCAAGCGCTGCAGGGGCAGCCGGTTGACTGGATGGAGCAGTATGAAAAACCGCTGCGCAATGGCATTCAAGTGTTCCGCGCCTATGTTGAATCTTGGTATTCAGGTGAATTTCAGGATGTGGTATTTTCTAAAAATCAGGATGAGAAAATCCGCCGCATGATTGCATCGCTGCTGGCAGGCTATGCCTGGGATACATCCAATCCAATTTACCGCAACGCGAAACAGCGTTTAAGCACTTTGGCGGAGTACTGCCGTGAAGACCTGCATAGAGAACCGCAGACCGATGGAACCTAAGCTGCCTTTAAAAATCGCCAGTATAATTTTGGCCAGCGCTGTCCTGTGCAGCGGCTGTCAAAGCTTAGTGCCGAAAGCGCAAGGCTTGACTGCGGTGCATTGGATTGCACAGCGCTATCAGCGGCAGGATCAGATTGAAGTGCAGTGGAAAACACAGAGCTTCAGTTTTTTGCTGTATCAGCAGCAGAACGGTCAGCAGCTGGAGATGCTGGCCCTGAGTCTGACAGGGCAGCAGCTGTTTAAGCTGAGCTTTGACGGGCAGCGGGTAAAAGTTGAACAGCATATTGAGCAAATGAAACTGCTGCCTTTTGAATATGTCGCGCGCGATTTGCTGTATGCAACGTATCCGGATTTTGCGGCATTGCAGGAAGGGCAAGTCTTTGCTGAGCAAAAAAATGCTGAGCAGACTATTTATATTCAGCAGCATCCAGTATTAAGAATTGTGCAGCAGAATCAGGCTATTGAGCTGAATAATTTGCAGGTGCCTTATCAGATGTTCATTAGCCCAGTCAGCAATACATTGGAAAATGATGGGGACAGTCATGACCCAAGATAAATCATTCATCGGCCAGCTGGCCGTCGGCATTCAATATAGTGCCGCGCTGTCTGCGCTTGGACAGAATGCATCAGAGCTGAAAAGCGCGCTGACACAAGCTGAAAACACGCTGTCTGCACGCAGTGATTTAATTGCCGGGCGCAGCGTTTGGGTTGGGGCATATCCGCATTCATTGGTCAGCGCTGTGCCGGAATCTCTGCATGAAGAAGATTCACGCAATTTGCGCTTGGCTTTAAGTGCTTTAGCGCAAATCGAAACGCAGATCCGGGCGTATACCTCGCCATTCTCTAAGCAGCGCTTGGCAGTGATTTTAGGCACATCGACTTCAGGTATTGCGGATAATGAGGCTGCATTAAAAGCGCATTTTCAGCAGCAGTCTCAGGCGCAGGTGCCGCATCAAAAACAGGAAATGGGCAGTTTAGCCAAGGCTTTGCAAAAGTATTTAGGTTGGGAAGGCGCGGCTTATACAATTTCTACCGCCTGTTCGTCCGGCGCTAAAGCCATGGCGGCAGGACAGCGCCTGCTGAATGCAGATTTAGCTGATGCAGTCTTGGTTGGCGGTGTGGATACCTTGTGCAAGCTGACTTTAAACGGCTTTGATAGCCTGGAAAGTCTATCCGGCAGCATTTGCCAGCCATGCGGCGCCAGCCGTGACGGCATCAATATTGGCGAAGCGGCAGGCCTGTTTTTATTGTCTAAAGAACCTGCGCCTGTCATGCTGCTGTCCAGCGGTGAGTCGATGGATGCTTGGCATATTTCTGCGCCGCATCCGCAGGGGAAAGGGGCGGCAGAGGCGATGAAAAAGGCCTTGGATGCTGCTGGTTTAGGTGCGGATGATATTGGCTATTTGAATTTGCACGGCACGTCAACGCCGCAAAATGATGCGATGGAAGTTAAGGCTGTGCAGACCGTATTTTCAGACTGCAAGGTGGCCATCAGCAGCACCAAGCATAAAACCGGGCATTGCCTTGGCGCGGCAGGCGCCATTGAGGCTTTTATTTGCCAGCAAGTTTTGCAGGATCAGACTTGGCTGCCGCTGCATCATGCCGGTGAACTGGATGCAGATTTGGCGGATCAGCATTATGTGCTGGACAGCCGGTTGCCGCAGCCGATACGCTATGCCATGAGCAATTCTTTTGCCTTTGGCGGAAGCAATATCAGTTTAATTTTGGGAACCGTTTCGCCATGATGGATGCCGCAGAGTTTATTCCGCATCAAAAGCCGATGGTCTTTGTCGATCATCTGCTGGAAGCCAATGACGAATTTGCGGTTGCCGAACTGCAGATTACTTCTGAGCTGATGTTTTGTGAGGCAAGCGGGCTGCCGACTTGGACCAGTATTGAATTGATGGCGCAGACCATCAGCGCTTATGCAGGGCATAAAGGGCAAGGCAAAGGCTTGCCGCCAAAAATCGGCTTTTTATTAGGAACCCGTAAAATGCAGCTGCCGTGCGCTTATTTTGCTTTGGGCAGTACGGTAAGGATTCGGGTCGAGCAGAGTTATCTGCATGAAGGCTTAGGGCAGTTCAGCTGCCAAATTGAATATCAAGAACATCAATTCAGCGCCATGCTTAGCGTATTTGAGCCTGAAAATATGAATGACATGATTGGGATGCACGCATGAGCAGAAGAATTTTAGTAACAGGATCCAGCCGCGGCATTGGCAAGGCGATTGCCTTTGAATTGGCAAAAGCCGGTTTTGATGTGACGGTACATGCGCGTTCCAGACAGCAGGACGCTGAACAGGTGGCAGAGGGCATTCAGGCCTTAGGCCAAGCCAGTCATGTGCTGATGTTTGATGTGAATGACCGTGAAAATATTGCTGCGGTTTTAGAGCAGGATATTGCGCAGCATGGCGCATTTTATGGTGTGGTACTGAATGCCGGCTTGACTCGGGACGGCGCTTTTCCTGCACTGACTGATGAGGATTGGGATGATGTCGTTTCGACCTCGCTGAACGGTTTTTACAATGTGCTGAAACCTTTGACAATGCCGATGATCCGCCTCAAGCAGGGCGGACGCATTGTGACTTTATCTTCTGTATCCGGGCTGATGGGCAACCGCGGCCAAGTGAATTACAGTGCCGCAAAAGCAGGCTTAATTGGCGCAACCAAGGCGCTTGCGCTTGAATTGGCTAAGCGCAAAATTACCGTAAACTGTGTGGCGCCGGGCTTGATTGAAACTGAAATGGTCACCGAAGAAGTGAAAGAGCATGCATTGAAAATGATTCCGATGCAGCGCATGGGGCATGCTGATGAAGTGGCGAAAGCTGTCAGATTTTTATGCAGCGATGATGCCAGCTACATTACCCGTCAAGTGATTTCGGTAAATGGAGGCCTGATCTGATGAAGCGCGTTGCAGTCACCGGCATGTCAGGCATTACCTCTTTGGGCGAAACAGCTGATCAGATTTTTGAACAGTTTAGCCAAGGGAACAGCGGCATCCGCTATATGCCGGATTGGGAGATCTATACGGATCTGCGAAGCAAATTGGGCGGGCCAGTAGAATCATTTACAATTCCAAAGCACTTTAACCGTAAAGTGACGCGTGGTATGGGGCGTGTCGCTCTGATGTCTGTAGTTTGCGCGGAAAAAGCTTTAGAAGATGCTGGGCTGCTGCAGGACGCTATTTTAACAAGCGGTGAAACAGGGGTTGCTTTCGGTTCATCTGCGGGCAGTGTAAATGCCGTGCGGGAATTCGGCGCAATGCTGATTGATAACAATATGAATCAGCTCAATGCAACCACATATATCCGCATGATGTCGCATACCAGCGCGGTAAATATGACAGTCTATTTTGGCTTGAAAGGCCAGACTTTGCCGACTTCCAGTGCATGCACTTCGGGTTCAATGGCGATTGGACAGGCTTATGAAGCGATCAAATACGGCAAGCAGACGGTGATGATTGCCGGGGGCGCAGAAGAATTAAGCGCAGCCGGTTCTGCTGTCTTTGATGTGCTGCTGGCGACCAGCACGCGCAATGACCGCCCGGAAACAGCACCGCGGCCTTTTGATGCTGACCGCGACGGTTTGGTGGTCGGTGAAGGCGCTGGCTGCCTGATTTTAGAAGAATATGAACATGCCAAAGCGCGCGGCGCTAAAATTTATGCAGAAATCATCGGTTATGGCACAAATACAGACGGTCAGCACGTAACGCGGCCCGATTCAGAAATGATGGGACGCTGTATGCAGCTGGCGCTGAAAGATGCGCAAGTTGATGCAACAGCGATTGATTATGTGAATGCCCACGGCACATCGACAGATCAAGGGGATATTGCAGAATCGCAGGCGACCGCGCGGATTTTGGGCAAGAAGCCGATCAGCTCTTTAAAAAGCTATTTTGGCCATACGCTCGGGGCATGCGGCGCCATTGAAGCATGGCTGAGCATTGAGATGATGCACCGCAATGTTCTGGTGCCGACTTTGAATTTAGATGAACTTGACAGCGCTTGCGGTGATTTGGATTATATTGTCAAAGAGATGCGTTCAGCAGAAACGCAAATCATCATGAGCAACAATTTTGCTTTTGGAGGCATTAATACCTCCTTAATTTTAAAACGTGTCTAATTGGACGAGGGTAGAACAATGTTATTAAAAAATATGTGTGCAGCGGCAGCATTGGTGTTTGGCGGGACGACTGCGGTATTTGCGGCAGATACGATGCATGACTTTAATTTTAAAGAAGCGGTAGACCGCGCTGTTGCAGATGGCGCGCTGGACGGTTCGGTAAAATTTTATTTGGCGGGAACCAAGTCTGGCGGCAAAGTGATTCAAAAAGGTTTGGTGACCAATAAGAAAACCAACGGTTTTGCTAAATCTGCCGAAAGTGCTTGTGATCATGTGCTGCGTTCAGCGCTGATCCAATTCCAAAATACAGCAAAAGCCAAGGGCGCCAATGCAGTAACAAATTTGGTCAGCTTTTATAAGTCGAATGAAACCCGCAGCGCGACTACTTATCAGTGCGCAAAAGGTACAGCAATTGCGGGTGTTGCGCTGAAAGGCGATATTGTTAAATTTTAAGTAGGCGTTAAGTCTATTCATCGAGCTGAGAGAACATGCTGAGAGCAGAATGTCTAAGTTAAGAACGATTCAAATCTGTGTGCATGCCTTGTCTCAGCTCGCGCCGCTATCGCGTGATGATTTTTCTGATATGCGCGCTTATCAAGCCTATAAAAAGCAGCGGATTTACCAGCAGCGCAATCAGCATCTGAGTGAGTTCAGCCAGCAGCGCATACAGGATGCTGATTTTGCGCGTACTGAGTTTGGCAAGCCGTATCTTAAAAACTTGCCTGAAATAGCATTTAATCACTCCCATAGCCAGCAGCATTATGCTTTAGCGTTAAGCCGGAGCATGCAGGATATTGGGGTGGATGTAGAGGATTTAGCGCGGAAAGTGCGTTTTGACGCTCTGGCGCGCCATGCCTTTCATCCGTGTGAATTGGCGCTGTGGGAATGTTTAGAAGAGCCGCAGGACTATTGGTTTAAAGTGTGGACGACCAAAGAGGCGATTTTGAAAGCTTCAGGCTTAGGCATCCGCATGAGTTTAAATGAATTGAATACGCAAGTGCATCCTGAACAAAATGGCGGTATCTGCAGCCATCCGGATTTAGGCACATTTGCTTATCAAAACTTTCAGCTGGCGCATATTATGCTGACGGTCGCGTGGCGCACTGAGCTGTCTTGCGCAGGTTTTTCCTTTCCGAATATCCAGCTGATTCAATTTTAGATTTTTGCATAGGCTGTGCATATTCAATATTTCAGGCACGTCTATGTGAATTTGAAAATATAAAAAAACCCATCCGAGGATGGGTTTTTTTCAGCGCTATAGCTTAGCGCGGGATTTCATTTTCTTCTTCAAATTCAGGCTTCACTTGTACAATAAAGTCTTGACGGTTCAGGCCGCGCCATAAGGCAAAGGCTGTACCGATATAAATCGAAGAATAAGTACCGACGAACACACCAATAAACATCGCAACAGAGAACCAGTGCAGACCGTCACCGCCTAAGAACATCATTGCAAGGACAACCAGCAATAGCGTTGCAGAGGTATGAATGGTACGGCGCAATGTTTCAGTTAAGGCAATATTGACGATTTCCAGCGGTTCTGCCCCGCGGATTTTCCGGAAGTTTTCCCGGATACGGTCAGATACCACAATGTTATCGTTCAATGAGAAACCGAGCAGCGCCAAAATAGCTGCCAATACGGTTAAGTCGAACGGCCATTGCATCATGGCGAATACGCCCACTGTCACAAGTACGTCATGCAGCAGTGAAAGTACGGCCCCGAGTGCCAGTTTGAATTCAAAGCGGATCGTGACATACACCAGCATCAGCAGCATGGCCAGCGCTACAGCGCCGCCAGAACGGACGTACAGTTCGTTGCCGACTTGACCGCCGACAACATCGACTTTATGCACTTCAGCCTTGTTGCCCGGCAACTGCACTGCAGTGGTGATTTCTTTGGTTAAGTCAGCCGCTTCAGCATTTTCCTGAACCGGCATACGCACCATCAAATCACGGTTAGACCCTAAAGTCTGAACCACAGAATCCTTAAAGCCCGCTTTGGCTAAAGCCGCATTCACATCGGATGCCTTTACCGGCTGGCTGTAATTCAATTCTGCGGATACACCGCCAGTAAAGTCTAAACCGAGGTTAAGGCCTTTGGTGGCAATAAAGAAAATACTGGCCACCGTTAATATGATTGAAATCACTGCCGCAGGCAAAGAAATCTTCATAAACGGAATGATGCGCTCATCATCTGGGCGGCCGTATTTCTTTTGTTTCAGTTGAGTATTTTCAGTCATCATAGATCTCCTTAAATGCTCAACTTATGCAGGTTGCGTTTTTTGCCATAAATGAGCTGGACGATCGCGCGGGTTACTGTAATTGCAGTAAACATCGAGCAGACAATACCAATCATCAGGGTCACAGCAAAGCCTTTAATTGGGCCTGTGCCGATCGCAAACAGAATAAACGCCACCAAGAAAGTGGTTAAGTTCGAGTCAAGAATCGTGTTATAGGCCCGATCATAACCGGCCACAATAGCCTGTTTGGGGGAGGCGCCCCATTTCATTTCTTCCCGTATCCGCTCACAGATCAGCACATTGGCGTCCACCGCCATACCGATGGTAATCACAATACCGGCAATACCCGGCAGGGTGAGGGAGGCGCCAATCCAAGACATAATGGTTAAAATCATGGCTAGGTTAATGACTAGGGCAAAATTTGCAATTAAACCGAATAAGCGGAAGAACACCACCATCCAAATGGCAACCAGTAAGAAACCGATTTGCGTAGACAATACGCCTTTATCGATATTTTCCTGGCCTAAGCTTGGACCAATGACGCGTTCTTCAACAAAGTACATTGGGGCAGCCAAGGCGCCGGCACGCAGCATTAAAGCTAATTCAGACGCCTCTTGAGGCGAAGACAGTCCTGTAATACGGAATTGAGAACCCAATACCGCTTGAATAGTTGCCGCATTAATGACGACAGATTCAGTATAAGGGGTACGGACTTCAGTTTGCGCGCCAGTCTGAGGGTCTTGGACATAGCTGATTTTCTGTTTATTTTCAATAAACAAAACGGCCATGCGTTTGCCGACGGAAGTACGTGTGGCTTCTGACATCAGTTTGCCGCCAGCGCTGTCCAGTGTAATGTTTACTTCAGCGCCGCCAGTATCCTGACTAAAGCCGGAAGAGGCATTTTGAACACGCTCACCCGTTAAAATACGGTTGCGGTTCAGCAGCAGCTGGCGTCCGCTGTCTAAAGACTCATATGCAAAGGCTTCTGTGCCCGGCGGCAAAGAGCCTTTCACCTGACCGGTGTATGGATCAATATACTGATCATTCAAGTCGGACACTAAGCGGAATTCAAGGTTTGCAGTACGGCCAAGGACACGTTTTGCTTCAGCAGTATCCTGAACACCCGGAAGTTCAACCACAATGCGGTTGCTGCCTTGAGTCTGAACCAAGGCTTCCGCCACACCTAACTCGTTGATACGGTTACGCAGCGTGGTTAAGTTCTGGTTGACTGCATACGATTCAATTTCCTGCTTGCGGACGTCTGTATACGTCAGGCGCAATGTAGAGCCGCTGTCAGTTGCAATGGCTTGCTGCGTGTATTCATTGCCGCTGCGGCGCAGAAAGTCCATGACTGCTGAACGGTCGTCATTGTTGGCGAATTGCATAGTAATCGCGTTGTTGCTCAGCGATAGGCTATTGAATTTCAGCTTGCTGTCACGCAGCTGGCGGCGCAAATCTGCAGCCGATGTTTCCATACGCTGCGCAATGGCTTTATCCATATCCACTTCCAATAGGAAGTGAACACCGCCGCGTAAGTCCAAACCAAGCTTCATTGGCTTAGCGCCAATTTTTTGCAGCCATTCAGGTGTTGTCGGCGCAAGGTTTAAAGCCACGACATAGTCATCACCTAAACCGCGGCGCAGGGCATCTTTGGCTTTTAATTGTGCTTCGCTTGAATCTACGCGCAATAAGGCAGCATTATTGGTGAAGCTGTTGTCATGTGACGCAATTTTTTCACTTTTTAATATTTGCTCTGCTTTTTGCACGATGCTCTGATCAATTTGAGTACCGGCTTTGGCACCCGAAATTTGAACAGCAGGTTCATCTGGATACAAACTTGGCAGGGCATATAATGTGCTGACCACTAAAACTACTAGGATCAGCAGATATTTCCATGCTGGGTAACGCATTTGTTTTCTTCTTAAAATGAAAAAAGCCGTGCGGATGCACGACTGTTTTTTTGATTAAAGGTTGTTTAACGTGCCTTCAGGAAGAACTGAAATCACACTTGCGCGCTGAATTTTTACTTCCACGCCGCGGCTGAGTTCAACCACTGCAAAATCACCTTCGATTTTAAGGATTTTGCCCATTAAGCCGCCAGCAAAAACAACTTCGCTGCCTACGCCTAGGCTTTCTACTAGCGCGCGGTGTTCTTTCGCGCGTTTAGATTGCGGACGCCAGATCAAGAAGTAGAAGATTGCAACAAAAACTGCAATCATTAAGATGTTGGCCATCATACTTGGCTGTTGTGCTGCTTCGCCTGCTGCATGTGCAGTAGAAATAAAAAGGCTCATTTCAATTTCCTAAACTAATAAAACTGTATATCAATAAGATGATAATAAATTGGTTTGTTCTGCAATTTACCTTGTCTTTTTCCTCAGCGCAAATGCTGAAAGATTAATCTTGCGGACAAGGCGGTACTTCTAGGCCGCGGCGGGCATAAAAGTCTTGGACAAATTCATCAAATGTGCCGTTATCCAGCGCATCACGCATGGCTTCAGTCAAACGCAGGTAATAGCGAAGATTATGAATCGTGCCGAGCATCGCGCCCAGCATTTCACCGCATTTTTCCAGATGGAACAGATACGAACGAGTGACATTCTGACAAGTGTAGCAATCGCAGTCGGCATCCAGCGGACTTTGATCGTGGCGGTATTTGGCATTGCGGATACGCACGAGGCCGTCTGTAACAAAATAATGGCCGTTGCGCGCATTGCGGGTTGGCATGACGCAGTCAAACATATCGACACCGCGGCGTACTGCTTCGACGATATCTTCAGGCTTGCCGACACCCATTAGGTAACGCGGCTTGTCTTCCGGCATTTTTGCTGGAAGATAGTCTAATACCTTAATCATTTCCTCTTTTGGCTCGCCGACAGAGAGGCCGCCGATGGCATAACCGTCAAAGTCAATTTCTTTTAAGCCATTGAGGGATTCATCACGCAGATCTTCATACATGCCGCCTTGGATAATACCGAACAGGGCATTGCGGTTTTTCAATACGTCATGATGCTGTGTTTTGCAGCGTTTTGCCCAGCGTAAAGACAGCTGTAAAGATTTCTGCGCTTCTTCATGGGTGGCAGGGTAGGGCGTGCATTCATCAAAAATCATTACGATATCTGAGTTCAGCGTGTGCTGAATGTCCATCGAAATTTCAGGTGATAAAAAGACTTTGGAGCCGTCAATTGGAGAGCGGAAGGTCACGCCGTCTTCTTTGATTTTACGCATTGCGCCTAGGCTGAACACTTGGAAGCCGCCCGAATCAGTCAGAATCGGCTTGTCCCATTTCATGAACTGGTGCAGGCCGCCATGTTCGCGGATGACATCCAGTCCGGGGCGCAAATATAAATGGAAGGTATTGCCGAGAATAACTTGTGATTTAATCTCTTTAATATCGCGCGGCAGCATGCCTTTCACAGTACCGTAAGTACCCACCGGCATGAACATCGGGGTTTCCACGACGCCGTGCTCAAGCGTCAGCCGGCCGCGGCGGGCGCGGCCCGACTGCGCTAATTTTTCAAACTTCATACAGAATCCAAATCAAGGCGAAAAAACAGTTCGCTGATCATTAGTGCTAAAAGTGCACTATTTTCCTTGATTCCGCGGCTAAACGCCAGCTTTAGAGCGTACTGACGCTGTAAATTTCTCATGGATTTAGATCCATATTCGCGCATGGCCCGGCAGGGCTATCACAATTTGCAGGTCACGCAGTCCAATGTCAGGCATGGCAGAGCTGATGAATCCCCTGCGGTCTTTCATCTTTTGCTTGGCGCAGCTGCCGTTGCTGCCCGTTGTTATGGACGCAATGGTTTGTATTTGCTCTTGGATAGGGATTTTAATTTTTGGTCTGCGGAGCAGGCTGAAAAAAAAGATTCTGGCCAATGCCTTGTGATAGAACTGGTCACCGCATCTTTGGCGTGTTTGAAAGCCTTCAATAGAAACTACAGATGATTTGAGCGGATGAGGCGCAGGACAGTCAGTTGCGCCTAAAATCAAAAATTCGGACGGTAATCAAAATTTTGAGTCACTGCATTGTCTCTGAAAGGGCGTACCGGTTTTTTGCCAAGGGTCATGGTGTTCACAATATTATTGGGAAATACCTGAATATGGTTGTTGAATAACTCGACATTGCGGTTAAAGATGGTAATGGCTGCGCCGACATTTTCATTTTGCTCTTCAATTTCATTCATCATTTTGAGATAAATTTCATTGGCTTTCAGCTCTGGGTAATTTTCAACGACGACATTTAAGCTGCGCATTAACTCTTGGTTTAAAGATTCAATCCGCTGCAGCTGCGAGACATCGGCATTTTGCAGATTTAAATTCAGGATATTCTGACGCAGTTCAGTCACTTTTTCCAACGTGCCTTTTTCAAAGCTGGAATACTGCTCAACCAGCGGCTGCAAGCCATCTAAAATCTTTATTTTCTGACGTTCATAGCTGGCAACATCAGACCACGCGCGGATGGTTGCATTATGATGGCGTACAATATTGTTGCGGATTACGATACAGCCAAAAATAGCAGCCAAAATCAATAAAAAACAGATCAGCAGCCCCATAATTATTTCCCCAAAAGACCGCAGGCATATTTTTTAAAAGCGTATTTTCAAGCTTATTTTAAAAAATGCGTCAGGTCTTGTTTTAAATTTTCTAGTGAAGTTAATTTAAACGTTCTTAAATGTCCGCGCAATGCTGAAATATCTTCTATTTTTGAAGATTTGCTGGAAACCTGAAATAAATCCTGCGGGCCTAAAAAACATAGAATGCGGCTGGTCGGATGGAACATCAAGTTGCCTTGGCGGTGCTGGAAAAAATCCGCTATACGCAAAACAAAGCCGGGGCTCATCAGTTTCGCTGTCTGCATTTCATCACTGCCGTAAAATTTCAGCTTTTGATTGATTTGAATGTCGCTGCTGTGCCAAGGAAAGCTGAAAGGATAATAAAAAGGCGTATTCATGCTGGTCACAGCGATACCTTGCTGCTCCACATCAAACACAAAGACGCCCCATAAATCCTTATGCACTTCTTTCAATTTCAGCTCTTCGCCATCTTTATCACGCACTTTAATTTCACTGATATAGTGATATTGGAACACCAGCACTTGATGCTGTCTGCCGTCCTCATCTTCCCAGACAGAACTGGCGTAATTGCTGATGTTGTTGGCGATGGAGCCTTGATTGAAGACAGGAAACAGATTTTTCAGCTGTGCAATGAACTGCAGCGGATTTAAGGGGACTGAGATGTGCTGCGGCTGACGGCCAAAATTCAGCTGATATTTTTTAGCAATGCTTTCGCGTTCCAGAAACTCAATCACTTCTTCTATGGGATCATCCTGCTCATAGCTGAGATAAGCCCAGAAAATCATCATCAAGCCTGCCAGCAGGCACAGCTGCGCCCAAAAATGCGAGGCTTGGAAAAATATAGGCAGAATAATTAAAATGCCGATAAAAGCTAAAAGGCGCGGCAGCAGGTTTTCAAAGCGCAAGGTAATGGGCGCATTCCATGGATGCAGGCCATCTAAAATATCCTGATGCGAATGCGCATTGCGTCCTAAATCCCAAAGCCGAGCGATGTTTTGAAAAACCACTGCATTTTTCTTGCGTCGAATGTGAATGGAGTGCTTAACAGAATCGATCGGCATGGGCGGGTTCTTCAGTTATTTGACGTTGATGTTGTCAATCAGCATGGCATCGCCATAGCTGAAGAAGCGGTATTGGCTATCTACCGCATGCTGATAGGCATTCAAGATATTGTCTTGATTTGATAAGGCAGACACCAGCATCAGCAGGGTAGATTCCGGCAAATGGAAGTTGGTGATCAACCGGTCAACCACTTTGAATTCATAACCCGGATAAATGAAAATTTGCGTATCGCCGGTCCAGCCTTTCAGCTCGCCGCCATTGGATTGGGCTGCGCTTTCGGTTGCGCGGGTTGCTGTGGTGCCGACAGCAATGACTTTGTTACCGCGTTCTTTCGTGGCTTTAATCAGCGCCATTGATTCATCAGATACGTCACACCATTCACTGTGCATAATATGATTTTCAATATCTGTGGTGCGTACAGGCAGGAATGTGCCTGCGCCGACATGCAGAGTCACAAAGGTTTTGCTGATGCCTTTTTCTTCCAGCTTTTTCAGCAGCGCCTCGTCAAAATGCAGGCTGGCGGTTGGCGCAGCGACTGAGGCCAGTTTGCTTGGATCATTGAAGACCGTTTGATAGCGTTCAGTATCAATGGCTTCAGCTTCACGGTTGAAATAAGGCGGAATCGGCAATGCGCCGTATTTATCCAAGACATCTAAAATTGACTGAGAAAACTCAACGATAAATAAGTTTTCATGACGGCCTTTAACTGTCACCTTAACTTCATCTGGGCCAATAAACAGTTCAGCGCCTTCTTTCGGTGAATTGCTGGCTTTGATGTGGCAGTGTGCAACGAATTTGTCCATCATGCGTTCGACCAGTACTTCGATTGCGCCGCCAGTTGCACGTTTGCCTTTTAAACGCGCCTTCATCACTTTGGTGTCATTCAGCACCAGCAAATCGCCCGGCTGCAGCAGGTCTAAAATGTCGGTAAAGTGATAGTCGTGATATTGGCCTTGTGTGTCGAGGTGCAACAGGCGGGATGCACTGCGGGTTGCTAAAGGATAGCGAGCAATCAGCTCATCTGGGAGATCAAAACTGAAATCAGAAAGTTGCATGAGAAATGTATAAAGCAGTTGGGGAATAAATTGCGCCTATTATATGCGTTTTTCAGTTTTTCGGCTGATTTTGCTTATTTTTAAGACAAAAAAATACTGTGTGATCTAAAATTAATCAAACACATATATCTGTTGTTGACAGTGCCGAGAATTCGCGTAATATAGCCCTCATCCACTCCCGAGGTGGTGAAATTGGTAGACGCGGTGGACTCAAAATCCACTGTCAGCGATGACGTGTCGGTTCGAGTCCGACCCTCGGGACCACAGATATAAAATTATATGCCAACATACAGCATATAAGCTTCGAAAGCCCTGATAATTCAGGGCTTTGTTGTTTTTAAATGCAGAAACATACAAACATATACCACTATACAGCGTAAAATAATAAGGATACATTTGAGGATATATCCACTGCGGTCAACTTCCGTATCCTCATTCGGAGTGAAATCCTTATGGCTAAACAGATTAAGCCACTTTCTTCTACTCAATGTGATAGCGCAAAACCTAAAGAAAAAGATTACAGCTTGTATGATGGGCAAGGTCTAATTTTATTTGTCCGTAAGAATGGCTCGAAAGTTTGGCGATTCAAATATAAAAGACCTAATGGTAAAGATGGATTAATGACATTAGGGAACTATCCAGCACTTACACTCAAAGAAGCTCGGGAACGCCGTGCAATCTATTTAAATCAATTAGCCAATAATATTGATCCTATTAATCAAATAAAGATTGAAGAAGCCAAAAATAGCGATGAGTTTAGTTTTGAACGTATTGCACGAGATTGGCACGAGGCATATGTAGCTACTGGCAAGTGGAATCAAGACACAGCGAGAAAAGCCTTAAGCAACTTTGAAATGTACGTTTTCCCTGTCATTGGTAGCAAACCAATAGATACGATTAAAACCCGAGATTTGTATAGCGTCCTAAGTAAGATTGAAGAAAAGGGCTATTTAGAAATTGTAAGTAAAACACGGCAAAGGTTTTCAGGCATTTTCGCTTATGCCATTACTAAGGGCTATATTGACCTTAGCCCAGCCGTGGCATTGAGTGATGCAATCACTATTACAAGAAAGACAAAGCACTATCCTAAATTGCCATTGGTACGGTTACCTGAGTTTTTCAGTCGTTTAAGGAATGACGGAGGCAACCCAATTACCAAGCTGTGCTTAGAGTTCGCCTTGCATACCTTTGCCCGATCTAGTGAGCTACGCTTTGCACGCTGGAATGAATTTGATTTTGATAAAAAGATATGGACCATACCGCCCACAAGAGAATTGATTGCTGGATATAAAGATTCTCACAGAGGCGCAAAGATGAAAGAAAAGCATCTTATCCCTTTATCCCCACAAGCACTGAAACTTATTAAAGAAACTCAGGTTTATAGCGGTATTTCCTTAAATGTATTTCCTAATAGTGTAGATATGGGTGGCTTTCTGAGTGAAAACACAGTGAATGACATGATTAGGCGTATGGGTTATAGCACCCAAGATGATGTATGTATTCATGGCTTTAGGGGCATGGCATGCGGAGCATTAATTGAAAGTACTTTATTTACTGAGGATGCCGTAGAGAAGCAAATGAGTCACCAAGAACGCAATGGCGTTAGATTAGCTTATATGCACCATGCTGAATTTATGGAAGAGCGTAGAATGATGCTTTGTTGGTGGAGTGATTACCTAGAAGCCAACCAAGAGAAATTTATCAGCCCGATGGAGTTTAGCCTTTCATTAATGGAGCAGGCAAAGCAGGGGGTAATTAATATTAAATATGCGAAATTGATTAAGCTTAAATTGGCTGAAATGACAAATTCATTCATTGCTTAATTAGGCAAAAATTGCATACGCAAAAACAGCCTTTAAATTGCGAGTTTTCCCAAAATTCTAATTTTTCTATTTTACGGATATGCCATTTTTTTGAGTGTTACAGGTGTTACAAGGTTACATCATTGTTTTATAATGATTTAATTTTAAAAAGCTGTAACACTTTTTATTTAATAGGTTACATATTTGTTTTTATTGAATTATTTTAAATTTTAAGGACATTATTTTGTGGCTGTAACTTACTTTTGAATAGGGTTTTACGCCATAAAATGAATGTTTTTTATTGTATAAAATACTGTTTTATAAATATTAAATTTAATTTGTAGGCTGTAGCCACTTTTGTAACCTATTTTTTGCTGAATTTTGTATAGGGTGAATGAGTTACAGAATAGGAAATTGCCAGCCATATGAATGCTGGAACGTCTGAATATTTGGATTAATACTTGTTTTATTGACTAAAATGACATTTTAAAAAAAGTGAGTTATTTATAGGGAGTATAGGCAATATGGGTGATTTAATTTTTTACTGAATATATCTCTATATGCCACTATATCAAAAGGTAATTTATACTGTGCTGTATTAAAGAACAGAGTATAAAACATGACTGTTAAACACTTAGGAAAATTGACGTTAGATTTAGTTGAAAAAATATCCCAGTCCGAAAAAAATAACCAAGAACAAACAAAGAGTGGAGTGAATGAGGCATTCAATAACACGCTTAAAGACAAATTTTTGGCTCTAATTGATCAAGCACCAGAATTTGGATCAGTAATGAATGATACTTCTGATAAATATTCTGAATATATGTCATTGGCAACTAAAGCAGCAATTGCCACTCAAATTGAGCCGTTACATTTGGATCATTCATCATTTAAGGAGATAGAACAGCAACGAATGCAAGAAATTAATAAAAGATCTGCAAAAATATCAGAGTCATTTCATAGGGAGCATGAGCGCAAAGAAAAATTAGAACAAGATCGTCATGATCAACTTGTTTCAGCCTTAGAGCGTAGCAATAACCAACAGGCTTTGATTGATGAAAATGCACAGCTAAAAGCAGAAATTGAAAAGTTAAAATTAGAGAATAAGCAGTTAAAAAAAATTAAAGGAAATTTGGGTACAAAGGAAAGTGATAATGTAATTAAGATTGTCACAATTTTAGCAGATATGGCTGGTTTGCCAAAAGTTAACCCATCAATAGCCTTTAATATGATGGAAGCACATGCAGCTAATAATGGTTTAGAAATTCCATCAAGTAATACCGTTACAAAGTGGCTAAAAGAGTAAGATACCCCACGAATTTATTTTTCATTTCAATAGAATTTCAATTGAAATATAACAATAGAAATCAATAACAAAATAGCCCCTATCAGCTTTGCAATGTCATGCAATAGCTAGTCATGTAACACAATGATAGGGGCATTATATGCAAGACCTTAATTTATCAAATCAAGTAACACCGCTTAGACTATCCCAAAAAACCACATGCCAAGTGCTAGACCTTACAGCAGAGGGGCTACGCAAACTCATAGCAAAAGATCCAACATTTCCAAAACCATACAAGGCAGGGCAGACACGGCAAGCCCCTGTTTATTTTGATTATGCAGAATTGGTGCAATGGCATAACAACCAAAAGCAAACCAATACAATGCAATCGGTATAGGTGGGAGAGTGGTCATGCTTGAACAAAAACAGTCGAGTGAAAACCAACAAGGTACAGAGCGTTACTACCGCATGAAAGACCTTGCTAACATTCCCGAACGTCCAGCACGTATTCATCAATATAAATCAGGCATTAACAAGGGCAAAACCCGAGTAATTGGCGAACGTAGAGCCAGCAAAGGTCTAATAGGTGTATCTGAAAAAACACTATGGGAATGGGTCCGTAAAGGTGAATTTCCCCAGCCAATAAAACTTAGCCCAACCATCACAGTATGGCGTGCAAAAGACATTGCGGAATGGATGAAATCAAAAGAATCGGGGAATTAAGAAATGACAATTTATTCAACTTCAACATACCAAGCATGTAACCCTGAATTATCAGATAAAGTCATTTATGGAATAGCATGCAAACAGACAGATCAGGCACATCTATATGATGCTGACAAGTTATTTATAAATCTCTTATACGATTTAAGTCAGCCAAGCACCATGCAGGTGATAATTCAGAATAATTTGTTAATGGATGGTTACGATAATTTATCTGAGTTTGCTTATTTCATGGCTGAAGACAATGATTTTGCTTTGTCGAGTGATTTAATTCAGCCTTTTAATGATGATAAAGAGCAAGTTTACTTAATTACAGCTTATCGTTTTGATAATGAAGTCGGAAAGGCTGAGATGGTGACACATGAAGCTGAATATTCGCCTAGTCATTTATATTTCACTAGTAACTTGCAGTGCGCTTCGAATATTGTGGGTGTTCTATTATCCATTGGCACAAACACAGGTTTTTTAAAAATCGAAAAAACCACAGTTGATAATGCAAAATATCAGATTAATAAACGCTTAGATCAAGTTGAACTTTTAAAACTGAACAATAAGGATTTATTAGGGCATGCTGGCGATTATTGGGCAACGTATCAGCTTTTTACTAATTGTGGTACTAAGCAAGCTCGTTTTGATCATGAAGATTACTACACCAAAGCACAGGCGCAACAGGCACTTAAAGATATTAAGGAAATGAATTGGCACTTTAATCCTAAAACACTTGTGGTACAGGGGTGTGTTTTAAAAGATCAGGAAAGCCAAGAACGTGAATATCAGCAAGCATTGATTGAAATAGATAAACCTTATGACTTTGATCAAGGTGTTATACCCGATAAAGATCGTGCTATATGGGCGATTGAGAATTACAACCATAGCCAAAGCATACGCCAAGCGATTGCAAACCAGCAACTTGGAGGGCACACCTAATGCTTTCCATGCCATTACTGCAAAATTACATTGCAAACCAAGTCAAAGCTTTATATTCTAAACATGCCCTATGCAAAATCATCGGGTTAGCTGTGGAAGGCTATAAACTACAAGGCGCACAGTCCGCTATATGGACTTTTTTTGTGCGTAATATCTCTATGCGTTCGCATTTTATGGCGAAGCTGGAGAGGGACGCTTTCGAGCGTACAGGAAACCTTGTAGTCCTGTCTTCCAACCCTTTTCAGCTTTGCCACCCTCATTTGGAAGTGAATGGCAAAGCTCCTATTTCTACAAGGAGCGCATAATCATGCCTAATACTTCAATTTTAAAAGATCACTCAATAGATTTATCTGATTTGGCAACTCAAGCCAAAGGCAATGTTGCCCACCTTGCTTTTTTATTTGATGAAGTACAAGAGCGTATTTATCAACTCAAAAGCCATATTAAAAATGGTTACTCCCTACAGCTTGAACATTTTGATGAACTGGACAAACTCATGAATATTTCTATTGAGCTAGCCCATGTTTATGAAATTCGCTTTCGTGATTTAGAAAAAGAATACGAGGGCGAATAAATGAAAAAAGCGCACCCTACGCTAGGGAAATACCGAAACACCAATACCGATAAGTCAAAGAAATTTGGCTTAAATCGGGCATTACTTCCTGATCCTATCGAATATTTAACCGCTAGAGGCTACGCCGTCAAAGGTCGTGGCGAATGGCGAGAAATGATTTGTCCTTTTCATGATGACAGCACCCCAAGCCTACGCATTAACAGCCGTAAAGGTTGTTTTAAGTGTATGGCTTGCGAAGCAAAAGGCGGTGATTTGATTGCATTTCACCAATTGCTAACAGGTAAGTCTTTTATCGAAGCGTGTAAAGACTTGGGTGCATGGGAGAATGACAAATGACTGAATTTTTAGATTATCAGGAAGTCCAGGAACAAGCTTTTATCCATGCTCAAAAGTTGGCAGAACGTGAGGTTAAAAACGGCTTTCAGTTTGAGTACCTATTCAGCTATACCAATGGTCACGGTATGCCTGTGTATTGGAAAGCGAGAGCCAAAAACAACCATACAGGTGATAAATGGATACGTGTATTCTCCAGTGGCGAACGTGGTTTTAAATTTGGTGATCCTAATTTCACGGAGCTGTATCCAATAGGGCAAGGTAAAAAGCCCTTATATGCCCTTGAGCAGGTATTAAATATCGCTGAGAAACAGTCTGTTTATATCGTTGAGGGTGAACAGAAAGCCGATTTTATCAATTCATTGGGTTTAACTGCTACCACATGCGGAGGCAGTGGCAACACGGACAAAACCGACTTAAAACCACTTGCGAAGCATTCAATTATCATATGGGCAGATAATGACAAGGCTGGGACCAAGTTTTTTAATGAAATTGCTCAGCAACTTGATGTATTGGGCTGTGATATTCGATATATCGTTTTAGATGGGCTGAATTTGCCCGAAAAAGGCGATGTAATGGATTGGGCAGACCTACGCAAGCAACAAGGTCTAACCACGACAGCAGGTGATATTACAGCCTTAATCACGGCACAGTATCAACCACCATCACCAAGCGATAATTTACCTGATGGTATGCTTGCGGAGCCAATGGAATGGGAAAACGGCAGTTTTGAGGTACACGATAAAGGCGTGTTCTACATCGAAAAGCTAAAAAATGGTGAATATCGGGAACGCTTTATCTCCAGCCCAATTTTAGTAACAGCCAAAACGAGGGATAACACCAGTAATAACTGGGGGCGTTTATTGCAGTGGCAAGACGATGCTTTTATTCACCATAACTGGGCTGTACCGAATGAGCTATTTCAAGGTGATGGTACAGAGTCACGAAAAGCCCTATCCAATCAGGGTGTGATTATTACCCCTGACCGCAGGGGCAGAGAGCTTTTTCAAATCTACCTTATGAGTTATCCAGTCGATAAATTTGCTTTATGTGTGGATAGTGTCGGCTGGCATGGTCATCGTTATGTATTGCCGACAGAAACCTATAGCAATCCAGCCACTAAGCATGATGAAGTGATCGTGTATCAGCGTACAGATGGGCTAGATAACCGCTTTCAATTCAAAGGTGAATTAGAAACGTGGAAAAATGGCGTAAGTCTATTACTCGAAAGCCATTCAAAGCTTGTATTTAGTGTAGCGTGTGCCTTTGCTGGGCAGTTACTTGAACCATTAAACCAGCAAGGCGGTGGCTTCCATATTAATGGCACATCATCAAAAGGCAAAAGTACCGCTATTTATCTCGCTTGTAGTGTATGGGGACACCCTAAAGAGTATTACCGTACTTGGCGATCTACAGGCAACGCCTTAGAGCAAACAGCCTTTATGCACAATGATGGTTTTTTAGTGCTGGATGAAATTGGCGAAGCCAGTGCCAAAGATATTGGGCAAACCGTGTATATGCTTGCCAATGGTCAAGGTAAGGCACGTATGGCAAGAACAGCGATAACCAAAGCCCCACAGCAATGGCGTGTCTTGTTCTTATCCAGTGGCGAAAAGACCTTTAAAGAGATTCTGAACGAAATCGGGCAAACGGCTAAACTTGGGCAAGAAATCCGATTACCTGAAATTAGCTTAGATGCTTGTGAATATGGCGTATTTGATCTTGTAGATTTTGCCCCTGATGCCTCACAGCAAGCCAATATGCTGTATGAAAACTCAATCAATGCTTATGGCGTGGCTGGCAAAGCATGGCTTGAATATTTGACCAATGATAAGGGGCAAATTACTGAAACAGCCTTAAAAATGTATCAACAGTTTAAAGCCAAAATTACCCCCGACAATGCACAAGGGCACATTGCCCGAGTGGCTTCACGTTTTGCCGTTGTCGCCGTGGCTGGCGAGCTGGCAACACAAGCCAATATTACAGGCTGGAAAAAAGGCAGGGCTTTAGAGGCTGTAATCAGCGTATTTAAGACATGGTTAAATAGCTTTGAAATGGTCGGGGACTTTGAGGATCGGCAGATACTCCAGCAAGTCAGAGCATTTTTTGAGGCGAACGGAAATAGCCGTTTTGATACCTTAATCGAAGGTAATAAGCGTGCAAGCTATGTCADTTCAGATCATGCGGWTTMWYMSYWKKTTKYYGWWRWTSMRGTTMSKSWTTYTGYTKCWRKRYWTKGCTGGTTGAGCTGACTTAATTTATCGAAAATGCTGTAATTGATCGTCCGACTYYYYCCYCCCCCCCCCCCCCCC
>NZ_LUAW01000025.1 GCF_001605895.1 Acinetobacter pragensis
CATTCTGGTACCGCTATATGRCTKGAASTGCTTTTCTTTYTTGCCATTACTTACAACATTTACTTTTAAAAAGAACTATTTTTCGGGAGCTTAGCAAGCATGCGGCGTGAAGTATATGGAACTTTTTTTGCCTTGCTTAACAAATATACAGGAATTGTCCAACAATACAGCAGTTGGTGTAACAAAATGTCGCGCTTGTATTTAACTTTATACGTGGGATTGAAGCCTTTCAGTAGGTTTGATTGAAACAGGCCAATCAACTGTGACATGGTAAAAATACGAAAACACGAAAAAAGATTGATTGGAGTCATTATGCATTCTAAGACGCAGACGAAAGCCAAGATTATCGGTTTGGGCCTGATCGCCGGCTTGATGAGCGCAGCTGTAATGGCTGAGCCGCCTATTCAGCCAGGTGATACACTGGAAAGCCTATCAAAAGTTAAAATCAATACAACTGTGAATGGTCAGCCCGGATCTATTCAAGAATTAGTGGCCAGCGGCCAAGTACGTATTGTTGAAGCGCCAGCGCAGCAGCAAGCCGGTATCGCTGCAGGCGAGCCAGCGCCTGAAAGCGTTCAGCCTTTAGACACAGCGCAAGCAGACCTTGCACAAGCCAATCAAGTTGCCGTAGAGCAGGCGCCGGTTACTAGCAATGACGCTCTTGGCTCGTCCCCTGCAGAAAGCGTGACGAATGCCGGCATGGATCAAACTGGCGCAGATCAGGCGAATTTAGCTGCGGCCCAAGATGCGCAAAGCACGCTGAATCAGGAACAGAGCGCCGCTCAAGTGCAAGCGCCTGAAATAGCTCCAGCACATGCTGCTGAAGGCAATCCCGCTCCGGCACTGTCATCTTCAGCCAATGCCCCGGTGAATGCAGAAGCGCCCGATAGCGGCAGTATTTTGAGCGCCGCTCCTGAAGCGCCGGAAGCTGATCAAGCGGTTCAGGCTGCGCCTGAAATGCCAATGGCCGACAGCGCAATTCAAGCATCTCCGGAGCTGCCTGAAGCTTCGGCAGATCCTGCTGCTCAGTAAGCCGAAACTCACATTTTAAGCATAAAAAAACCAGAGCGCCTGCTCTGGTTTTTTATTGTTCACTTTTTCAAACCCGCTTGAACAGACAGCTAAATCTCAATCTGGCTTCCCAGCTCCACAACACGGTTGGTTGGAATCTGATAAAAGTCACTCACAGGGCTGGTATTGCGCTGCATGGAAATAAACAGCTTTTCCCGCCAAGGCGACATGCCCTCACCCACGGTATGAATGATGCGGTCGCGTGAAATGAAGAAGCTGATCTGCATCAAGTCAAATTCAAAACCTAATTCACCATAGGCTTTTTCCAGCGCCTGCGGAATATTCGGCTGATCTTTAAAACCGTAATCTATGGTAATGCGGTAAAAGCGGTCATCGAGCTTTTCAACGCCAATCCGTTCTGCTGCTGGAACAAACGGAATATCCCGCGTGATTACCGTCACCATGAAATTGCGCTCATGCAGCACTTTATTGTGCTTGATATTGTGCAGCATGGCATGCGGCACAATATTCGGCGTCCCTGTCAAAAATACGGCGTCTCCCGGCACAAACTTAGTTTCATTGCTGAAGCCGATACTCTTAATAAACAGCTCAAGCGGCAAGGAGTCTTTTTCAAGCCGCTTCAAGACCAGCGCGCGCCCATCTTTCCACGTCATTAAAATGGTATACAGCACCGCGCCAATTAAGATCGGCACCCATCCGCCTGAAGCAATTTTCAGCGAAGTCGAAGCCACAAAAATAAAGTCTATCAGCAGGAACGGAACGGCAAAAACCGCCACTTTCCAAAGCGGCCAGCGCCACAGGCCGTATGCCAAAATGGAAATGAGAATGGTGCCGCACAGCATGGTCATGGTCACGGCAACCCCATAAGCGCTGGCTAAATTCGCACTGTTTTCAAACAGCAGAATTAAAATCAGCACCGAGATATACAGCGCCCAGTTAATGAACGGCAAATAAATCTGGCCGCGCTCTACATCAGAAGTATGGCGCACAGTCAGGCGCGGCAAATAGCGTAGCTGAATGGCCTGATTGACCATGGAGAATACGCCGGTAATTACCGCTTGCGAGGCAATCACCGCAGCCGCTGTGGCCAAACCAATCATTGGATACAATGCCCATTGCGGTATCAGCATATAAAATGGATTGGCAAGCGCATCAGCATCGCGCAATAGCAATGCGCCCTGTCCCGCATAGTTCAGCAGCAGGCACGGCAATACGACAATGAACCACGCCAAACGGATTGGCAGGCGTCCAAAATGCCCCATATCGGCGTACAGCGCTTCACCGCCGGTCATCGTCAGAATGACTGCGCCCATCGTCAAAAATGCAACATACGGCTGATTAAACACAAAACTGAGCGCCCAGTATGGATTCACCATCAGCAGCACATGCGGGGTCTGTAAAATACTCCAGACACCTAAAGCGCCAATTGACAAAAACCACATCAGTGTCAGCGGGCCGAAAAATTTCCCCATCGTGCCCGTGCCATGGCGCTGCACCAAAAATAAACCTGTTAGAATCCCGATTGATAAAGGTTCCAGCCATTGATTGAAAATTGGGGTTGCAATGCTAAGGCCTTCAATGGCTGAGAGCACTGAAATAGCCGGAGTAATGATGCCGTCGCCAAAAAATAGCGATGCGCCGATGAACCCCAGCGCAATCAGATAAATTTTCTTGTTGTCACTGATCAGCGTAGTCCGCAGGTTCAATGCCAGCAGGGACATAATCCCGCCCTCGCCATTGTTGTCTGCACGCATGATGATGGTGACGTATTTGAAACTGATGGTCAGCATCATGCACCAGAAAATCAGTGACAGGATGCCCAACACTGACGCTTCTGAAATTGCGAGATGCGCGGTGAGGAAACATTGACGTAGCGCATACAGCGGGCTGGTGCCAATGTCTCCGAATACCACACCCAGCGCTGCTAAGGTAATAGCAGGCAGTGCGGCTTTTTTTGCAGTACTTTGCATATGATTGTCTTCAATTTAGACAGCATTTTTGCGAATCATATCATCCTGCTAAAAGTTTTTCTCTAAATCAATTGTTTCAGCTTGGCAGTCCGTCATTTTTTGGGTATTATCCACCGCGCAGATGGTGAGGTGTCCGAGTGGCTGAAGGAGCACGCCTGGAAAGTGTGTATACGTTTGCGCGTATCGAGGGTTCGAATCCCTCTCTCACCGCCATATTCTATTCCCATAGCAGCTCATGGGGTCCTAAGAAGCTTAAATCCAAAGGGTTTAGGCTTTTTTTGTGTCTAATAGTATCAACTTTATCTGTTGCAATCCCGATCTAGTCGGGGGTATAACTGGGGGTATAATAAATTACCCCCATTTTTATACCCCCAGATTTCTACGGAAACCGCTGCAATGCTTACAGATGTTCAAGTCAGAAAAATCAAACCAGCAGAAAAAAAAGCTAAATATGCTGATGAAAAAGGCTTGTACTTGGAAGTCACGCCTTCTGGCGGCATGCATTGGCGGATGAAATTTCGCTTCAATGGTAAAGAAAATATCTTCAGTATTGGTTCTTATCCTGAAACTACGCTTGCTCAAGCCCGACGCGCCAGAGATGAAGCTCGCTTAAGGCTTAAAGATGGGATCAATCCCAACGAAGCCAAAAAACAAAAAAAATTGCATGCCGATGAAAATACGCTTTTTAAAGCGCTTGCAATGGAGTGGATGGAAGACCGCAAACCCGTCATTAAAGAAACCACGTACTTACGCGATCTATCCGTGTTTGAAAAAGATCTGTTCCCGGCTTTAGGCAATATGCCTATTGATCAAATCAAGGGGAAAGATGTGCTCGCCTGCGCCAAAAAAATCGAAGCTCGCGGCGCATTAGAAATGGCTAAGCGATCTATTCCTTTGACTGGCCGTATTTTCCGTTTTGCTATCCGTAAAGGGCTTATTGAGAATGACCCCACACCGCACTTAGGAGAAGCCTTAAAACCGCGGAAAACAAAGCATATGGCACGCTTAGATATTTCTGAATTTCCGCCCTTCCTTGAGCGTATGGACCGCTATCACGGCAATCCAATGATCAAGACCGCCATTCAATTGATGACTTTAACTTTTGTTCGTACTGCTGAGCTGAGAATGATGGAGTGGAATGAGATTGATTTTGATAATCATTTATGGCGAATTCCTGCTGAAAAAATGAAAATGGCTCAGCCACACATCGTACCATTAGCTAAACAGGCTATTGAACTTATCGAAGGTCTACGCCCTCTCACAGGAAATAAGCAGTACGTTTTTTATAATCACAGCACAGCCAAACCAATGAGTAGTAATGCTTTGCTATGTGTCATTCGGACTTTAGGGTATGCAGGTAAAATGACAGGTCATGGCTTCCGTGGGCTTGCTTCAACAACATTGCATGAGCAGGAATATATGCATGATGCAATTGAAATTCAATTAGCTCACCGAGTCGGTAATGCTGTATCACAAGCATATAACCATGCGCAGCACCTAGAATACAGAACAAAGATGATGCAGGAATGGTCTGATTTTATTGATAGCTTGAGAAATAAAATTGTGCCTTTTGTTAAGCAAAAAGTTGGTTAGCTTTCAAAAATGCGGATCGCTAATTTTAATTTTCAACAAAGTACATATTTGAACATCTTCACAAAAACTTTGTTAGTATGTTTCTATTTAAATATTTATAAATTTTAGGTAATTATTTATGGCTATTACTTTTAAGATAGCAGCAAGAGCACTAAGACATCTCGGTGCTGAACTTATCACTTCAGAAGAAATGGCTTTAAATGAATTAATGAAGAACTCATTTGATGCTGGTTCACCTAGAGTAAAAATTGAGATTAACTATCCTGTCAATTTATTAATACTAGAAAAAAATCTAAGCGACTTTTCAAAAAAAATAATTACTAAATCTAATGTGTTAGCTAATCTTCTAGAAAATAGTAAAAATTACTATGAAAACTCGAATTCATTTGAATTGTTTTCAGACTACTTAAGCCCATTATTAGATAACATTAATTCAACTAATATAGATGACATTTTGTGTGATTTGAAGAAAAAATATTATATTAAAATTACTGATACTGGACACGGTATGAGCAAAGAAGATTTAGAGAATGTTTTTATGACTATAGGAATTAACTCTAAATTAAATGTTGAAAAAAATGAGGATCGCATTTTACTCGGTGAAAAAGGAATTGGTCGACTATCGATGATGAAACTTGGTAATTTCGCCACTGTGAAATCCAAAAAAATTACAGATACTAAAGGCCATCAAATAATATTCGACTGGTTGCTATTTGAAAACCCCAATTTATATCTAGATGAAATCGGAGTAACGTCAGAAGAAACTAACTTAGAAATAGAAAAAGGGACACAAATTTTCATTTCAGATTTAAATAGTGATTGGAGCCTTTTAAAAACAAAAAAATTTGTCAAGGAATATATTCAAAGATTAAAGAGTCCTTTTAATCATAACCCTAAAGATTTCCCAATAGATATTTACCAGAATGGAAACAGAATACCAATAGAGGTCATCCCTCATTGGCTAACAAATGCTGCAAACTTCGAAGCTAATTATACATTCACACCAACTATTGAAGATCACGATTTTTCTTTAAAAGGTCTAATCAAATGGAGTGAAGCCTCTTTATCTGATGATCAAAGAAGCTGGACACTTTCAGAAATAATCCACAAGCTAGACACATCAAAACAAGAGCGCGATCAAAAAAGTAATGACTATATCGAAATCATAAATAAGAAAGAACAAATTATCCCAAAATCAGAAAATTATAAAAAAATTAAAAATGAATTAGAAAAACTTGGACCTATTACAATAAAAGTGTTTTGGTTCAATCGCAATGATTTCAAAAAAACTATTGGGTACAAACCTAATTGGAAAAAAGAACTCGATTTTTGGGTAGGAGGATTTGCTATCTATAGAGATGGTTTTAGAATAGGATTCACTGGAGGATTAAATGATGATTGGCTAGCCATGGATAGAAAAGCATTAAAAAGTACAGGCTACACATTTAATAGGTATCAAACCATTGGTATAATCGAGATATCAAAACTAACTAATCCATATTTAAAAGACTCTGCAAATAGACAAACCTTGATAGAGAATACTGAATTTTTTCTACTAAAGGATTTAATGACCGATATAGTCATTGATGATATTAAGTTTAGAATTAATAACAATAAAACACTTCAAGAGAAAATTGATAGATCAATATTAATAGAGAATATTGATAATGCTGATATTTCATACATTAATGCCACCAAATCATTAAATGATATCAAGCAAAACCTACCTGCAGATAAAAAAGCTGTATTAGACAATGTTGAATTTGCTATGAAAAATCAACATGAACTCATTAGCACCCTACGGGCTGAAATCGATGATATTATTGAAAAAAATACTGACATTTTAGAATTAGCAGGTCTTGGTCAAATGGTAGACTTCATTGGTCATGAATTAAGTAGAATCACAAAAAATACATCCAATTTACTTAATGACCTTAAATTCACCCACTCAAATAATAATGACTACCAAATAGGACATATTATTGATGAACTACAAAAGCAAATAGATGCTACAAAAAAAAGAATCGCTAGTATTGATGTTCATAGTCCCGCAAATAGACAACGTCCAGAAAACTATAATATAGTGAATCAAATATCTACGATTCTTGAACTATATGAATCAAAGTTTAAACGACACCATATTAATGTTTATTTTACAGTTGACGATTCCGAACCGAAAAGTCCTATAATGGTAAAAATGGTTAGGGGGTTAATTGCACAAATTATTGAAAATTTATTAACAAACTCTGTACATTGGCTTGACCAAGGAATAAAACTCGGAGATAAAGAAAGAAAAATTGAAATTGATGTAGATAGCAAAGCAAAAACAATATCTATCCGTGATAATGGACCAGGAATTGCACCAGAACACATCCATGAAGTATTTAAAGCTTACTTTACCAATAGACCTAATGGAAAAGGACTTGGATTATATATCGCATCTGAAGTTGCCGCACACCAAAAATCTAAACTTTATTTACTTAATGATTTAGAGTCAGATAACCGTTTAAGAACATTTATTTTAGAATTACCATTTGAGAACTAAGACATGACTAGTATTACCCAGCCCTCAATTAAAAAAATACTAGTTATTGATGATGAAATCGAAGGTATTTCTCTTGATTCTGCATTAATTGTATTAGAAGAATTATCTAAACAGCTATCTGATCCTACGAGCCCAATAGCTGAAGAAATTAATATAATTATTGAGCAAAACTTCCCCAGTTTTTCCAATTTTTATGAAAATCATTCATTATCTATTGATTTTATTAAAAATGTTTTATTAACTCCTCTTTTTATTGAATTATCATCCCATGACTTAAAAACACACATTAATCGACTAATTGAGCAAAACAATTTTCTATTAAAAACTAAAGAAAAAATTCAAGAAGTATTCCCAGAAACTGAATATGTTATTACGTTTTTGGAACATTATAGTGAGGCAGCGGAGTTAAAATTTGAAGAATTCGATCTATTAATTCTAGATTGGTATCTTAATGCAACAACTACAAATGAAAAATTTATTAGTGAAACTTTATCTAAAATACCTAACCTTCCTCCAATTCTTTTATTGACGTCATACAATAAAATAGATACGCCTGCTGAACGTTCAAGATTTTTCAAATCAACTAGAATCAGTGGTGCAGGTTTAATCACACTTACTAAAGATAAATTTTTATCAAGTAATTCGAATTTTTCTGGATTACTTAAAATTTGTTCCATGCTTTCAAATCAAAGAGTAATAGCCAATGACATTAGAAGATATATCACCGATTGGGAAAATGCTCTAGAAATTGCAAAAAATAAAACTTTAGAGGCATTATGGCAATTAGATACTTTTATTATTAAAAGCATCCAAGAAGATGCCGTTATCGATGGCCAACCGTATCACGATCATTTTCATAACTTTATAGAAAGAGAAAACTCATGGTATCTTGAAAATGAATTTACCAAAAAATCAAATATTGAATCTTTAGGAAAATCACTAGAAGATTTGACCTATAGTGACATATTAATGCACCATACAAATGAAAATTCTATTAGCCTGCATCGAACCCTTTTAAGCCATTATTCATTCAAAGGTTATACTAACATTCTAGCGATTCAATCTAAAAGCATTCAAGATTTGAAAAAAAGTATTTTGCATGACATTCCTTTTGGTGCAGTTTTAAAGACTAAATCTATAACCGATCCCGTGGAAAGTATTTATATTAATATTACACAACCCTGTGATCTTAGTGATATTGTACGTTCATCAAAAGGAAGTGATCGCTCTATACAACTGATCAAAATGGAAGCTACAAAAAAAGGATTAAATGAATCAACCATTTTTGATACTAACAATTACATAATTACAGACTTCAATATTAATGATGAATTTTATGACTTAAAACCATTACCAATGTCTATCATTAGTCTAAATTTTGAAGATTTTTATAAGTTCTCATGTGAAAAAGAACTACATGTTATTGGAGGGGTTCGCAATGATATTGCTGTTGGACTTCAGCAAAAAGCTGTGTCCTATTTAATTCGTCCAAGTCAACAAAGAACTCAAAGACCAAGTATTAATCTTGCAAAAATAGTATATTTAAAGCATTGTGAGACTGGCCATTTTGATGAAAATCAACGCCCTCTTTTTGATCACTTCGGTACTGTATATACAGTACCTACAAATATTGTAGGTACTAAAAACCAAACTACCACAAAGCAATTCATACAATTTATTGGTTTAAATCAGTTTGAACTCATTGAATGGATCATTTCTAATATTCAAAACAAAAATATTAGAAGAGAAGATTTGATAAAATTCTTTTATGAACAAATTGAAATCGGAGATAAAATTTCTGAAAAGAAAATTGACTCATTAACCATCAAACTCAAGAAAATCGATTTTAATCAACCTATTGAAGATGAAATTTCCAAGTTAAGAATCAATAAAAAATGTGAGTGTATTTTCATCTTACATTAAGATCATCACTTGTGGCAGACTAAACAAGCCCCTCCACCTTCATCTTCTAAATACAGCTCATCTATATCAACAATATCGATGAGCTGTGGACGCAAGGGATTAACTTTCTTTCGAGCCTGCATTCTAATTTGTCTTTTTTCGAACTCTGCTTTAATTGAAGCTATGCGTTCTGGTTTCTCTAAATCAACTAATGACTCACCTTGAGTCCATGTAAAGGGGGAGCCTGAATCTATCGCTAATTTTTCATATGCTTTTGCTTCTTCAAAAGCATCCGGATGTATTTCTCTTAAGCGTACCCATTCGATTTTTTGCTGAAAAAAACAAAATGTGCATCCGCTTCTTGAACGCCATGAATAATACTCAGGTAAACCTAATCCCACATTCTCTAAAATTTCAATTACAGCAGGCTTGTCTACCCCATCTTCTCTAAACGGCAAAATCACCTTTAAATTTTCATGCTCCGAAATTAGACCTGTTCGATGTTCTTCATCGGCACGTATAGCCACATAACTATAAACTTTATCACCATTATCTAACCAAGGTTTAATCCATTTTTTAAATGGCGTTAACTTTAATTGACGAGTACACCAGCGAGTTTGTGCACTAGGCAAATAATGATTGTACTGCTTCAACCAAAAATCAAAATCTCGATCACCATTAATGAATTCAATTTCTTTTCCTAAAATCCCCTCAAGTCTATTCAAAAAGGCATAAACTTCTGGCAACTCTTTACCGGTATCTGTAAAAAAATATTGAATATTAATTTCTGGATGGAACTGGCTCATGTATACAGCTAATGCTGCACTGTCTTTACCACCAGATAAGCCCAGTACATGGTATTCAGCCATTACTTAGATAACCTCTTCCGTTTGTTTTACTTCAGCAAGAAGCTCACTGCCAATTTTACTGATAGCTGCTAACACAATTTCTTTTTTCAAACTTGTTTCAGAAAACTGCTCATTCATTTTTGCGACTATAGCATTAATCTGATTCATTTCTTCTTTTGAAAAATCCACAATACCAGATACAGTTTGTCCATCTTGTGAAGCAAAAGACATGGATATTGCATATCGGCCATTGCTTTGATTTTCGTCAAAAACAATCGTTTCATAACGCCTAAATGCCTCACTCCAAGATTTTAATTGCAGAATAGCTGAGTCTATGTCTTGATCAATCCAGTCTTTACTTTGCTTCTTCAGTGTTAATGTAAGAAGGTTCTCTATTTCTTTAGGAGTCCCCTGGTACTCTGAAAGACGTCTAATAAAGATACCTAATTTAGGATCAGCCTTAATTTTCAAGAGTAATTGAGCTCGCATTCTAAGATTACTCAGATCACCTAAATGATCCAGATCTTTTAGCAACCCAAACTCAATCATCTTTAACTTATGCGGCCAAAACGTATCTAGTTCTTTCAAACCAACTTTTAACAAAGATGCAATTTCTGCTGGTTCTTTTAATTCAAATATTTTGGGAATATCAAAAAATAAAAGGTCATAAGGGTCTTTTGCAGCAAACAACGTTATTCTTAATTTTTTTGTCAAAACTTCAAGATCGTTTGTTTTTCTCACAAAAGGGTGTAACGTAAAAACTTTTGTTACAAGCTTTTTAGCACAATCAAGTGGACTTAGTTCTTGATTTAAATCTGTGTTTTCAAAAAAACCTTCTGAAACTAATTTCAGCAGTTGTAACTGATCAGTATTTAATTCAATAAATCTTAATGCAAATAATTTAGGCTGTCTTACCCACTCTTCTACTAAAACCTCATCAAGCTCTGTAATGAACATTCCTTCATGATAAATAGCTATTAAATCTTTATGAGTCAAAAAGAAAGCTAAACTAAAGATTGGCAAGAGTCCTTTTTTAATACCAAATGGAGGTTTTTTCCATAAGTTATATATCTCTTCTACTGATACGGGAGTATTAGAATTTTTTAATAACTCTAATGTTGTATGCCAGAGGTGAAAAATAGATTTGTTTTCTTTCAAATCTGGAGATATAAATTTCCATACACTACTTTCATTTTTATGAATTTTTTGGCTTTTAATAACTGTTTTATACAAACTAGCTGAGGCAGATGTCCCTTCTAAACCAAGGTTTTCAAGATCAGATGAAGACAACATAGCCTTCATCAAATCTTTAATTGCCTTGCTTGCAGGAGTCGAATAAGAATCTCTATTTACAATTTCACTATGAACAATAGGTACAAATTGATACATTTTGTCAGCAACTTCAGATGCTATTTTAGACAAATTGCCCTGATATTTATTTGATCGAGTATCAAACCAAGTGCTTTTATTAAACTCATTCTTAAACTTATCTGACAAAATATTTCTTAATGAACTCAATCTAGCATCAACTTCTCTAATTGCAACGCTATCAGATTGGAGCTCTAATTTATTTTTCCTCAACCATTCTAAAGCCTTTAACTCACGCAACAAATCAATTATTTGATTTTCAAACTTAGCAACCGCAATTAAATTATCCTCTCGCTCCTGTTTAGCAAGCTTTGATGCTAATTTTAAAGATTGTTCAGGTGTATAGTAAGCTTTTGGTAAAACTAAAATAAAAGTTCCATCTTTTTTATGCTTAAAATCATTTCCATTCCTAAATTCTTTTAAGCTATCTTCTAGAACAATGCTCTTATTCATCCAACGCATTGCTCCTGTCTCCCAATAATGACGAGAAGCAATTACAGGTACAGTATCAAGCAAATCCTGCAACTCAGAAAAATTTATATCCCCTTGAACAGAAAGAGCTTTGCTAACCTCTTCATCAATATTGAAATCACTACCTGCATAAACCCCCCAAGCATTTAAGTGACGTCTAAAAACTAATATAGAAGCTGACTCTAGCCTTTTAAGAATTTCTGTAATTAAATTATCAGTAAAATTTGGAAAGCAGTTCTTTATAATTGCTTCAGTAGCTAGAATATTTACACCATCTCTCAATAATCCTATAACAGCAATGCTTTTTACTACCCGTACATATTCTGCTGGAAATTGTGATTGTGTTCTTTCTACGGCATTAATATTTAATGCCCATCTATGACCATCCGATGATGATAAAATCATAGGTTCTAGATTTGCCTGCAAATAATCCCAAAGCATATCTGGATAATAATAATTCTTTTCATCTAGAGACAATGTTTGAAGAATATCCCTGAATCCAAACATCTCATACGACGATAAGAAACTAAAGATACTACGTTCGTTTTGCCCAAATTGCTTTCTAGATAATGAACATAGAAGCACTGCACTGACTGGATGTAAAGGCCAGCATTGATCAAAAATTTTTGCTTTGTTCTCTAATTTGTAAATATGGTCGGCATTATAAGCATCCACATAGTTTTCAGCTAACTCAAGAGTATTAGAATGCTTATAACTTGTTGAAATTGCCTTACTAATTAAATTTATATTTTCATCAACACTACTTACTAAAGGCAAATCACTATAGCGTCCTTGGACCTTAGTCCACTCTTGCTGTTTAATTAACCCCAAATGCCTCGCATACTCACCAAATGCTTGATGTAAAATACCAACAACAACGATCTTTTTTTTAGCTCGCGAAGTCTTTTCGGCTAGTTCCTGATAAAATCCAATGTCCTGAGTATGATAGGCATCGTATTCTAAAAATTTTCCTAGCTCATCAATAATGAGAATACTTCCCTCAATATCAGTTTGCTCTTCAACAAAATCAATATATAAGTCAATCAACTCTGATCTATTTTTTATCTTCAATTCTTTTTTGTTTGTCAATTTCATCAATACAGACGCAAGTATGTCTTCAATTGACACTCTTTTGCCTGTAATTGGCGTAATCATCCACGGTTTTTCTGAACAAAAGAGAGAACTTACAGAAGTTAAATTTATACGTTCACTAATTGTCTGTCGAACTTCCTTCTCACCACCAGCCAGACCAGCCAAAATTAGAGCTAAAGATGATTTACCACTACCGTATGGACCAGTCCATGTAAAAGTACGCTGTTGAGTACTAGAAATTTGATTTGCCATAATGTCTAAGACATTAAGCGCTGAAGGCTGAAGAATATACTCTTTGATTGAATCTAAACGGCCAAAATCCAACTCTAGATTAATAGATTTCACAAAATTTCTATTAATAGAAACTACATCACCTAAAGTTTTATTAACTAACATATGCCAATCTCAATAAAGTCTTTTTCATTTCACCAACAGTTTCATTTTTCAATTTTGTTATTTGCTTTAAACCTGAACTATCGGTCCAACCTAGATACCCATTTGAAATATCTTCTATATGGGACAGTCGCTCATTAATCGAATATTCGGTCAATTTGAATACACGCCCAGGAGAGCCATAGTCGTACGTAATATTTTTAAAAGAAAGTGTCGACTGCGATGTACCATGCCTTTCTTCTAAACTCTCCCAGAAGTCTAAAATAGCGTAGCAAAACAAGAAGTCAGATAATGATTCATGATAGGAATAGTTAAATTGATATAAGTTTTTACTTATTTTCTTAATAAGCCCAAGCTTAGATAATAAAGATTCGATACCATCTTCCGTATCATTATCTGAAACATAACTTTTCAAACACGTATCTACATCATTTTCTAAAGTTTTTTTAGATCTAATATTTTCTGTTTCAGAAACCAGATCATTGATTAAAGAGACTACATCATCTTGATTAAAACTATTACTATTCAAACAATTAAATAAAACATACCAACTAGTAGAGCGAAGACTTTTCCCTGCCAGATACCAATGGATTAACCAATAAGATGCTTCATGTTCCAAAAAAGGGTCAACCCCTGAAGTTTCATCGAAAAGAAAATTACCTATTTCACCAAGTCGGAAACCGTTTGATTTTTCACTTTCTCTAATTACATCAGTAGCAAGCCCCCAATGTTTAATTGAAGCGACCATATTTTTACCAACACCAAACCGCTCAACAGCATCATTTGATGAAAATACAGATTTTGGGCAAACTAATTCAGACGAATCTTGATATTTTTGCACTTGCGTATATGCTTTTTTTAACCACAATTGTCTTAATGCGAAAGTTTCATGCCCGGAAAAGATAAGCTTTATATCTGAAGGTAATTGGATCATATTACTTGCTGGTGAAAGCTACCAGTGATAAAAATAGTATGATGCAGTATAACAGTAATAATTTTTAAAAGTCATACAACAAAAAAACCCCAGGTTTTAATTTTTACCATAAAAAACAATTATATAAATGTCTTTGAATTTTAAATAAAAAAAATACTTACAACTTACGACAACTTAAGACGCTCAAAAATAAATTTCAACATTGTTTTATTCCTCACTATCGCTATATAGCAATTATCAAAATAGGAAAGAATAAATTAAAGAAAAACCACTAATGATTTTTCTTTATTTCGGACAAACATTCTTTGAAGATATTGTAACTTTTTATTGAGAACTCAATACACTTACAAGCTTTCATATCAACAAGATTTATAGACTTAAGATTTTTATTATCCTTAATAGAATGTAACAATAATTGCCGATTTTCTGCTTTAAAAACGACTATATAGCCATTAAAAGATTTCTCCAAATAGCTTCCTACTAAAGTAAAACCATCGCACTCTACTAATTTACTTTCAATAAAAATCTTAATAATGTCATCATTTAATTCAGCTGTGCTCATCTTTGTTTTAACTTCTCCTCAATCCACTGATTCACTTCCCAAGCCACCCACCCAATGCGTGATTCACTTAAGCGTACAGGTTTTGGAAAACTTGAATCGTAGTACTTTGAATCAACATTGATCATTTCATAGATCTTTGCCCGACTAATACTGGTGAACTGAATAACTTCTTTGATATTAATAATTTGATTCATCTGAAATGTCTGACCTGTGAACGCATTCATGATGTTTACTCCTGATCATTGATGCGAGCGGGTATTCGCTCACATGATCGGTCTCCTGCGTAAAATTTCACTTTCAAGAATTCACAGCCCTTACACTCTGTTGTAGCTCCTGCTGGATATCCTTTACAAAACACCCTTCATTATTACATTTAGGCTTTGCTCTTGATTCAGGCTGTATCTGTTCACATTCAGCACCATCCCCAGTATAAAACTCCTCTATTACATCCTCTGAACCCAATTCAAAAACTGCATTCGCATAGCCCTGCCTCGCCTTATGATCTAAAGCTTCCTGATTAAAACCACTCGATTTACTCTGTTGATCAATTTCTTTAGCCGTCTGTATCGCTGACTTTAAATCACAGCCTTCACGTAAAGTTAAATCCACGTAATACACAGGCGTTCGATAACTTTGTGCGGTCGATTTCCCTCGAAGTATCAATTGCAACGGAAGACATGACAGCAATCCATTCGATGCAGCGTAGTAATAGCTGAGCCTCGCAGCCAAAGTTCGGATGCTGTTAAAACCTGTAGTTCTAAAGATGAATGTACCAAGTTCATCCGACTCATCTAGATTGACATGCAAACGTCCATAAGGCTTGCAATTACCTCCTTGTGCCATCGAACATAAATCAGGGGATGGACAGGGATGCTGCTCTATACCTTGGCTGGTCAGGCGTTGGCAAGCTTCCCCATCGCCGACACAAACAGGCCTCCCCGTTTGACGATCAAATAAAGTGTACTCAGCACGCAGATTCAGCTCAGGATCATTGAAGATCATCCGTACTGGGATGCTCCGCAGTTTTTGATTGGGTGCCTTGGCCCGCAGCTGCTCATCCAAGGGGTGTTTGATCCAGCCGTCTTTGTTTTGGATTTGGCTAGTAATGGTGAATTGGTCATCTTTTTCAGGTAGACGTTTACCGTTCTTTTCGACAACTTTACCAATACTGATTCGTCCGAGTATCGGTGGTGTAATTGCTAGACCTTTAATCATGATGTTTTTCTCTTTTGTTTAAATGAGTTGCTGCGTTCGGTTAAAAATGAAATGGACATAAAAAATCCCATGCGCTCAGGCATGGGATATTTGGGTGATTTTTGAATGTTCTGCTTAGGCTAATCGGTATAGATATTGAAGCGCCGTGAGCCTTGTTTGCTTTGCGGGAATTGGCTGAGGTATTCAGGATGCTGCTTCAGTAAGGCTTTACTGTCTAAGCTGATTAAGTCTTTGGCTTTTTTCCATGTCACCGAACCAGCTTTAAAAGTGGCGCGTTCAGCCTGCTGCATCTTAGCCTGCAGCTGGTGCTTCAGCAGGTCAAACTGCTCTTGGTGCTTTTCAATGTGATTACGTGCCTGAATCAGCTGCTCGAACTGCTGGTTGGCCTGCTCATCTTCAGATAAGTCTGTCGTACTGAGCGGTACATGTTCTGGATACAGAAGCTGCAAGGCCTTGGCTGCCGAGTCACTGGCATCCGCTTCAGGCGGTGTATCCTTTTCTACACAGTCCCAGAAATAGCGTTCTGCATTAACGATGTGCTGAATGACCGATTCACTGCGGGTCACTTTAAAGATGCGGGTTTCATGCCCGCAGATCAGCACGCAGATATGCGCCGCTTTCTTGCCGGTCACCGCCAGTTGATGCTGCACCTGACACAGCACGTATAAAGGCACGCCATCTCGCCAGAGCTTAGCGCCATATTCCCCTGCAGTTTTACATTCTAGAATCTGCACATCTGCGTCACCCACTACAGAATAATCTAAGTTGGCTAACATGAAGGACTTGTCTGGATCAGGGTGCTGCAGCACAGCATTCACGCGGCGGACTTTTCGGTTGGTATGCATGCTGTAGTATTCAGCCACTAAGGGTTCGAGCTGTTTACCCCAATACAATGGCGCATGGCCTTCACTTTCATCTTCAATCGATTGTTTAATCCGTCCTGTTTTAATCATCCACAGTTCCAGCATCGACATATAAGGATTGAGTCCGCAGGCTGCAGCGCAGTCACTGCTGCCGATACCCTTCCTTCTGACCTCAAGCCATTCCGCCTGACTTAAATTTTTAGTTTCCACAAAGCGTTTGGCTGTGAACAGTTTCGGGCGATTGCTGTGAATATTGGGAATCGCATTGTTTGGGTTCATCACTGCTGAATTCATCCTGATTTCCTCTTTCTGTTAAATTTCGGGCATAAAAAAGCCGCATCTGCTGATGCGGCTGTGACGTATTGACGGTATGTTTGTGAACTGATTGAGATCACGCAATCATGTGCAGGGCCTGTTCCAGCCCGCGCTGCTTAAGGCCTGCGCCTGCTCCAAACCATGCTGAATCCAGACGGTGATCCTGACTCATGGCGCGGCGCTCGTGATCGGCGAATTCGGTGATTGAGCACAGCAATCCATACGCAGTGTCTTTGGCTGAACTCAATTCTGCCCCTCTCCCATGCCCATTAAACATGGTCATGGCTTTGGACATGGCCCGCCCATTCGGTTCGGTTTTGCTGTCTGCCTTGGCTGCAGGCTTTGCCTGTGTGGCGACATTGCGGTAGAACTGAATAATGCCCTCATCCTGCTCCATCGGGTTCAGGCTGCTGCTGTTGAATACGGCATCAAAGTAAGCTGCCGCTTCCTGCTGGGTGACTTTGCGCTGGCTCAGCTGTTTCATTTCATGCATGTGCTCATCCCATGCCCGCACGGAAATGCCGAGTTGCTGCTTGATCTTATCTGCATCAAAGCGGGTGCTGTGCGGGACTTTGACCACACCTGCACTGCTGTTCTGTCCCTTTAAAGCAATGGCTAAGGTGTTGTTGCAGACCACGCGGATACTGGTGAACTGAGCTGTGGTGGCAAGGGTTCCGTCACAGGCAGTGGCTAAAAGAATGTAGCCATTGCTGACATCTTTGCCTTTGAGTGCTGAAGTCTGTCCAGTCCGCGCCAAGGCCCAGAATTTCTTGCCGCCTTTCAGCACACCCGCTGTTTCCAGCTCAAAGCCGGACTGCTCCGTCAGGTCACGGTAAAACTCTAAAATCTGTTTCGGCTGCACTTCCTGATAGCGCTGGCTGACCACAGATAACGGTGCATGAGTATCTGAGCGGTATAAGACCCGTTGATCTTCATAAGGCATGATGATGCTTTGCCCTCGTTCATTCTGCGCCATATAGCTGACATTAGAGGATTCAATGCGCCAATCCATGCCAGCCTGCTGCGCCCAGACTTCAATCGGCTGGTTTTGGCTCAGCTGATTGCCTAACCCATGCCACGGGGTTTCGCCGACATAGGCCATTTGTTCAAGTTGATGCGCCATAATGTTTTCCTATTTAACAATGAATGTGTTCAAGATTTGCCAATCTGAATATCCGGCATAAAAAAAGGCCTGCAGGGGGTGCAGGCCAAACGGGCAAATCATGCCGCGGCAAAGCGGCATGAAGATTCATGTAAATGTTATATATCTGAAATTTATTTAATTCCTGTTCAATTCATTCCCCGATTTTTTATTCAAATCAGCCGCCAGCAATTGACCCGGTCCATCTCTGCGATTATGATTTGCTTGCTGGCCTACATCGCCAGCCGGTTTTAGCAGACCGTTTCCTAAGTGCACTAAAAGATTTTTTCTTTTGGTGTAGACCCTCGTGCTCCCTCTGCGGTAGAACGGGAGGGGGACACCTTCGGGTGTGCTGATTCTTAGGTTCAGTCTGCTAACCCCTTTTCGTTCTGCCACCATTATTTAGCAGTAATTTGGTAGAACTTCTTAAACCTAAGGAGTCATCACCATGACCAAGCGTTACCTCTCTTTATTATTTTCCCTAAAGCCTGTCTGGGCCATTCCCTCGCCCTTGGCATAATTCATAGATTACATATCCGCTTAAATTGACCTAAAGACTTCCGCCTTCTTTGGAGGGCCTGCGTTCGTCTGTTCATTCAATCACGCGTATAAATCCATCTATTTAAAAATAGCCAAAACAATAAATTCGGGGGAATTAATGAAAACCTCTTTATCAATTGCTTTCATCACGCTGACTGTACTCCTGTTCACAGGCTGCGCCAGCAAAACTGAACGGCAATTTGTCAGCGGGTGCAAGGCCGGTGGCGGTGACACTGCTGCATGCACATGCATCTACAGCAAGCTTGAGAAAAAATTCGGAGCGGATGCACTGGAACACAGCCTCCATACCATTCAGCAAACCGAAGAATTTCACAGGGAAATGATCAGCAGCACCTATCAGTGTCTGAAGGAATAAGCCATGAGGGTTATTGCCGGCATTATCTGCATCATCGCAGTGATCTGTTTTTTAGGTCTGCCCTTCATTGGAATGATGATCCTGTTCGGGCTTTTCTTCTTGCTCGCTCAATACGCTTTTGGGGGAAATAAATGAATACATCAATTACAGCTTGGCTGATCCGAGGCTACCTCATCATTGGCCTGCTTTTCACGCTGTATCAGTCCTTTTGGGGGCAATACAGCTATAAATCATTTGCCTATCATCTCGGACAAGGCGTGATCTGGCCTGCTGTCATGTTCCCTTCAGTGGGCAAGTTCATCGGCGGCCTATTGCTGCTGGTGATTATTGGCAGTCTCGCCTTACGTTCCAAATAATGAAATGACTTTAAAATAAGGAAACATCATGAATAAACATATCATCGCTATATTACTGGCAACTTTTACAACTTCTGTTTTTGCTGCTGATCACATGATCATTAATGGAAAAACCGTCACCATGAATGACAGCCGCTCGACGCTCATTCAGAAATTTGGCAAGCCTGAATCAGGAACGGCTCAGTTCAGCAATTGGACCGTGGGCAACTTGAGCATCTACGCCAATTACAGTCCAAAGGGCTTAACTCAGTTCAGCGTCAATCAGTTCAATACTGCGCCGAGCAAGCACGTGATCAATATTGAGGGAAAAACCATTACGCTGGGCAAGGACACCATCAGGGCAGCAGCGGGCAAATTCAAGCATGCCTGCTTTAACTTTGATGAAGGCCGTCAAGGTTCAGCCTACACCATGGCGCCGAAGACCGCGGTGAAAAACAAACTCAACATTGTTCTTGAAACCACTGGCGATGCATATGATGTCAAGACGATTTCAAGCATGCCGATCAATGGCTTTTCATTCACCCAAGACGCGGCAGCATCCAATCAAGGCTGCAAATGACGCATTAAAAAAATAAAGCGGGGGTCCTGCTCATTGCAGCAGGCATGGCGCGCTTAAATTATTTAAGCGCGCCATGCTGAATCCCGATGAACGCCCCCTCTCATCATCAGCATCTATATCGAGATCCATGCCATGCATCCTTCAGTCCTGCTGACTGCCTTATTGGCGCTTTCCTGCTGCGCGTTGAATATTCAAGCCAAGCCCATCACGCAGCAAATGCATTCCTGCAATAGCAGCAGCAATAGCATCCGCACCATTTCAACCGATTGCAAAAAACCCGCCGCCGGCTTTAGCTTAGGCTACAGCCTCGAAAATTATGGTGATCACGGTGCATTGCTGAGAATCGAAAATTCAACAGCACGCAATATTGAGATTGATCGAATAGAATTACTCGACGCTTGGAATCAGCCCTGTGAGCTTGACAGCTGGGGGCCAGAAGGTGAGACGGTTTCTGCTCAAAGCTACTTTAATGTCATGAGCAGTGAATGCCGGCCGGAACGCATTTTTAAATATGTGTTTATCCAAGGAAATAAACGGTATGTGTTCTAATGCGGGCATGCATTAAGCCATCCTTCAAATACAGTAAAAAACCGGTCAGCGTGGACCGGTTTTTTTATTCCGCTTCACCGCGCATTCAGCCCTGACGGCTAAAGTTTAAAATACTGCCGGCACTGTTCACAGTAAAACTCTATCGCGATCCCTGAATCGAAATGGCCCCGCTGTGTTTCGGCCCAATACAGATAAACACTTTTGAGCAGCACCTCAGCCAACCCCATGATCCACGGTGATAAGGGCAAGCCTTTCGACAGCTGCTTTATGACCATTCCACCGAATCCCACATGAGAACTCAATAAGGATGCTCTGTGCGGGCTAGATTCAGACGGTTTAGAATGTGAAACAAAGACACGATGAACGTGAGCAGACTGACAGTAGGGACAATTGATTTGCATTAAATACAGCTCCAATGAAAAATAAAAGGGCCTGTATGACGAGACCCTGATCACGTAAATCATGATCTTCATGCGGATGATGTATGCCTGTATTATTTTCTATTAGCCGAAAGTCCGCATACGTTTTTTAGTTTTCACTCTCAGATGCTGCGCTTCCTTCTCAGGACGTACCAGATAAGCCACTGTATCCAGCATATTCTTCACCTCATCTGGATTGTTACGGCGAATCATCCCAATGCCTAGACGGTTTCGATCTGAGAACTGTTTGAGATAGGCAGAAGCATGGCAGTTAAAATGGCAGCCCTGACCATCTGTAATATCACTCCAAAGCTTTCCGGCCTGATTCGCCAGCCAATAAGCATTGCGGCGCTCACTGCCTTTATAAACCAAGAGTAAATGACAGTGATAGCCCTTCTCTTGTCCCTGTTCTAATGCCCATGCATACTCAACTAAACCTTTAAAAACTGTATCCTGATCACGTAGCCGAGTACGAAGTAAATCCATATCATTACTAAACTCAAATATACCAATCTGTTCTTGAGATTTAAGCGAGTAAGCTAAATCAACACGCACCACTAAAATTCGTGAATACTTATTGCTGATTCGTTGCATACGATTAACAAGCGTCTTGGTATTCTCTGACTCATTATAACGATGATCACGTAGTTGGCTTTTATACCTACGATAGTGCCACTTAAAATCACTCTGAATATCATCAAAAGAAATTTTATTTAATCGCTCATATAAGCATTGAGGATCATCCAAGTACTCGCCTACATCTAATAACAGCTCAACCATAGCTTCTATGGCTGCTATATAATAATGATCTGAATTATAAATTCGATCTAACTGAACAAGTAACCCTGTTAACTGATTATAAAAATTACGAGGCTTACGTTTCCCAGCACAAACAGCTTCAAAAAAATTTTCAATATCAATTAAAGTTTTTGATTCATTTACTGTATTACACATGATTATTCCTTTTGATAGTTTAAATCATAAAAGGAAATCTTCTGTAATTAAGTACTTTTAGAAAAAAGATTAAAATTATAAATCTAAATAATATTAATAACCTACAATAAAAATTTAAAAATAATTCTAAGAACTATTTATGACCGTTAGCATCCATGGCAATGAATCTTAAATTCAAGATAAAAAGTCAAGCCTTTTTTATCCAATAGTTTAAGACCCTCTCAATAAATATTTTTACTTATAAAATATAAAACAGATACTTACAATAAAAATTATTACTAATTTATTACACTTAACCCTCCCCAACAACCTAAAAAGCATACTAATTTATGATATATTTACTACTGAACTTCTACCTTTTTATTGAATAAAGTTGAACAATCCATGCATTCTAAAAGTGAATTAAAAGAATTAGAACAATCTGTCAAGAAGCTAGATCTAAATTTATTTGTGTGGGTAATAGCCAGAACCGCAATAGAGTTTGATAATGAAATTGATGGTCTTACAAAAAATAGAATTTTCAATTTTGTACTTAAAATAATTGAAGATTGTGAAACATTAATTGATATTAAGCGTAGAGCATTATTATTGATTTTTAACTTAGAAATAAGTAAAAAAGAAAAAATAGAATTCTTAAATAAACTTTGCTATGAAATCCCACATTCTGATCTTATTAGACAACTTAAAATTATTAATAACAATAAAAGACTAGCAAGCTTTATTTATTACAATCTAAATCCAGATATAAATATTGAACATAATTTAAATAAATCTACAGATTTAGAATCACTTATTAGCCATAATTTTATAAATATTGATCTTAATGAATTAATCGTAGATAACTCTTCAACCTATGTCAATCATAGAAAATTTACTGAGAAAAATACCAATCAGTATGTCAAAGAAAATAAAAACTTAAAACCTATAAAAAATAAGTCATTTAATAAAGAAATCTTTAATAAAGGTGAATTAGTCTACTTCCATGGTAACAATACTTCATTATTAGTAAATCTTGAACTTATAGATAAATTTTTAAGAGGAAAAGATTATACTTATGCTTTTAACGCCTTTATGCTTACTTTTAATGAGATACAAAAGAAATCTAGAACAGCTATTGATAAAAATATGGAAAATAATAGTTTTTCTATTTGGTTATATACCTATATTGAAAAAAATATAATTAACTGTGAAATAAACAATAATATAAATTACGTCCCTTCTAACGATGAAGAGCGCATTAACCTTATGCTTCATCAACTTGATATCTGGTTCTTATTAGATGAATCTAGACACAAGGAAACTTTAAGAAGAATTCAGCTTGCATGGAATAAGAAAAAATTTGATCATCGCAAACGCGAAGAAAAATGTAAGAAATAAATTTTTTACTACTTCAGCTATCTATCGTCAACAAATTGGGGGTAAAATTGGTGGTAAAATAAAAATTTAATTTCTAAATATTTTTTAATTTCATAATCTTAAATTAAAAATATGATTCCCTCTCTCGCCATATTCTATCCTCATGATAGTTCATGAGGTCTTAAAAAGCTTAAATCCAAAGGATTTAGGCTTTTTTTGTGTCTGATGATATCTACTTTATCTATTGCAATCCCGCTATATGGTCGGGGGTATAATAAATTACCCCCCAGATTTCTACAGAAACCGCTGCAATGCTTACAGATGCTTTTCTTAGAAAAAGGCTTTGTTGCACAAACCTACCATTGAATTCTTTTTCATCAATATAATTTCCGAATGAAGAAACCTGAACCCAAAATCTATCGCATAAACACTAGGTCCTCGTATAACCAAGCTTTAATCAAAAGAGGAAATATATCAATTTGGTTTGATCCTCAGACTTAATAGTACTCACAGCCACAAGGCAAGCGTGGACGAAATCAAACTTATTCCGATACAGAGATTCAATGCTGCTTGATAATCAAATCTCTATTTCGCCTTTCTTTAAGAATGGTCGCAGGCTTTGTCCAAAGCCTGATTCAACTTTGCGGTTTAAATTGGACAGCACCGGATTACACCACACTTTGCAGACGACAAAAGCATATTAATATTGCGATTAGCTACCGAAAAAGCAGTGATGGACTGCATCTACTTGTACTCAACTGGCCTGAAGTTTTTAGGTAAAAGTGAGTAAAAACGTAAGAAGTGTCAGCCTGAATACCGCTGCCAATGGCGTAAACTGCATAGTGGTATAGATGCTCAAACCTTGCAAATGCAGGCTGTACAGTGAACAACAAATAACATCAGTGATTCACAAGTACTTGGTGATTTACTCAATCAAATTCTACCTGATGAGATGAGCGAATTGACTCTGTTTATACTGACGGAGCTTATGACACTCAATGCTGCCGACAGCTTATTTCAGATCGACAAGCACATGCTGTGATTCCACCCAGAAAGAATGCAAAGCCTTGGCAAAACAAGCAAATGAGATCATAGAGAGAAATGAATTATTAAAAATGGTCAAACGCCGAGGAAGAGCGATTTGGAAAAAATGGTCTGGTTATCATCGACGAAGCTTAGTGGAAACCCAGGTGCATTGCATCAAATTATTGGCAGATAAGCTTAGTGCCAAAAATTTCGATAGCCAAGTCAATGAGATTCATGCTCGCGTATCCGTATTAAATAAATTTACAGAATTAGGTCGACCGCATACTCAAGTTGTCACTTAAATTTGTTTGGCTTTGGAGAGGTTTAGCTTCCATATCTTTGTGCAACAAAGCCTGAAAATGGATCCAACCGCTTAACACAAGGGCTATGGATGACGCTTCCGGCTGCTGGCCCTGTACAAGATTATCCATACAAAGACATAAATAGAGTTCAAGATTCATTACGCTGATGATTCAACCCTGAACCATAAAAAAACCCAACCCCAAGCTGGGGGTTTTTATGGCATCTTCATAAACTCTAAACCTGATATTTACACTGGCTCAGGGGGCAGTGCCTGCCAGCGGGCGCTTTTCTAGTGCTGCTTTTATAATTTCAAACGCCATTCCGCTGCAGTTTTATGTCATTGGCGGGGGCAGTTTAAACTTGATTCTTTCATATTAAATGACCGCCAGCCCAGCTTAAATCAAAGCTAAAATGCAAATAAAACAAGCTGCTGAGGCTTCTTAAAAGTATTTCTCCAGCACCCTTCCCATAGACACGTTTTATTACAAATTGAAAATTTACTGCTTAAAGACAATTCGCAAACTCTGTGCTAAAAAAGGATTAATGCAATTTTTCAGGGCGTTGCAAAAAAAAACTAAACACCGTGATAGTTAAAAACCTTTTAAACAGACCATCCACCTTGATCCATTTAATCATTGAAAGCGTCACTCAACATTCAGCATAAATAACTGCTATTCGGGAGAGCACATGAATAACAGCCTAAACTATGTCAAACAGATCAAGAATGCGAAACGCGGCGGCTATACGCCGACTGCAGCCAAAGACATCAATAAGCATAAAATCCAAAAAGCCCTTAAACTGATCGAACAATGGCGGGTTCTCGCCAATGAACTGAAGCCTCAGCTGCAGCTGGACACCGCATTTACCCTTGAAGAGTGCGCGCAAGACTTAGACCGGATCCTGCGCAGTAAATAAATACAGCCCGCACCATTCTTAATGGATATAGCTGGCGGATTGACAGCTATATCCTCATACATTGAAAGTATGCATTCAATCGCTCATTTTTTGGCTTGCACCTTAAAAAAAAATCTGTAAAATGCTTTTCACAATGCCGGCATAGCTCAGTTGGTAGAGCAACTGACTTGTAATCAGTAGGTCCACAGTTCGAATCCGTGTGCCGGCACCATTTCTTAGCCTCACTTTCCAGTGGGGCTTTGATGTTTCTGGGCGATGCGTTTTTTTTAATCGAGATGCTTAGCCTTTCTGCGCTGCAATCTGCACATATCGGACGGCGCCGCCCGCATACAACGTCCGGCACAATTTAGCCGTCATGCGTATTTTCAAGATATCTAAATGATTTGACGGCAGCGCATCTGCCAGCACTGTTTCTGCATAATGCGCAAAGCCTGCAAACACCTGCGCACTGATATCCTCAATTTGAATATTCTTAAAACTGGAACTTTCCAGCGCGGCATACAGCTCTTTTTCAGACAGCAAATCAGATAGATTCACATCCGCCGCTTTCAGCAGCGCCCGATATTTCAATTTTTGCAGCGCATTTGAATTCAAATATTCTTCCGACAGCATTAAATAATGAAAACCCAAACGGCCTTTTGAATTCAAAACAGATTGAACAGACCGCAGAAATGAATTTAAAGGGCTATGGTAAGCCGCATCAATGCACAGCACTGCATCAAAGGTTGTCTGAGGGAAAACTGTTTTTAAATTTAAAAAAGAGGCGCAGTAAATTGCGGCTTTTGAATTTAATTCTTTTTTGATTTTTTCAATGGAGGCTGGCTGCATTTCCAGCGCATATAAACGCTGAACCTTAAATTGCTTCAGCCAAAGCTGCAGGCTGGCGCCTTGCCCGCAGCCCAAGTCCAGCAGCCGGTCATGGGCGTTCAGCTGAATGGCTTGCGCCAAATGCTCAGCAAGCGCTTGGCAAGCCTGCGGATATGAATCTGCATCCGCCTGCCAATAGCCTAAATTGCTCCAAGCCAATACGGCATCATCCCCCAGCAGTTTCGCATTAACCGCATACTTATGCTGAGGAAACTGGCTTCGGAGCGCCTGAAGCCATTTCATTCCTTAATAGCCCAGCTGCGGCGCAACCTCCACCTGAGGTTTTAAACCGACAAATGGCAATGGCGCGCCGAAGATTTCGGCAATATGCATAGCGGACGTGACTGCAGATTCTAAAATTGGCAAACCGTCGCATGACCATGAACCGCAATAGAACACTTTTCTGTTTTGCGATTTATGACGCAGCTGCAATTCTTTATTTAATGCAACTGTATCTGAATCCACCACTGCACGGGTCAAGACAACCGTCGAAATAATTTTTTTCGGGTCAATTGGCGTCACTGGGCGCCAAGTTTGGAAAACCGGTGTTTTGCCAACCAAGCTCGGCTCAATGGAGTTCAGCCACACCGTAAATTGCTGTTTGGTGAATTTTCGGTCCATCATATAGCTGAGTACAGCCCAATCTTTACGTTTTGGCGGCATCACGGTTTGATCCGTATGAATCACCAAATCGCCCTGCTCAAATTTGAATTTTCTCAGCAGCGCAATATCCTCTGCAAACTGCTCGGCATTTAAAAATTCTTCAATTTTTGTGGTTGGAGTCGCCACGACAACCCGATCAAACTCGGTGGTTTGGCCTTGAGCATTCGCCACCAGCACTTTTTCACCGTCTTCTTTTACAGAGGTAATGGCTGAACCGCTGACAATATTAATGCCTTCAACAAGTTTGTTCACCAAGGCAGGCGTACCGCCCTGAATGCGGAGCAAAGCATCACCATCAGTCAATTGGCGCAAGAAAACCAGCAAAGGTTTGGCCGGCCATTCGCCAATTGTTTTGGGATTGCAGGTACAAATGGTATACAGCACAGGCATCACTGCACCATGCCAAAAGACCTCTTCAATGTCATTGCGGTTGATAAATTCCGCCAAAGTAATGTCTTGATCTTTTGATTTGAAGAATTTAGCAATCGCCGTTTTCAGCTGCAGCATGCCTTTGACTAAACGCCAGCCATATTGCTGAATGCCTTTGCGGTTATTGATAATCGGGAAATTGCCGATGCGGCTGCGCGTGGTGGTCAGCCAAGTTTCCGTTTTGTCTTCAAACAGCCAGCTGCAGGCCATATACGTGCGCACTGGAAAGGTTTTTATGCCTAAATAGGCCGCCAAGCTTAAAGTATTATTCCAAAGATGCGGATTCATCACACGCAAAGGCGCATCAATCAAGCCGCCTTCAAATTCAGTGCTGTGACTGTCCATGCCGCGTCCAGGCAACGCTTCAAAAATTGTAATGTTATGCCCTGCGTCTTTTAGAATTCTTGCGGCAGCAAGCCCAGACATGCCGCTGCCGATGACTGCAATATCCAATCTTCTATTCCGTGTATCAAACTTTTATAAAATTATGACCCATGCCGGTAAGAAACAGGTTATTAAAAACTACCAGATTACGCTTTTTTCAGCAGCAGATACAAAAACCCACAAAAGCAGTTATTTACATCTTTTAACACATTTTAATTTGTGCAATAAATTCAAGATAAATCAGGAAATTAATTAATAATAAATATAAATAATCTAATAAATTATATAGATATATTAACCATTTTTTTAACGATGGTTTTACTTTTAAAAAAATTAAAGCTAATATTGATATTATAAAAAACGATAACTGCATCACAATAAATATCATCGGCTTGAATGTGATTGCGGCAAAACAATAACAGCAGCAGCGCAAAAGAAGAAAGCCCCCTGAATTTTTCAGGGGCTTCTTTTTAACATTACAGGGCTTTTTTATGGGTTTAATGCGCAGACTGAACTGGAATTTCTCCGAATTTTCCGGCATTGAAATCATTAAATGCCTGAATGATTTCATCTTTACTGTTCATGACAAATGGCCCATAGCCTTGAATTGGCTCATTCAGAGGTTCACCGGTCAGCACCAAAAACTGCGTATCCTGATAAGCCTGCAATTGAACCGCAGTATCGCCATCACGCTCAAACATCACAATCGAGCTGTCCAGCACCTTTTGTCCGCCATTTACTGCAACTTCGCCTTTCAGCACCACCAGCAGTGCATTATGGCCTGCAGGAACATGCACAAAAGTTTCATAATCAGCTTTCAGCTGACCATCCCAAACATTGATTGGGCTGAATGTACTGGCTGGGCCATGATGGCCGCCGAATTCTCCGGCAATGACACGGATATGCCCCGCATCATCATCCATTTCTATCCGCGGAATATCCGCAGCAGCAAGCGCTTGATAGCGCGGCGCAGTCATTTTATCTTTGGCCGGCAGGTTGACCCAAAGCTGAACCATTTCAAACAGGCCGCCCTGCTTCGCAAATTCAGGGGAATGAAATTCCTCATGCACCACGCCTGCCCCTGCAGTCATCCACTGCACATCGCCAGACTGGATGGTGCCGCCGCCGCCGGCAGAGTCTTTATGCGAAACTTCGCCTTGATAAGCAATCGTCACGGTTTCAAAGCCGCGGTGCGGGTGCGACCCGACGCCATGCTGCTCATTTGTTGGCTCAAATGGATACGGCGCCGCGTAATCAAGCAGTAAAAATGGGCTGATCGCTTGACCTAAACGGTCGTAAGAGAACAGATTTTTCACTGGAAAACCATCGCCGACCCAATGCATATTATGATTGCGGTAAACGCCTATAACTTTTTTCATCTTTTACTCCTATCTGCAATAGGATGAACATGGGATTAATCGTAGTCCTTTACAATGCTTTCAGATAGCCTGAAGCCGGCATACACAATCCTAAAAATATGATAATTTATTCAAGATAAATGGTTTTCCACCTATTTCATGGGTTTTAAATAAGACCATCCTACGTTTAGGATTGTTTTTCTCAATCTTCTGACTGGGATTATCCTATTATCACCTTTATGCTTTTTAAACAGCGCAAGGCTTTTCATCCGCCTTGCACAATCAACTTCCAGTGATTGCATCAGCAGCACTGCACCGAATGCATAACACTTCTGAGGACAAGAAAATGGGCAAACCTTACGTACGTTTAGATAAAGATAATGCTGCGGTTCTTTTAGTTGACCATCAAACCGGCCTGCTTTCTTTGGTCCGCGATATTGATCCAGATAAATTTAAAAATAATGTGCTTGCACTGGCTGCAGCGGCCAAGTATTTCAATCTTCCAACCATTTTAACCACCAGTTTTGAACAGGGCCCGAATGGCCCGCTGGTGCCGGAACTGAATGAGCTTTTTCCAGATGCGCCCTATATTGCCCGCCCTGGCCAAATCAATGCGTGGGACAACGAAGACTTTGTCAAAGCAGTCAAAGCCACGGGCAAAAAGCAGCTGATCATTGCCGGCGTAGTCACTGAAGTCTGTGTGGCTTTTCCAACGCTGTCTGCGCTTGCAGAAGATTTTGATGTCTTTGTGATTACCGATGCTTCAGGCACGTTTAATCACTTAACCCGCGATTCTGCATGGGACCGCATGTCTCAAGCCGGCGCTCAGTTAATGACATGGTTTGGCGCTGCATGTGAATTGCACCGTGACTGGCGCAACGATATTGAAGGTCTTGGCGCCTTGTTCGGCAATCACATTCCGGATTACCGCAATCTGATCAACAGCTATACTCAAAATACTGCACAAAAATAATAAACTGCGCAGCCTAAAGCGGCCTGAGGGCCGCTTTTCGCGTATTAAGCCGACGCAATTTCACGTATCATGCTAAAAAGCCCATCACGCCAGCTCAGCCCGACATTGGTGATTTATGCATTCATTTGATGATTATTATTACTTCTATCTTGTGGTGAAACATGGCGGATTCAGCGCCGCCAGCGATGCATCCAATATCACCAAGTCCAAACTCAGCCGCCGGATTTTAGATCTGGAAGCGCAATTCAATGTGACGCTTATTCAGCGCTCAACCCGCCACTTTAAAGTAACGCCGCTGGGCCAAGAATTTTTCAAAGAATGTGAAAAAGTCATTCAGCAAGTGGAATGCGCACACAATGTATTGCTGAAGCAAACAAGCGAACCGCAGGGACTGGTTAAAATCAGCTGCCCTTCAGTGATGATGCGCTATCAAATCCGCAGCCTGCTGAATCAATTTTTAAAAGCCTATCCGAAAGTGCAGGTCGAAATGGAGCTGACCAGCCGCCGTGTGGATGTGCTGCATGATGATATTGATTTAGCGATTCGAACCAATTTTCAAGCCAATGAAGATTCCAGCATTGTGGTGCGCGATGTCATTAAAACCACGCACTGCCTAGTGGCCAGCCCAGAGCTGCTGCAAGGCCGCACTATTCAGTTCCCGACTGAAATCAACAATTATCCCACCATTGTTTTGGGAACACAGAAACCGCACTATCACTGGCTGCTCCATCATATAGGCAGTCAGGAACAGATAGACATTCCTTTAGAGCCCCGGATCAAGAGCAATGACCTTGCAGGGGTGTATTATTCAGTCATCGACGGGCTTGGCATTGCCGACTTGCCGTATTTAACTGTAGAAAAAGATTTAGCCGACGGCCGTTTAGTCCATATTTTACCGGACTGGTGTTCCAATGTCGGTACGGTGCAGCTGGTTTACGCATCGCGCAAAGGCCAGCGGCTGGTCATGGAAAAGTTGATTGATCATTTGGTGGAAGGCCTTCGCGCCAATGCGGAAAATCATCAGGGCTATCTGATGCAATAAGAATTGCAGTGCGTATTGCCTAGAACAAGCCGCCAACCCCATAACAGGCCTCAAACGGCAAAAATCCAGCCAACTGCTGGATTTTTGACGGTCAAAAGGAGAATGCCTTTTGCTTAGATTTTGCCGACCAAGTCGATTGAAGGAGCCAGTGTCGCTTCACCTTCTTTCCATTTTGCCGGGCAAACTTCACCAGGATGCGCATGCACATATTGCGCGGCTTTCACTTTGCGCAGTAATTCAGAAGCATCACGGCCAATACCGCCAGCGTTGATTTCTACAATTTGGATTTTACCTTCTGGGTCAATCACAAATGTACCGCGGTCTGCCAAACCATCCGCTTCAATCAGCACGTCAAAGTTTTTCGCCAAAGTCCAAGTTGGATCGCCAACCATTGGATATTCGATTTTCTTAATTTCGTCAGAAGAATCATGCCATGCTTTGTGCGTGAAATGCGTATCTGTCGATACTGAATAAATTTCAACGCCCATTTTTTGGAATTCAGCATAATGATCAGCAAGATCGCCTAATTCTGTTGGACATACAAAAGTAAAATCTGCAGGATAGAAAAATACAACAGACCATTTTCCTATCATATCTTTTTCAGAAACTTCAATGAATTGGCCATCTTTATAAGCCGTTGCATTAAATGGTTTTACTTCAGTATTGATCAAGCTCATTTCATATTCCTCTTCAACATTTTGGGGATTGCTTATCTGTTGAAGCTAGAATACGAAAGATTTATAAATTGGTAAAACCGTAGTTTTTTATAATAACAATCGAATTATTAGATTTTATATTTTTAGATATCATAAAAAATGACCTAAACATCCGCTTAAGTCGTTTTTTATTTTTGAAATCAGTCAATTAAACATGATCAAACATTTTAACAATATTTGACGGGCTTCGGTTATTGCGTAACTCATTGACCATGAAAGTCATATAAGGATCGATATGCCGATAAAAAATCTTAAAACCTTCACACAAATAATTTAAATTTGGCTCACCATCTTTGGTATATAAAATACGGTTTTTAGGACACTCACCATTACATGCAAATAAAAATTCACATTGTTTACATTGGCTTGGTAAATTGTCCTGCTTGTCATTACCAAACTTAACCTGCTCAGCGCTCTTCAATAACGTGGACAATTTATCCTGACGAATATTGCCTAACTTATAATCATCAAAAACAAAATGGTCGCAAGAATAAATATCACCATTGTGCTCCATGGCAATCGCATGCCCACATTTTTTGGCAAAGACACAAATTGGGGGCTCTACACCCATCCAATTGGCAAGCATGGCATCAAAATTGATAATAAAGTACTCGCCTACGTCCTGTTTGACCCATTCATCAAAAATTGTATTTAAGAACTTCCCATAATCTAAAGGGTTAACCGTCCATTCGGTAATTTTTGCCTGTTTATTTGGAATAAGTGGCGACGCAAGATGCAAACCTTTCAATGTGTCATCAGTACCGGTCATTTCACGTTCAACAATTGGAGTAAATTGAATATAACGTGCACCAATTTCTTTATAGAAGTTATAAATTTTTAATGGAAAATGTACGTTATAACTGTTCACTGTCGCCAAAATATTAAATTCGACTCGATATTTTTTTAGTAATTCCAAACCACGCATTACCGCATCAAAAGTCGGCTTCCCTGTCTTTGTAGAACGATAATAATCATGCAGCTGAGCAGGTCCATCTAAAGATAAACCAATTAAAAATTGATGCTGTGCAAAAAATTGAGCCCATTCATCATTAATTAATGTGCCATTGGTTTGTAAAGAATTGACCACTTTACGTCTAAATTTTTTCGCATAAATGCTTTGAAATTCTAATGCTTTTTTATAAAAATCAATTTTTTGTAAAAGTGGCTCACCGCCATGCCATGTAAAAATAACCTCTGCCGTTGAACTCTCTTCTATATAAGATTTTATATAGTGTTCCAACATTTCTACATCCATGAATTGCTTATCATTTTTAGAATATAAATGGGTTTTTTCTAAATAATAGCAATAATTACAATCCAAATTACAGATTGATCCTGTTGGTTTAGATGAAATATAAAATGGCTTATTCATCATAAGTTGATGTACTCATTCCAAATACTGAAAAAATAATTGAAGGAATACCGCACATTGGCAGTATTCCTCATTGTTGTTTTTGAGCACAATTTTTATTTCAATTCATTGTGTTCATACTTGAAATAATTATTTTAAATACTCAATATCCACTTGATTCACCTTACCATTAAACTTGTAAGGTGCTTGGTGATAATATGAATTGGATACAGGTGAACCCAAGTCCTGCCCAATATCTAAAGTGTCATTGACAGTAAATGCCGCTGTAATCAATGTTGGAATTGTCCCCTTAATATCTTCCTGACCATTGACCAGTACTGTTACATCACCTGATGATAAATGTGCCCCTTTATCACTTGGCGCTGCACCTTTTTTCAGTACAACCTCAATTTTCGCTTTGCCCGGCGCAAGTTTAGTTTTGCCTTTTAAGATCGTACGCTCAACTTCAAATAAATTATATTCGTAGTTTAGATAACCATCTTTATCGGCATAAATAGACATACCGCCCGCAAAACCGCCAATGGCAATCAACGCACCTTTCGGATTCGCAGGCACATCCAGATCAATCACCGTACGGTTCGGAATGGTCGCCACACGCGGTGCAATTGCTTCACGCAACGTAGTATCACCCGGTAAGCTAAATTTGGTTCTTGGGTTTTGAATAATCGCTTCAGGATGCGTTAAGACATATAAACCACCGCCAATTGGCAAGTTTTTATTCTTACGTGATTCTTCCATGAAGAGTGCCTTCATTTCTTCTAATTTTTTCGGATCTTTCTTGGCTAAATCATCTGCCTGACTAAAGTCATTTTTCAGATTATAAAGTTCCCAAACATCTTTTTCAGGGGTCCATTCAGCAAGCCCCGGTGTTACAGTTAACCATGGCACACGCGGGCCAAATGTACTTGCCATCCATCCATCATGATAAATGCCTCGGCTTCCCATAATGTCAAAAAATTGCGTGTGCTTTTGGTCTTTGGCTTTTGCATTGCCAAAGGTGTACGCCATGCTTACACCATCAATTGGATCTTGGTTAAAACCATTGACCACATCAGGCGGGGTAATTTTTAGAACATCATAAACAGTTGGGGTAATGTCATTCACATGGTGGAATTGAGAGCGAATAGCTGTATCGTGCTTAATTTTTTGTGGCCATGACACTGCCATTGGCTGACGTGTTCCACCAAAATATGCACCTAATAGTTTCGTGCCTTTAAACGGTGTTGAACCTGCCCACGCCCAACCAGCATGATACATATTGTCAGTTTTTGGCCCGCCCAATGCATCCAAACCGTCCAAATCTTCATTTAAAACACGCAAATGTTCTGAAATTTCAGTTGGGATTTGGTTTTGCGCCAACAGCTCGCTGACTGTACCCTTTTGCCCTTCTGCACTTGAGCCGTTATCCCCCCAAATATAGAAAACCAAAGTATTGTCAGCGATACCCATTTTCTCCATTTCATCGAGAATTCGGCCTGCATTGTAGTCGGCATGTTCAGCAAAACCAGCAAAGACTTCCATTAAACGTGTCTGAAATGCACGTTCACTTTCAGGAATATCTTTCCATGCAGCTAAACTGTCAGGACGTGCTGTAAGCTTAGTACCTTTAGGGATAAAGCCCAATTTTTTCTGACGTTCAAATACCACTTCACGGTATTGATCCCATCCGCCATCAAATTTGCCTTTATATTTATCTGCCCATTTTTTGTCGACTTGATGCGGCCCATGTGCAGCGCCCGGTGCCCAATACATAAATAAAGGCTTATCCGGATTAAAGGAATGCTGCTGATGCATCCACTTAATGGCATTGTCGGCTAAATCATCAGTAAGGTGATAACCTTCTTCAGGTGTTTTTGGCAGTTTATCGACATAAGTCGTGTTATAGACCAGCGTTGGCTCGTATTGGTTCGATTCCCCTGCGAGGAAGCCATAAAAATGCTCGAAGCCATAACCTGTAGGCCAAAAATCAAAAGGGCCATTTTGTGAAATTTGCAAAGGCGGTGTGTTGTGCCACTTGCCAAACGCCGCGGTACTATAACCATAGTTCTTTAAAACTTCGGGCAAAGTCGCTGAAGTTTTCGGAATAACACCACTAAAACCATCCCAATCATTTGCCCATTCGGTAATTTGACCATTGCCAATACGCGTATGATTTCGACCTGTTAACAGTGATGCGCGAGTCGGTGAACTCATCGCTGTCGAGTGAAATTCATTATAAGATACACCTTGATTTGCAACACGGCTTAAAGTTGGCGTGTTAACCAATCCCCCATAGGTGCTTGGCGTGCCTGGACCAACATCATCCATTAAAATAATTAAAATATTGGGTGCATTTGCAGCTAAGCGTGCGGGCTCTTCACGGCGTTTATGCGTTGACTCCGCCATAGTATCTTTTGCAATACTGGCTGTCGGCGCTGGCGGGAAGGGTAAAATATTTTGAGCCGTCACTCCACCTGAAACTAACCCAAAAGGCAGCATTAAAATAGGCAGCTTTTTTAATCTAAACTTTTTTAATAAATCCATAAAACTCTCCGTTCTTTATTGCAATTATTAAATCGTTCTTCTATTTAAAGACTATGTTTTTTTTTAAATTTTGAGATATCCATCTTTTAATCGTAATAATCCCCACATCAAAATGGTTATTTTTCATACTAATCAATATAACGAATATTTATAAATATTGGGCATTTTTTAAAGCACAATGATTAAACAATAAACTATCGAGCATTTATTAAACATTTTTTTAATAACAGACCACTTTTTCTTGAATGAGCTTATTTGTGCACTTGATTTAAAAATTTAGTTATATTTTATGAGTAAATTAAAAATAAAAAAAAGAACCTGATAAAAATCAGGTTCTTATTTTACTTAAAGTACAATATTTACATATTGTACAATTTAGAATGGAAGGTCATCATCTAAATCTGCTGGGGCAGAAGCTGGCGCTGCCGGAGCTTTAGGCGCAAAACCGCTCGGGTTATTGTTCGCATAACCATTGCCTTGGTTGCTGGCGCCTTGATTATTCGCGCCGTAACCGCCTTGGTTGCTGCCGCCCTGATTATTTCCACCTTGGCCGCCATAACCGCCCTGCTGGTTATTGTTATAACCGCCTTGGCTGTTATTGTTGAAACGGGGCTGCTCAAAGCCTTGACCCTGTTCACCTTGCGGACGACTGCTGTCCAGCATCTGCATTTGTTCACCGCGGATTTCTGTGGTGTAACGTTCTTGACCATTCTGGTCTGTCCATTGACGGGTACGTAATGAACCTTCAATGTACACTTTAGAGCCTTTACGCAGGTATTGCTGTGCAATTTCACCTAAACGGTTATGCAGTACAATGCGGTGCCATTCTGTTTGCTCTTTGCGCTCACCGGTACTTTTATCTGTCCAAGAATCGCTGGTTGCGATTGAGAACTGAGTCAGCGAACCGCCGTTCGGGAAAGTTTTTGTTTCAGGATCTCGGCCTAAAGTACCGACTAAAATGACCTTATTTACACCACGCATCAGACGTATTCTTCCTATTTGTTTCTATTATTTACTTTATAAGAGTTATGCTTAAATGGCTACCTCTTTCCCTAACAAGTGCGTTAAATGTTGTCGCGCAGCATCATCTATTTGCTGCTTATCGACCTTGACATAGGCTACTTGCTGGTCAGACATCACCACGACCTCTTCAATACCACGAATCGCTAAAAGCTGAGAAGTCCATTCATCTGTTTGTTTAGCCTCCGGCAAGCGCAGCACCAGCGATGAAAGGTAACGCGGCTGCGCCAATCCAAAGCTGATCAACAGCCAGATGACAGCTATCGCGGTTAAAATGCTCCACCCCATTGCCGTATTGTTCAGCAGCAAAAGCTGTCCGCCAATCATACCGCCAAAGAATGCGCCCAAAAATTGCGCACTGGCGTTCACGCCCATCGCGGTGGCTTTTGACTGAATCGGCGCAGCTTTAGACAGCCAAGATGGCAGCAGCGCCTCCATTACGTTAAAAGCGATGAAGAACAGCCCTAGACCCGTCAGCAGCACATATTTCGATTCATAACCGAAAATCAGCACCGCAAGCCCCAAAATAATGCCGCCAATCGCTGTCAGAAAAATGCCGCGCATTTTACGGTATTTTTCTGCCAAGATAATGCTCGGAAAGGCAAAAAATAGGCTGAACACCAATAACGGCAGGTACACCAAGCCATGGCTGGATAGCGGAATTTTGGCAAAATTAATCAGCTGGGACGGCACATAAATAAACATCGCGGTCAGCAGCAGATGCAATGAAAATACAGAAACATGCAGGCGGTTTAAATTGCCCATTTTCAGCACTTGCTTCAGCTGGGTCAGATAGCCTTGCTGATAATTCCGGTGATGCCGGGTGACTTTGGGAACCAGCAGCAGGGTCGCAATTGCGCCCAAGCCCATAATCGTGGTGACCCAGAACAAGCCGGAAATTCCGACAAGGCCGGTAAGCCATGGCCCTAAGCTGAATGCCACGACAAAAGAAAGGCCTATGCTCATGCCCATAATGGCCATGGCTTTGGTGCGCTGCTCTTCCCGGGTCACATCTGCCAGCAGCGCCATCACCACCGCAGAAACCGCCCCGCCGCCAGCAATGGCGCGGCCAATAATCACGCCGTAAATGGTTTCAGACATCGCTGCCACAGCGCCGCCCAATGCAAACAGCAAAAGGCCGATCACCACCAAAGGCTTTCGGCTGTAACGGTCGGCAATCAAGCTGAATGGAATCTGTAAAATTGCTTGCGTTAAGCCATAAACGCCAACTGCAAGGCCAATTAGAGCCGGCGTTGCATATTGATAAGACTGCCCGGCCACCGAAAACACGGGGATAATCATGAACAGGCCCAACATGCGCAATGCAAAAATACTGCTTAGGGCAAAAGTTGAGCGGCGTTCTAAAGCATTCATCATATCAATAAGCGTAATTTTAAAGGGAAAATGGATGGAGATATCCTACATCATTCCTGCTGTCAGTGCTGATGTATTCACGCAACCGCGCCAATAAAAAAGGGCGCATTCTGCACCCTTCTATTGTAGCGTTTTTTTATGAAGCCAAGATTAACCGCGCAGTTCTTGGCGTTTTTTATATTGAATGGATGCAATAATTGCCCAAACAATAAATGCCACGCCAATCAGGCCGGTAACCACTTCCGGCACATGCACGCCTGTACCGCTGGCCAGCATAATGAAGGCCAGCGCGCCAATCGCGTAATGCGCGCCATGCTCAAGATAAATATAGGCATCCAATGTGCCTTTTTCGACTAAATAAATAGTCATTGAACGCACGAACATTGCCCCGATGGCTAAGCCCAGCATAATGATGACAACGTCAGAAGTAATCGCAAACGCGCCAATCACGCCATCAAAACTGAACGAAGCATCCAGCACTTCCAAATACAGGAAGCCGCCGATGCCAGCCTTGATCACGCCAGTTGTCGCACCGCTGGCGTCATGCGCAACGGCATTGCCTTCTTCATCAATTTCAGGTTCGCCGCCCAGCAAATGGCTCAGCACCTGCACACCAATATAAATCACGATGCCCCAAATACCGGCCATTGTGACTACTAAACGCTTCGCTTCTTCAACATTGGCCGCCATAATCAGCAGCGCAATCAGCGCCAGGAAAGCGGACATCGCCGGCACGTTGGCCATATTGGCCAAACGCGCCTCCAGCCATTTAAACCAATGGGTATCCTTGCCTTCATCCAAGAAAAAGTTCAGGAAAACCAGCATCAGGAAAGCGCCGCCAAAAGCCGCAATTTCTGCATGATGCGCCATCAATTTGGCTGAGTATTGAATAGGATCATTCAGCGCCATTTTGACCACTTCCAGCATGCCCATATCCGCAGTGACCGCAACAATCACAATTGGGAAAACCAGACGCATGCCGAAAACCGCAATAACAATACCGACAGTTAAGAAGATCATTTTCCAAAAATGATCCCAGCCGCGAAGCACCGAAGCATTGACAACAGCATTGTCAAAAGACAGCGACACTTCCATGACCGCCAAAATCGCAGTAATGGTCAGCGCGGTAATCATGGCCTGAATGCCTGCGTTGGGTCCATGGGTAAAACCCCAATACGCAGCAATACCCAGACACACGATCGTAAAGATGATTGAGAAACCAAAATGTTTCATCATGACAAATCGACCTATGAATTTTTTTAACGGTGGGAAATTGGGTAAAACTTAAAGAAAATTGTTTAAGATTTAATGTGCGCAATTATGACTGCTTTTCTAGACGATGCCAAAACACTTCGTATGATTTTTTTGAACAGGCCTAAAGTTTTGAGCTGCCCATTTTATTTTAAGTTCAAATATGCTGCCATGCATAAATCAGGACTGCCGCCGCAGCCACCCAGCCCAGCCCTGCTACGCCTAAACAGCTCCATAAAGGCAGCCTTTCAGCCAACACATACACCAGCAGCAGATAAATAAAATAAGGAATTAAAGACCAGATGCCAAACAGCGCAGTTTGACGCAGCGCTTCAGCGCCTTTTTCCTGCGCAACAATGACATGCGCAATCAAGGCAAAGGTAGGAAACAGCGGCACCAATCCGGCAATATAAAACACTTTGCTTTTTGAAAAAGCCGCAATGATCAATACCGCGGCTGCGCCCAGCAGGCTTTTTAAAAATAAGGACAGCATTTTCTCTTTCTCAAGCCTTTTGGAAAATCCGTACTCAGGCAAAATATCTGATGGAATAGACCGGTTTTATAATTTGCACAGCGGACTGCTTTCAAAATTCCGCTTTTGCTCAAGCGTCAGCTGTTTAAAATCTTGCTGTATTTTTTGATCCGAAGCCGTCATCAAATGCTGATTCGCCTCTAGAATGGCCAGCATACGCGCATAATGCGCAGGAATTTGTTCACAGCTCAGTTTTTTTTGCTCAGCTTCAGACGCCGCCTGTCCCAGCTGCACAATCAGCTGATCAATTTTTCCACTTTCCGCATCCAGCGCTTTCGTGGCTTCAGGCACAGTTGCATATTTTTCTGCCCGGACTTTCTGCCCATCAGGCGCTTTGCTGCACGCAGTCAATGCCAGCAGCAGGCCTGCTGACAAAAGCGCGGTATATTTCGCGGTACAATTCATTATTAAATTCATGGGCTGTCCTTAATGCAGGGCTCAGCGGCTGATGCTTTGGCTGACCCGCCGATTCGAATGCCCTTAGTTTATCAGGCTTCTTTGCCACGGAGCCAATAGCCAGAGCATGGCGCATTGAAGCAATCCTGCCTTTTTCTCACAATATGAACATGAAATTCGAGGTTTTTTACACTTGAACATTTTTCATGCGCTATCATATATAACCTTCAATTTGCAGCAAACTGAGATGTTTTTATGAGCCAAAGCCACATCCGTATTCGAGGCGCACGCACCCATAACTTAAAAAATGTGTCCCTTGATATTCCACGCGACAAGTTTGTGGTGATTACGGGGCTTTCGGGTTCAGGCAAATCATCTTTGGCTTTTGATACCTTATATGCTGAAGGCCAGCGCCGCTATGTAGAATCTTTGTCTGCCTATGCGCGCCAATTCCTGTCGCAAATGGAAAAGCCCGAGGTTGACTCGATTGAAGGCCTCAGCCCAGCCATTGCCATTGAACAGAAATCCACCAGCCACAACCCGCGTTCCACAGTGGGCACCATTACTGAAATTTACGACTATTTGCGCCTGCTGTATGCGCGTGTCGGCACCCCCTACTGCCCAGAACATGATCTGCCAATGGTGGCGCAGACCATTTCGGAAATGGTGGATGCGGTTAAAGTTTTAGAAGAAGGCACTGCGCTGATGCTGCTGGCGCCTGTTGTTCGCGAGCGTAAAGGGGAATACACCGCGCTGTTTGAACAGCTGCAGAGCCAAGGTTTTGTCCGCGCGCGTGTCGATGGCGAAATCATGGAAATTGATCCGCTGCCGGAACTGGATAAAAAGAAAAAGCATACCATTGAAGTGGTCGTCGACCGTTTTAAAGTCCGTGATGATTTAGGCAACCGCATTGCCGAAAGCTTTGAAACAGCCTTGCGCTTAGGCGGCGACATCGCCATTTTGTCATGGATGAATGGCGAACAAAATGACCGCACTTTTTCAGCAAAGCATTCATGCCCTGAATGTGAACGCGCAGTCGGTGAACTTGAACCGCGCCTGTTTTCCTTCAACAATCCTTTCGGCGCCTGCCCAGTCTGTGACGGTTTAGGCACCCGCAGCCATTTCAGTGCAGATAAACTGATTCCAAACACTGAAATATCAATCAGCCAAGGCGCGATCCGCGGCTGGGACAGACAGCGCCCTTACTATTACAGCATGATTCAAAAAGTAGCGGATCATTACGGCTTTGCCTTGGAAACACCGTGGAATGAACTGGACGCCGAGACCAAAAAGAAATTCCTGTACGGCACAGGCAAGGATAAAGTTGATTTAAGCTATATTGATGAGCGCGGCCGCCGCCATAACCGCGTGCAGCCTTTTGAAGGCATTTTGCCGCATTTAGAACGCCGTTACCGCGAAACAGAAAGCAATTACGTCCGTGAAGACTTAGCGCAATATTTATCCAATGCCGCCTGTGATGCCTGCGATGGTTCACGCCTGAATGAAATTTCGCGCAATGTCAAAATTTTAGACAAGACCATTGCGCAAATTACCAAAATGTCGATTGGCGATGCGGAAGAATATTATCAGCATGTGCAGCTACAAGGCGCGAAAGGCGAAATTGGCGATAAAATCTTTAAAGAAATCCGCGAACGCCTGCACTTTTTAGTCTCGGTCGGGCTGAACTATTTAAGCCTGTCACGTTCTGCAGAAACCTTATCTGGCGGTGAAGCACAGCGGATCCGGCTAGCGTCGCAAATTGGCGCTGGCCTCATGGGCGTGATGTATGTGCTGGATGAACCTTCAATCGGTTTGCATCAACGAGATAATGATCGTCTGTTAGAAACTTTGGTTCGTTTACGTGATCTTGGCAATACGGTTTTAGTCGTTGAGCATGATGAAGATGCGATCCGTGCAGCCGATCATATTATTGATATTGGCCCTGGCGCAGGCATTCATGGCGGCCATGTGATTGCGGAAGGCACCTATGAAGAAATTCTGGCCAATCCGGACTCTCTTACCGGCCAATATTTATCGGGCAAGTTAAAAATTGAAGTGCCGAAAAAACGTGTGCAGCCGCCAAAACCTGAAGAACAAATCAAATTGATGGGCGCAGCGGGCCATAACCTGAAAAATGTAGATTTGACCATTCCGCTGGGCATTATGACTTGCGTAACCGGCGTTTCGGGTTCAGGCAAATCGACGCTGATTAACCGCACTTTGCTGCCCTTAGCGGCAACCCAATTGAATGGCGCGACTACGCTGACCGCGGAAAAATTTGATTCGATTGACGGCCTGCAGTTTTTAGATAAAGTTGTCGATATTGACCAAAGTCCAATTGGCCGCACCCCGCGCTCGAACCCCGCTACATACACCGGTTTATTTACGCCAATCCGTGAATTATTTGCACAGACGCAGGAAGCTAAAGCGCGCGGCTACGCGGCTGGCCGTTTCTCGTTTAACGTGAAAGGCGGACGCTGTGAGGCCTGCGAAGGCGACGGCATGATTAAAGTGGCGATGCACTTCCTGCCGGATATGTACGTGCCATGCGATTCGTGCCACGGCAAACGCTATAACCGCGAAACGCTGGAAGTGAACTACAAGGGTAAAAACATTTCGGATGTATTGGAAATGACTGTTGAAGATGCGATGCATTTCTTTGATGCCATACCAGTGATTCACCGCCGTTTGGAGACCTTAAACCAAGTGGGCTTGGGCTATATCCGTTTAGGCCAGTCTGCGACTACGCTGTCTGGCGGTGAGGCGCAGCGGGTAAAACTAGCTCGTGAATTGGCAAAACGTGATACAGGCAAAACGCTGTATGTACTGGATGAACCGACCACCGGCCTGCATTTCCATGACATTGCCAAACTGCTGGACATCCTGCATGAGCTGCGCAACAAGGGCAACACCATTGTCGTGATTGAGCATAATTTAGATGTGATTAAAACTGCCGATTGGGTTATTGATTTAGGCCCTGAAGGCGGTGCCGGCGGCGGGATGATTATTGCCGAAGGTACACCAGAAAATGTGGTGAAATCTAAAGTTTCACATACAGCGAAGTTCTTGAAGCCGTTGTTGAAATAAAGGATTTTTGAATTGGAATTTATTAATTCGCCTATTGAAAATCACTACCAGTGGTTAGGATTATTCCTAACCACTTTAGGTACATTAATTTCTTTTTTTGTACTTTGGCAAACATATGCATTACGGAAAAGTTTCTTATCAAAAATTAAGCTTCCTGAAATACTCAAAATAGTTGATCAAAACAGAGAAGAATTTTACGCTAAATTAGCATTAAATAATCTTTCAATAAGAAATGAAATTAATATTATCGTTGAAACAGTACGTGCCAGTTTGAAACAAAGTGCCAAAAATTTGTCTTCAGACGATAAAAAAGAAATTAAAAAATTCCTAAAAAAATATCCTCAAGATCTAGCCAATTTAGATCAAATGTGGAATTACTATACAGCTTTAGTAGGGTTACAGACATTTCTTAAGCAATCACTTATGGATTCAAGGTTTTAATATGTCTCAAAAAGAAATTGAACTTGTGGCTAAGCTAAATAGATTAACCTTAAACAATGAAATTCATTGGGAAATCGTTGAACCACCAACAATTTTAACAACCAGAAATTCAGATGAGAATATTACTCAATGTTTTAAAACCATTTATAAAAACAAAGTTTTTTATTTATATGTTCAAACTGGTATGAATTATTTTTCTGATCTAGATCATTGGTATCAAACAGAATTTGATCATCTTTGTATCATTACGAACAATTTAATTCAGTGGGAATTTTCAAACAATGTAGTCATACATGATTTACTGTCTAGTGTTATGAAGGAATCTATTGATTTAGACAATTTATTAGCAGATTAATTATTAGAAAATTACATGACCGGCGACATGGTTGTCGCCCGTTTGACTGGGGTACAAGGACGTGCCTTCATAAAAAATGGGGTTTGCCTTGCGAAGCAAGGCTTCTCATGCCCAGTCAAAAGTGAAGAAAACCTACGCAATGAAAAATAGATTTTAAAGCAACGTGAGGACGTGCAAGCACATACGTTATAAACAACGCTTAATTAAAAAACATATGAATAAAAACAATGAGTTATCATTACAAGATTGTACTTAAAGACAAAGTATCAATTACAGAAATAAGCTTTTTTCGAATCAAAAAAAACTAATTCGAAACCGTATTCTTCCCTTTCGCCTTCGCCCGAAACAAAGCCTCATCCGCACGCGCCAGCAACGCCATCCAGCTGGCAGCCCCTACAGCAACCCCAGCACTGATAGAAACATTGACCTGCGCAAATTCTTCACTTTGAAAAAGCTCTGAAGCCAAAACAGTCCTGCGGATTTTTTCCGCCACCCTTAACGCCGTGTCTAAGCTGATATCGTCAATCAATACCAAAAATTCATCGCCGCCATAGCGAACCAGCAAATCAGAGGCCCGCATGCAGCTTTTCAAGCTTTCCGCCACAGACTGAATCACCAAATCGCCAACAATATGGCCCAAGCTATCATTTACATGCTTAAAATTATCAATATCAATCAGCATCAAACAGGTATTTTTAAACTGGCTTGGCTGTTTTTCCAGCAGCTTAATATACTCATCCAGCGCAAAACGGTTCGCGACCCCTGTCAGCGAATCCGAATGCGCAATATGCTTCAATTGAAACTCCAGTGCTTCACGCTGCTGCAGCCGAGCCTGCAACCGGCTGATCGCATCAAAAATACTGGCATCCGCTTTGGCTTTTTTCTCAGAAGCGCGCGCTTTATTTTCTGCATGCGCAAGATTGAACAGCTGCTCCCGCGCCAGAATTAACGGCCCAAAGACCCATTTTTTGGCATAAATCATGGTCAATAACACCGTCAGCAAAGAGACCAAAACCATTAAAATGGCATAAATAAATTCTTTCTGAGCATTCTGCTGCTTTGCGTACGCCGTACTGACGCTGGTTTCTAAAATATAATTCTGCAAATCCACAACGGTGGTAAATTTGCCGACCATCGCCCGAGTCAATTCTGGGCCATTCTTGCTGAAAGGCTGACCTTTTAAGCTGTCGTCCATTAAGTTGCTGACAATCGGCAAGCCCTGATTCAAAAATTGATCTTTAACTTGCTGATAAAGCTTCTGAAATTGATCATTTTTTGCAGAATCAGGCTGAATGACGCCCACCAGCTGCCATAAATATTGCGTCTGGCGCTGGGTCTGCATGGAACGCGCAAGATTTTCATCAGATATGCGCGCATTGAACGTCACCGCAGCCATGATATTGGATGCAGATCGCCCCGCCTGATCACGCAAGTCGGCCAGCAATAAAATTAAAATATAGTAGTTGGATAAAGCATCATCTTTTGATTTCGCATTGCGGACGATATCCTGCAGCGCTTCGTAACAGGGGTCCCATGCATGGAACATAGCAACAATAGCATCATCCATCCGGCGCATTTCACGCTGTGCATAGGGAACTGCAATATAGCCATCAACGGCCTTTCGCCCATTCCTTAATGCCGGCAAAAAATTCTGCCGGAGCCCTTGCGCTATGTCGTGCTGACCGGTTTTTTCCAGCACTTGAATAGTCGATTGAATTTGGACATCGACTTCAGCGCGGTATTTTTTTAATGCCTCATAATGCTGCTGCGCATCAGTTTGTGGACTGGACATGACATTATTGGCGGGTGCGCGTTCTTTGGAAATTTTATTGGCAAGTTCCGCCACAATTTTTAAGCTTTGAATTTCCTGCAGCGCCTCAGCGCTTTTTTGATAGCTGCGGTAGCTGCTCACGATCAGCGGCAAACCGATTAAAGACACAGACAGTACAATGACAAGCATCGCGATCCATAAACGGCTGCTGATATGTTCTGAACGCAAAGCATTTATAGCGATGTCTGAGATCTCTCACGCAATGATTTAATGCTCTGATTTATTCAAAGCAAAGAAAATCCACTGTTAGGCGCGGCGTTCTATTTGGCTGTTTATTTCAGTTCAAATAAAAGCAAGCCTTTCCCCCAAAGTGTCCGCTGCTCAGTATATGCAATTACTTTAGAAAAAGACATTTTGTATAAGATATTTTTTATTTTAAATTTCATAAAGATACAAAAAAAATAGATTATTTTTAAATCAAGCCTTAATTCAATTATTTACACATGCAACAATTTGGTGCATAATGCACAGCATTAGGGCATTTTAAAATCATCCTCAGCAGTAATTTTAAATTTCCCGCAATTTTTGGCGAGAAAACCCCAGTTTTGAATAAAAACTGGGGTTTTTTTTATGCCTGCTATAATTACAGCTTAGGAAAACTCAATAAAATGCACCATATTAGTGCTTAATAAATAATAAAACTTGCGCTTAAATGATCCAACAATCTCTTTATTTAAAATTTAGTACGCTCGAATCTGTCAAATTTCAGACAAAAAAAAGCCCAACCTTGGGGAAAGCTGGGCGGATAAAACAAAAAATTGTGGAGAATCAGTCAGGGATCACAAAAATTGCAATCAAGCTGATCTAATGAACATATTATGTGACATTTCGCCAAATAAGTAAAGCCTACACATGCAGTCGGAATTGGCTTGCTGTTTCAATAATTCTAAATTTGATTACTAATCAAATATTTCCATCTTAAAATCTGAGCAATAAATTTATTGCTCTCTCCAGCCAGTCAGATAAATTTAAGGTATAAAAATCATTTAATAATACATTCGCACACTTTCTACTTCACCACCTCATCAGGCCTTCGGTGATATTTAAAGGAATATCACACTAAATATGATGTAATCCAAACTAAGCCAAAGACTAATTTATTTAATGAAGAAGTAGTTATATTTATTTGAATTACAAATAAAAAATTTTCATTTCACTCAGCAAAGACGGGCGGCTTTTAAATGGATAAAACACTCCAAAAGAGAAAATTAGATTTAAAATTTAAAGAAGATTCAGAATAAATCATGATGGATACGCGCTATCTGCCTTAATAGCCGGCTATGCCTGATCAAAATTTGGCTTTTTTTAATTTATTATGTTGAAGCGAGCTTGAAACATCCGAGAAGCAAAGCGCATTTTCAATAACAATTAACGATTAAAATAATAATTAAAATCGAATATAACAATCATGTTTTTTGCAAAATCATGAAACACAGAAATTTTATTTAACATATTCCACTGTTATGACAGAATTTTTTAGGTTGACAATAAAAAATACAAACGCACATTTTTTATACACTACATGATTTAGAGTAAATACTCAAAACAATAATGTTCTTTTAGTTCATTGACTTAATAAAATGTTACAATACAATGCTCAATGTTTAATCCATTTGCAACATAACTGGTAACTATCATGAAAAAACTCGGTTTAGCCACAGCTTTATTATTAGCCATGACCGGTGCTCAAGCGTATCAAGTTGAAGTACAAGGCCAAGCGGAATACATCGACAATACAGCAAATGACAACGACTTCACTGGCGCTGTTCAAGGCACTTACTACTTCAACAATGTTGACGCTTCTAAAGGTCCACTGGCTGAAGCAGCATTTCTAAACCAAGCTTCTAATGTTTCTGCAGCTTACAGCTATGGCGAATATAAAGAAGCTGGCGATCGTGATGCCGTTCATGCATTTGGCGTTAAAGCTGAAGCATATGTTCCAACTAAAGTTGTTCCTGTATATGCAAGCGCATCATACAATCACACAATCGCAGATAGCAAAACTGGTTACTCAGATGATTCTGGCGACCGCTATGCATTAGAAGTGGGTGCACTTGCTGCTCCTAATTTCTTGGTTGCGGTAGGTTACACTAGCGTTGCTAATCAATATTCTTTAGACACATTCAACATCTTAAATAATGGTGTTGCTAAAGCTGGTCTAGAAACTGCAACTATTGGCGATGATCAAGACGCAATCACTGCACGCGCTAAATATGTTGGCGCAATCGACGGCACGAATATGGCTGTAGGTTTCGAGTCTGGCATCATTTATGGTGATGACACTGCTTATCAATTGAAAACTGACCTTTATTTGAACCCTCAATTAAGCGTTGGCGCTTCTTACGCTGAATCTAGCTTCAATGATTCTCCAAGCAAAGCTTGGGGCGTGAATGTTAATTACTTCATCACTCCTGCTGTTGCAGTTGGTGCTAGCTATGTAAATGCTAACTTTGAAGCTGATAAAGCTCAATTTGCTGACTATGTAACAGACACTCAAACTGTTGGCGTAAACGCTAAATTCCGTTTCTAATTCGTTTAGAAACGGAATTCAAAAAAGGACGCTTAAAGCGTCCTTTTTTATTTTTTTGTGTAATGCCTTACTCAGGCAAGCGCACTAAATTCAAGAAATGCAGATGGCGTTCATACTGATCAATAATGTCCTGCAGCAAATCTTCCTGCGTCCATTCCATCACATCATAATTTTGACCGCCTTCCCTTAAGAACACTTCAGCTTGATAATATTCCACAGGCTGTCCAGCTTGCGCATCTGACATAAAGCTTGGCGGAACAGTTTCCCGTGAAATCACCTGATACTCGAAGTTAATTTCATTATGATGATCCACCCGAAGCTTTAAGCCTTCATCCAAATTCAGAATTTCTACAGTCAGTTTACGGCGCTCAAATTCCGTCTGAATACTGCTGAAGGCTTTTAAAACCTGTATTTGAATAAATTGATCCACCTCGGCTTTGGAATGAGGATAATGCATGATCAGCCCCAAGCGCTGCTGCCAGCTGCGCGGATTTTTAATCGCTCTGGGGGTAATGCGCGCTGCCTGCAATGCATTCATTTTTAATGCATCTAAACGCAGCGCTTTCAGCAGCCCCCAGCAGATGAACAGCATAATAAAGGTAAAAGGCAAAGCGCTCAGCATGGTCGCAGACTGCAGCGCCCCAAGGCCGCCGCTCAGCAGCAGGACAATCGCCAGCAATGCCATTAAGGCTGTCCAGAACAGGCGCTGCCATGTCGGTGAGTTTTCAGATTTTGCGGTTAAATAATCGGTGACTAAAGCGCCTGAATCCGCCGAAGTTACAAAGAACAGCATAACCAGAAAAGTCGCCAAGAGGCTCATGACGCTGGAAAATGGCAACCCATGCAAAAACTCAAATAGTGCAACCGATGAATCCCGCTGTACAGCATCCACTAAACCAGTATTGGCTTCATGCAAAATGCTGAATAATGCAGCATTGCCCATAAAGCCCATCCAGATCAGGGTAAAGCCAGACGGAATCAGCAATACTCCAATAATAAACTCGCGGATGCTCCGCCCCTCGGAAACCCGCGCAATAAACATTCCGACAAATGGCGACCATGAAATCCACCATGCCCAATACATAATTGTCCAGCCGCCAATCCAGCCATTCGGCTGATAAGCATATAAATTAAAGGTCATGCTGAATAAATTGGAGATGTATTGCCCTGCATTCTGAATAGTCGTCTGCAGCAGATAAATACTCGGCCCTGCAAAAAAAACAAACAGAAGCAGGATTAAAGCCAAGACCAAATTCAATTCAGACAGGCGTTTAATACCTTTATCCAGCCCCAGAAAGACCGATAAAGACGCCAAAATACTGACCACAACTATCAGAATAATTTGATTGCTGGGAGATTGCTCAATACCGAATAAATAATTCAGCCCTGAATTGATTTGGGTTACGCCAAAACCTAGGGTTGTCGCAACCCCGAATACCGTACCGATCGTCGCAAAGGTATCGACCCCATCACCAATTGGGCCGTAAATTTTCTTCCCGATCAAGGGATATAAGGCAGAACGGATTTTTAACGGCAGATTATGACGGTATGCAAAATAGGCTAAAGATAAACCGACAATCGTGTAAATTGCCCAAGCATGCAGCCCCCAGTGAAAGAATGTCACCCGCATGGATTGCTGCGCCGCTTGAATCGTTTCAGGATCGCAGGAAGGCGGTGAAACATAGTGCATCACCGGCTCTGCGACACCGAAAAACATCAGTCCAATTCCCATGCCAGCAGTAAACAGCATAGCGAACCACGACGAATTGCTGTAAGCCGGCTGGCTGTGGTCAGGCCCAAGCTTGATTTTTCCCATATCGGACATGGCGATATAAATCAGCAAAATCAAAAAAATGGCGACAGATAAAACATAGAACCAGCTGAATGAGTCTGTCACCCATTGATTCAGCTGTTGAGTGATTAGGTCAAATGAATTCGGCGCAAGAATGACGATTGCCAAAAACACACCAATTAAAATGACCGTACTTAAAAACACGTTGGGATTCACATTGGAATACCAAGATGTCTGTTTGGAAGACATATAGACCCCATCTTGATTATTTTGTTTAGCAGACAGACCCGAAGGTCAAGAAGCATTCACTGAGCGTGAACAAAAAGAAGAGTTCAGTAAAAAGAAAAAACTCAAAGCTATAATAAATAAATGATAAAAATAAATAAGTTAGTATCCTGTTACTTTCTCGTAACACGCATCAGTCATCTTTAGGCTTCTGATTAGGCAGATGCGCGACATAATGCAGCGCAATCAGCCTTGAAACAATCAGCGCTAAATACATCACGCCGCAGAACATTTGCAGCATGGCCAAAACCCGCGCAGGCGCGCTAGCAGGCATTAAATCGGACAGCCCTGTAGCCGACTGCAGGCTAAAGCTTAAGAACAGCAAATCCAGCCAAGACTGCATGCCGGGAATGTCCGGGTTAGCAAAACTGCCTGGATAAATCAGCTGGCAAATACTGTAAAGAAACGCAAACCCCCAGGCGATGAGCGTAAAGACGGCTCCAGCTGCGAACATTTCATCTTTGGTTAAATACTGGTCTGCAAACATATAGCGCAGCAATCCATAAGCGGCGCTGAAATATGCCAGCGCTTCAAAACAGTGGGCAATAATTTGAATGACAGGATTATTTTCACCCATGATAATCAATGTTGAAAAAATCACAGCGCCGCCGACAAAGCTTAGCCCCAATATAGTAAACATGGGAGTTTGGCGGATAACCTTGGCAATCAGCAGCAGCACCAGAACCCCAAGCACCCACAGCAAAGCCCGGTAGGATGGGCTGAAATTCGGCACAGCCGTCAGCACTAAAATCAGCAGCTGCAGCAATAACAGCCACGCTGACGGCAGTAAACGAAAGCCTTTCCAAAAATCAATGAATCCCTGCATGCTGTTATTCCGCAAATATTTTGGTTATTGAGCCATTTGATTTAACGATGATGCTTTGTCAGCTGGCGGCTGCCGGCGCTTCAAAACAGTTTAAATCCGCTTTCGCTTCATTTTATTATTGGCTTTTAAATTAGCATGAAGCCTTAATCAAATAGAGATTTAATTTGTATTCCATCAATACAAATGCATGCCTTGAGTAGGGTTCTGCTGAAAACGCCGTGATGCAAGCTTATTGCCGGCATGTGACAACACATCTTTTATCCTATTTCAGGCATAAAAAAAGCCCCTTACGGGGCTTTTTATGGGGTGATCAGATTAGTGATCTGAAGCGCCAGAGATGCCGATACCTGTTTGTGAACGTACAAACTGGGCATCAAATGCTTTGCGTTCCGCTTGTGCTTGCGCTGAGTTATCAGTCACAGAGAACAACCAGCAGCAGATGAATGCCAACGGCATAGCAAAGATTGCAGGGCCATTGAATGGGTTAACCGGTGTTTCAGAGATACCTAAAGTATCTACCCAAACCGCTTTAGATAAAATAATCAAAGTCACTGCTGTAAGCAGGCCAGCCAAACCGCCAATTACTGCGCCGCGAGTGGTTAAGCCTTTCCAGAACATTGACAGTACAAGCACTGGGAAGTTTGCGCATGCCGCTACAGAGAATGCCAAACCAACCATGAATGCAACGTTTTGCTTCTCGAACAAAATACCCAAGATCATTGCAAAAATTGCTAAGCCTAAAGTTGCAATTTTAGACATGCGCAGTTCAGATTCAGGAGTCGTTTGACCTTTCTTGAATACGTTTGCATACAAGTCATGAGAAATTGCAGATGCGCCAGACAGTGTCAGACCCGCTACAACTGCAAGAATTGTTGCGAATGCTACCGCTGAAATGAAGCCCATGAACAAGTCACCGCCCAATGCATCAGACAAGTGAACTGCAGCCATGTTGTTACCGCCAACAAGTTCTAACTTGCCAGTAACTGCCATTTTCGCAACATCAAGGAATTGCGGGTTGTTCGATACATAAAGGATCGCACCGAAACCGATGATGAAAGTTAATAGGTAGAAGTAACCGATAAAGCCAGTTGCAACCACAACAGATTTACGCGCTTCTTTCGCATCTTTTACTGTGAAGAAACGCATTAAGATGTGCGGAAGGCCTGCTGTACCGAACATCAACGCCAAACCAAGAGAAATCGCGTCAATCGGGTTTGCAGCCAATTTGCCTGGGCCCATGATATTGCCCGCTTCCGCCAAGCTCACATCATGTACTTTAGCGAAGACTTCAATCGATTGAGAGAACATTTCAGAGAAGCTGAAGCCCACGCCTTTCATAACCATAAATGCCATGAACGTTGCGCCAGACAAAAGCATTACCGCTTTAATAATCTGTACCCAAGTGGTTGCCAGCATGCCGCCGAAGATCACGTAAGCCATCATCAGAAGGCCAACAATCACCACAGCAATGTTGTAGTTCAAACCGAACAGCAGCTTGATCAGCTGGCCTGCGCCAACCATCTGAGCGATCAGATAGAATGCAACTACGACCAATGAGCTCATCGCCGCCAAAGTACGGACTGGTTTTTCAGCCAAGCGGAATGACACCACGTCAGATAAGTTGAACTTACCTAAGTTACGCAGGCGTTCAGCCACCAAGAACAATACAATTGGCCAGCCCACCATGAAGCCTAATGAATACAGCAAGCCGTCAAAGCCTGAACTGAATACCAATGCCGAAATACCCAAGAATGACGCAGCTGACATATAGTCGCCGGCAATCGCCAAACCGTTTTGGAAACCTGAGATACCGCCGCCGGCAGTATAGAAATCTGTAGTGCTTGTCGTTTGCTTTGCGGCCCATTTGGTAATCAGCAGGGTAAAGCCCACGAAAATTGCGAACATGATAATCGCGTGCCAGTTAGTCGCCTGCTGTTCAGCTGCGCCTAAATCCGGGCTTGCCATTGCCATGCTTGACATCAGCAGCGCCGGGGCAGCCAGCGCCTGAGCTTTCAATGAATTCCATTTCATCTTAGTGCAGTCCTTTTTCATGAGTGATCGCTTCAACTTCACGCATTGCTTCTTGGTTTAATGTATCAAGCTTGTTGTTCGCAATGTAGGAATAAACCCCGCATAACACAAAAGACAGTACAATGATGCTTAAGCCCAGCGGCATACCGATTGTGGTTACACCGCCACTCACTGAAGACATTAAAAATTCTTTGTTGTAGCCAACCAGCAGCATGAAGCCAACGTACACAACCAGCATAATGATGGTCAGTGTCCAGCTCAGTCTGCTTTTGCGGGCGACCATTTCCTTAAATTTTGGATTCTGTAGAATTTGCTCTACTTGTCTCTCATCCATAACCTTGCTCCTGTAAGCACCCAACCATGGGCGCAATTTTTTTAATTCGAATTATTTCGCCCTTAAAGTTAACAATCTTGTAGGGTCTTTGTAATTTAGACTTTGGTCGTTAAATTTTGATCAAATTTCAACGGCTTTACACGGATGGGGTATCATAAGCCTAAGATTTTACTGCTCTGGGCAATATGAACAGCTGGCTTATCATGGGGGTGCTGGCCCTCTATATCGCACTCTTATTTATTTGCGCTTTTTTTGGCGAGAAGCACGCCAGCAGGCTCAGCACCCGCGGGCGCATGCTGCTGTTCAGCTTAACCCTTGGGGTTTATTGCTCTTCTTGGACGTTTTACGGCGCCACTGGCGCAGCCGTGCGCGAAGGCATCATCTTTCTGCCCATTTATTTAGGGCCTTTGCTGTTTGTCGCGCTGGGCTATGACATTTGGCGCCGTTTAGGCCGTGTCCGCCAGCATCATGCTATTTCATCCATCGCCGATTTTGTGGCGGCCCGTTACGGCAAAAGCGGCCCGCTGGCGTCTTTGGTCACGATTTTAGCCGTCATCGCCATTATTCCTTATTTGGCTTTGCAGCTGCGGGCCATCGCGCTCAGCGCTTCGGTCATTTTAGATTCGCCGACAGGCATCAGCAGCACCACCAACGGCGTGCTGTTCCTGACCGGCATCTTGGCCATTCTGGCCATGATGTTCGGCACACGGCAGATCGCCAATACCGAGCAGCATGGCGGCTTAATGCTGGCGGTGGCATTTGAATCTTTTGTGAAGCTGTTTGCTTTGCTGGCCGTGGCTTTCTTTTTTGTGTTTGAAGCGCCGGAGAACATTCATCAAATCAGCGCAGACATCAGCTCAACTTTTCATGATGTGCAGCTGTTTGGCGTCCCTGAAAGTTTCTGGATTCAAACCTTGCTGGCGGCATTAGCCATCATCTGCCTGCCGCGCCAGTTTCACGTGGCTGTGGTGGAACTGCGGGATGAAAAGCATATCCGCGGCGCGCGGCGCTGGTTTGCCGTTTATCTGATTTTAACCATTATTGCCATTATCCCGATCGCCAGCTGGGCATTGCATGCTGCGCCCGCTTATTTAGCCATTCCTGACGTTGCCGTGCTGTCTTTACCGCTCAGCTATAATCAGGACTGGCTGACTCTGCTGGCCTTTTTAGGCGGTTTTTCCGCCTCTACCGGCATGCTGCTGGTGTCTTCTGTTGCGCTGTCCATCATGCTCAGCAACGATTTAATCATGCCGGCCTTGTGGCGCACCAACCTGCTGTCACGCCATGACAAGCGCCTGCCGCTGGTGCTGAAATTTACCCGCCGCGTGTGTATTTTGGCCGTCATGCTGCTGGGATTTTTGTTCTTCCACTTTTTTAATGATATTGATCAGCTGTCCGTTTTTGGCCTGCTGGCGTTCAGCGCAGTCGCGCAGTTCTCCCCTGCCCTGATTGGCGGCCTGTACTGGCGCGGCGGCAGCAAGCAAGGGGTATATGCAGGCTTACTGACCGGCTTTGCGCTCTGGGCTTACACCCTGCTGCTGCCCACCGTGCTGCGCAGCCTGCCTGAACAGTTTAAGGTCTATACGCAAAACTTTTTGAACTATGGCCCGTTTCACATTGGCTGGCTGCGCCCCGAGGCGCTGCTGGGCTTTGAATCCTTTGATCCGTTAACGCATGGCGTGGTCTGGGCGCTAGGCTTGAATATTATTTTATATATTTGGGTTTCTCGAATTTTCCGCCCCAGCATTGCTGAGCAAATTCAGGCCGAAAGCTTTTTCTATTATGAAACCAAGCCGCTGCCGTCTCACAATACCTCCAATGACATCAATTATTTACATCATGATGTGGCGCGTTTAAAAGTCGGCGATCTGATAACACTGGCAAAACGCATTACCGGAGAGGGCGCAGCCACCCGTGCGTTCCAGCAGTTCTGCATGCAGAATAACGTCAGCCTGAATGAAAACAGCAGCGCCAACGGCATGTGGTGGCGCTTTACCGAGCAGTATCTTGCCGGCACCATTGGCGCAGCTTCAGCGCGTACACTGCTGACTACGGCTATGGTGAACAATGGTTTGGCTCTAGGCCAAGTCGCCAATATTTTGGACCAAGCCTCTCAATGGCAGCGCTTTAACCAAAACCTGATCATGACCATGATTGACCACATGACCCAAGGCGTCAGCGTGGTGGATGAGAACATGTGTCTGGTGGCATGGAATAATCAATATTTAAAATTGTTTGATTATCCTAAAGATATTGTTTATGTCGGCTGTCCAATTGCGGATTTGATCCGCTATAACGCAGAACGCGGCGAATGCGGCCCCGGCTCAGTCGAAGAGCATGTGCGTAAACGGATTCACTGGATGCAGGTCGGCAGCTCGCATGAATTTGAACGGATCCGTAAAGATGGCCGTGTGATTCAAATGCGCGGCAACCCGATTGAAGGCGGCGGCTTCGTCACCACCTTTGCCGATATTACCGCTTTCCGTGAAAATGAAGCCGTATTGGAAGGCCGCGTGCAGGACCGTACCCAGCAGCTGGCCAATGCCCTGTCAGAGCAGCAGCTGGCGCGAGAAGCAGCGGATAAGGCCAACATGTCAAAAAGCCGCTTTATTGCGGCAGCCAGCCATGACCTGCTGCAGCCGATGCATGCCGCCCGGCTGTTCAGCACCGCGCTGGAACAAAGCGTGCAAAGCGATGAAGACCGTCAAACCCTGCAGCAGCTGGACCGCGCATTGCACGGTGCAGAAAGCATGCTGTCCGCCCTGCTGGATATTGCCCGCTTAGAAGGCGGCACTATTCAGCCGAAGCGCCAGTCCTATCCGCTGCACGATCTGCTCAGCGATCTGGAACTGCAATTTAAATCCATTGCTGCTCAGCGCGGCATTAAATTCAGCGTGCACGATGCGCAGTTCTGGATTGACACTGATCCGCAGTGGATCCGCCGCATTATTCAAAACTTTGTCAGCAACGCGCTGCGCTACACCGCCCGCGGGCGTGTCGTGGTCGGCGTGCTGCGCGACGCCGGAAAACCGAACCATATCCGCATCGGCGTGTGGGATACAGGCCCCGGCATTGCCGAAGAGCAGCGCATTAAGCTGTTCCAGGAATTTGAACGCTGCGGCCATACTTCCCCTTGGGGCGAACAAGGCCTCGGGCTGGGCTTGGCGATCGTGCAGCGCATGACCAGCCTGCTGGATTATCCGGTATATGTGTACTCAGAACTGGGCAAAGGCTCATGCTTTATGATTGATGTGCCGATTGTGGAAGCGCCGAAGGTAACGGCTGCGCCAATTCAAGCCGTGCCGCTGAAAACCAAGGCCTATAAAATTCTGTGCTTGGACAATGATGAAACCATTCTGGAAGGCATGTCGACGCTGCTGACCAAATGGGGCTATCAGGTGTTTAAAGCCACCGAGCCTGAGCAGGCCATCGAAATGCTGCAGCAGGAAAATATTCAGGTCTGGCTGGTCGATCAGCACTTGAACAATAACAAAGTCGGTTTGGATTTTATTTTAGCGAACCGTCAGGAAAATGTTCCTGTAGCATTGATCACTGCAGATTCAGACCCTGAATTGCCGCAGCAGCTGAAGGAGCTGAACATTGTGCTGCTGAGAAAACCGCTGAAACCGGCGTCACTCCGCTCATGGCTATCTGGCCTGAAAATCTCCGGCAGCTGATATATCTCTGAGTGTTAAATAAGCAAATTTAATACTTAAATGCCCAATTCATTCACATGAATTGGGCATTTTTATTTCTGGACTGCAGAATAATTTCATGAACTGGCATTTTATTTTTTGCGATAGGCAAAACACACCAAAAATGCGTCAGCATATAGGTCGAAAACTAGCCAAAAATATCAAATCCGCTTTTCCTATGGCAAAAGTTCACCATTACTGAGAGCCAACAATTGCATACTTTCTTACAATTTTAAAAGTTGCTGTTTTTAATAAAAATATTAGGATAAACAACACGATTTAATACTTTAGTCGTATATTTATCCACCTTGGTTCCAGCCTACATATAGTGCATGACGTGATCAGTTTTGCTGCAGCATATGCAGCGCATACTCCATTTCCATATTGAAACTGATCTGCCGCCCCAACCGGAGTTGAACTATGAATATTTCTGAAACTGTCCCGCATGGCATTCACCGTACCCAGCAATTTCACCGTGAATACGGCGCCAATGCCCTGCTGCCTGAAATTCATTGGGCGGATATCTTTAAATTCAGCAAACTGGACGATACCCACCTGCAGGCGCTGGACACCCTGTACCAAGCTGCCGTGCCTTTAGCGCTGCAGGTCTTTGATGAACTGAATTTTGACGTTTTTGCGCCATCAGCCTACGAGCCTCAAGGCCTAGGACTGTTTGACCGTTTAGCGCAGCAGGAAGAAAAGCTGCTGCAGCGCTTAGAAACCGAATCTGAAGATCTGAATGAAACCGCCCGCCACCAAATTTGGAGCATGTTGTTGCGCGGCGGCGCTGTGCTGGTATTTAAAGCCTGGCTGGGTAAAGTCAAAACCGGTCAGGACCAGCTGGATACATCGCAGTTTGATGAACTGTCCGATCTGCTGTTTATTAAAACATCACCCTTTGAATTGGCGGAACGCCTAGGCATCGAAGCGGATTCAGCTCAGGACCACATTTTTCTGATGTACGGCAATGATGTGTATCTAGACCGCTTTAACAGCTTGGAAACCGCTGCGCTGTTTGTCGACTTGGGTGTCTATGACGCAGCGTTCTTAAGCCTGCGCGATGACCGTGTCGCGGAATATTTAAAAGCCAAAGGCTATGTGACGGAAGAACAGATTGATGAACTGCAGTGCGCTTTAAACCCGCTGTTCTGTACTGATCTGACGCCTAAACAGAACTATATCGCTTAGGCGGCTTAGCCCGCACACAAAAAAAGACCTCACAGGAGGTCTTTTTTATTGCCGCTGAATTCAGCTTACATTTTCCGTTCTTCAATATTCAGCGCATTAATCGCCAGCACTGCCTGAGTACGGTTCTGAACGCCCAGCTTACGGAAAATTGCAGTGACATGGGCTTTAATGGTCGCTTCTGAAACATCCAATTCATAGGCAATCTGCTTATTCAGCAAGCCTTCCGCCACCATCATCAGGACACGGAACTGCTGCGGTGTCAGTGACTGAATACGTTCAGCCAAAGCGGTTTCATCAGCTGCGCGCGGGTCAAAGCTGACGTTGGCCGGCAAATTCGGCGGCAGCCAAATGTCGCCTTCCAGCACTTGGCGGATCGCTTCACCAATATGGCTTGGATGCGCCGACTTAGGAATATAGCCCATTGCGCCATGCGCTATGGCGCGCTGAATAATTGAGGTTTCTTCATGCGCTGAGACCACAATAATCGGTAAAGACGGATACTGTGCACGAACATGGACCAATGCAGAAAAGCCTGATGCGCCCGGCAGGTTTAAATCCAAAAGGACTAAATCCGGTTCAGGGCCATTTTCCAAACGTTCATAAAATTCATTTACTGCCGCAGTCTCATGAATTTGAGCTTGCGGTAAACTGTAACGCACAGCCTGAATTAAAGCATGACGGAACAGCGGATGATCATCAACGATTAATATATTCATAAGCAGCGTGAAAGATCTTGTGCACAGTAGCCCCTATTCTAACCACACATGAGGCTTTAAGGATATGCAAGTTATAACTATTTTTTTATGAACTTGCGGTTTTACCGCACAAATTATTCGGTTTATCTTCATTTCATGAATTATTCAATTTAAATCTTTTTTTCTTATAAATTTTATCTGCGGATGGAAAATCCTTATCAGAATCCAATATAAAATTAAAATTCAATCAATTAGATATTAATAGTTATTCAATATTTCACATAATCTCATATATCTCTAAAACAGATAACTTTTAGACTTTTGCTTATTTTACAGGAATAAGCAGGTTCAGGATTAATACAAGGCATTCCGAGCTAAACCCTATTTTTAGGTTCAAATATGTCAAATTCAAATCAACAAAAACCGCTGAACATTGTTGCTGTATCAGGCGGACTCAATAACCCTTCAAAAACTGAAGCGCTGGTTCAAGCAATTATCAATGAACTGGGCGAAGCTACGCCGATTCATGTGCACTTCATTAAATTCAGTGAAATAGGCCATTTATTGGGCGGCGCGATTTACCGCAATCAATTGCCGCAGCGGGTGCAGGACGATCTGGCCGCAGTAGAAGCCGCGGACGCCCTGATTGTCGGCACGCCGGTATACCGTGCGTCCTTTACGGGCCTATTCAAGCATTTTTTTGATTTTGTAGAACAGACCGCTTTGGTCGATGTGCCTGTGCTTTTGGCGGCTTCTGGCGGCTCAGAACGCCATGCGCTGGTGCTTGAACATCAATTGCGCCCGCTGTTCAGCTTTTTCCAAGCGCAGACCCTGCCAATTGGCGTGTATGCCACCGACAAAGACTTTACCCCTGAATATACCATTCACAGTGAACTGCTCCGTGACCGCATTACGCTGGCTGTTGCACGCGCACTGCCTGTAGTGGAATGGGCGCCTGCCAAAGGCCAGCGTGCTGAAGCTGTGAAGGAAAAATCACAGCAGGCCAATCAGAACTTAGGCATCAATAAGCAAATTGAGCAAGAGGAAGTGCTGCCGTCTGCTGCCGTGCCAAGCCTCGATGCCGCCGAAGCGCGCCTGCACAGCAAAAAACCGAAAACGCAAGTGGCTTAACTTTTATAAGAATCCGGAGGGTACAGCCATGTCACAGCAAGACCGCAATATCACCTTTGCCTATTGGGTGCCAAATGTCAGCGGCGGCCTCGTGGTCAGCAATATTGAGCAGCGCACCGACTGGAGCTATGACTACAATGTGCGTTTAGCGCAGACCGCAGAACAAAACGGTTTTGATTATGCCTTAACGCAAATCCGCTTTACCGCAGGCTACAATGCTGAAAATCAGCATGAATCGGTCAGTTTCAGCCACGGCATTTTAGCCAAAACAGAACGGCTGAAAGTCATTGCTGCGATTTTGCCTGGCCCTTGGAAACCGGCGCTGGCCGCGAAGCAGCTGGCAACAATTGACCATCTGACCAATGGCCGCATTGCGATTAATGTGGTCAGCGGCTGGTTCCGCGGCGAATTCGACGCCATTGGTGAAGAATGGCCCGAACATGACCAGCGCTATGCCCGCTCGGAAGAATTCATCTGCAGCTTAAAAGGGGTCTGGACACAGGATAATTACAGTTTTGATGGAAAATATTACCAGTTTAAAGACTACACACTCAGTCCTAAGCCATTGCAAAAACCGCATATCGAAATTTTCCAAGGCGGCAGTTCCCGCGCGGCCCGCGACATGGCATCCCGGGTATCGGACTGGTATTTCACCAATGGCAATACGCCTGAAGAACTGAAAAAGCAGATTGAGGATATCCGCGAAAAGGCTAAGGCCAACGACCATCAGGTCAAAATTGGCGTGAATGCTTTTATCATTGCCCGAGATACCGAAAAAGAAGCGCAAGCCGTGCTGCAGGAAATTATAGACAAAGCCAATACGGAAGCGGTGCATGCCTTTGGCGATGCGACCCGTGAAGCAGGCGCCGCCACGGCAGAGGGTGAAGGTAACTGGGCGAAATCAACCTTTGCAGATCTGGTGCAATATAACGATGGTTTCCGCACCAACTTGATTGGCACACCGCTGCAAATTGCCGAACGGATTGTGGAATTGAAAAATGTCGGTGTTGATCTGATTCTGTCTGGCTTCCTGCATTTTATTGAAGAAGTCGAATATTTCGGTGAAAAAGTTTTGCCATTGGTACGTGAACTGGAGGCGCAGCAGCAGCGCGTCCCGGCTAAATCGGCCTAGGCTCAGCTTGAGTTAAGCTCACAGCACTTAAATAACCATGAATTAAAATAAAAACAGGAAAGCCGCAATTGCAGTTTCTTCCCTCCAAGGCTCGGCTTGGAGGGATTTTTTATGCGCCATTCCATTCAAAATCAGCCTGATTTACATTTTTTATAACCTATTGAGTGAATCCAAAAGAGAAATTTATGCTACTGCGCTTAAAAGCTATACCCTCAATTACTCATGAAAAAATAAAAGCGTCCGCCTACAGCAGCAGATGCTTGATTCACGGTTCCATCCGCTTCACAGAGCAGGCATCAATTTGCCAAACCTCGCAGCGGGGCTATCTAAATTGCCTTTACAGTGCGGCTTTTTTCATTTTATTGTCAAAAAATCATCTATTCTGAATATGCTGAAAAGATAGCCGAGCATTCATTTTAAATTTACAATACAAACGCTGTCATAAAAGAATGGAAAGGAACACATGTACACCGGCATTGTGCAAGGCTTAGAAAAAATTTTAGACATCCGCCAAGGTGAAGGCTTCATCACCCTCGTCATTTCTAATGATCGTGATTTTTTTCATGACGTTTTTATTGGCGCCAGCGTTGCCGTGAATGGCACTTGCCTGACAGCCACCCATATCGATCTGCCCGCCAATCAAGTGCATTTTGACGTGTCAGACTTGACCCTGAGCCTGACCACACTGGGCGGCCTGAAAACAGGGGATGAAGTCAATATTGAACGCTCGGCTAAAGTCGGCGCAGAAAACGGCGGACACAACCTGTACGGACACATTGAAGGCACAGCCAGTGTCAAAAATCTGACGCGCTCAGGCGAAACATTGCATATCGATCTGCATATTCCAAACGGCAATATTAAATATTTCTTTTTAAAAGGCTTTATTGGCCTGAATGGCTGCAGCCTCACGGTCAATCGTGTTGACCGTGCAGCGCAGGAAATCTCAATCGATTTAATTCCTGAGACACTTCGCCTTACGACTTGGAAATCGGTTCAGGCCGGTGACCGCGTCAATTATGAGATCGATCAAATGACCCGAACTCTGGTGGATACTTTAGAAAACATTCATCAGCGTTAAATCTGGCAGATCTCTGGCAATAAAAGCAGCCAGCTATTTGAGGCATGCAGCCTATCTAATAAGGCGCGCACGTATTTCCGGAAAAGTGCATTGTAGCTTCATCTAAACCTGCACCGAACTCTGCAATGCATTTGCCAGCTGCCGGTAAATAGCAAGTTTTACATTCAGGCGCTTTGCCCCCACGGGTTTATTTGACGGGGGCTGGTTTCAATTTTGCAGAAACCGTAGCCAGCAATGAAGCATGATGGTTCGATTGAAGCCAGCAAAGCTCAGCCATGAACGCGCTAAAAAAAGTGAGCAGTCGCCTCCTCTTCAGCATGGCTGGTTTGAAAAGCGTTTTCCCACCGCAGCTTATGAATAGAAACTCGGATCTGGCACTTTACCGGTCAGCACCCACTCTCCAATTTCCTGATATTTATAATCCACAGGATCATGCAGCGTCTGTGTGCGCACATTGCGCCAAAAGCGGTCGAGATTCAGTTCGGCCGTGGTCGCCCGCGCGCCCATGACTTGGAAAATATTTTGAGTAATATTTAAAGATGCGCTGGTTGACGCAATCTTCGCTGCAGCGATGGCAATTGACACTTCGCCGCGCTGTTCAGCTGTTAAGGCTTCGCCAATCTCCCAAGCGCGCTGCAAGGCCTGAACCGCTTTTTGCGCCAGCAGGCGGACACTTTCCAGCTGCACATAAAAATCTGCAAAATGCTTTTGCGTGAACGGGTCATTCGCAGCTTTTTCAGCTAAAGATTTCGACCAGGCCTTTTGAGTTTTCACCGTATCAACTGCGGTTTGATAGGCGCCTTCAGCAACGCCCAAAAACAGATGCACAAAAGTCAGCTGCGCAATTAGCGGCCGCAAGCTGGAGTATGGCGTGCTTAAAGGCCCAGGATTCAGCAGCAATTCATCTTTGTGAATTTTCACCTGTTCAAAATGACTGGTTCCGCTGTCGGTTTGCCGCTGCCCCATATTGTTCCAGTCGCCTAAAAAGCTGACCCCTTCACGCGCTGTCGGAATTACGCCAATCAGCAGTTTTCCAGCATCGTTAAATCCAGAGCACAGCAAAATGTCCGAGTCCATCGAGCCTGAACAGAAGCTTTTATCGCCGTGGAAGATATACGCGTCATCAGACACGGCCGCAGCGGTTGTACGGCGGTCCAACGGGTTCAGGGTATTGCCCCAGAACAGCTGCTCTTCAACTGTTTGCTGAAACCACTTTCCGTATTGTTCCGGCTGCGAAAACAGCTGCACTGTGGCGATCAGCAGGTGATGAAAGCCATAGACATGCGCCAATGAGCTGTCCACGCGGGCAATAATCTGCACGGTTTTGAAAATGGTGCTCCAGTCTGCTCCCTGTCCGCCAAATGAAGCTGGAATAGATAGCCCCAGCAGCCCGCTTTGGCGGATCAGATCACGTTCCTGCTTCGGATTTCCGCCTTGCTTGTCGCGCGCTGCCGCAGTTTGCGCAAAGTTTTCTGCCAGCTGCTGGGCTATCGCCAGCGGATCTGCGGTCAATGACGTAGGAGCATTCATAATTTCATCTGATTTTATTTGTATTTTTTGAGCTTAGCAGAGCCTGCCGGCAAGGCATATCTGAATGCCTGCTGTGCTTATTCCTAAAATAAAAATGCCGCCTGAACAGTGCATGCGGCATTTCTAGGAGGACGGTTTATTCTTTTGGATATACTGTGGCAATTAAGCTGTCCACCACTTGCGGTTCAGCCAAGGTCGAGGTATCTCCGAGAGTATCCAGTTCATTGGCCGCGATTTTACGCAAAATGCGGCGCATGATTTTACCTGAACGGGTTTTTGGCAGCGCCGGCGCCCAATACAAGGCATCCGGTGTCGCCACTGGACCTAAAATCTTGCGTACCCAAGCCACCAGCTCCTCACGCAACTCTTCAGACTCCGCAGTGCCCGCCTGCAAAGTGACAAAGGCGCAAATCCCCTGTCCTTTAATTTCATGCGGCATGCCAACCACAGCCGACTCCGCCACCAGCTCGTGCGCAACCAACGCGCTTTCAATTTCAGCGGTGCCCAAACGGTGGCCAGAAACATTCAGCACATCATCAACCCGGCCCGTAATCCAGTAATAACCGTCCGCATCACGCCGGACCCCATCCCCTGTAAAATAAGTGCCCGGATAGGTTGAAAAATACGCTTCAATAAAACGCTCTGGATCGCCCCAAATCGTCCGCATCTGCCCCGGCCATGAATCCTTAATCACCAGATTGCCTTCTACAGCGCCGTCCAGCTCTTTGCCGTCCGCATCGACCACCGCAGGCTGCACGCCAAAAAATGGTCGGGTGGCAGAACCCGGCTTCAACGCCGTCGCGCCAGGCAGCGGGGTGATCATGTGGCCGCCGGTTTCCGTCTGCCACCATGTGTCTACAATTGGACAGCGGCTTTCCCCCACCACGGTGTAATACCAGTTCCATGCTTCAGGATTAATCGGTTCCCCGACTGAACCCAGCAGGCGCAGGCTGCTGCGGTCACTTTCCCGGACAAAGGTATCCCCTTCGCGCATCATTGCACGAATCGCCGTCGGCGCGGTATACAGAATCGTGATGTTGTGCTTGTCGACAATATGGCCTGTGCGCGCCCAAGACGGATATTGCGGCACCCCTTCAAACATCACCGTCGTGGTGCCGTTAGACAAAGGCCCGTACAGCACATAAGAATGGCCTGTGATCCAGCCGACATCCGCCGTACACCAGAACACATCATCTTGCTTTAAGTCAAAAACTTCACGGAACGTGCAGTTGACATAGGTCAAATAGCCGCCTGTGGTATGCAGCACGCCTTTCGGCTTGCCCGTCGAGCCTGATGTATACAGAATAAACAGCGGATCTTCCGCATTCATCGGTTCTGGCGGGCAAATGTCGTTCACAGACATGATTTCCATGTGGTACCACAAGTCACGCTCAGGCTTCATCTCTATGGAATTGCCGGTACGGTGCACGACAATCACATGCTGTACCGAATCTGTACCCTGAATCTTCAAAGCCGTATCAACATTTTCTTTCAGCGGAATCGGCTTGCCGCCGCGCATGCCGCAATCCGCGGTAATCACCACCTTGGCTTGGCTGTCATCGATCCGGCTGGCCAATGAATCCGGCGAAAACCCGCCGAATACCACGCAATGCACTGCGCCGATTCGGGTACAGGCCAGCATGGCAATCGCGGCTTCCGGCACCATCGGCATATACATCACGACACGGTCGCCTTTACCGACGCCATGCTTTTTCAGCACATTGGCAAAACGGCAGGTTTCATCATGCAATTCTTCAAAAGACATAATTTTATGGCGTGAAGGATGATCACCCTCCCAGATAATCGCGGGCTTATGCGGATGTTCTTTCAGATGGCGGTCCAGGCAGTTAGCGCTGACATTCAGCTGTCCATCGGCAAACCATTCAATTTTAAAATTGTCTTTGTCGAAATTGGTATTTTTAACTTGTGTAAAGGGCTTAATCCAATCAATTTTACGCGCCTGCTCCGCCCAGAATTCATCCGGCTGCTCGACAGACTGCTGATAGCGCTCGAAGTATTCTGACTCCGAAATACGGGCGGTTTTTTTAAAGCTTTCAGGTACAGGATAGATTTCATTCATAATGGTACTTCCTTGATTTTTTTCACCTCATCACGAGATGCATGCCACGTTTTTGGTTTTATATTTCTGCATTGCGCCAGTATGGCGGTTAATTTTCGAGCGCATCAATGATGCTTTGGTCGTATTTTAATCATTCTATTTAAAACATAGGGTTGGGGCAAAATTCAACCGTTTCCTGTCTAATTTCCGTATCTGAACCGTTCAATAACACTGTCTTTGGCTTTATATTTAATTTTATAATAGCGCTGAAATTTTATACCGCGCATCATTCGGCGCAACCCAACACCTGACTATTGACTGGCTCAGCCCATGAATTCACACGATTCCTCTCCGTTTTTCTCCCGCAGTCCGGTTTCCGCAGCAGACCGCCCGCTGTCAATCAAAGGCCGGTTTGGCCGTTTAAGCTTTATCGGCTGGTACGGATTTTTAAATATTATCAGTTTCTTCGCTTCAATCGCTTTCAGCTTGGCGGTCGGCATCTTCAATCTTGGCACCATGACTTTGGACAATCAGTTTATTGATATGCTGAGCGGCATGGCAGGACTGGGCTATATCGCGCTGCTGGTGTTCTATATCTATTTTTATATCGTCATCACTGCGCGGCGCCTGCACGATTTAGACAAATCCGGCTGGATGATGCTGCTGATGCTGCTGCCACTGATCAACGTGTTTTTTATTCTGTATCTGCTGCTGGCGTCCGGCACTGCAGGCTTCAACCGCTACGGCGCGCCGCGTCCCGCCCTGTTTTGGGAAAAACTGCTGGCATGGCTGATGATCATCCTGGCGGTACTGAGCATTTTTTCGGCCGGCAGCGCTGTGTCTTATATGATGGGCAGCGGCGAATTGGAAACACCGCAAGAAATGGTGCAAAAAGGCACCGCCTACTTTTAAAGCGCTTATGCCTGTTTGCATAAAACATATCAATTCATTGCATTTTGTTTCTTATTTTTCCGCAAAATTTCAGGCAAAATAGCCCAAAATTTATTTAACAATTCGGAACCCACGTGGCTGAAAAAGAAAATGCTTTGAGTGATGTCACCCAAGGCACCACCCAGCTTTTACAAGAAGCAACTGAAAAGACTGCACAGACTGTATTGGCGCATACCGCAAAATATAACGATGCATACAGCACCATCGACAAATTTGTAGATGGTTTTTGGGAACGCGTTCCCTACCTGTGCATTGCTTTAGTGGTATTTACGATTTTTATTCTGCTGGCAAGGCTGTTCAAATTCTTTGTCCGTAAAACACTGGCTGAAAAATCCTACACCAAGCAAAATTTAGTTCTGGTGCTTAACCGCGTCGGCAGTTCAGCCATTATGTTTTTTGGCTTTCTGATTGCGATGGTTATCGCCATTCCGGGTTTTACGCCGGGTCAGCTGATGAGCGCACTGGGGATCGGTTCGGTCGCCATCGGTTTTGCATTTAAAGATATTTTCCAGAACTTGCTCTCTGGTATTTTAATCCTGCTGAGCGAACCCTTTAAAATTGGCGATGACATTATTGTCTCGGGCATGGAAGGCACAGTAGAAGACATTCAAATCCGCGCGACCTTCCTGCGGTCTCCGGACGGACGCCGCATTGTGATTCCGAACGCAACGGTTTATACCAGCGCAGTCACCGTCAATACCGCGTACCCGCGCCGCCGCTGTGAATTTGTGGTCGGCATTGGCTACGAAGATGATGTGCAGAAAGCCAAAGACATCATTATGAAAATTTTGGACAAAGATTCAACTATTCTCAGCCAGCCGGGATTCAGCGTGAACGTCAGCGCGCTGGCCGACTTCTCCATCAATTTGACTGTCCGCTGGTGGGTAAATACCTCTGAAACCACCACTTCGGGCTCTATCAGTGAAATTCAGGAACGGGTGATTCATGCCTTTAATGACCAAGGCGTTTCAATTCCTTACCCAGTTCAAGAAGTGAAAATTTACCGCGGTGAAACAGCAGCGGCTGAATCAAGCGCTAAATAAACGTCCCAGCACATAAGGGATCACCGTCTCTGTACGGATAATACGGCTGCCTAAGCTTACCGCTTGGCAGCCGTTTTTTTTCAGCAGCTCAATTTCATAGGGAATGAAGCCGCCTTCAGGGCCAATGATGATGGTGCAGCTGTGCGCGATGCCTGCCGGCATTTTCTGCAATTCATAGGGATGCGCCACATATGCGGGGCAATCCGAATGAATCATCAAAGGGAGCACATCCTCAACAAAAGGCTTAAAGCGCTTGTACAGTTCTATTTTTGGCGCAACCGTGTCGCCGGCCTGCTCTAAACCCAAATCAATATAATGCTGCAGCTGCTGCAGAAACGGTGTTTGCCAATAGCTTTTATCTACACGGTAACTGTGCAGCAGAATGATTTTTTCCACCCCCAAAGTGACGCTGTCCATAATTAAACGGCGCAGCACTTTCGGGCGCGGCATGGCGACAATTAAAGTGACAGGCAATTTTGCAGGAATAGCCTCTTCAGCAATAGGTTTCAGCTGAATCTGCTGTTCAGTCACCGAAAGCACTTCTGTCAAATAGCGTTTGCCTTCACGGACACCGACTTTCAGTGTATCACCTGCCTGTACATCCACATGTGCGCGCAGGTGCTCCAGCTGGCGTTTGGCGCTGATGCTCCAAAGTTCAGATTCTGTTTGACGCGGGTCAAGAAGGACAATGTTCATAAATTATCTCTATTACCTCCTGTGAAATACGCGTAAACGTCATCCACAACCGTTCGAGGCAAATCTGCATGTGATATATAAAGTTTATGCTGGATCTTTGAAAAAATCGCTATCTGGCCAGTTTTATAGATGACAAATGGTTTTGTTACTTTTACCAAAACAAAAATAACATCGGGACTCCGAGCGATGAATCTATAATAACAAGACTCCGCCGTTCCCATTTTTTACAGCAAAATGTATTTTTAGACAGCCTTATAGATACTGGTCAATCACCTGAATATGCTTTTGCAGCGACCCGGTATTTTTTTGCATAATCTGCTGCGCGGCCGCATTCAACGCCTGCGCTTTCTGCGGATTTTCCAGCAATTCAAACAGCACTTGCGCAGCCTGTTCTGCATCCTGAACAATTTCTACACCGTTGACTGCCACAAACTCATCAACAATGGTTTGGAAATTAAAATAATTCTTGCCCAATACTGTCGGCACATACAGCGCAATCGGCTCTAAAATGTTATGCCCGCCGCCCGGTTCATTTAATGAACCGCCGACAAAACAGGCTTGACTTAACGCAAGCCACAGCCACAGCTCGCCCATACTGTCCGCTAAATATATTTGCGTATCCCGCTGTATACTTTGACCGAGGCTTCTGCGCTGCGTGCTTAACTCAAGCTTTTCCGCCATTGCAAACACTTCGTCAAAACGCTCAGGATGACGCGGCACGACAATGCACAGCAATTCAGGATGCTGCTGCAAATAAGGCTTTAACGCGGTTAATAATTTTTGCTCTTCCGGCGCATGCGTGCTGACCATCGTGATAATTTTCCGGCCCGCCAATGCCCAGTCCTGCTTCAGCTGCGCGGCCTTCCCGACAAAATGCGCAGGCGCATGAATATCAAATTTAATGCTGCCGACCACTTGGCTATGCGCGGGATCTGCGCCCAAATCTATAAAACGGGATAAAGCGGCTTGATCCTGCACCAGCACTTGATTCAGCCCCTGCAGCATCGGGCGGCTCAAGCTGGACACTTTGCCATAGCCTTTGGCGGATTTCTCTGACAAACGCGCGTTTATCAGCAAACGCGGCACATTCAGCTGCTGCGCCTGATCGATTAAATTCGGCCAAAGCTCTGTTTCAACCAAAACCAGCATCTTCGGCTGATATTTTTGAATAAAACGGCGGACTAAAGAGGCCTGATCGGCAGGTAAATAGACGGCCTGAAACAGCGGCTCATACGGCACTTTTAAGAAGAGCGACTTGGCTCGCGCCTGTCCGGTTTTGGTGGTATTGGTGACTAAAACGGCATGGCCCGCTTTTAAATAATGCTCAATCAGCGGCTGGGCAGCATTGGTTTCCCCTACAGAAACCACATGAAACCAAATAGCATTCAAATTTTTAGCGGGCTGAAACGGCCCAAAACGCTCTAGGCATTCTTGCTGATATTGCGCATCATTGTCTGCACGCTTTTTAATGCGCGAGCGATACAGAGGCTTAATAAGAAAAAGTGCCGCGTTATACCAAAAAGGAGTAGCCAAATAATTTGCCCTGATGCCGATTGCTTCGGCAGAATATATCAGAGCATTATCCACATGTTAATGGATAATGCCTGTTTGCTGTTGGATTAATGCTGCACAAGCTCATGAGCGGATTGATCCTGCAGGCTCGGGTAGTCGATATAGCCGGCTGCCGTCTGCACCCCGATCATATTGTCAAAGATCAGTTCATTCAGCGGCGCATCCTGCATCAAACGTTCGAATAAGTCCGGATTGGCAATATAGGCCTTCCCGAAAGATACGGCATCGGCTCTGCCAGAAGTCAGCATATTGACAGCATCCTCACGGCTCAGCTTCATATTGGCAATATAAGGCACACCGCCTGAACGCGTTTTCAGATATTCACTGATACTGTCATCGGCCAAATATTCACGGGTGAAGAAAAACGCGATTTTGCGCTGTCCCAGCGCCTCTAAAGCATAGCCGAATGTTTCACGTGGATCATTATCGCCCATATCGTGCTCATCGCCGCGCGGCGCCAAATGCACACCTACGCGCCCCGCACCCCAAACCTCAATTAAAGCATCCATGACTTCTAGCAGCAGGCGCGCCCGGTTTTCGACTGAGCCGCCGTATTCATCCTCACGATGATTGGTTGAGCTCTGTAAAAACTGATCAATCAGATAGCCGTTGGCCGCATGCAATTCAACTCCGTCAAATCCGGCGTCTTTGGCCCGAATGGCGGCCTGTTTAAACTGCTCAACAATCGCTTTAATTTCCGCAATTTCTAAAGCGCGCGGCACCACATAATCACGTTTTGGACGCAATAGGCTGACCTGCCCCGCCTGCTGAACATTGCTGGCAGAAACAGGCGTTTCTCCCTGCAATAAATCTGGATGAGATACGCGGCCGACATGCCACAGCTGCGCGACAATCAACCCGCCGCGCTCATGCACAGCGCCAGTCACGGCTTTCCAGCCTTCAACCTGAGCATCCGTAAATAGTCCCGGCGTATTCAAATAGCCATTGGCTTCTTCAGAAATAACTGTGGCTTCAGAAATAATTAAGCCCGCACTGGCGCGCTGCGCATAATGCTCTGCCATCATCGGTGTCGGCACACGGTCATCGGTTGCGCGGCTGCGGGTCAATGGCGCCATCACCACACGGTTTTTCAGGTGCAAGTCACCTAAAATTAAAGGAGAATTCAGTTCAGCCATATTCGTCTCTTCCCTCACTGATGATTTAAAGTGAGTTTTGCAAGTAATCAATATATTGCTGAATAAGCGCTTCGTTGCGGGAAAAATAAGACCATTGGCCATATTTTTCGGCTTGAATCAGACCCGCCTGCTGCAGCACAGACAAATGATTTGACATGGTGGATTGAGAGACATTACCGAGTTTCTCGATATTCCCTGCGCACACACCGCGATTAAAGCCGCCGCATTGCTCTTCTGACAAAAATTGATTGGGGTTTTTAAGCCATTCTAAAATCTGCCGGCGAGTCGGATTTGCCAAAGCTTTAAAAATTAAATCGATATCCATAATTCAGACAGGTTTAATTAACAAATGAAAGAAACAGCGCAAAGCCCTATTCAGCATCTGAATACAATATATCGCATTTTTTCGATTTTAATATCGATTTTTTTAGATATATCGAAAAATGCTTTCAAGAGCTTTGTTTTTTAAATAAATTTAATTAAAGGCCTTGCTTTAGGCTGGCCTCAATAAATTTATCCAGGTCGCCATCCAAAACCGCGCCGGTATTTGAGCTTTCGACATTGGTGCGCAAATCCTTAATGCGCGAATCATCTAAAACATAAGAGCGGATTTGACTGCCCCAGCCAATATCTGACTTGGTATCCTCCAGCGCTTTGGCGGCATCATTGCGGATCTGCATTTCACGTTCATAGAGTTTTGCACGCAATTGCTTCCACGCATGGTCACGGTTGGCGTGCTGCGAACGCTGGTTCTGACATGCCACTACAATACCAGTTGGCGCATGCGTTAAACGCACAGCGGAGTCGGTTTTGTTAATGTGCTGGCCGCCCGCACCCGATGCACGGTAAGTATCTGTACGGACATCGGCAGGGTTAATGTCAATTTCAATATTGTCATCCACCTCAGGCGATACAAATACCGCAGAGAACGAGGTGTGGCGGCGGTTGCCTGAGTCAAAAGGCGACTTGCGCACTAAACGGTGCACGCCGGATTCTGTGCGCAGCCAGCCATAGGCATACTCACCTTCTACACGGATGGTTGCAGATTTAATGCCCGCTACATCGCCGTCAGACTCTTCCATCACTTCGGCTTTGAAGCCATGACGCTCGATCCAGCGCAAATACATGCGCAGCAGCATAGACGCCCAGTCCTGCGCTTCTGTGCCGCCAGAACCCGCTTGAATTTCCACATAGCAGGGATTCGGATCCATCGGGTTGCTGAACATGCGGCGGAATTCGAGTTTCGCCAGCTCAGCTTCCGCTGTATCCAATTCAGCCTGAACATCGGCCAATAAGCTTTCGTCATCAGCTTCAACCGCCAAATCCAGTAAAGCCTGAGCATCTTCCAGCTGGGCTGACAAACCTTCAAGTACGTTCAGTACATTTTCAAGTTCGCCTTTTTCTTTAGCCATCGCCTGCGCGCGCGCTTGGTCATTCCAAATAGCAGGATCTTCCAGTTCACGCAGAACCTCTTCTAAACGCTCTTTCTTCAGATCGTAGTCAAAGATACCCCCGTAGTGTTTGACCACGGTCGTTTAAGTCTTTTAGCTGTAATAGATAAGGATTAATTTCCACGTGAAATACTCTCAAACAAAAATTGGGCTTTAAATAGGTGGCAATTATATCACAGACCGTTTGCGCAAATTCAGCCGCATTTTTTTGACGGTTTAATTTTACATTAAAGCATAAAATATAAACAATACAATCACTTAATAAAAATTATGACATTTTTTTTACAACAACAATGTTTTGGGGAAGTTTATGAAAAAACATTACTGGCTTTGGGCCTCACGTTAATTGCATCTTCAAGTTTTGCCTACAATGGTCAAATTGATGGCGGATTTACCTATTTTGACTATGATGATGACATCACTGACAGCTCAGGCGCTTTCGATGTAAAAGGCACGCTGTATTTCAATCCGGTCAATGCAAAAAATGGCCCGCTGAATGAAGCCGCTTTCTTAGGCCACAGCAGCAATGCTTCTTTGGCTTATACTTACGGCTATTGGGAAAGCAAAAATATTGCCGGCGCAGAGCAGGACAACAAAAGCAACAACATCAGCGCAGGCATTGAATATTTTATGAACAGTTTTACTTTGGMMSWAATAATTTCATTTCAGTATGTACGCTGCCCAGCATTGCCTGGGCTTCGTTTTTACTTAGGAGCAACAAATATGGATCCACGAAGTGAAGTTGTTCTTCGGCAGCAGGACTATCTGACAGGCGCTGTGCTTTTTGTCAATGCGCCTTGCGATGAACTGCACACAGAATTGCCGCCTCAAATCAATGCACAATTTTGGACGTGGAATTACAATGAATTTCTGT